>DUMU01000033.1 GCA_012839805.1 Bacillota bacterium | reverse complement strand
GCCGCGAACTGGCCGGTGGTACCGATCTGAACTGCCACCACTTTCCCTTTGAGATCCGACGGCTGTTTGATGTCGGTCGTTCCCTTGCGTACCAGGATGACCTGGCCGGTCGCGAAGTAGGGGTCGGAGAAATCTACCGATTGGGCCCGCTCGTCCGTAATGGTCATGGCCGAGATAACCAGGTCGTACTGCCCGACCAGAAGGCCGGGAAGCAGCCCGTCCCAGGCCACGTTGATGAGCTCCACTTCCATGCCCAGCCGCCGGCCGATTTCCCGGATCAAGTCCATGTCAAAGCCCTGGAACGCCTTGTTCTCGTCGATGAACTCGAAAGGCGGGTAGGTGGCGTCGGTGGCCACGCGCAGCTTCCCGGCGGCCAGGGCAGGCATAGCCGTAACCAGCGCCAGCAGAAGAATCACCGCCAGGATACCTGCTTTTCTCATTGCCTAGGTTCCTCCTTTGTGGTAAGAGATGAATAATAATGCAACCTGAGTTCGACGGCCCGGTTCGGAATCCTCCTTCTATACCGGGTACGCGTGGGATTTCAGCCAGGAACTTGCCTCCAGCGGGCGAAGCGCTCCCAACCGTCGGAAGGTGTCAAAAGCCTGCAGGGCAAGGGCGGGTTACCGCCCATGGAACGGCGGAAAGGGGTCACGAAGCAGTGTTGAACGGTAAAACGGCGGCAGGCTCGCCCATCATCCAGCTGCGGAACGTTCACAAGTACTACGGGCACCTGCACGTCTTAAAAGGGATCGACGAGACCATCAACGTGGGCGAGGTAGTGGTGGTCATCGGCCCGAGCGGCTCGGGAAAGAGCACCCTCCTTCGTTGTATCAACCGGCTGGAAAGCATCCAGTCCGGCCAGATAGTCGTCGACGGGTTAGACATCCACTCCCCTAAGGTTGACATTACCAAGGTACGGGCAGAGGTCGGGATGGTCTTCCAGCACTTCAACCTTTACCCCCACAAGACCGTGCTCGAAAACATCGTCCTCGCCCCCATCAAGGTCCGCAAGATGTCCCGGTCCGAAGCCGAGGCCCTGGCCATGGCCCTCCTGGAGAAGGTTGGAATACCGGAGAAGCGTAACGCTTATCCGGATGAACTGTCCGGAGGGCAGCAGCAACGGGTTGCCATCGCGCGCAGTCTCGCCATGCGCCCCAAGGTGATGCTCTTTGACGAACCCACCTCGGCACTCGACCCCGAGATGATTAAGGAAGTGCTGGACGTGATGAAGGACCTCGCCCACGAAGGCATGACCATGGTGGTAGTGACCCACGAGATGGGCTTCGCGCGCGAGGTTGCCCACCGGTTGATCTTTATGGACGAGGGCCGGATCATCGAACGAGGAACACCGGAGCAGTTCTTCCGCCAACCCAAAGAGCCGCGGACCCGCCAGTTCCTGGAAAAAATCCTCTGATGCGGGGGATCGCTGACGGGCCTCCCCGGCCTACCCCGCCGCCGCCCGCCGTAGCCCGTCGTAGCCCGCCGTAGCCTGTCGAGGCCGGCCGGTCTGCTCAAAAAACCGAGCCGGACCGGCGCTGAGGAGGAAAGGGCTACTCGACCACGAACAGGGGAAAAGGGTCTTTGAGCCTGGAGGGCCGTCTCGACCGGGGCTCGCCCCCGGCAAAACCGGCGCCCCGATGGAGAGCGGGCCGGAAAACCCCGCGGCCAGCGGTGTGCCGCCAGAAAGGAGATATCGCGGTGTCCAAAGTGGTCTTCCCCTGGCTTCCGGGTAACCAGGGCCGGGCGTCCTTTGAGGAGCATGCGGGCCAGATCACCCACATCAGTCCCACCGGGCTTGCCATCGCGCCCGACGGGTCTATCCACCGGGCTGAACAACCGGATATCGGCCAGGTCGCCGAGACCGCCCGGGCCAAGGGTGTCCTCTGCGTCCCCCTCGTGGTCAACCAGGGCTTTTCGGCCGAGTCGGCGGCGGCCATCCTCTGCGACCCGGCCAAGCGCCGGGAGGCCGCCGATCGCCTCGCCCAGCTCGTTATGGATAACGGGTGGGACGGCATCAACCTCGACTTCGAGGGCCCGTGGGCCTTTCGATCCGAGTACGCAGCCTTCGTCGCCCGCGTGGCCGACCGCCTGCGGCCCCAGGGCAAGCTCGTCACCGTAGACGTAGTCGCCCAGAAGCGGCCCCCTACCGGTCAGGCCGAGGCCACCGCTCTTTCCTGGGCAGAACCCTACGATTATGCCGCCCTCGGGTCTCTGGTCGACCTTTTCATCGTAATGGGTTACGACTACCACTGGCGCGGCGGCCCTCCCGGCCCTGTCGGCCCCGCCTGGTGGCTCGAAGAGGTGTTGGAGTATACCACGCATCTCGTTCCGGCCGAAAAGGTGGTCCTCGGCCTACCCTTCTACGGCTACCACTGGGCCGTGGATGAAACAGGCAAGACGGTGCAGGGGAATTATGTGCCGTACGCCGAGGCGGAACGGCTCCGGCAAGAGCACGGCACCTTCAAGTCCTGGGATTTCGACGGGCTGTGCCGGCATTTCCATTTCCGGGGTGAAGATGGCCTGGAGCACGTCGTATATTACGACGATGCGGCTTCCATCGCCCGCCGCCTTCCCCTGGCCGATCGCTTCCGGCTGGCCGGTGTCGCCTTTTGGTCCCTGGGGCAGGAGGATCCCGGCGTCTGGGCCGAAATCGCTGCCTGGCGCTCTCCGGCTCCACCTGCTTAAGCCGGTTCGGGCAAAGCTCAACCCCGCCCGGGCCGGTCGGCCGCTCAAGCCGCACCCCCGGCCAGGCCCATCAGGTGGTGCCGGGGGACCGGGTCGTGCAGCTGCTCAGCCCGCCGGTATCTCCGGCGTGAACGCTTGGAGGGCGGCCAGGATCCTTTCTGCGGCATGGCCGTCGCCGAAGGGGTTGTGCTTTCCGCCGGCGTCGGCCATCTGCGCGTACGCCCGCTCGTCGGTCAAAAGCCGCACCGCCTCTTGCACAATCCGCTTCCGATCCGTACCCACCAGCCTGGCCGTTCCGGCCTCTATAGCTTCCTGCCGTTCGGTCTCGTCCCGCAGCACCAGTACGGGCTTGTTCAGGGCGGGGGCTTCTTCCTGCACTCCCCCGGAGTCGGAGAGGACCAAAGTAGCTTCCCGCAGGGCTTCCACGAAAGAGAGATAGTCCAGGGGGTCAGTGAGCCGCACCCGGGGATGGCCCTCCAGCACCGCCTTGGCCAGCTCTCGTACCACCGGGTTGCGATGGCACGGGAAAAGAACCCAGGCGTCCGGCACCTGCTCCAGGATGTCGAGGATCGCCTGGTACACGCGACCAAGGGGCTCACCCCAGTTCTCACGGCGATGGGTGGTTACCAGGATCATGCGGCGGGCGCCGGCCGGCGGCGCGGCCAGCGCGGCTGCCACCTCCGCGGCACTGCTCCTGCCGAGCACCCCGTTGAGCACGGTAAAGAGGGCATCGATCACCGTGTTTCCCGTCAGGTGAACCGTTTCCTCCGGCACTCCCTCCTCCAGCAGATTGGCCGCGGCCCGCCGGGTGGGAGCAAAATGCAGGGAAGAAAGCCGCGTAATCAACCTTCGATTGGCCTCCTCCGGGAAGGGTAGCCATATGGTCCGGGTCCTGAGGCCCGCCTCCACGTGGGCTACGGGTACGTGCGCATAGAACGCCGCGAGGGCGGCCGCGAACGCGGTAGTCGTATCACCTTGTACCAGTACCCAATCCGGGCGCTCTCGTTCGATGACGGGTTCGAGCCCGGTGAGGACCCGGGCCGTCAATTCTCCCAACTTTTGGCCCGGATGCATCAAGTTTAGGTCGTAGTCTGGTACCAAGCCGAAGAGATCAAGCACCTGGTCCAACATTTCCCGGTGTTGGCCTGTCACTGCCACAATTGGGGCAAAGCGCTCCGACTTGCGCATTGCTTGTACGATAGGTGCCATCTTGATGGCTTCCGGCCGGGTGCCAAACACCAAAAGAGCCCGGATTGGTTTGGGCAACCAGTTCACCAACCTTCGACGGAAATTTCCAGCAGGAAAAGGCAGCATAACCGCCAATTAACGACAGCACAAGGCCGTTACCGTTCTTGATCGTTATTTCACTGGTTTGTACGAATCCAATCGTCCTTGCCGATTTCTACCTATCAACCTGCAGATCCAACCGTGTGGCCATCGTCGTCTAAACTCTTACCCTTCTCTACCTGGCCAGAGAGGAGCGGCCGGCCGAAACCAGACTCAAGGGAAAGGAGTATCTGACGTTGTTTCCCACTCGACGCCACTCCTTCTCGCCCATTGCCGTTTTTACTCTGTTCATGCTCGTTCTCAGCGTGCTCGGTCCCGCCAGACCGACAGAAGCTTTTTCCTACACGGTGCGCCCGGGTGATACCCTTTTCAAGTTGAGCCAGCGCTTCGGCGTGCCTTTGGCCACCTTGCAGCGGGTGAACAACAACTGGGATGGCTACCTCGAGGTCGGGCAGGTGATCACGATCCCGGATTCGCCGTCGACCCCTGCACCTCCCCCAGCGCCGGCCACCGGCACAAGGTATACGGTTCAGACGGGAGATTCCCTCTTTCTCATCGCCCGGCGGTTCGGCATCTCCGTCTCCCAGCTGCAGGCGGCCAACAAGCTCTGGAGCGACACCATCTACCCGGGCCAGGTGCTGGTGATTCCGCAAGCCACCACACCCGGCGGAAACAGTGGCGGTACGGGGGCTCCAGGTGGAACGCGGTATACGGTGCAGTACGGGGACACGCTGTTTCTGATCGCCCGCCGCTTCGGCACCAGCGCCTCCGCCATCCAGGCGGCCAATGGCCTCAGCAGTTCCCTCATCTACCCCGGGCAGGTGCTTGTCATCCCTGCCACCGGTACGGAGCCTCCTGGAAGCACGCCGGACGGCCGTGCCCCGTCCTCGCCCCGGTTATCGCTCAGCTGGAATGACCGGGACCTGCTGGCCCGGCTGGTCCACGCCGAAGCCGGCGCCGAGCCCTTCGAGGGCCAGGTGGCGGTAGCGGCCACCGTCCTGAACCGGTTGGAGGACCCTCGCTACCCCAAGTCCATACCGAGCATCATCTACCAGAAGGTGAACGGGTACTACCAGTACGAGCCCGTGATGAACGGCCTGATCAACCAGCCGGCCTCCGCGCTCTCGCTGGAGGCAGTGAAAGTCGCGCTGAGCGGGCACGACCCGAGCCTCGGGGCCACCGGGTTCTATAACCCGGCCAAAGTCAGCCCTACGAGCTGGGTGGTACGCCAGCCGGTAACCGTGGTCATCGGAAACCACGTCTTCATCAAACCCTGAGCAGGAGCGCAGGAGCCTGAGTGCACCCCTTGCTCGCCCCGGGCCACCCGCTCGGGGCGAGTAAAGGGGGTTACCGCCGGGCAGGCTCGGTCGCGCCCGCTCGCCGGGTTATGAACTCAAAGAGCGCCCGGGCGGCTGCCTCCGGGCCCCGGAGCCCGTAACCCGGCACGCCCAGCTGGGTACGGAGTTGCCCCACCACGACCCCCGTCGCCAGCATCCGCTCGAGGTACTGCCGGGCCAGGACATGGTGCTTCTCCCGCTTTTGCGGCGCTCCGAAAGGATTGGCAAAGTAGGTGTGGGTCAGTCCTTCTTCGTCCGTTGTTCCCTTCGACATCCGAGCCCCGGCACTGAAGACCTTTAAGGCCCGCTCCACGTCGGTAAAGGCCTCAAGATACGGGTGCTCTTCATCCACCGGCTCGTAGTTGTTGGCGTACAGGTACATGTCCACCGGCACTCCCTCAACCACCTGGTCGTAACGGGTGATCGGGATTACCAAACGGGCGTTGGTCTTGTGCGGGTTCATGAAAATGCTGCGGTCGATCTCCGCGTAACCAAACCCCGGTTCGAGGTCGTCCAGGCGCACGAAAGCACCGATCTCGGTGCCAACCGCGATCACCCGGCCGCCGGTCTCACCTCCCGCCGACCCTCCTGCCCGCCCGCTCGCCGGCCCGTTTTCCGCCGGCGGGCGCAAGCGCAGCGAACCCATGTCGTCGAACACGACCGTAAGCTGCCGCAAGTACTCCCCCGCCAGCACCCGGAAGGCTTCCAGCGACTCCGACTTGCCGGCTCCGCTGTCTCCCACCAGGATGACATTCGCCTCACCCCCGGCCCGGAGCAGGATTCGGGCCATCGCTCCGTGTACCGGCAGATACCCGCGTTCGATGCAGATGACGTTGTGCAGGGTGAGGGTCATTTTCTTGAAGTAACCGAAGTAGTCCACCTCATCGGAACGGGCGACCAGCCCTACCACCACGCCCGTGTCGGGATCCTCGTAGTACATCGTGGGGTTGTCGGGTAACACCTCGGGATCGACCCCAAAAAGGAGAATCCCGTCGGGCTTGCGCCCCTCCACCTGGCCCGGTGCGGCCAGTTCGAAGAGGTTGGAGAGGCTTGCGGCCAGCGCCATGTAGCGCTTGTGGAAGAAGATGAAGATCGAGAGGTCTCCCACCCACGCCGGGTAACAAAGCCACTGCGAGGGCTCGATCCGCACCCGCGGGAGCGGGTTGGCAGAGAGCGGCTCGAAGCTTCCCCGCCGGAAGTTGCGCTTGGGGTAGTAAACCAGGGGTGGTTCGATCACCGTGGTTTGGATGAACGGTATGCTGGCAAGCTTACGGTAGTGCTCACCGGGAACAACCCACTCCACCGGGCCGACCAGAAAGCCCACGCCGGCGCCACAAGGTAGCTGCCGGTACACCTGAGGAAGCCGCCCGGTCAGGTTGGCGGAGATCTTACGGTAGGTCTCCAGCACCACCGCTTTGAACTCCTCGTTCAGCTGGATGAACTGCCGGTGCTGCTCCGCGTTAGCCTGCCGCGGGTTGGCCTCCAGGATCAGGAAACGTTCGTGCTTGCGCCAGAAATCGTAGAGCTCCTCGACAAAATCGTGAAAGACCGCAGTATCGGGCAACCGGCGGGCAAAGGCCGGCACCGCCATACGGATGTCTTCCGCCCGCTTGTGAACGAGGAGCTGAAGAAGCTGGATGAAACCATCGAGATCGTACGGAACGCCCGAGGTGGCGGTGACCACCAGTCTCCCGTCGGAACGAACCGCCGTCTCCTCCCCCGGTCCCTCTCCGGCGTATGCCCCGCCGGTCTCCCGCTGCCCTTCCGCCGCCCCGGCGCCGGGGAATCGGAAGGGGTCCATCACGGCCAGCAGGGGAGAGCTCCGGCGTTCCAGGGAACGAAGGAAGCGCAGCAAGACCCGGCGAAAAGCCGGGCTCTGCAGGAGCTCGTCGCTGGTGCGACAGATGAGGTGTTCGACCACCTCGACGTGCTTTTCGTCCATAGCCATCAGGATTACCCCACCCTGTGCCAAGCTTGGCCCGGATTTTTTTCATTCTACACGCTTTGGAGGCGGCCGGGCAACGCGCTCACGGTTGGGTCGCCTGTAAAATCACGGTGGCCGGGCCATTCCAAGTCATCTGTACACCGCGGGGCTCACTGTAGAACCGCTTCCCGGAAAGCAGGTCCAGGTAGCCTCCGGGTACTTCGGGCAGCGGCAAAAAGGAACGGGTAGGTTCGTCCCGGGCCGTAGTGGCAGTGAAGAGCCCGCTCGCCGGGTTTTCCAAGTCGCGAGGATCCGGCCTCCGGAAGGCGAGCACTCCGGTGTGGTCGTCCGCCAGCACGAAGGTGAGGCGGCTGCCGCGCAGGGCAGGATGGGTTCTCCTGATCTGGATCAGTCTCTTATACCACTGGAAGAGTTCCTCATTGCGCTCCTGCCAGTTGACGGGGGCCCGCTGGGCATCCCAGTTGTCACGCTTTTCCCCCAGCATGCCGCGCTCATCCCCGTAGTAGATCACGGGTACACCCGGAAGGGTAAACTGCACCGCGGCCAGCGCCTTGAGTCTTGCCACCGCCTCGGGGCGGGGTTTCTCACCCAGGTTGCCTCCCCCGAGCAGGGAGAGAACCCGGTCCGTGTCGTGCGAGTCCACCACATTGAACATCATCGCGAGCGCCTGCGGCGGGTAAGCCCAGAGAAGATGCCGGATGACGGAGCGTAGCCGGCTCGGCGTCCAGCCCCGCTCGTTACGGAAAAACGGTACGAGGGCATCCAGACCCCAAGGGTAGTTCATCAGCCCGTCGAACCGATCACCCTGCAGCCAGCTGGGGTCGGGCCTCCAGATCTCCCCCACAATGTAGGCCTGGGGGTTGATGCTCTTGACCACCTGGCGGAATTCCTCCCAAAAGCCCAGCACCTGGATCTCGTTGGGGACGTCGAGACGCCAACCGTCGATACCGAACGCGGTCCAATACCTCACGACCTCGAGGAGGTGTTCCCGGACGGGCCGGTGGGAGACGTTCAGCTTGGGCAAGGACGGAATCCCCCACCAGCACTCGTAGTTACCGAGATCAGGGCGCACCGGAAACGAGTGGATGTAGAACCAGTCCACGTACGGCGAGGCCGCTCCCCGCCGGCAGACGTCCTGAAAGGCCCAAAAGCCCGTGCCCACGTGGTTGAAGACCCCGTCGAGGATGATCCGTATCCCCATCCGGTGCGCATCGTCCAGCAGGGCGCGGAAATCGTCCAGCGTCCCAAGGGAGGGATCAATCCGGCGGTAGTCCACCGTGTCGTACCGGTGTGAACTGGAGGCGGCGAAAATCGGGTTCAGGTAGAGCGCCGTCACTCCCAGCTCGTTCAAGTAGGGGAGTCTCTGGCGGATTCCGGCCAGGTCGCCCCCAAAATACTGCCTCGAGGTATCGGGGCGGATGGGCCCGTTCCAGGGAGTCGTCCCGGGCGGATCGTTCTTGGTGTCGGCGTTGGCAAAGCGGTCTGGGAATATCTGGTATACGACCGCCTCCTGGGTCCACGGCACCACCGGATACAGCGGTTGGCAGGTCTCCCGCAAGGAATACCAGCCCACCTCCGGCAGGCAGGGCGGGGAGGTGGCCGTGGCGAGCAGAGCTTGCCCCTCCGGGCCGATGGCCCAAAGCCGGGTGCCCGCCTCAGCCACAAATTGGTAGGAGGCCGCCCACTCTTTGAGCTCGACGATCGCCTCCCAAAAGGCGGTGACGCTTCCGTTCCCGGCGTCCGTATCGATGAGAACAAGCGGGTAACGGAGTAAGGGCGGAGGGCCTCCGACCTCGACCTGCTCCGGCTGCTCGGCGGGTTCACCCGGGCGAACGACCAGGGAGACCCCGGTGACGGCAGCCTCCGTCTCGCTCACCGTGCGAAAGCGGATGAGCCAGCGGCCGGGAGCGAGGCGGTTTACGAAGCTACGTTCCGAAGGCTCGAAGACAAACCCAGGCATCCGGCAACTCCTTTCGCCTTGGCCAGAGGGAGCTTTTTCTTTAAGAGCTTGCCCCTAACCCGGGCCGAAACTTACCCGCAAAGGAGAAAGGCTAACACCTCGCGAACCTATAAACTGATGACGGTCCTAACTCATGCGGGCCACATTTTGATGGAGATGCAGGCCACGATTCCGGGTCAGGAGGAACACCACATGCCAGGCCAGGCCACGGACACCGCCCCTCCTTGCCTCCCCACCTTTTACGACGATCTCGTCTTTCCTCCCCCCCCACCCGGCCGTCCCTATGTAGCGATCAATATGGTGAGCACGGTGGACGGCCGCACGACCTTGAGCCGGGAAGGGAAGCCGGTGGCCGAACGGATCGGCAGTCCCGTTGATCGAACACTGATGAAAAGACTCCGAACCCATTTCGACGCGGTGGCGCGAGGGGCCGAGACCGTTCGGCAGAGCCCCTACTACCCCTGGGCCGAACCGCGCGAGACTCGCCAGCCCCTCGCGGTGGTCTTCACCCGTAGCGGCCGGTTGCCCGTGGAGGCGAGCTTCTTCACCGGCGCGCCCCGGCCTCCCCTGGTCGTGGCTCCTCGCCTTTCCGGGGACAGGCTCAAAGCGTTGCGACAAGCAGGAGCCGAAGTGTGGGAGACAGAGGACGACTTACCGGCCGTGCTCCGCCGGCTCGGAGAAGAGAAAGCAGTGCGTCGACTGCTGCTCGAGGGAGGCCCGCACTTGAACCGTGCTTTCCTGGCCGCGGGGGCCGTGGATGAGCTCTTCCTCACCCTGGCTCCGCGACTGGCAGGAAGCGGTCACAATCGCCGCGACGCTGCCGGGGCCACTACGGACACTAGAAAGGCTGGGGGCAACATGCTCCTCAACCTCTCCCTGGTCGAAGGAGAGCCCTTCTGGCCTCCCGTCGAGCTCCAACTGATTTCGGTTTTCCGGGTGGAAAGCGAGCTTTTTCTTCGATACCGGCTATCAGACCCGAAAGCGGCTCGCTAGCTGCTGCAAGGTCTCCGCCATACCCGCCAGGCGCCGGGCCGCTTCGGACACGCTGGTCGCGGAGGCATGTACCTCCTCCGTGGATGCCGAAGCTTCCTCGGCCGCCGCCGCACTCTGCTCCGTCACCGCGGCGATCGTCTCGATCGCCTGGCGAACGGTTCCGGCGCTCCGGGCCATCTCTTCCGTGGCCTCCCGGCTCTGCTCGGCGAGGACCGCGAGGCGTCCCATGGTCTCCTCGACTTTCCGGGTAGCACCCACGATTCCCTCGAGGGCGTCCTGGATCGCCTGCACCGCCTGGTCGGTTTCGCGCACCGCCCGCGCAATGTCCTCAAAGCCCGTCCCCATGTCCTCGACCAGGCTCGTGCCCTGGGCAACGGCTTCGTTTCCCTTTTCCATGCTGGCCACGGCGGTAGCGACACTCTGCTGCATGGTTTGGATGATGCTCGCTATCTCCTTGGTAGCCTGCCGGGACTTTTCGGCCAGGCGCCGTACCTCGTCGGCGACGACGGCAAACCCCTTGCCGTGCTCGCCGGCCCGGGCAGCTTCGATGGCCGCGTTGAGGGCAAGGAGATTGGTCTGGTCGGCGATCTCGTCGATGACCTGTATGATCTCTCCGATCTTGGCCGAGCGGCTGCCAAGCTCACGTACCGCCACGGCTACTTCTTCCACCGCCTGGCTGATACCTCTGAAGCCGCTGATGGTGTTGGCTACGCGTTGCTGGCCGTGAAGGGCTGACTCGGACGCCTCCGCTGAGGCATCGGCGAGTTTCTGCGTCGATTCCCGGAGGGTGTTGACCGCTTCCCCCACCGTTTCCATCAAAGCACGGCTCCCCTCGGCGGCGCCGGCCTGTTCCTTGACGATGCCCACCAGGCGGGAGATGGCCGCGTCCAGCCGTTGCATGCTCTCGTGGGTCGACTGGGCGCTGTTCGACTGCTCCTGGGCACCCTGTGCAAGTTGTTCGACCACGTCGCTGATCTGCCGCGTGGAGGTGGCGGACTGTTCAGAAGAGGCAACCAGCTGCTCGCTCGTGGCGCCCACTTCCGTCGCGGTACGAGTCACTTGCCCCACCAGTTCCCGCAAGATACCCATGAAGCGGTTGAAGGCGCGGGCCACCTGCCCCGTCTCATCGTCGCTGTCGATGGTCAGCTCCCGGCGCAGATCGACCTCACCGCTGGCGAGGGCTTCGGCTTGCGCTTGCAACTGCCGCAGCGGCCGGACCACCCGGCGAGCGATGTTCACACTGGCAAGTATGCCTACCAGCGGTATCGCGATGAGGGCCGCCACGGCTACCGCAACTTCCCCTCCGACCAGGCTCGCCTGCGCTCCCGCGAGTTCCCGCTTCAGGCTGAGGGCTGAGTAAAGAAGGTAACCTGCGGTCCCGACCGCGAGGAGGACGATCACCCCAATGTGCAAGGCGAGCCGCCTTCCCACCTTCCCAAGGCCTAACAAGTCGTTCACACGACGGCGCCCCCTTTTGCGCACGCTCCTCTTCCCATGCATCGGCAGCCGCAAGAGCAGCTATAGCCCCCAAACCCGGGTCGCCGGCAGCAAGACGCCCCTGCCCCTGGCCCAAGGCACGGCCGGCCACCGCGGCCCGGACTACAGGCCCCACAAGCGGCGGATGGCCCGAACGATGGGAGGGATCACGACGAACTGGATTACGATGCCGGGCAAGCCCGTGACCACCGCCCCGGCCACGTACGGATAGGGCTGGAAGGGCCATCCGAAGGCGGGACCGACCAGCCAGATGGCCAGGCCCATGGCCAGCCGGCCGGCCAGCATCGCCAGCGCCAAAACCAGGAACAGGTGCTCGACCCGCCGGGCCCGGACACCGGCTCCGGCCACCAGGCCGTAGACGCTCAACTCTATCACCATAACCGGCAGGATCGGCGGAGAGAGGGGCGGCATGCCGGAAAGAACGAAGTTCACCAGGGGGGAAACCAACCCGACGACGAGACCGGCTACGGGCCCCAGCAGGAAGCCGGCCAGCAGGACCGGGAGGTGCATGGGTAAGAATACCTTCCCCGGAATGTTGGTGAGGTGGAAAAAGAGCGGTAGCAGAATGCCTAAAGCTACGAGCAGTGCGAGACGGGAAAGATCACGGGCGGTTCGCATGGTCAGAAAGCCTCCTTGAGTGCGATATGGTGTGGATAGGCCCGGGTCAAAGCGAGGGCGACAACGCAAGCCGCTCCGGCTCGTTTCAAGGCGTAGCCGGCCTGCCGCAACGTCGCCCCGGTGGAGAGCACGTCGTCGAGCACGAGGATGGTGTTGGATTGCAGATCCTCCGGCAAGTCCTCCGGTACGGTAAACTTCTGCTCCAGGTTGAGCCAGCGCTGCCGCGGTTCGGCCACATGTTTTTGCGGGGTGTCAAGGTCAAGGACAAGGGTAACCTCTTTCAAACCGTAACGAGTCCGTGCTCGTTCGGCCATGCGCTGGACGAGGGAGGGACTGGAAGCCGGGTAGCCGGGCGGTCGCTCGACCGGAGGTATGGCGGCTACCCCCCGGACCGTAGCCGCCCAGGGCTGTACGGAAAGAAAGCTTCCCAGCTCCGACCACCACTCTTCGTCAGTTACTGCCGCGGACTGCCAAGCGCCCCTCGTCTGGTTTCCCTTGGATGCCATGATGGAGGCTCCCCAGCGGGTGGGCTGAAACTCGCCCAGGTATTCGCCGTGGGGAAAGAGCGCCATCACGGCCGCGAGGGGCCCGTAGCTTCCTGCCTCCACCAGATACCGGCCGCGAAAAGCGTTGAGCAGGGCAGCCAGGGTGTCTTCTCCGTCCTCCCCCTCCCCGCAGAACCCGTAGACTGCCCAGTGGAAGGGGGCTTGCCGGGGCGGCATGACCGGGCTCCACTCCCAGCTCGGGAAGGAGAAGGCGAGGTAGCTTGCGAAGGCCGGCGGCCCCTGCACCTGCAGGTCGCAGATGAGCCGGCCGGAAAGCCCCCTCTCCCACCGTAGCTCCCACTGCTCCAGCCGCTCCTGGCCGGTCAAGCCAGCCTCACCGCCTGCCCGGCGCGGCCTACCACCAGCATCTCCCCAGCATCTCCCTTGATCGGTCGGGCGGACCGGCCATCAATTCCCGACCTCCCGATCCAGCAGGGGCTTCCACCGGTCAAGATCCGCATCCCGGTAGGAACGGAGTTCATCTATCGCCCGGGCGGTCGAGTATCCTTGATGAACAATGCGATAGACGGCCAGCGCCACCGCGGCAGGATCATCACGGCCGGGATACAGGATGTTGCGGCCCACCAAAGCCCCGCGGACGTTCGCCCCCGCCCCCATGCCCCGTTCAAACTGGACCAAAGTGGGCAGCGGGTTTTCCCGGGATTCGCCACCCAGCATCAGAATGGGCAAAGTGGTCGCCCGAACCACGTCGGCATAACCCTCCACATACGGGATCTTCAGCCAAACGCCGAGCGAGGACTCGCCCATGGCGGAGGCGATGCCTACGATCCGGATAAGGGCGGCCGGGTCGAGGACCGTCCGGTAGCCCTGTTCCGTACGTTCCACCGGCAGTGGTTCAAGGAAAACCGGCAGTCCATGATGGCGGCAGTCGTTCATTACCTGAGACACGTGGGCCATGGTCTGGATGGAGTAGCGGGAGAACGGGCCGCTATCAAGGCGGAAGAGGAGCTTGGCGCCGTCGCATCCCAGTTCGGCGAGGCGCGCCGCGGTGAAAGCACTCAGCCGGTCGTCCATCTCGTAGTCGAGACCGGCGAGCCCCGTACGGTTCATCGACCCGATTATCACCTTTTCGTCCAGGAAACCGGGAAGCCCCGCCTCCCTGGCCAGGCCCTCCAGCAGAAACAGGTCCTCGATGATGTCGGGGGTTGCCATCACCCCGTCGACCCAGGGCGAGGCCACGACCCGGACGGTACGGCCCAAATACTCCAACCGGTCCCCCATGGCCAGGGGATCATCGCCTACCCGGGTGACATTGCGCGCCGGGTGATCGGCGGCCAGGATCACCAGCTTACCGTCGGTACCCGCAAGGGCGGATCGGCGGCGGCGGGCGGCCGCCACTTCGGCCACCAGTCGTTCTCCCCGCTCCCGGCGAGTCTCGGAGATCCGGTTCAGCAGGGGGAGCGGGAAATAGCGCTGAGAACGGAAAGCATACGACCCCGGTGCGTAGCGCACCTCGAGCCGGCTGGCCGCGGCCAGGAAGTGGGCCTTGGTGCTGGCCACCAAGGCCGCCGGGTCTTCGCTGCCCACCGGTTTTACTTCGAAACCGATCGGACCCCGATAGTCTATTTCCACCAGCGTCCGCACAAAGGCACATAGCAGGTCGTCGCCGACCGCGCTTCCCGGGTAATCGAAACCGGGATGGGTATCGCCTACCAGGGGATCGCCGGGATCGGTCACACACGTCCCCAGGTGAACATGGTTCAGGTAAGGAGCAAGGAGCCGCAACACCTCGGGAGTCTCGGCTTGTGAAGGATGGTCCCCCGCGAGCAGCATGTGGCTGAGATCGTAGAGAAGCCCGAATTCCCCTATGCCCAGCTGGTCGCGCACGGTCCGGGCCAGAGCCACAGCTTCGGCCGCCGGTCCGATGAGCTGGCACTTGCACCCGGGGCTCGACCGGCGGTCGAAGATCTCCAGGGTCAGGAGGAGCGGGGCGCGGCCTTCCGCCTGGGCTCGCGCCCGGGAGTAGGCGGCCAGCTCGGCAATGGAACGGATCAGAGCACCGCGGGCAAGCTCACGCGTGGTCGGCGGCAAGAGCGCGGCTCCGGCCACCGGCGCCGGGCTACCCGGTGAGGACGGGCGGTCCGGGCCCACGTCGCGGCCGCTCACGAAAGCCAGCTGGGTCGCCCCCCAGCGATAGGCGGCGTCGACGGCCTCCTTCAGCCTCGCCACCGCCTCCCGGCGCCGGACTTCGTCCGGGTCACTGATGTCAAAAGGCGAAACCAGTCCTTCCAGGTTTTGCAGTTGGATGGGCTGGGCACTGAAGATCACAGACAGCCGGGGGTGCCGGGTCAACCATTCCCGGAATGCCTGTTCGGTGGCGGGGTCCAAGATAGTGGTCATCTCTATGGCGCCAAAGAAGGAGTCGCCGGCTATGATCTCCAGGCCTTCCTGCAGATACGACCAGGTCGCCTCCCCTCGCGACACCGTTGCCTCCCCGCCGGGACCGGGCCAGGCCATGAACTGGACTATGGACTTGACGTTGTTGCTCAAGGCGAACGACACTCTCATGCCCTCCGTCCATCTTCCTGCTTCCTGTGCTGACTCTATTCGTCCCGCAGGAGAATGCTCCTGCCGCCTCGCGGTTTGGATTGCCAAACCCTCCAGCAGGGATCAGCAGCGGGGTGCCGAAAAGAGTTGGTTGCGTGCAACCTCAACTTTCATTGTGTGATTCACTGTGGTATCGGGGGGTTGGGCATGGCCGGGAAGGCAGCGGGGGTGAAACCAGTTCAAGCGGTGCTCCGGGCGCTGCAGATATTGGAGCTGCTGGGGCAGCAAGACCGGGCACTCCCGCTGGGTGAGATCGCAGCTAGCATCGGACTCAATGAAAGTACAACCTATAGGCTCCTCCAGACGCTGGTCCAGGCGGGTTTCGTCGCCAGCGCCCCCCGGCGGGGTTTCCGGCTGACCGCCAAGCTCTTCGACCTTGGCCAGGCCGCCATTCCCGGGATGGAGGTGCGGACCCTGGTCCGGCCGCTCCTCGAAGAGGTGGTCTCGCGCTGCAACGAAACGGCCAACATCGTCCTCTTTGACGGGGTGGAAGCGGTTTATGTCGACCAGGTCCAGTCGACGCACAGGATCCGCATCCTGGCGGAAGTAGGCCGGCGTCTTCCTGCCTACGCCACGGCGTCAGGAAAGGTCTTTCTGGCCCACCTGCCTCCGGAGCAGCTGGAGCGATACTTGCACGCCGTTCCGCTGCATCGTTTCACTCCGCATACCATTGCGGATCGGGATCAGCTCATCCGTCACCTGGCCCTCATCCGCCAGCAGGGGTTCGCGGAGGAGAACCAGGAGATGGAAGAGGGGGTGAGTTGCGTAGCGGCCCCCATCAAAGACGACCGTGGGAGAGTCGTAGCCGCCCTGAGCATTTCCGGGCCCACGTCCCGATGGACGGACGCCCTGGTGGAAGGCCTCCTCATCCCCACGGTACGGGAGTATGCCGAGCGTATGAGCCGGGTGGTGGCCGGCGAAGGGGATCGATGAAGAACTCTGGGCCGCCGGACCCCTCGTGCGGCCCGGGTTTCGTCTTCGTTTCGGGTTCCCAGTTTCCTGGTTCGGGAGGAGGAAAAGAATGTCAGTACCTGTTCAGCAAACATCCGCGGCCGAACGGCCGGAGGAGCTAAACCCTTTCCTTATCGTTCAAAATGAGATCCGCAAGGCGGCTGAACTGCTCCAGTTGCCTGCGGCGGTGGCCGAGATCCTGCAAGAGCCGGCCCGAGTGCTCTGCGTAGCCATTCCGGTCCGTATGGACGACGGGACGATCAGGCTCTTTCGTGGATACCGGTCTCAGCATACATTCGCCTTGGGTCCGACCAAAGGGGGCATCCGGTTCCACCCGCAAGTGACTTTGGACGAGGTCAAAGCACTCTCCATGTGGATGACCATCAAGTGCGGGGTCATCGGTCTGCCTTACGGCGGGGGCAAAGGCGGCGTGGTCTGCAATCCCAAGGAGCTCTCTGCCGGAGAGCTGGAACGGCTGAGCCGGGGCTACATCCAGGCCATCTACCCGCTCATCGGCCCCGACACGGATATCCCTGCGCCGGACGTGTACACCAACCCGCAGATCATGGCCTGGATGATGGACGAATACAGCCGGCTGGCGGGACGCCCGGTGCCCGGGGTGATCACCGGCAAGCCGATCGTGCTTGGGGGCTCGTTGGGCCGTAACGAGGCGACCGCGCGGGGCTGCACCATCGTCATCCGGGAGGCAGCCGGCGAGATCGGACTTCGCCTATCGGGGTCGACCGCGGCCATCCAGGGATTCGGAAACGCGGGCGCCATCGCGGCCGAGCTTCTCTCGGGTCTCGGGGTCCGGATCGTAGCCGTCAACGACTCCCGGGGTGGTGTGTACCATCCGCAGGGACTGGACGTGGCCGCACTCGTCCGGTACAAGAAAGAGACCGGGAGCGTAGTAGGCTTCCCGGGCGCCTCTCGCAGCATCGACACCGAGGAGTTGCTTGCCCTCGACTGCGACATCCTGGTGCCGGCCGCACTGGAAAACCAGATCACAGAGAGCATCGCCCCGCGAGTACGGGCCCGGATCGTGGCCGAGGCCGCCAATGGCCCTACGACTCCCGGCGCGGACGCGATCTTGACCGCCCGCAAGGTGCTGGTTTTACCCGACATCCTGGCCAATGCCGGGGGCGTTACCGTCTCCTACTTCGAATGGGTGCAAAACCTCCAGCAATACTACTGGACCGAGGAAGAGGTCAACCGTCGCCTCGAGGAGCTCATGGTCAGGGCCTTCCGCAACGTCTACCGGATGCATGTGGAAAAGGGCGTACCCATGCGGCGAGCGGCTTACATGGTGAGCCTCGCCCGGGTGGCCGCCGCCATGCAAAGCCGGGGCTGGCTGTGATTGGCCGGCCGGGGTCAGCGATCGAGGCAGGTTGTCACGGTTGAAGCCGGCCGGCCGGCCGCATGAGGCCGGCCGGCCTTGGCGGTGACTAGCAAAGTAGGCCGCCGGACTCCTCGCAGGCCGGCGGTCGCCTCCGTCAACGAAGGTGACGGCTTCCTCGTTCGGTAAGGGGCAGGCCTTGCCGGCAGAGGGGGCATTCACCCGGAGGCCAGGCGGCGATGTCCAGCCGGAGTAACGCCTCGACCGGAATGTCTTCCCAGGCGGCAGTGGCCCGCCCACCACTGCGGTCGACCAGCAGGCCGATGGCGGCCACCTGCCCGCCGGCAGAACGCACTGCCGACAATACCTCGTTGACGCTGCCCCCGGTAGTTACGACGTCTTCGACCACGACGACCGGTTCCCCCGGCTCGAGCCGGAAGCCCCGCCGGAAGACCATCTTCCCCTCCTCACGCTCGGTGAAAAGGGAACGAGTGCCAGTACCTAGATGCCTGGCGACCACATGACTTAAAAGAATGCCGCCCGTAGCCGGTCCGACCACGGTGCGGATGGTGGCGCTGGCGGGCGCGAACCCGAGCCGCCGTTTCAGACGGGCGGCCAGCTCGGCGCCCAGGCGGTCGGTGAGATGAGGGTACTGCAACACCTGGAATTTCTCGAAATACCGGTCGGAGTGGAGGCCCGAGGTGAGCAAGAAGTGACCGTTCAGGAGCGCACCGCACTCGGCGAAAGCCCGCGCAATCTCACTCTCCGTCATGCTCTCCGCCTTGCTCTCCGTCATGCTGCTCCACCTCCGCCCCAGCCGCCTCCTGCGCCGCGCCCACCAGGTCACGCACCGCTTGAACCCCGTGCCGGCGGCAATACTGCTCGATGCCCTCCACCACTTCCAGAGCCGTCCAGGGATCTACGAACGTGGCCGTACCGACCGCGACCGCGCTTGCCCCAGCCAGGATGAATTCCAGGGCATCCCGGGCGTTCATGATACCGCCCATGCCGATGATCGGCACCCGGGCCGGGCGGCCCCGCCCTCCGCCCAGGGCGCGGAATACCTGCCAAACCTGGTACACCGCCAAAGGCCGGATGGCCGGACCGGAGAGCCCTCCCACCCCCCGGGCGAGGATCGGGCGCCGGCGCTCCACATCGATCGCCATGCCGGTGAACGTGTTGACCAGCGACACAGCATCCGCCCCGGCCCCGACCACTGCTTGGGCCATTATTCCTATGTCCGTAACGTTCGGAGATAGCTTGACGATTAGAGGCAGTGAGGTAACACTTCGAGCTGCCCCCACCGTCTCCGCGGCAAGCTCCGGGTGGGTGCCGATGACCATGCCTCCACGGTCTACATTAGGGCAAGAAATGTTGAGTTCGATGGCGGCCACGCCGGGAACCCCATCCAGCCGGCGGGCCAGCTCCTGGTATTCGGCGGGGCTATCGCCGGCGATGTTGACGATGACGGTCACACCGTAGCGGGCGAGCGGGGGGATCTTGGCAGCAATCACTTGATCTATCCCCGGGTTTTGCAGGCCGATGGAGTTGAGCATCCCGGCTGGTGTCTCGACGACCCGGGGCGGGGGGTTACCCGAGCGAGGCCGCAACGTGGTACCTTTGATTACCACCGCACCCAAACGCCGCAGATCAAAAAGCCGTGCCAATTCCTCCCCGAACCCGCACGTTCCCGAAGCGGTCATTACCGGGTTGGCCAGGACCAAACCCCGGCCCAGATCCACCGAAAGATCCGGTAGGGCCACGCCGGCGTCGCCCTCACCCTCGCCTTCGACGCCGCCCTCCCCAACCCGCCCGGCCGTCCTGCGACCGGCGGCTGCATCCTCGCTAGACAGTTAGGTCCACCTCCTCGGCGGCGAAAACGGGACCATCGGTACATACCAGAGCATACGTGCCGTCAGGCCGGGCAACGGCGCAAGACAGGCAGACCCCAAAGCCGCAACCCATCGCCCGCTCCAGCGAAACCAGGCAATGGACTCGAGCCTCCCGCGCCACCCCGGTGACGGCCGCGAGCATTCCCGGCGGGCCGCAGGCCAGGATGGCGTCTACCTTGCCCCTTTCAGCCAGGAGCCGGCGAAGGACGTCGCTTACCAGCCCTTTCTCCCCGGCAGACCCGTCCTCGGTCGCAAGGTACCGGCCCGCCGCCCAGGCTGCGGTCTCCTCCCAGCCCACGACCGCACTCTGGGTCCGGTAGCCAAAGAGCACGCTCACTTCATGTCCGCTGGCCGCGAACCGTTCACCTGCAAAAAGCAGCGGGGCGACTCCCATGCCGCCCCCAACCAAGAGCAGGCGCCGCCGGGCTCGCTCCAGCCGGAACGGCCGGCCCAGCGGGCCGAGAAGAGAGTACCGCTGGCCGGGTAAGGCGGCCGCGAGCAGGGCCGACCCTCTACCCCGAGTCTCACCCATCAGCGCGATCTCGCCCCGGTTGGCATCTGCCCGGCAGATACTGAACGGCCGGCGAAGCAACGGGTCCCATCTCGCCACCAAGCTTTCCGCCTCTGCTGCCACCAGCGGGTGAACCGCGACCATAACGAACTGGCCCGGCTGGACCTTTCGGGCCACCTCCGGGGCATGCAGGGTCAGGCGAAAAAAGCCACGGCCAGAACGTTCGGCCCGGGTGACCAGTCCTACCGCCTTTACAAGTGTTTCCGCGTTCACAGGATGTGTCCCCGCTTTGCGCCGTCCCGCGAGAGAGATTCCGGACCGCCGTGCTCCCCCGTCACGCCGCACCCCTTCCCCGCACCACATCGACAAAGTGGTCCAGGAAGTAAGCAGCATCCTGGGGCCCCGGGGCGGCTTCCGGATGGTACTGAACCGAGAACCAGGGCCTTACTCGATGCTGGAGTCCCTCCACGGTATCATCGTTCAGCTCGCGATGGGTCACCGCCACCTCGGGCGGTAAGCTCTTTTCGTCCACGGCGAACCCGTGGTTTTGCGAGGTCATGTAGGCACGACCCGTAGCCAGTTCGACCACCGGGTGGTTCGCTCCCCGATGCCCGAACTTCAGCTTGAAGGTCTTTCCCCCGAGCGCCAGGGCCAACACCTGATGTCCCAGGCAAATGCCGAAGATGGGGAGATCGGGGCGACGCCCCATGACCGTACGTACCGTCTCCACCACGTAGGGGATGGCTGCCGGGTCACCGGGGCCGTTCGAGATCAGAAGCCCGTCCGGTCCAAGGCTGAGAATCTCGTTGCCGGTGGTATGAGCCGGGACGACGGTCACCCGGCAGCCGCGCTCCCGCAACATCCGAACCTGGTTTAGCTTCGCACCAAGGTCTAGCAGAACGACGTGAGGAGCGTGGCCAGGGCTAGCGGCCAGCGGGGGCAGACTTTCGACCTCGGACCTGGTAACCCGCCCTACCCAGTCGATATCGCTGATCTGCGGAGCAGCCTGCGCTTTTGCCCAAAGATCGGCCGGATCGGCCTGCGGGCGAGTGCTGAGAACCGCCCGGCAAGTGCCGTATTCCCGCAGATGCCGTACCAGGGCCCTGGTATCGATTCCCTGGAGGCCGGGCAGCCCCTGCTCGACCAGGAACCGGTCCACGGTGCTTACCGAGCGCCAGTGACTGGGGGCAGAGGCGGCCTCGCGAACGACCAAGCCCAGGGCAAAGGAGCGTCGCGATTCGTTGTCCTCGCGGTTTATCCCATAGTTTCCGATCAAGGGGTAAGTGAGGGTGATGATCTGCCCGGCGTACGAAGGATCGGTAAGAATCTCCTGGTAACCGGTCATTCCGGTGTTGAAGACGAGTTCGCCCGCATTCTCGGCCTCGACCCCCAGCGCCCAACCGGCAAAGACGAGCCCCGTCTCCAAAGCGAGGAGAGCGGGACGTCGTCTTCCCGCCGTCCCGTCTTCGTCTAAGAACGGTAACGGCCCAATCAGAGTCAATTCCGCTCGTTTCGGTGTTGCTCCCCTGAACCCCGTCAAGTGCGACGATGCCTCCCGCCCGCCCGGACCCGGTCTGGCGTTTTTCTCAGTGTACCTGTCGATCCAAAGGGTGTCAACGCGGTAGGCCGGGGCGGGAGCAGAGCTCCCGGCCTACCGGAACCACCCCAGGGCGGTTTTGGCCTCTTCGCTCATCATGTCTGGATTCCACGGCGGGTCCCAGACCAGGTTGACATCGACGTGCTTCACGCCTTCCAGGCGGCTGACGGCCCGATCGACCTGGGCGGGTAAATAAGCGTTGAGCGGGCATCCGGGCGTGGTCAACGTCATGGTCACGGTCACGCTGCCGTCGTCTAAGATATCGACGTCGTAAACGAGTCCGAGGTCCACAATGCTAAGCTGGAGCTCGGGATCGAGAACTTGCTTGAGGGCCGCCATTACCTGTTCCTTGGTAGGCTGATTGCCTGTTGCCATTTACTCTGCCTCCCCGACCACTGCGTGGTCAGCTACCCCGGCCAGCACCGGTGCACCGGTCTGCGCGGATTATATCCTATGCTTTTTCAGCTCCGCTATCAGTTCGGGCAGTTCCACGGTGGCCAGTCCTATCACCTTGTCGGCCGCACCGTAATAGACCTGCAGGGTCTCGCCCACCACCACCAGTCCTTCCGGGAAGACGACGTTGGGAACATCCCCTTCGCGCTCGAACGCTTCTTCCGGTTCCAGGATTGGGTAAGGTAACCGGGCCAGTACCCGGCGGGGATTCTCCCGGTCGAGCAGGGCAGCTCCGGCACGGTAGACCAGGTTCTGGTCGACCCCGTGATAGATCAGCACCCACCCGTCGGGCGTGGCGATGGGCGGTGCTCCCGCCCCGATCTTCTTGGCTTCCCAGGTGAAGGCAGGACGCATGACGGTATCGGCGGCCAGGTTACGCAGATGACCCTGCCAGGCCGGCCCGCCGGTATCCAGCAGCTCGGATAGGCTCTCTACGAACAACAGCTGGATGTTGGGCTCGATGCGGTGCAGGTAAGCAATCTTCCCCGCCACCCGTTCAGGAAAGATGAAGGCATCTTTGTCCCATACCGGCAAGCCGATGACCCCCAGCTTCTCCACGTGAGCAAAATCGCGGGTGGTAGCAATGGCGACGCGGGCCGTCACGCCATCGTAGGCCGTATAGAAAATGCAGTAGCGGCCCTCGAACCACACGATGCGGGGATCTTCGCAACCGCGTACTTCCTGAGGAAGAGAGGGTGAGAGCAAGGGCGTTTCCGCTACCTGCTGCAGGTTCCCGGAGAGATCCAGCCGGGCGTAGCCGATTTCCGAGATGTAGGTATCCTTCTGGCTGATGTCGCCGTTCACGGCTCGGAACAACATGTGTATCGTGTTACCTTCTCGCACGGTGCCGGGGTTGAAACGGGCCCGGCTACCGACCCCCTGGCCCGTAGGCTGCAGAACCACCTTCTGGCGCTCTAGTTTGAGCATGACTCAGACCTCCTGCCTTCTGCCATGATAAGCTCTGAATCTCTCTGGACGCCAACACCCTAGCGCAGAGTGTAACCGAAACCCGCGGTGCAAGTCCATGAAGCCGGTGGCCGCTAGCTGCAGGTGGTTCGTGGGTCCTGCCGAATTGAGAGGCGGACGGAGCCTAGCTGGGGCTTCGTTCCCCCGGAGATCAAGGTCATCCGGTCGCGCTGCAAGCAAGTCAAGGAGGAGATTGAATGAGCCAGGCACAGGATCGGTGCGCGTTTCGTTTTCGTGACCCAGACCTCCCCGTCGAAGCAAGGGTCGACGATCTCCTCTCCCATATGACCCTGGAGGAGAAGGTCGCCCA
This sequence comes from Bacillota bacterium, assembly GCA_012839805.1. Classification (GTDB taxonomy): domain Bacteria; phylum Bacillota; class Limnochordia; order Limnochordales; family DUMU01; genus DUMU01. The sequence continues at coordinate 119,510 of DUMU01000033.1, read as the reverse complement.
GCTGGGATCGTGTTGGATAGGGGATCTCCTGACCGGGCCCGGCGAGCGGGCCCAGTTTGACAAGGAAAAAGCCAGCAAGCTCCTGGCTCGCGGCATTGGCCAGATCACCAGGCCCGCCGGTGGTAGCGAGCTTAGGCCCGCCCAGGTGGCTTCGATCATCAATGCTCTGCAGCGGTTCCTGATGGAAGAGACCCGGTTGGGGATTCCGGCGCTGGTCCACGAGGAATGCCTGAGCGGCTTCATGGCCAAGGGTGCAACCACCTTCCCCCAGGCCATCGGAATGGCCGCGACCTGGGATCCGGACCTGGTCCGCAGGCTTTCCGACATCATCCGCCAGCAGATGCGGGCCACCGGGGCACACCAGGGTCTCGCCCCGCTCCTTGACGTCGCCCGTGACCCGCGCTGGGGCCGGGTCGAGGAGACCTTTGGCGAAGATCCCTACCTGGTAGCCGCCATTGCCACCGCCTACATCCGGGGCCTGCAGGGCGATGCCCGGCGGGCTCCGGGGCTGGACGGTTCGAGCGGCATCGTGGCCACGGTCAAACACTTCGTCGCCTACCCCTTCTCCGAAGGCGGCCGTAACTGCGCCCCCGTTCACGTGGGTGAACGGGAACTGCGTGACGTTTTCCTCTACCCGTTCGAAGTGGCCATCAAGGAGGCCCGGGCGGGCTCACTGATGAATGCCTACCACGATAACGACGGTGAACCGTGTGCTGCCTCCCGCCGCCTTCTCACCGGCATCCTTCGCCACGAGTGGGGCTTCGACGGGTATGTCGTGTCCGATTACGGTGCCATCGATATGTTGCGCTCCTTCCACAAGGTGGCGATCGACAAGAAAGAGGCGGCGGTCAAGGCGCTCCTGGCCGGTATCGATGTGGAGTTGCCCGGAGTTGACTGCTACGGTGGGCCGCTCATCGCGGCCGTGCGAGAGGGGATCCTGCCCGAGGCGGTCGTGGACGAGGCCGTACGGCGGCATCTACGGTACAAGTTCAGACTCGGGCTGTTCGAAAACCCGTATGTCGACGAAGGGAAAGTGGCGGAAGTCTTCGAGACGCCCGCCCAACGGGAAGTGGCCCGGCAGGTGGCCCGGGAGTCGATCGTACTGCTCAAGAACGACCCCGTAGACGGCGGCAAACCCCTTCTGCCTCTTTCACCGGACCTAAAGTCGATCGCCGTTATCGGGCCCAACGCGGACAGCACCCGTAATCTCCTGGGGGATTACTCCTTCATTGCCCACCGTTCACTGGGCGAAGAGGCTCTCCCGGTGGTGAGCATACGGGCGGGAATTCAGGAACGGGTCTCGCCGTCGACCCGGGTGCTTTACGCCCGGGGCTGCGAATTGATGGGCGATGATACCTCGGGGATCCCGGAGGCCGTCGCGGTCGCCCGGCAGGCGCAAGTAGCGGTGGTAGTCGTCGGTGAGAAGTCGGGGCTCGGGCCGACGGATACCACTGGCGAAGGTCGGGACGCGGCCGATCTCTGTCTGACGGGCAGGCAGCGAGAGTTGATTCGCGCGGTTTGGGAAACCGGGACACCTGTGGTGCTGGTGCTGGTGAACGGCCGCCCGCTCGCCCTGGAGTGGGAGGCCGCGCACATACCCGCCATCGTGGAAGCCTGGCTCCCTGGTGAAGAAGGCGGCCGGGCGGTGGCCGACGTTCTGTTTGGCGACTACAATCCCGGCGGGAAGCTCCCGGTCTCCTTCCCCAAGTCGGTGGGACAAGTACCCGTGTACTACAACCGCCGTCCCACTTCGTGGGGAAAGTACGTACTGCATGATTCGCAGCCTCTGTTCCCCTTCGGCCACGGCTTGAGCTACACCCGCTTCGAGTACGGCAACTTGAGGATTGAACCGGAGACGGTGGGGTTGCCGGCCGGGAGCGGTGAAGCAGGAGCTGGGGCGGGAGCAGGGGTTGAGCCCGTAGCGATTCTGATCGAGTGTGAAGTGGCCAACGCGGGAGAGGTGGCCGGCGAGGAAGTCGTTCAGCTGTACGTCAGCGACCCGGTGGCCAGCGTCACCCGCCCCGTGCAGGAACTGAAGGGGTTCGTCAGGGTGCGGCTGGCACCGGGAGAACGACGTCAAGTCAGCTTCCGCCTGCATCTGGATCAGCTGGCCTTCCATGACGCTCGCCTGCGGCGGGTGATCGAACCCGGCAGGTACGAGGTGAGGGTGGGCGCGTCCTCGCAGGACATCCGGTTACTGGGGGAGTTTTGGCTGCACGGGCCGGCGCTGGAGCGACCCCAGCTCGGGCACTACTTCAGCGAGGTAAAAGTGTCGATGGGGAAGTAGAGATACCAACGGCCAGGTCCGGCCACCCTTGCTGCCATCGCCACGAGGGGCTGTAACCCTTGAGTCAACGGGGGATTACGGCCCCTCGTGTTCCCGCACCCACAGGTACGAGAGTACGGGAGCCCGTAGTGAAGCCACCCCGCTAGACCGCGGACGTGGGACGCTCCGTTAAGCACTGCAACTGCTAGAAAGGCACAAAAATGGCGGAAGGGGTGGGATTTGAACCCACGGGCGGCGTAGACCGCCACACGCTCTCCAGGCGTGCCTGTTCGGCCGCTCCAGCACCCTTCCGCGTCCAATAGATTATGCAACTCTGTTTTGACGCCGCTAAGCAGAGGCTTGCCTACGCTTACACCTGCTGCACGTAGCTACCGGGTAGCTACGTGAACTACTGGCGGAGAGGGGGGGATTCGAACCCCCGAGACGGAAAACCCGCCTAACGGTTTTCGAGACCGCCCCGTTCAACCGCTCCGGCACCTCTCCGCGAACCACCACTGCACGTTAGCTCTCCCGCGTCCTCAGCCCGGAAAAAAACTGCACAAGCAACGCTTCCGCTTCCTCGCGCCCGACTCCGGCGTCCACTACCACCCGATGCCCGAGCGCCGGATGCCGCAAGAGGTCAAACACCGAGTAAACCGCTCCGAGCCGGGGATCGTCTGCACCGAAGACTACCCGCTCGACCCTTGCCAGGGCAATGGCCGCCGCGCACATCGGGCAGGGCTCTAGTGTAACATAGAGCGTGCAACCGGTCAATCGCCACCGCCCCAGCCGCTCCCCGGCCTTGCGCAGCACCAGCATCTCGGCATGAGCGGTTGGATCACGGTCGCTTTCGCGCCGGTTGTGGCCACAGGCCACTTCTGCCCCGTCGCAGACGATCACCGCTCCGACCGGAACCTCTCCCTCCAGTAAAGCCGCTCTTGCTTCCTCCAAAGCTCGGCCCATCCATTGCCGGTCCTCGCTCCTCACGGTCATGCCCTGCCGGCTTGCTCCTCCCTTGAGACCATCCTCCTGTCCCTCCGCTCTGCAGGTCTGTACACCCAGCTCGACCGGAGGTAGTATAGCACCGGCAGTGAAGCGCGGGCACCCAGCAGCCTGGCCGTCGCCTGGCACTCGGCCGTCCGGGAGCACCTTGGCCGTCGCCGGCACCAAGCTGCCCGGCGCCTGCAGCGGCCCGTCGCCGGCGCCAGGCCGCGCGGCAGCAGCCGGGCCGTCACCGGTACGCGGGCCGTGTACTACGGCCAACCGTCAATCGTGAACCACAACCACGGGCCGCCGGCGGCAAGGTAGTGGTAACGGCATCCAAGAACTCCTGCGGGAGGCACCTTTTCTTGGCCCATCGCAACCCGGTTACGTTCTATACCCCACCACCAGAGGCATTGCTTGCCGCCGGTGACTGGGCGGCCAGCCCGGAAACCGTGCGCCGGCGCATGGCCGAGCGGCTCCGGCACGTGGAAGAGGCCATACAGCTGGCCGCTCACGCCAGCGGGCGCTCCCGGGCCGAAATCCAGATCGTGCTGGCCACCAAGACCGTCCCGGTCGATCGGCTGCGCATGGCCGCGGAACTCGGGCTTACCTGCTTCGGGGAAAACCGGGCCCAGGAACTCCGCGCCAAAGCCGGCGCTCCTGAACTGGCCGCTTACCCGCTGGAGTGGCATTTCATCGGTTATTTGCAACGCAACAAGATAAAAGATGTGTGCCCGCGCATCACCATGCTCCACTCCCTCGACCGCCTGGAACTCGCACGCTCGCTCGACGAGTGGTTACGCAGGCACGGCGCGCTCGGCGAGCGCGGCGAACACGGCGAACACGGCGAGCACGGTGAGCACGGCGGGCTCGACGGGCTTGGCGAACGTGGCGGGCTTGAACAGAATACAAAGCCTGGTAAGAGCGGTAAGGATGGCGAGAATGTTCCGAGCCGGTTGGACGTTTTGATTGAAGTGAACACCTCCGGTGAACCGTCCAAGCACGGCGTCTCGCCCGCCGATACCATCGAGCTCGCTCGCCGGGTTGCCGAGTTGCCTACCCTGTCCCTGCGCGGGCTGATGACCGTAGCCAGCGCTACGGGTTCAGAAAGCGAAGTGCGCCGGCAGTTCGCCTCTCTACGGGAGCTGGCCGCCAGAATCGCCGCTTTGCGCCTCCCGGGCGTCCACCTGCAGCACCTCTCCATGGGCATGTCCCGCGATTTCCCGCTGGCCATTGCCGAAGGCGCAACTCTCATCCGCCTGGGGACGGCGATCCTCGGCCCGCGCCCGGCTGAACCGGGCGCGGCAATACAGGCGGCGGTATGAGATGCGGTACGAACCGTCCTACGAACCGTCCCTTGTCCCTGCATAGGTTCACTGAACCGGATTTATGCGCAGCTTTCGCCCCCGGGCGGCGGGACTGCGGGGCAGGCGAATCTCGAGGATCCCCTGCCGGAACTGAGCCACAGCCCGATCAGGGTCAACCTTGCCGGGCAGGGCGATGGTCCGCAGGAAGCTTCCCCGCCGGCGTTCCAGCCGGTAAGCGTTGCCCTGTTGCTCTTCTTCGTCTCGCTGCATTTCGCCGCGGAGCGTAACGCTATCTTCGGTGACGTGAACGTCTACGTTCTCCGGCGACCAGCCGGGAAGGTCAGCCCGCACCACTACCTCATCGTCGGTTTGGTAAACATCGACGCTGGGCCAGCTTCGACCCAGGCCCAACCAGCCCGGGCGGCCTTCCCACGGCAAGGGCATATCTTCGAGCCACTCGCGCCATGCAGCCCAAGGTCCGAGTCCAAACGCGCCACCACCACGACGCCATTCTGCTGGATAGCGACCTTCGTCCACAGCCAATCCTCCCCCTGCGTCTCGCCTGACTCCCGCCGGCAACGGCATAGGCCACGGCCTGGCAGGACGACGCCGGCGGCGTCGAAGGCTTCCTGCCGCCCCTACCGGCGGTTACAGCCAGACGCTAGTATGGGAACGAGAAGAGGCCAGTATGCGGGCCAGGCGGGAAAACCGGCCTTCAGGCCGGCGCGGCGGCGCCGAGTCTCCGGACCAAGACTGGACCAACCGGGACAAACGGTGGTAGTTGGCAGCCCAGACCAGCCCCGTTGCGTAGAGAATGGCCAGGGAAGTCTCGGCGGACATGCCCGCAACACGGTAGCCCGCCGCCAGCCCCGCCAGGAGGAGCGCCACCCAGGGCCAACAGGATTCCTCCCAGGGCAGGCGTCCGAAAAGCCAACGGTTCACCCATAGGTGAACTGCCATCAACAGGCTGCTGGCCGCCAATGCAAGCGGCCATTTCCAGACGTAGTGCAGGCCGCCCCACGTCGATCCCAGCCTCTCGGACAACGCCCAGTTCAACGCCAGGTGAGCGAAAAGAAAGACTAGCGAGTAGCGGCCGAGCCAGTGGAGCCAGCGGCCCGCCGCTCCCCGCCCGCGCGCCACCAGCCCCCCTACCCCCAGCCGTGGCATCGCCCGTGCCGGGCCGGCCGTCTCGGCACCCTGCCCGGGCCGCAAAGCCAGCATGATGAGGGCCACGCCCAGGGCGTAGTATGAGAGGTTCATGTTCCATTTTTCCAGTGGCTCGCCCGCGCCGAAGAACAAGCCCGCAACCACGAGGAGGGCTGCCAGTAGCGCACCTGTTCGCCAGCGCCCCGGTGAACCATAGGCGAAGATGCCCCACCAGAAAAACGAGAGCCAGGGAAAAATAGGAAAGACCCCTGGAACGAACAAGAATCCTGCCACCGGAAAGGGCAAGTGGAGACGCCGCCCCATCAGATGGAGCAGAAAAGGTATGGGGGCAAGGCACAGCCACACCGCCCACCTTGCCGCCGGGAGCACGCTCCCGATCCGATCCAGTAATAGAGCTACCCCGGCCGTGGCCACTACACCCATGGCGATGATTTGCAGGATGTCGGCCACGATCGCTCCCGGATGCCAGACCCACGCATAGAGGTAGCCCAGTACGAACATGCCAGCATAGATTCGGACTAGCAAGCCGAAGGACCGCTGGCGGAGCTGGTAGAGCGTGGTCACCCCCGCGACCGCGTAGAAAAGGACCGGGGCGTAGCCACCAAAGAAGTTGAGCGTCCACCCCAGCCCGGCGCCGGCCTCACCGGAGGCAAGGCCGCCGGCCCCCACGTGGGCCACGAGCATGGCGAGGCAGGCAATGCCTTTGACAAGATCAAGTCCTGGGTCACGCCGGCCCGGCCATCCGGCCGCCCCGCCCGACCCTGCCGCGCCGACGACGCCCTCGCCGGCCACCACGCTTCACCACCCGTTCACTGCTCGCCGGTCCGCCCTTCGCAAAAAGAGAAAGGCGGGTGCAAGGATGAATACACCCGCCTAACCGCAACTCCTGTTCTGAACCGGCCGCCGGTGAACTCTCTTCCGGAAGGGCTGCCTGACCCGGAGGAGCCACCAGTCTCTACCGCCACGAGCCTCAGTACCGGCGCTCCCGGGGCCCCCTGCCCACCGTCTGCGGCCGGGGCTGAGCTTCCTTGACGTTGATCGGGCGGCCGTCGATCTGCTGGCCGTTTGCCTCCGCAATCACGCGCTCCATGTCCTCGTCCGGAACCTCGACAAAGCCAAAGCCCCGGGACCGCCCGGTCTCCCGGTCAGTGATAATCCGTGCGGAAAGCACCTGTGTGTAATTGGCGAAAAAGTCTGTCAGCTCTTGCTCCGTCGTCCGCCAGGCAAGGTTACCAACATACAGAGTCTTGGCCATGCAATTGTCTCCTTCTGCTGGCGATGGCCAGCACCGAGTCTGGGTCCGCGTCCCAAGGCTGACCAAACTGGATACACCGCGAAGCCCGGATACGCCGAGTCCCCATCGCCAGCCCATCGACGGAGCGCCAAGGCCGCTACCAGCAGCGGATGACCAACTGGTGACACAGGGGCGCGAACACGTTTATATTTTAGCATCGTCCCCGTATCGATGCAAGCCGGCTTCTGCTAAAATGGTGCTTGTACTGCCTGGCCGGCCAGAGCTGGCTATCTCGTTGCTTCCGGCCGCTCGCAGGGCAGGCCTTACCAGCTCCCAGGCTTACAGCCCCTGAACTTTCAGTGACGCCGTAGCAACATGGCGCGACCCCGGCGAAGGATGGCGACGTGATTGATCCCCCGGTTCCGGCACCTTCCCTACTGGCAGCGAAACCTGTACGTAGTCTGGGCGGCCGTCTTCACGGCCCAGGTGGCGTTCTCCATCGTTACCCCGTTCCTTCCTGCCTTCGTCGCCGAACTGGGGGTAGAAGATGATCTCCCGCTCTGGTCGGGCCTGGTCTTTTCGGTCAACTTCCTGACCGCGAGCTTGATCGCTCCGGTATGGGGTTCATTGTCCGATCGTTATGGCAAAAAACCCATGATGCTGCGGGCCGGCCTCGGCATGGGCCTCACCTACTTCGCCATGGCTACCTCCCGTAGCGTGGGTCAACTCGTCTTCTGGCGCGCGGTGAACGGCCTTGTCTCCGGCTTCATACCCGCGTCTAATACCTTCATAGCCAGCAACACTCCCGAGGAGGAACTGGGGCGTTCCCTCGGCCTCCTCCAGGCCGGAGGGGCGGCGGGACTGATCCTGGGCCCCCTCGTGGGGGGTGCTATCGCTGCCTATACCGGCCCGCGAGGTTCTCTCATCGTCAGCGGGTGCCTGCTGATCCTCGCCGCGCTCGCACCCTACGTCGCCCGCCTCGAAGAGCGGTCTCCCGTGCGCAAAGAGCAGCCCCATGTCTTGCAGGACGTGCGGGAAAGCCTCCAGAACGTGAACTTGCGGCTGCTCTTCTCCGTACAGCTGCTGGTTCAAGCAGGGCTTCTCTTCGTACAACCCACGCTTCCCCTCTACATCGCTCAGGTGACCACCGGAAGAGTAGAGTTCATCACCGGAGCCATTTATTCGCTGGTGGGAGTGGCGACCATCATCGGAAGCCCGCTTCTTGCCCGGCGCGCCTCCCGCCATGCCCCGGCCCTGCTCACTGCCTGTCTTGCCGCGGCGGCCTTCTTCAACGTGGGACAGGGATTCTCGTTCAACCCCTGGTTACTCGCCTTTTTCCGCTTCCTCTTTGGCCTCGCCAATGCCGGGATCTCCGTCAGCTCGAGCCTGATGATGGCCCTGAGCGTCCCCGCCGAGGAGCGGGGGCGCACCTTCGGTCTCCTCCAGAGCGTCAATGCCCTGGGCGCCGTCCTCGGACCGCTCGTGGGCGGCGCCCTGGGCGATACCTTCGGCCTGCGAGCACCGTTCTTCGCCACCGCGGCGGTGCTGGCGGGCTCTAGCCTCCTGGTTCGCTCTGCCTGGCCCCGGCTCGAGAAGGTGAGTGCCGGCGTCCCCGCCACACCCGGGCCTCAAACCGGCGCGGGCCGAACCGGCGCCGCGTGAACGGGCGTCCCCAGAAAGAGATGGGCTGCTTCCGCCACCGCCTCGGAGAGGGTGGGATGGGCGTGGATCGTCCCGGCGAGCTGTTCGACGGTGAGTCCCTGCTGCATGGCCAGGGTGAACTCGTGGACCAGCTCGGTCGCGGCCGGTCCCAGCAGGTGCACGCCCAGAATCCGCCCGCCCGTTCCGGGTTCAGCCAGGAGCTTGACCATGCCATCGGTTTCGCCGAGCACCTGGGCTTTGCCCACGGCTGCGAAGGGAAGCTTGGCCACCCGATACTCCCTGCCTTCGGCTCTGAGCTCTTCCTCGGTGGCACCCACCCATGCCACTTCCGGTGAACTGAATACCGCCGCCGGTACGACATGATGCCAGTGGGCCGCCCGGCCCAGGGCCGCCTCGGCCGCTATGATCCCCTGCATGAACGCAGCATGGGCTAGCATCGTCCCTCCGGTAAGGTCACCCACGGCGTAGACGTGTGGCCGGGAGGTCCGTTGCTGCGGGTCAACCTTCACCCCACCCCGGTCGAACTCCACACCCGTCCCCTCGAGGCCCGTCACGTTGGGCCGCCGGCCCACCGCGACCAGGATGGTATCGGCAGTGGTCTGCTCCTCTTTGCCTCCGCGTTCGAAGCGAAGCAAGAAACGACCGGCCGCCCGGCGGCCGCCGTCACCGTCGCCGGCCGCAACGCCGCTGCCCGTACCGCCGCCAGCCATGTTGCCTTCGCGGCCGCCCGCGGTGCTGCCCGCACCGCCGCCAGGGCGGCCGCCCGCACCGTTGCCCGCACCGCCGGCCGGGCCCTCGTCCATCCGGATAACTTCGGTGAGCCGGGCCCCGGTGTACACCTCGATGCCCCGCCGTTTGAAGGCCAAAGCCAGGCGCCGGCTGATTTCGGCGTCGGCCACGGGCAGGAGCGAGGGTAGCATTTCGAGGATGACCACTTCGGACCCGAAAGAACGGTAGATCGAGGCGAATTCGACCCCGATCACCCCGCCGCCGATGATGGCGAGCCGGCCCGGCGGGCGGTCGAGTACCAGTGCCTCGTCACTGCCGATCACCCCCGGCCCTTCCAGCCCGGTAACGGGCAGCCGGGCCGGCAGCGAGCCCATGGCCAAAACGACGTCCCCGGCCACCAGGCGCAGGGGGCGGCCGCCTGCCTGCGGCCCGGCGGCGGCGCCCTGAGCCACCGGGACGGCCGTACCAGGGGCGGCGGGGGTCCCGGCGGGCGAGACCTCGACCACCGGGGCTTCGCCGGCGGTGCTGCCGGGCGGCGGCGGCAAGAGCCGGGCCTCACCGCGGATCACTTCGATGCCGTGGCCGCGGACGAGCCGGGTGAGGCCTTCGACCAGAGTTTTGACCACTTCCGCCCGCCGGGCCTGGACCTTCTCCCAGGCCACACCCGGGGGTTCAGGTACTACAATCCCGAACCGTTCGGCCTGCCGCACGGTCTCCAGCACCTCGGCGCTGCGCAGGAGTGCTTTGGTAGGTATGCAGCCTGCGTTGAGACAGGTCCCCCCCAGCGTCGCTCGTTCCACAACAGCCACCCGGGCTCCCAGTTCAGCAGCACGTATGGCGGCCGCATAACCACCGGGGCCGCCGCCGATCACGATGATGTCATAGCGTTGAGCAACTGGTTCACAAGAAGGTGCTTCCCTTTGATCAGCTGCCACTACTTCGACACCCCCTCCATGAATCACTGCGAGTATACCACGGGATGCCGTTCACCCCGGCGGGCACGAAACCCCTGCTCGCTTGCCGCAACCCGGCTCGTTTTCGACCGCGCCATCCGGGGAGAGCAGCCTGTGAGAGGGTTCGGACCGGGTTGGCCGGCACCGCCGGCAGGAATCCACGGTGAACTGGCGAAAGGCTCATGAATTCAAAAGGGGGTAACCGGCGTGCAAGAACACAGACCAGGCCAAGCACCCAGAGCCATGAGGAGCGACATGGTGAAGAAGGGAGTCGACCGGGCCCCGCACCGGAGCCTGCTCCGGGCGACGGGAGTGAGGGACGAGGACTTCGACAAGCCCTTCATCGCCGTCGCCAACTCGTATTGCGACATCGTGCCGGGCCACGTCCACCTGCAAGAGTTCGGCCGCCTGATCAAAGAGGCGGTGCGGCGGGCGGGCGGAGTCCCGTTCGAGTTCAATGTCATCGCCGTGGACGACGGTATCGCCATGGGCCACATCGGTATGCGCTACTCCCTTCCCAGCCGGGAGTTGATCGCCGACTCCATCGAGACCATGGTAACCGCCCACTGGTTCGATGGGATGATCTGCATTCCCAACTGCGACAAGATCGTACCGGGCATGATCATGGGGGCACTTAGGGTCAACATTCCCACCATCTTCATCAGCGGGGGCCCGATGGCGGCCGGCCGCGACTCAAGCGGCCAGGCGCTCGACCTGATCTCGGTGTTCGAAGGGGTCGGGGCACTCAAGGCCGGTAACATAACGGAAGAAAGGCTGGCCGAGATTGAACGGCTGGCCTGTCCGGGATGCGGTTCGTGTTCCGGAATGTTCACCGCCAACTCCATGAATTGCCTCCTCGAGGCGCTGGGGCTGGCCTTCCCCGGCAACGGGACGATTCTCGCCGGAACTCCGGAGCGCGCCCGGTGGGCCGAGGTGGCGGCCGCGCACATCCTGAAGCTGGTGGAGGCCGATTTGCGCCCCCGCGACATCGTGAGCCTGGAGGCCATGGACGATGCCTTTGCGCTGGATATGGCCATGGGCGGTTCGACCAACACGGTGCTGCACGGTCTTGCCATCGCTCACGAGGCCGGGTTCGAGTACCCGCTGGAACGTTTGAATGCCCTTGCGGAACGAGTACCGCACCTCGCCAAGGTCAGTCCCGCCTCCCGCTGGCACATCGAAGACGTGGACCGGGCGGGTGGGATCTCCGCCATCCTCAAAGAGCTCACCGCCATTCCTGACCTCCTCCACCTCGACCGTCCCACCGTCACCCTGAAGACGCTGGGCGAGAATATCGAATCGGCAGCGGTCAAAGACCCCGAAGTAATCCGGCCCCTTGACCGCCCCTACAGCCCCACCGGAGGCCTCGCGGTCTTCTTTGGGAATCTCGCTCCGGAGGGAGCGCTGCTCAAAACGGGCGCGGTCGACCCGGATGTCACCTACCACCGCGGTCCGGCGGTGCTTTTCGAGTCTCAAGAGGAGGCAGACGCCGGGATCAAAGCCGGCAAGGTGAAGCCGGGGGACGTGGTTGTGATCCGTTACGAAGGCCCCCGGGGCGGTCCGGGAATGCCGGAAATGCTCTCGCCGACTTCGGCCATCGTAGGCATGGGCCTTGGCAAGAGCGTGGCCCTGATTACCGACGGGCGTTTCAGCGGCGGTACCCGGGGCATCTGCCTGGGCCATGTCTCCCCGGAAGCGGCCGAGGGAGGACCGATCGCCCTCATCGAACCGGGCGACATAATCTCCATCGACATACCCCGGCGCCGGCTGGAGCTGGAGGTCTCCGACGAAGAGCTGGCCCGGCGCCGCCGCCGCTGGCAGCCACCGGCTCCTAAGGTCCGTACCGGTTGGCTCGCCCGCTACGCCCACTTCGTCACTTCAGCCAGCCGCGGGGCCGTACTCCGTTCACCGTTCGACTAGGCGGGCCGGGCCGGACCCGGCGTGCTGGCGACTGCAGCAAGTGGCTCGAGCGGAGGCCGGGCCAGGAGCTTGAGCGCCCGTCAAGTTTGCGAAAGCAGCCCAAAGCGGATATGTTAAGAAGGATCGTGCAGGGAAGGCAGCCTAGCCGAGACCAGCACATCCAGAAAGGAGTCTCCAGGTATCATGACCAAGGTCCTATCCTACATCGCCGTGGTAGGGGCGGCCGCGCTCATCGCGTTCCTCGCCGGATTCACCGGCCCGCAGATCATCTCTATCGCCGTCTTTGTCGGTTTCATCGCCGGCACGCTCTTTTACTGGCCTTTCCGTCTCGCCTTCGCCTTCGCCGGCATTGGCGTGTTGCTCGCCTCCCGCCTCATCGACATTCCCCATCTCGTCGAGTTCGCCAGCCTCGACGTTATCCTTTTCCTGGTCGGCATGATGACGATCATCGGCTTTCTCGAAGAACGACACTTCTTCGAAGCCGTGCTCGAGAAACTCCTTCCTTACGTGGGCGGTTCAGCCCGAGGGCTCATGGCGGCCATCATGGGTCTCGCGTTCCTTTCCGCCGCTTTGGTCGATGAGGTGACCTCGATCCTTTTCATGTCCGCCATCGTGCTGCGTATCTCCCGGCAATACAAGCTAAATCCGGTCCCTTACATCATTATGACGGTCTTTGCCACCAACATCGGAAGCAGCGCCACCGTGGTGGGCAACCCTATCGGGGTCTTGATCGCGCTCCGGGGCGGGCTCTCCTTCCCCGATTTCCTGCGCTGGGCCACCCCCATCGCCCTGGCCGCATGGCTCTTGACCGTGGTCCTTTCCTTCGTGTATTTCAGGCGCCCCCTGGCCGAACTGGAGCAGAGCATTCGAGCCTCCCGTGGCCAGCCGAACCGGGAAACGCTCACGGAAGCTGTGGGCCACCCTCGGGGAAGTCTGCTCTTTCCTTCAATCCTGTTTATCGGTACCGTGCTCGGGCTGGTGTTTCATAAGCAGATCGAACACGCCTTCAACCTCCAGATGAACACGATGCTGGTCGGTGTCGCTTTGGTGGCCGCCTCCATCGTGCTCTTCGTAGAACGCCACCACGCCCGGGAACTGGTGGAACGCCGGGTGGATTGGTGGACCCTGGCTTTTTTCCTTCTCCTCTTTGCCTCTGCCGGCACGCTGCGCTATAACGGGGTGACCGACCGGATCGCGGCGGGAATGGTTCACGTGACCGGCGGGGCGATCACCCCGTTGCTCCTCGTGATCACCTGGAGCATCGGCGCATTGACCGCGTTCATGGACAACGTCCTGGCCGTCGCCAGCTTCATCCCCATCGTGGGCGATCTGGCCAAGGAGGGCATTCACACCGCGCCGCTCTGGTGGGGCATGCTCTTTGGCGGAACGATCCTGGGGAACCTCACCCTCATCGGCAGCACCGCCAACATCGTGGCCCTGGGACTCCTGGAACGGAACGAAAAGCGTCACGTCACTTTCATGGAATGGTTCTGGCCCGGGCTGGTGACGGCCGTTCCTTCCCTTGCCCTGGCTACGCTGCTGCTCTGGCTGCAACTGCCGCTGCTTACCAGGTGAAATGAGGAGGTAGGTCCTGCCGGTCGTACCGCCCGACCGCGGCGCCGGTCGCCCATACCCGTGAACCGGACCGAACGGTATTGACTGTGACGTTGGTAACATGATACGCTACGCACAAATCTACATAGCTCTGCCGATGAAGGGGATCAGTAGGCGGAGAAGGGACCGCAGAGAGCCGGCGGTGGCTGCGAGCCGGTGTCCCTCCTGGCCGAATCCGCCCCGGAGGTGCCGTCGAAGCCCTGCCACACGGGCCCGGTCTCGGACCGGGCGGGTAGCGGCAGGGATAAGGCGAGCCGGGACGACCCGTTAGCGAGGCCGAGTGGTCCGGTCGCCGGAGGCCAACCCATGCGGCGCGGCGCCCGGGCAACCTGGGTGGCACCGCGGCGCGACCCGGAAGCGTTCGCCCCAGCCGGAAAACGGCTGGGGCTTTTTCGTTCCCCGAGACCCTGCCCTCTCCGGTTCCCGTGCTTTGCCGTCGCTCGCCGCCGCCGGCCCCTGCCGGGCCTCGCCGCTCGTCACCTGCTGTTTGCCGGCTTACCCGGCCCCGGTATGTTGACTCACCCGGCTTGCCCGGCAGACCTCCCGGCCCGACCGGCACGGCGGCCCCGGAGCCCGGCGATGAATTCCCTCCGGCGGGTCTGGTCTCCACCGTGCAGAGCCCGATAGAAGGAAGGAGATTCCATGGTTGAACTGCAGGATACCGCCTATCTCGTCCCTCCGGAAGACGAGCTACTGATGATCCCCGGGCCGACGCCCGTGCCCCGGGAGATCCGGCAGGCCGCCTGCCGCCCCCTCATCAACCATCGCGGGCCGAAGTTTGTCTCCCTCTACCGGGATATAGAAGCCGGCTTGCGTCCCCTCTTTGGGACGAAGGAAGGCACCATCCTGGTTTTCCCCGCATCGGGAACCGGCGTCATGGAGTCGGCCGTCGTCAACCTCTTCTCGCCCGGTGACCGGGTGGTAGTCGGAGTGATGGGTGAGTTCGGCCACCGTTTTGCCGAAATCGCCCGGGCCTTCGGAGTGAACGCCGAGGAGCTCAATGTCCCCTGGGGCGAAGCGATCGGTCCGGATACCCTGCGGGCTTACCTTGCGGGCCACGACCCGGCCGCCCTTGCCGGCGTCATCCTGACCCAAAACGAAACTTCCACCGGAGTCACATTGGATCTGGCCGCGCTCGGGCCCGTGGTGAAAGAATTCGGTCTGCTCCTGGTAGTCGACGCGGTCAGCGCCTTCGGGGGAATTCCCATGCGCATGGACGAGTGGGGCGTCGACGTGGTGGTTACCGCCTCCCAGAAGGCACTGATGAGCCCGCCCGGCCTCGGTATCGTGGCCGTAGCACCCGGCGCCTGGACCGCGGTGGAAAAAGCCCGCCTCCCCCGCTACTACTGGGATTACCGCGCCGCCCGCAAGTTCGGTGAACGGGGCGAGACGCCCTACACCCCCGCGGTCAGCCTCTGGTACGCCCTGCAAGCCGGGCTCAAGCGCATCGCGGCCACGGGACTCGAGGCGACCTTCACCAGCCATCGCCGGCGCGGGGCGATGCTGCGGGCGGGAGTGAGGGCGTTGGGTCTCGAGACTTTGGTCAAGGACGATGCCATAGCTTCGCCGACCGTCACCGCGGTGCTCGTTCCCCCGGGGGTGGACGGGTCCAAAGTCCTGGCCCGGCTACGGGACGAGAAGAAGATCGTGGCTGCGGGAGGACAGGGTCAGCTCAAGGGGAAGATCTGGCGCTTTGCCCACATGGGCGCGGTCAGCGAAGAGGACGTGATCACCGCCCTCAACGGTCTCGAAGAGGTCCTGATTGCGGAGGGTGCCACCCGGGTCGCCCCGGGTACGGCCGCTCGAGCTGCCCGGGAGGTGGCCGCAAACGTCGTTCGCTGAGAAGATACTGCCGTACCGCACGAAACCTGCGGGAGCTCGCCAAAGAAACTTGCCGAAAAACGAAAACCGGGAAACGAAAACCGGGCCGGCGAGAGGGGAACCCCCTTGCCGGCCCGAGCCACCTCACTTTGGCCGCATCCGCCCGGGGCTAGATTCCACCTGGACCGCCCCCGGCTTATTCTAGGCTGACCTTGCTGCCCGGAATCAGGTTGGCGATGATCCAGAACCCCGCCTGATCGTGCCCGGAGATCACGATTGCTCCCTCGGGGATGTCCAGCGGCGGGTTTTCTTTGATCTGGCGCACGTATACTACTTCGCCGTTTTGCACCAGGGCTTCCGCACCCCAGATATTCGTGTAGGTGCAGTTACCCCAATCGGGCGTGTAAACGATCAACTCATTCGGGCCGCGACCGGTATTCCAATTGGTAATGGGGATCACTTCGCCGGTCTCAGCCACCACGGCTGTGGGCAGCGGATCGGGCGTAACCGCTTCTCTCTCAATAATGTCGACCTTGTCCCCCACTTTGAGCGCCTTGAGGAATTCCCATCCCTTACCAATTCCGACTATCAGGTATCCATCAGCAGGGATCGCCAGGGGTACCTGTCCGGGGGGTACGTCAGTCTTAATGGCGGAGACTACGCCGCCGGAGACGGCCACCACCGTGGTGGGGCCACCCAGAACGGTCACCGGCTGGCCAAAGTCAGGAGTGTAAACAATCATGAGGTGGTAGTAGGCCTGGATCGCTTCAGCCTGGAGCTGGTTACGACCGGTAATCATGAGGGTCTTCCCGTCAGGCCGGCGCACCTGCTCCACGATTCCGGCGGCTTGCGCCAGCGAACCCAAGGCTACCACCGCCAGTGCCAGGGTCAGCACCGCCACGACCCACGCCCCGCCTGCCAACCCGCGCCCTTTGCCTAGTGTAAGCCTATCCATGACCGCAAGCCCTCCCAAAGAACAGGATGATCGAACCATTTTACTCCTTCCACATCCACCGGTCATTTCCTGCCGCCGGGTTCCCTCCCACCGCCGGACCCCGGCGGGTCGACGGTAACGTACCCCCATTCCCCCACCCTCGCGTGGGCACAAAAAGACCGGGGCCCGGGTTAGCTTTGACGCGGTCTGGCAAACCGGTCCTCGAGAAGCCGCGCCAGCAAGACAAAGAACGCCTTTCGCCCTTCCTCCACTTCCCGCACGTGCATCCGGTGCAGCATGTGACTGGTGGCCGACGCGCTCATCCCCCCCGCCTCCGCGACCTGCGAAACCCGCCGGCCGTGCTGGCAGTAGAGCTGGTAGAGCCGGCGCTGGCGGGCGGTCCAGGACCCGGCAACCGCTTCGGTCAAAGCCCAGAGACTGGTCAGAGCGGCGTCCGTCTCGGGCTCACCGCTGACCAGCTTGACCGGGCCGACCTCCTTGGCCGCCAGGGCCGCCCAGGCCCTCTCCCGGGCCGCCTCGCCATCCTCACCGACGCCAATGGCCAGCAGGATTGCCGCCCGGCGCGGCCAGCCGCCCGTCAATTCGTTTACGGCCGGCGCAAGAAAAGATAAGACTAAACGGGACCAAAGCGAGGGCTCCGCTCCTCGTTCGCCTGGTTCGGAGGGGGCAAGCCACCCGCCAAAGGCATCCTTTTCCAACAGCTCCAAGGGCGGGGACTCTGCCGCTTCCGGGAAAACCGCCGCCCACAGCCGGTTGAGCCGGGCGACGCGCGCCTTGAGCCGGAGTTCGGCCTGTTCACGCCAGGGAGAGGTAGCCCGGCCGCCCAGCCGGCCAGCGAAATAGATCACCGGGACTCCCCGCCCCCCGCCTCAGCCGGAACGGGTTGCTGCTCCTTCAGCCAGGCGATCACCCTCCGGGTTATTTCACTGGGCGTCGAAGAACCGGCGGTCACCGCCACCCGGCGGGCGCCTCGCAACCACTGGGGCTGCAGTTCATCGAGATCATCGATCAGGTACGCCGGCTTCCCCGCCACCTCCCGCACCACCTGAACCAGACGGTTGGCATTGTTGCTGCGCCGGTCGCCCACGACCAGCACCAGATCCGCTTCCCGGGCCGCCTCCACCGCCGCCTCCTGCCGGGTCTGGGTCGCCCGGCAGATCTCGTTATACACCTCCACCCCGGGGTAACGCGCCTGGATCGCACGGATGACCCTCTGTGTATCCCATTGGCTGAGAGTCGTCTGGGTGGTCACCGCCACCGGACCGCTTCGTAGGCGCTTCTCGACTTCGGGTGGCAACTGTTCTAGATCGGCCTCCGATTCCACCAGGTGAACCCTCTCCGGCGCCTCTCCGATCACGCCCTCCGGCTCGGGATGGTGGCGCTTGCCTACGTAAAGCACCTCGTACCCCTCGGCCACCAACCGGCGAACCAGGTCGTGGGTCCGTTCCACGTCCGGACAGGTGGCGTCCACCACCCGCAGTCCCCTCCGGGCCGCTTCCTCCCGGATAGCCGGGGACACCCCGTGGGCAGTAAAAACGACGGTCCCGCCCCGGACCTGGTCTAGGAGCTGCCGGCGGTCCGGTCCATCCAGGGTGACGACCCCCAGCCGGTCGAGTTCCTCTACCACATGCCGGTTGTGAACTATCTGCCCGAGCACCTGTATCGGCCGCGGGTACGACGGGTCGGCCGCCACCCGGCGCACCAGCTGGATGGCACCCACCACCCCGTAACAGTACCCCCGCGGTATGATGGGAATTACTTCCAAGGTGGTTTCAGCTTCCCTCCCCCTCCGGCCATCCCACTCCCGTGCCGGGGCGGCCGGATGCCAAGGTAACGCTCTCCTCGCGCAGAATTCCCAGCTCCCGCAACCCTTTCCTGGCCTTCGCCACGGTCTCGAGGTCGGGGGCTTCCACCGTGTGGAAATGAAATCCGCCGGTCAGGGACGAAAGCAACCGGGCCCTGGCTGCCGCCACCCGCTGGAGGAAGTCCTCCACGTCGGCGGCAGTTCGTAACCGGAGGTCGCCCCGAAGTTCACCATATACCGGGTGCTCCACCACCACGTCCAGCACGTGACAGCCGGCGTTCACCAGGAAAAGCAGCTCGTCGCGGGTCTTTGCCGGCGAGTGACAGACGGCGAGGACGTCCCGCACCATCGCCCCGCCGGGATGGGGATAACGAAGGAGAAGATACCCCCGGGGGGTGGCTACGAGCGGCACGCCGGCGGCCCGCAGGATCGCCATATCCTGTACGATTACCTGGCGGCTCACTCCGAAACGGGAAGCGAGTTCAGTACCGGTAAGGGGCTGGTCGCCCTGCTCCTCCAGCAGGCGAACCAGGAGCCGGCGCCGTTCCTCCGCCGGCATAGCGGCGCTTCCCGTTGCATGGCTTCCCCCCCACTGCACCGGCACCTCTCCTCCCCCTCTTCCTCCCTTTTTTCCCGCCAGGGAGCGTTCGCCACCGGCGCCCCCAATTCCTAGCGCCCTCAAGCGAACTCGGCCAGGAGTGCCTGCTCCTCGTCCGGGGAGAGCGGAGCCAGCTCTCTCGTCGCCACCGGTTCACGCTCCCGCAGCACTGAAACCGTCTCTTCGTAAGTGGGCTTCCCGGCCGTCTCGAAGAAGATCCCCGTAGGGATCCTGTCTCCCCACTCCTCGGCCTTCTGCCGTGCCCACTCCCGATCCTCCGGGCGGTAGTCGGGCTCTTCGTTCAGATGGTAGACTCGCTCGCGGTACCATTTGGCGGTGTTGATCCGGTTAAAGATGACACACGGCTGCAGCACGTCTACCAGGGCATATCCCCGGTGGCGAATGGCGCGACCAATGAGCCAGGCGAGGTACTTGGGATCGCCGGCGAAACCCCGGGCCACGAAAGTCGCCCCTGCCGCCAGCGCCAGGGCCAGCGGGTTGATCGGATCTTCGGGCACGCCCTCCGGTGGGGGCGTCGTCTTCGTCACCGAACCCCTGGCGGTGGTGGGCGAGTACTGGCCTTTGGTCAGGGCGTAGACCATGTTGTTTTCCACGATATGAGTGATGTCGATGTTCCGCCGCACGGCATGCAGGAGATGGTTCCCGCCGATACCGTACGCGTCGCCGTCACCTGTGACCGCGATCACGTGCATCCTTGGGTTGGCCAGCTTCGCCCCCTGGGCCACCGGCAAAGCCCGCCCGTGCAGGGTGGTCAGGCCGTTGGCGTGGATATAGTCGGGCAGCTTGCTGCCGCAGCCGATCCCCGAAACGAAAAGCACTTCATGCGGGTAGATCTCAAGTTCCGCCAGGGCTTGCTTTACCGCGCTCAGGATGCCATAGTCGCCGCAGCCCGGGCACCAGGTGGGCGTTACTTCACTCTTATAGAGTTCGAGATCCAGCATTACACGGACCTCCCATTCAAAGTCCCAGAGTCCATAAGACAGCAACGACCTCGCGAGCCTCCGACGGCCTATGTTCGCGAGACGGCAAGCAACCGGCGCTCCACTGCGGCCAACTTCTCCAGAATGAAACCGGCGGTGAGAGGTCGCCCGTCGTAACGCAGAACCCGGGCGCCGGCCTCGATCCCCGTCTCGGCCCGTAACAGTCGCCTCAGCTGGCCGGTGGCGTTGCCCTCCACGACCACCAGGAGACTGCCGCGCTCAAGCCAGGGGGTGAGGATAGCCTCCAGCTTGGCCACCGGAAACGGCCAAAGGTACGCCAAGTGAACCATTTTTGCCGCCACGCCCTGCCGCCCCAATTCCTCCACTGCCTCCCGCAACGGGCCATAGCTTGAACCCCAGCCGATGAGTACCACCTCGGAATGGCGGGCCCCATCCCCGGCACTGGCACCGTTGTCGTAAACGAACGGCCCCGGTATCTCCTTTGCCACCGTCTCCAGCTTGCGCAGGCGCTTACTGTGCATGCGCTCCCGGTTTTCGGGATCCTCGTCCTCGAACGCGCCCGCCTCGGTGTGTTCGTCGGAGTTGCCGAGATAGACCGCCCGGGGATGACCGGGTAGAGCCCGGGGCGAGATTCCGGAGGGAGTCACCCGGTAGCGCAGGTACTTCTCGCCCTCCGGCATCCGGTCGAGCTCGGCGGGGGTAACCAGTTCACCCCGGTCGATCTCTACCCGGCTCAAGGCAAGGGCGGACCGTTCCACCGTCTTGACGGCGTTGGCCAAAAACGCGTCGGTCAGGATGATGACCGGCAGCTGATACCGCTCTGCCAGGTTGAAGGCTTCTGCGCCCAACCGGAAGGCCTCCTCTACCGTCCCCGGAGCCAGCAGGACGCGGGGGAATTCGCCCTGAGAAGCGTGAAGAGCAAACAAGAGATCGCCCTGCTCGGTACGGGTCGGCATACCGGTAGACGGCCCGGGGCGTTGGGCCAGGACGATCACCACCGGTTCTTCCATCATGCCCGCCATCCCCAGCGCCTCCACCATCAAGGAAAACCCGCCTCCGGAGGTGGCGGTCATGGCTCTGGCCCCCATGTGTGCCGCGCCGATGGCCATCAGGATGGCCGAGATCTCATCTTCCGTCTGCTTGGCGACAATACCGTACTGGTTCGCATGCGCGACCATCCACTCGAAGATGGAGGAGGCCGGAGTCATCGGATAAGCGGAGATGAACCGGCAGCCGCCGGCCAAAGCCCCCAGGGCCAGCGCCTGGTGGCCGCTGAGTAGGAGGTACGGGCTTTGCCCCAGCGGCGTCAAGGGTCTGAGCTTCCATTCGAAGCGGTCACCGTAGCGCTGCCGGGCCTCCTGGTAGGCCGCCTCCGCCACCTTACGGTTGGCGTCGACCACCGCGTTGCCCTTCCGCCGGAAGTTGTCCTGTATCACCGAGTCCACGTACGCGAAATCATAGTCCATGATCCCTGCGGCCGCGGCCAGAGCCGCGGTGTTCACCATCAGCCGGTTACTACCCTTTTCCTGGGCGATGCGTGCCAGGGGCAGCGGGAAGGCCTGGACCTTACGCCGCTCGAATTCTTCTTCGTCCACCTTCATCGCGTCGTCGTAAATCGCCCCGCCCCCGGCGACCAGTTCGTCCAGGTGGAGCGTCAAGCTTTCGGCATCGAAAGCCAGCAAGAGATGCACCCGGTCCGGGGGTGCCCAAAGGTCCTCTCCGGCCGAAGCACGGATGAGATAGAAGTTATGACCACCACGGATACGAGACATGTAGTCCTGTGAACCAAAGACCGAAAGACCTCCTCGCGCCAGCGCCCGGGCAAAGCCGGCGCCGCTCGACTCCACCCCCTGCCCGGCCTCCCCGGCGAGCTTCAGCACCACTTCTCCGGCCATGCTACTTTCTCTCCTCGTGAATTGCTTTCCCCCGCCGCCCTCCGCCGGCCCGTTCAGCCGCAGCTGCCGGCAGCAAGGGTTTATATAGTTCTAGCTAATTATATCATGTTTTCCACCCGGCGACGCGCGTCCGGAGAACTCCAGGGCCGCCGTGGGGTGGTGGGCTGCTGGACGTGCAGGTCACCCGGCTGGGGGAGCTCTACGGGCTGGGGGAGCTCTACGGGGGAGGTAAACAAATAAGGCTCGAGAGAACTGCGCCTCCCGGCATGGGGAAACCGCAGCCCCTCGGGCCATCGCGTTTGATGGTGAGCCAGAGTTTTCCCGGCAACACCGGGTGGAAGCCGCGTCAGATCTGAACGAGCTCGAGCTTGACCGGCTGGTGACGCCGCCCCGCTTCATAGGCGGCGAAGGCTACCTCGGCAGCCCGGAGCCCGTCGAGCCCGGTGGCCAGCTGGGTGGGACCCCCTTCGCGGACTACCCGGGCAAACTCGGCGATCATGCGATAGTCGGCGTTCTCGCCGTAGAACTCCCAGGACGGGCGCATCCGCTCATCCGAATAGAAGGTCATCGTCTGCCCGAAGGCGTCGAGCCGGATGACCCCGCCGGTGGCCTGGATGCCCATGGTGACGTCCCCCCAGAAGGGGAACGAACGGGGACGGGACCAGGAGGCGTCGATGGTGGCGAAGACCCCGCCTTCCACCTCCATCATCAGGATGGCGCAATCCTCGACCGGGATGTCGTAGAGCCGCCGGTCATACTCGGCATACACCTCGGTGAACTCCGCTCCTAGCATCCAGCGGATGATGTCGGCCACGTGCACCGTGTGGTCGATCAGGGAGCCACCACCGGCCTCCTCGGGGTCGGTGAACCACCCTCCTGGCATCTGCCCGTGATTGGTACCGTTTATCGCCAGTACCCGGCCAATGCGCCCGGAGCGGATCAACTCGCGGGCCTTTTCCACCACCGGGATGAAGCGGACGGGAAAAGCCGTAAAAAGCGGAACTCCTTTATCTCGAGCCGCGCGTACCATCCGCGCCCCTGACTCCGCATTGATGGACAGGGGCTTTTCGCAGATGACCGCTTTCCCCGCCTCCACCGCGGCCAGGACCAGTTCCTCGTGGCGGCGGTTGGTGGAAGCGACCACCACCCCGTCCACTTCCGCCAGGAGCTGGCCAAGGTCCCGGAAATGACGCGTCCCCCGGCGAGCCGCGTTCTCCTTCGCCCGTTCTTCGTTCTCGTCCCAAATGCCCACGAATTCGGCCTGATCCTTAGGCAGGCGCATGAGGCAATCAGCGTAACTGTAAGCATGCAGGTGGGCCATGCTGACCAGCCCCAGCCGGACCGGTCTTCCCTGGTTGTTCCGCTCCATCGCTCACTCCCCCTCCACCCGGACGACCCGTCCCGTCTCCATCGACTCAAGGACCGCCAGCGCGATCTTGAGAGCTTCGTAACCTTCCTTACCGTCCACAGGAATAGGCTCGCCCCGCTCCAGGGCGTTGACGAATGCCTGGATCTCCTTGAAATACGGGCTTTCTCCCGCCGACTCGGGCACCGCCACCCCCGGGGCTCCCGGGGTAGGAGGAGTTACGACAACGAGAGGGGTTACCTCCCGGCTACTGTGCGACAGCATTCCTTTGGTCCCTACGATCTCAAACGAGGTGGCGAATCCCCCTGCCTGGAGCCATGTCCCTTCTACGTGGGCGATGGCCCCGCTCTTCAGGCGCAAGGTAACCAGGACGTATTCCTCGCGGTTGAAGTCCCGCCCGTGCGTACTCTTGGCAAAAACCCGTTCCACCGGACCGAAAGTCCAGCGCAGCCAGTCGAAATCGTGGATTAACAAATCCAGGGCCAGTCCGCCGCTCCACTCGTAGTTGGCATACCAGTCGTTCCACGCGGTGGGAAAGCCGCCCCCACCCCGGGAGGTGCGGATCACGCCGATCTCACCCAGCCGCCCGGCTCGCACGGCCGCCGTTGCCTGCGCGTACTCGGGGAAGAACCGTACTACGTGACCCACCCCGAGCTTCACCCCGGCGCGGTCGCAAGCCGCGAGGATCGCCTGCCCGTCGGCGAGGGAGCGAGCCAGGGGCTTCTCGCAGAAGATATGCTTTTTGGCCGCGGCCGCCGCTTCCACATACGTACGATGCAAATGGGTGGGCAAGCAAACATCGATGAGGTCGATGTCGCTTCGGCCGATCAAATCCTCCGCCCGAGGTACGGCCGTACTCCCGGTCGCCTCGGCCAAACGTTTCGCCTTGGGTAAGTCGATGTCGGCAATCCCGACCAAACGGACGTTGGGTAGTCGCGCGTAGGAGGTCGCGTGGGCCCAACCCATCGTCCCGGCGCCCAGAACCCCGACGTTGATCATGGACCGTCCTCCTCGGTAGTGCAAGAATGGTGATACGGCGGCGGGCGTATCCGAACTCCCCGTCGCTTTACGGTGTAAGTTTCTACGTCGCCGGTTCATGTCCTCCCTATCCGGAAACACCCTCGTTCCCGGATAGGGTCAAAGTTGAACGGGGTTCCGGCCGTTCCGGGTGAGCCGGTCCGCCCCCGGTCCGCCCGCCCTCCAACGCGGCGCGGGCGGCCGTCGCCTGGTGCATGACCAGGCCTACCCCGGCGGCCGCCGCCTTGCCCGCCGCCGGGGCGCGGTCTGAAGCCGGCCCGGCGGTGTCCACGACCTCGGCGGCCGGAGCGGCGGCTCCGGCGGGTTCGCGGGCTCGAGCCGGCTTACCGGCCTGAGTAGACTCGGAGGGTTCGGTGGCTTTGGCGCGGCCACCGGTCCCGGCCACGAGCGGTTCGACCAGGAGACGAACGATGCGCGCGCCCTTCACTTCGAGAACCTGGAACCGGTATCGATCGTGGAGCACCAGGTCCCCCCGCTTGGGCTTGCGGCCCAGCCGGTTGAAAACGAAGCCCCCCACCGTGTCTACGTCGGGGTCCTCTAGCGTCACGCCCAGCAGCTCGCCCACATCCTCGAGCAAGAGCGAGCCGTCGAGCTCGAACGCGTTGTTGCCCAGGGGCTGTACTTTTGGAGGTTCCTGGTCGAACTCGTCGTAGATTTCCCCCACGATCTCCTCAACGATGTCCTCCATGGTGACGAGGCCGGCGGTACCGCCGTACTCGTCCAATACCACTGCCATATGGGTGCGCCGGCGCTGCATGTCACTGAGCAGGCGTTTAACCGATGTGCCCTCCGGCACCATCAGGATGTCGTGGGTGATGCGCCGCCAGTCCGGTACGACGTCGAGCCCTCCCTCACCTCCGGTGCGTTGCTGGTCCACCAGGCCAACCAGATCCCGTACGTGGACGAGGCCGACGATATGGTCGCGATCACCGTCGCAAAGGGGGTAGCGGGTGTGTCCCGAAGTCTGGATTATGTCCATAATCTCGGCCAAAGTGTTGTCTGTGAATATACAGACCATATCCTGGCGCGGGATCATGACCTCCTTGGCCACCCGGTCCGATAGGTCGAAGACATTGACCAGAAGGTCACGCTCGACTGTGTCCAGCACCCCTTGCTCATGGCTGCTGGAGACGAGCTCTCGCAGTTCCTCTTCCGAAGGGACGAGGTCAGCTTCCGTCGCCGCCCGCAACCCGAAAAGTCGCAAAACCAGTCGAACCGACCGGTGGAAGAGCCATACCAGAGGAAAGGTCAGGCGATACAACCCGAGCAGGGCCGGTGCGCTCCAAAGCACGACCTCCTCGGCTTGCCGGATAGCCAGGGACTTGGGAAGGAGTTCGCCCAGGATAACATGGACGAAGGCGAGCAGGCCAAGAGAGAGCGCACCCGCCAGAACGGTTCGCGTTCCGGCCGAAACGGCCAGCAAGTGATCAAAGAAGGGGGTCAGCAATTCCCGGACTAGTGGAACCCCGAGCCATCCCAGCGTGAGCGAGGAAAGCGTGATCCCCAGTTGAACGGTGGGCAGCAGCACCTCCAGCCGCTCCAGAACCCTCAAGGCCGCCCGCGCCCGCCTTTGCCCGGACTGGGCCAGCTCCTTGAGCCGGGATTCACCCACCTTGACGAGGGAAAACTCGGCAATCACGAAAAAGGCATTAAGTAGCACCAGGGACAGGGCAAGAAGGAGCCTGCCTAAGTCGCCAGATAAGTCGTCTATGGTCATTCACCCCGATACCTGCCAGATTTCCGCGGCGCCCCGTGGCGGGCTTGAGAGATCACGATACCCGACCTCGCCCTGCCAGACGCCCACTTCCATTTTAATACGAGATCCGAACCAATGCATTCTTGCCTCGACACCGGCATCGGGTTCTACCCGTCGATGCCGCTTGAAGCCCCTACTTCCAGTCCCCCTCCTCGTCGCGGGTCAGGCCGGCCTTCTCCAGGGCCCGAACCATCCCCTGCAGGGAGTGGCGAGAAGCTTCTTTTCCGTTTCCGCCCGCCGGCCTCCAGTGCGTCTCCAGGGAGAGTACCCCCTGGTACCCCATTTCCGCCAAAGCGGCGAACTGGCAGGGGAAATCGATCTCGCCCTCGCCCACCGCCGACCAGGCGTACGGATGCCGTTGATCCCCGGTCCGCCTGGCATCCTTCACATGAACGTGCAACAGGCGCTCCCCCCCGGGGCCCCTCAGCACGGCCCGAAAGCCGTCGGGGTAGGGCCGCTCCCCCCGCCAGAAGGCATTGCCGGGATCCCAGATCAGCCCCAGACCGTCCAAACCCGGGCGTTGCCAAAGGGCCTCCACCTCCGCCCCCGATCCGACGTAGCAGGCATGTTCGTTCTCCAGCAGTAGCCTGCACCCCGAGCCTGAGGCGGCCATCACCTCGAGCAAGCGGCGCAAAGCTGCTGCGACCTCGTCCAGTATGGTCTCGGAAAGGGATTCCTGGTCCCGCCAGAAGGCAAAGGTACGCACGAAGGGCGCACCCCATTCCTCGGCCAGCGCGATTTCGCGTCGCAGCAGCTCGAGGTGGGCCGCGGGCGGGAGATCCTCGGGAGCGCCGTGGAGATCCCCCGTTTTTTGCTTCTCATCCGAGTGGAGATGGCACTTGTAAACGGGACCGGCCACACTCACCACCCGCATGCCGCGGGCCCTGATCAAACGCCCGACCCGGGCCACTTCCTCCGCACTGAGTTGAATCACGTTCTTACCCCATACCGAACGCAGTTCAACATCACGAATACCGAATTCCTCGGCCAGGTCGAGCGCTTCCTCCAGGTCCTGCCCCACCTCGTCGGTGATCAATCCCAATCGCATCGGCGTGCCTCCCGTTTTGTTACTACGCCGTACCGCGGCGCTCTCCTTCCTAGTGCGGTGCTCTCTCCCCGCCGCCTGCAACGGTAGCAGGATTCCGCTGCCCGGTGGCGAAGTCCTAGCTCGTTCGTACTTCGAAAGAGATTCCAGACTCGACAGGAGGAGTCTTCGTGTCCCTTCCCGATTCGCGTCCGGTGGTAGAAAGCACCATTCGTCACTTGACCTCGCGTACTTCCCAACCGGCCGGTTTTCCCCTTCTGGTCGGCTTTGACGGCTTCGTGGACGAGATCGTCCACGTGGTGGACAAGCGGTTCGGGCCACAGGAGTGGGAACGTACCGAGACCATCAGCCGCTTTGCCGAGCGGGTCACCTCGGCGGCCGGACTTTCCACCAACATCGAGCTCGTTCCCATACAGATCAAGCTGGGGGGTAACGGTCCCATCATGGCCAATGCCCTGGTCAGCCAGGGATTCCCCCTTACCTACATCGGTAGCGTCGGCCTGCCCGAGCCCCATCCCGTCTTTCGTGAGCTCGCCGACCGTTGCCGGATGATCAGCATCGCCGACCCGGGTCACACCGATGCCTTAGAGTTCAACGACGGCAAACTAATGCTCGGCAAACTTGAGCCGATTCGCCGGGTGAACTGGGAAAACCTCATCGCCAAGGTGCCCTTGGACGAGCTTGCCCGGATCATCGGCCAGGCCAAGCTGATCGCGCTCGTCAACTGGTCCATCCTCCCGTACGCGACCGAGATCTGGCAGCACATCGTCACGGATGTCCTGCCTCGGGTCGAATTTGCCGAGCCGCCGTTCTTCTTCTTCGATCTCGCCGACCCCGAGAAGCGCACTGTCGAAGAGCTGAGGAACGTCCTGCGGGTGATCCAGAGCTACCGCCCCTACGGCCGGGTGATCGCCGGCTTCAACCGTCGCGAGGCCGATCAGGTGGCTTGTGCCCTTGGGGTGGCCCGCCGGGGTGACCCCTCGCTACCGGCGGCAGAGACCGCCCGTAGAATTGGCGAGGTGCTGGACATCTGGGCAGTAGTAGTTCATCCCACGGATGAGGCCGCCGGCTACTTCCAGGCGGCCGGGCCGCAGGTCTTCCACGTAGCCGGGCCCTATACGCCCACTCCTCGCCTTACCACCGGGGCGGGAGATAACTTCAACGCGGGCCTCTGCTCCGGTCTCCTGCTCGGACTGCCGCCCGAGGAGGCCCTGCTGCTCGGTACGGCTACTTCCGGCTTTTACGTCCGCCAGCGCCGCAGTCCCAGCCTGGAGGAGCTCCTCTCGTTCCTGCAAGTCTGGGCCGAACACGGCGTAGACGAGTTAGACCGGCGAGAGAGTTTCTAGCCGCCGCCAGCTTCCCGGGGGTTGCCCATGCCGACCAGCTCGAGCCCGAGCTCGTAGTCGACGCCCCGGCGGGGCCGGGTAACCGTCACCGTTCCCGCCACCCCGCCGGGCGTGCTGGGAAAAGCCACGCCGCGTCTATGACCCTAACCCGTAAAGTTCCCGGTATTTCGTCTCGATGTAGTTGAGGTACGGCTGCGGATCCAGGGGCCGGCCGGTCACCCGTTGTACTAGATCCCGGGGCTCGAATTTGGCGCCGTGAACGTGCACACGCCGGTTGAGCCAATCTTTAAGGACGTGCAGTTCACCGCGGGCGATGGCGTCCGTTATCCCCGGCTCTTCCGAAAGCGCTTGCTGCCAGAATTGCACCGAAAGCACATTCCCCAGCGTATAAGTGGGGAAGTAACCGATTGATCCTTGCGACCAGTGGATGTCCTGGAGCACTCCCAGTGACACGTTGGGCGGGCGTATCCCGAGGTACTGCTGCATCTTGTCATCCCAGGCGGCGGGCAGATCGGACACGGGCAGTTCACCATGGAGGACGGCCAGCTCCAGCTCGAAACGGAGAATGACATGCAGGTTGTAAGTCACTTCGTCCGCTTCGGTGCGGATGAAAGAGCGCTCCACCCGGTTGACCGCCCGGTAGATACGATCCACCGTCACGCCGCCCAGCTGCGCGGGAAAGATCTCCTGGGCTTGGGGCAGAAAGTACTGCCAAAAGTGGCGGGAACGACCGACCACATTTTCCCAAAGCCGTGACTGCGACTCGTGAACCCCAAGCGACGCCGCTGAGCCCAAAGGGGTGCGCGCCAGTTCGGGGGGGATTCCTTGTTCGTAGAGGGCGTGCCCCCCTTCGTGCATGGTGGAGAAGAGAGCGGAAGTGAAGTCGTCGGGAACAATCCGGGTGGTGATACGGATGTCGCCCGGCGCCAGCGTGATGGTGAACGGGTGAGCGGAGCGATCCTGCCGTCCCCGTTCGAAGTCGAAGCCCATGGCCCGCAAGGCTCGCAGGCCAAGCTCCCACTGGCCCGCTTCGTCGAAGTGCTGGCGCAGCAGGGAATCACCGCCTGCCTCACCGGCTTCGCCGGCCTTGCCCGCCTGCCCTCCGGGGGAGCGGTGCTGCTTCGCCTCGGTTATGGCGTTTACGAGGGGTACGAGCCGGGCTTTGAGGGTGGCAAAGAGGGACGCCACTTCCGAGGTGCGCAAGCCCGGTTCATAGAGATCGAGCAGAGCGTCGTACGGATCTTCCTGGTAGCCCAGGTGCTCGGCAGCTTCCCGGGCGAGGGCGAAGAGCTTCTCGAGGTAGGGCTGGAAACGGGGGAAGTCTTGGTTCTGGCGGGCTTCGACCCACACCGCCTGGGCCTCGGAGGACACCCGGGCTTGCTCCTCCACGAGGCGAGTGGGGAGCTTCTTGAAACGCCCATACTCCCGTTGAGTGACCCGGATAAGGGAGGCCTCGAAACCACTGGGGTCTAGTTTCGATAGGGCGGGAGCAAGCTGGGCCAAAAGTTCACCCACCTCATCACTGGTAAAGCGCTGGTGGGAAAGGCGCGCCAGCGTCCCCAGTATCTGAGCTCGTCCTGCCGCTCCCCCTTTGGGCATGTAGGTCTGGTGATCCCACTGCAAAACGGCTCCGGCTTTGCCGAGATCGTCCACCTCGCCCAATATCTCGAGGAGACGCTCGAAAGGCTTCCCCAGTTCCGAACGTACGTCCGCGGTTGATTGCTCCGACAACGCCATCACTCCTCACAGAATTGCCTTGTCGTCTGTATTGACTTGGTCTGCCCCTGACTATTGTTCGTTCGACTTCCTTCCTTACTTCCCTCTACCACGTACCACGCACAGTGAGGTCAACCGGGGCGCTCCCTGGTGCGGAACTGGCGTGTTGGCCATCCGCCGCCCTTGTCGCCACGTTGGCGCCCGGGTATGGTACAGGTACAACGCAATGTGGCCGCAACCGCTTGACGCCGGGGCTCTCCGCCCGCACGTCATGCGGCCGGCCGGGGTAGGCGCGTTGACGCAGGAGTTCTGACCTCCGGGACGAAATGGGTAATGGGGGGAATTCGCCCGTGTCTGACGATGTCCCGTTAAGTAGCCTCCTTATTCTGGTCATCCTGATCTGTTTCTCCGCCTTCTTCTCTGCTTCCGAAACCGCCTTGATGAGTCTCAACCGAATCCGAGTCCGGCACCGGGCCGAACAAGGTGAAAGGCGGGCCGTGCTCATCCGGCAACTCCTCTTTCGCCCCAATCGCCTCCTCAGTGCCATTCTCATCGGTAATAACCTCGTCAACATCGCTGCCTCGGCCCTTGCCACCGACCTGGCGTTGCGTCGCTTCGGCTCGGCCGGGACCGGCATAGCCACCGGCGTAATGACCCTTGTCATCCTTACCCTGGGCGAAATCCTGCCCAAGAGTCTCGCTGCGCACTATAGCGAGTTGGTGGCCTCCTCCGTCGCTCCTGCCATCAGGGCGATCATGTGGCTCCTCAGCCCCCTGGTAGCCGTGTTTTCGGCCTTGAGCAGCCTGGTTCTGAGGATCGTGGCCCGTTCCGACCGTGCGGGCCAAGCCCCCGAACACGGTTTCAGCCTGGAGGAGATTCGCATGATGGTCGCCTTGGGGGGTGAGAGCGGCACTATAGATGAAGAACAGGAAGACATGCTCTCGGGCGTAGTCGACCTCGAAGAGACCGAGGTTCGGGAGATCATCGTGCCAAGGCCCCGTATCGTATCCATCCCCCGGCAGGCGACGGTGCACGAGGCGGCCGGGCTGCTAGCCCGGCACGGGTTCAGCAAGCTGCCCGTATACGAGGGCGAACCGGACAACATCATCGGTGTTATCTTTGGTCAGGACGTCCTCAAAGCTCTACTGGCCGGCCAGGTCCAGCAATCAGTGGGCCAGATGGTCCGCCCGGTGTTGACCGTACCCGAAACCATGAAAGCCCGGCGGCTCCTGAGCGAGATGAAGAAGAGCGGTTGCACTGTGGCTATAGCCGTCGACGAGTTCGGAACGATGAGCGGAATGGTCACCTTCCACGATCTGGTGGGCGAGGTGCTGGGCGACATCCCCGGGCCGCAAAGGGAACCTTCCGAACCCGAGTTGCGGCAGATCGATGAGCGCCACTGGCAGCTCTCAGGCGAGATGAGCCTGCGCCACCTCAACCGAGAGCTGGACCTGGACCTTCCCGAAGAAGAGATCGTCACCGTGGGCGGCCTCGTCTTTCATCTGCTCGGCCGTCTTCCTCGTCCCGGCGACGAGGTCGCAGTAAGCGGCGTGAAGCTGCGCGTCCTGGAAGTACGTGAACGCCAAGTGCGCAGGCTTCTCCTAACGATGCCAGAGCCCGGAGCCCCAGAGTACAGGCCGCAGGCGCGGTCCGAACGCGAGCGCGAGGGGCAGCGGGAGGTCGCCTCGGCCGAGCCGGGATTGGAGCCGGAGGATCGCGGGTCTCACGAGATCGGCAACGGGCCGTGAACCCGAGGTCACGGCCCGTCCACGCTCTGATCGCCTCTTCGCCGGGACCGGCCGGTACCGATTTACTGAATCTTTGCAACTCGGGAGGATGGAGTTACCCATGCCCATTCGGAGCGACGGAAAGCGTTACTTCCTTGAGGGTAATCAAACGGCCTACGTGCTGGCCGTGCGCGACGATAAGCTCGTAGAGCACTTGTATTGGGGTCCCAAACTGCCGCTGGATACGGATTACCCGGAAGCCGACCGCAACCCCTCCTTTGCCTTCGAGAACCCGCAGGGATTGGTGCCGCTGGAGTATCCGGCCTGGGGCGGCTTGCGCTTCAGCGAGCCCTGCCTTAAGGTGGAGTTCCCGGACGGGTGCCGTGACACTCGCCTGGTTTTCGAGGACGCCGCCATACTGCCGCACGACGAGGCCGGTCAACCTCATCTCGTCATCAGGTTGGTCGATACCGCCTATCCTCTCCGGGTCGAGCTGCACTATCGCCTCTATGAAGCGCTTGACCTGATAGAGCGCTGGGCGATAGTCAGCAACGCGGCCGCCGCCGACCCCGGCGGGATGGCCCCGGAACCCGGTGCCATCCGGCTGGAACAGGTGTTCTCCGCCTGCTGGAATCTTCCCGCCGGGACGCCCTACTGCCTCACCCACCTGGCGGGCCGGTGGGGAGGGGAGACGCAGTTGCGCCACGACCTGCTCAGCGAAGGTAAGAAGGTGCTGGAAAGCCGCCGGGGAGCCACCAGCCATCAGGCCAACCCCTGGTTCGCCCTGACTCCTGCCGGAACGGCCGTCGGCGTTGATCTGGCCGCGGCAGGAACCGCAGTTCCCCCCTGGCCCGAGCTAGGTCGTCCCACGGGCGAGGAGGACGGGCCCGTATGGTTCGGAGCGCTGGCGTGGAGCGGCAGCTGGAAGATTGTGGTAGAAGCTACTCCTTACGCGCAGACGCAGGTTCTGGCAGGGATCAACGACTTCGACACTGTCATCAGCCTCGGACCCGGCGAGAAGTTCACTACCCCGGCCTGCGTTGCCGGTTATACGGAGGGCGGGTTCGGGTCGATGAGCCGTACGCTCCACCGCTACCAGCTCCAGCACGTGCTGCCTCCGGCCGGCGCCCGCCAGGTGCGACCGGTGCTTTACAACTCATGGGAGGCCACCTACTTTGCCGTGAACGAACAACAGCAGATGGAGCTGGCCGAGAAAGCCGCCCGGCTCGGCGTGGAGCTCTTCGTGGTGGACGACGGCTGGTTCGGACGGCGCCAGAACGATCGGGCGGGGCTCGGTGATTGGTACGTGAACCCTGAGAAGTTCCCTCGCGGGCTGGGGCCGCTCATCGATCACGTCCACCGGCTTGGTATGCTGTTCGGCCTCTGGGTCGAGCCAGAGATGGTTAATCCCGACAGCGACCTTTACCGGCGGCACCCGGACTGGGTGCTCCACGTTCCCGGACGGCCTCGCACCGAATCCCGCCACCAGCTGGTCCTCAACCTGGCCCGGTCGGAGGTACGGCAGTTCATCCTCGATTTTCTGGATCGGCTGCTCTCAGAAAACTCCATTGACTTCATCAAATGGGACATGAATCGCCACTTCAGCGAGCCGGGCTGGCCGGATGAACCGCGCGAGCACCAGCGGGAGATTTGGATCCGTTACGTGGAAGGGCTCTACCAGGTCTGGGACGAGCTGCGAGCCCGCCACCCCAAGGTTCTTTGGGAGTCCTGTTCCGGCGGGGGCGGGCGCGTAGATCTTGGTATCCTGCGCCGGGCCGATCAGGTATGGACCAGCGACAACACCGATCCGTTCGACCGCCTCTTCATTCAGGAAGGATACTCCTATGCTTACTCGCCCAAGACAATGGTCTGCTGGTTGACGGACTCGCCCCACTGGGGCAACCAGCGCGCCAGCTCGCTACGCTACCGCTTCCATGTGGCGATGACTGGCACGCTGGGAATCGGTGCCAACCTGAACCACTGGTCGCCGGCGGAAATGGAAGAAGCCAGGGCTTTGGTCGCCCAGTACAAAGCCATCCGCCATCTGGTACAGGAGGGCAACCTCTACCGCCTCATCTCGCCCCGAGCCGGAGAGCTCGCGGCCCTGGAGTACGTGAACGAAGATGCCAGCGAAGCGGTACTTTTCGTCTTTCTGCACTCGCGCAAGCGCCTCTGGCCGGTGCCCCCCATCCGTCTTCGGGGGCTGTCACCCGAGCGGGTTTACTCCCTTGCGGTCGAAGAGGGACGCCTGCATGGACCTCGTCGACTTAGCGGGCGGGCGTTGATGGCATGGGGGCTATCCCTCAACCTGCAGGGTGACTTCGACAGCGTGATGGTCCATTTGAAGGCAGAATAGCGGACACCGCGCGCAGGAGGCGGGTCCCCGGGCGCATAGACACAGAACAGGAGGGTATGGCATGGCTAGAGTGATTGCTGCGGTTAGTATCGTGCCCATCGGCACGGGGGAGACCAGTGTCAGCCGGTACGTGGCGGCCGCGCAGGCAGTACTGGCCCGTCACCCCGAAATCAAACACCGGCTCGATCCCATGTTTACGAACCTGGAAGGTGAGCTCGGCCAGATCTTTGCCGTCATCCAAGAGATGGAGGAGGCGGTGGTGGCGGCAGGAGCCAGGCGTCTTTCGGTTGTGATTAAGATCGACGACCGCCGGGATGGAGGGCACGACATGGAGGGGAAAATTCGGGCGGTCGAGGCTCACTTCCGGCATGCCGAGTGCCACTGACAGCAAGCCGAGTACGGGCTTGCCGGCAGCGCCGGCGAAGCATATCGTCCAGCAGGTACAATCGATTGTTGCGAGAATCCTTGCCCCTGCGACCGTCAACGGTTGTCCGTAGGGGAGAGAGCGTATTCGCAGGGGATGGGGAGATGCTTCAAAATATGGTTCAAAATAACCGCCGGACTTTGCCTGGTCCAACCGGTACAAAACCGGGGCTCACAGCCTTTAGGGCAAGACTCTTTGCCGTCGCGGCTACGCTACTCGGCTTGCTGGCGCTACCAGGAGTGGCCGGTATGATACCGGTCCGGGCTGCGAACGATGCTGCCGGCTCCGTGGAGGCAGAGATTTATGGGCCGCTCATCAGCCAGCTCCCCCGGCTGCAACCCGGCCGGCTCGCCGGGCAATTCAGCAGCCACGATCGCTCGGGTGGCAACCGCGATTGGAGCGAGGAGCAGGCGGGTCGTCCCGGCTATCTCTACCGGGATCGCTACGGCCACCGGGTACTCGCCGAGGTAAAGGGTGAGGGAGCGCTCACCCGCCTCTGGTTCACCGGTATCGACCGGGTGGGCAATATACGCATCTACATCGACAATGACTCGACTCCCACCTACGACCTGCCGGTCCGGGAACTTTTCGCCGGCACCCACCCGCCTTTCCTCCGCCCGTGGGTGTTCGACGACACTCTGTCAAGCGGCGGGTTCGTATCCTATGTGCGTATTCCGTTCCAGCGCTCGTTCAAGCTGACGACTACAGGTGAACCATCGTACTACCACGTTGGATACGAGATCGTCATGCCGGACAGTACGGCGGCTCCGGCGGCCGCCGATAAGCTAGCCCCCCGGGCCGCAACCGAGACGGCTACCTCGCCGTCCGCCGGCAGCGGCGTCAAAGCGGAGACCACCACGGGTGAACTGGTGATCCCTCCCGGACAAGCGGCCTCTTTGCCGGCATTGACCGGGCCCGCCGTCCTCACCCGCCTGGTCCTGATCTTGCCCGATGTCTCCATCGTCCCCCCCGATACCGGTCGCCGGGTCCATGACGACGGCCGGGCGTTCACGGGGTATAGCGAGTTTACGGTGGAAATTGAGCCGGAGAACCAGGGCGTCCGCTTGATCCGCCGTCTGGATTACGGCATCGGCGACCAGACCGCGCTGGTGTACGTAGACGGCGAGCAGGCAGGATGGTGGTCCACGCCGGGCTCCGACACCGCCTATAACTGGAGGGAGGCTGCCTTTGACATCCCGGCTGAATACACCCGGGGCAAGAGTTCGCTTCGCATCCGGATCCAATTCGTCTCCTCGAGAATTGACTGGAACGAGTTCTATTACTGGGTCTACACCCGCCCGGTCCGCGAGGCTTCCTCCAATGCCGTCTGGGCCACCGCCGCCCCCGCTACGGAGGCCGGGCAGCCCGTGATTCAGGATGAACAGGGTGCCACCCTCATCCTGACCGACTCCCTGGACGTTGGAAACGCGTCCTCAGAAGCTGCCCATCGGTATCAGATCGCCGGCCAGAAGTGGCAGGGCGACCGGGACTTCCAATACCCGCCGGTAGTGGACAAGGAGGAAGAAGCCCGCCGCACCGCCTCCTTGGAGATCCTCAGCCGGGTGTGGCTGGAGGCCAGCTGGGATGATCAGCCGGTAGCCGTGCAAGCACCGCTCTCTTTGTTCTTTGCTACTCCCGTCGGCCCTCACCCGGTAGACTCCGCCCTGATCCAAGCCGCGGCCACCGGCGCCGGGGCCCAGCTGACTTCCCGGTGGCCCATGCCCTTTGCCCGCCGGGCCGAGCTGCGCCTGAAGAATGAAGGCAGCCGGCCGGCAAGGGTCCTGTTCGCAGTAACCAGCGAAGCAGCCCCCGGGCTTCCCGGCGAGATAGCCCAGGCCCGCGTGGGGTACTTCCACGCCACCTATCGCCGGGAAAACCCGACCGCGAGCGGCCAGGATTACACCATCCTGGAGGTGGACGGTCTCGGGAAGCTGGTCGGCGTCAGCATGCGCCTGGCCGGGCCGACCAGCCGGTGGTATCTGGAAGGTGACGAGCGGATCCGCGTCGACGGTAGCAGCACGCCTATCATCTACGGGACCGGTACGGAAGACCATTTCGGCGGCGGCTGGTACTTCAACCGAGGGCCCTTCAGCTTGCCCTTCCACGGCGCACCCGGGCATACGGTGAGCGGCGGACAGGATGTGACCGGTGTCTACCGCTGGTTCGTGACGGATCCAGTAACTTTCCGTAACGGTATCGCGTATTCGATTGAACACGGAGGGCAAAACGAAACGACGTGCGACTACGAGAGTGTCGCCTTCTGGTATGGCGTGGCGGCCAGCGCCCTGGTTCTCACGGACGAATTCCGGCCGGCCGATACCACCGATCAGTCGATCCATGGCTGGCAGGCAACGGGTACGGCCGAGCGAAAACTACTCGTTTCCTCCTATGAGGGTCCCCTTGATCGTTACAATTTCCAGGACGCCGGGCTTTACCAGAGCGGCCGGTCCAAATTCGTTCTGAGCCTTGACCCGGCCAACCGGGGAGTGGTGCTGCGGCGGCGGCTCGACCAAGGCGCGGGCGCGCAAATCGCCACCGTCAAGATCGACGGTCGGCCGGCCGGAGTATGGGCCAATCTGGAGAAGAATACGGACCATCGATTTGCCGACTCGGACTTCCTGCTTCCGGCCTCCTTGACCCAAGGCCGCTCCCGCGTCGAGATTGAGATCGAACCGGTGGGAATCTGGACCTCCTTCCTTTACCAGGCGTACTGCCTGGTCGAGCCCTCCCCCGGACCGGCTCATCCGCCTGTTCCCGGCGAAGAGAGCGACGAGCGGTGAAGGATTATCGCCAGCGGCGTCGAATCCAGCGCGCCATGTACGGTCAGGTTGACCGCGTAAGTGCGGACTTGGGCCCCAGAGATAGTTCCAACGGCGACGCGGACATGAGTGGGTTGTGACAAGCCGGAACGGGATAAAAGACCAAAAGCATGCCGGCAAAGGAGTGGCGGGAGATTGGTGAATCCGGAACTCTCATCGCTTGTTCGCAGGTTGCCCGCCGCGTCGGGCGCGGATGGTTCGGAGGCGGCACTCCCCGGCCGTTGGGAGCAGGCGCTGCAGGAGCTGTGGCAGCTGGCCACGCCAGGAGGTTCGGAAGAGCGGACCTGGGCCGAGCGCTGGCAGGGTGAGGCCCGCTTTGTTATCGCGCTGGTCGAGGCCGGCATTGGCGGCCTCGATGCGACCTTGCTGGACCGAGCCCTGGAGCAGCTTCGTCACGGGCTTGAAGCCGGTGAGCGCTGGTCCGCCGTCGTGCCGGCGGTGGAGTCCATGTTGGTGCCCGCGGTCGGGCCGGTAGCACGCTCGTTTGTTATCCACTGCGCGGGGCACGCCCACATCGACATGAACTGGCTCTGGGACTGGCCCGAGACCGTGCGGGTGAGCCGTGATACCTTCCGCACCATGGACCGGCTCATGGCCGAATACCCTGACTTCCGCTTTTCGCAAAGCCAGGCTTCGGTCTATGTAGCAATGCAGGAATACTACCCCGAGATCTTTTCCCGCATCCGCGAGCGCCAGCGTCAAGGGCAATGGGAAGTGACCGCCTCCACCTGGGTGGAGAACGACGAGAATATGGCAAGCGGTGCGTCGGCCGTCCGCCAGCTCCTCTACGCCAAGCGCTATTTCGCACGTGAACTGGGCCTGCGCCCTGCTGAAGTCCCGCTGGTGTGGCAGCCGGACGCCTTCGGCCACCCCTTTACCCTGCCGGGTATCCTTCGACGGGCCGGCATCCGCTATTACTACTACTGCCGTGGCGGCCACCTGGGCCCGCGGCTGCGGCTCTTCTGGTGGGAAGGGCCGGACGGCAGCCGGTTGATGGCCTTCCACGACAGCGAGCTATGGTACAACGGGCCCGTGCGACCGGTGGAGGCCGCCCTGGCAGCAGTTCAGCTGGCACGCGAGACTGGCGTAACCGACTACCTTTTTGTTTACGGTGTCGGCGACCACGGTGGCGGTCCGACCCGCCGGGACCTCGAGACTATCCGCCGCGTGCAGGAGTGGCCGCTCTTCCCGCGGGTGCAGTTCAGTACGGTCAAAGCGTTTTTTGAACGGGTCGATGCTCAGCTGGCCGGCCGGCAGGAGGCTCCAGCCGCCGGTATTCCCGGTTTACCCGCTCCCCGGCTTCCCGTCTACCGGGGTGAACTCAACGCCGTCTTCGCCGGTTGCTACACTTCCCAGAGCCGCATCAAGCAGCTGAACCGTGACGGTGAGACCTTGCTCACCCGGGCCGAAGCCTGGCAGGCGGTAGCCGGTGAGGCAGAGTCCGTTCCGGGATTGCTGGAGCAGGCCTGGCGTAAACACCTTTTCAACCAGTTCCACGACATACTACCCGGCAGCGGTGTGCCCGCCACGTATCAGTACGCATTGGGGCTCGGGCAACAGGTGCAGGCCGCCGCGGAGGCGGTAGAAAACCGGGCGTTGCAGTACCTGTTCCGACACAAGCTTGCCTATTACTCGGCGTCCCAGGCCGAAACCGTTGCCAGGCTGAAGCCGCGGGTAAGCGTCGCCCCGGATTGGGTACGTCCCGTAGCCGTGGCCAACCCCCTTCCCTGGCGTCGCTCGGATACCGTAACCCTCAGCATTTGGGACCCGCCGGCCGGCGCCGAGTATGCAGTGCTGATAGATCCGGAGGGTCATCCCGTTTTGACGCAACGTCTGCATCGCCGGGAGGAGTGGGGGCACGAGGTGCTACGGGTGGCCTTCCCGGCCCTGGAGATGCCACCGCTCGGCCTGCGCGCGTATGCTGCTCTTCTGCTTACGCCGGCCGAATGGGAACAGCTCATTGAGCAACAGGGCTGGCGGCGCCGGGGGGCGTGGCACGACTACGATCCTGCTATTGATCCCGGTGATCCGCCCGGCGGTCCCGGTGTACAGGCGTGGATCGATGGCAATGGTGTGGCCCATCTGGAAAATAGCTGGGTCGCTGCGGAGATCGAACCCGGTTCAGGCGCGATCATCCACCTGATCGACAAGCGCACCGGGCAGGACCTGGTGCCGGCCGGTCACCGGTTGGGATTGCTCGAGGTAAACCTGGAGGCGCCGCACGGCATGTCGGCGTGGAAAATCGGTCCTTTCACCGCCCGGCAGCCCCTAACCTCCGGGGCGGGGTTGCGGGTAGAGAAAAACGGGCCGGTGGAGGCGACGGTGGCCGCTCAGCACACTTTTGGGAATAGCCGTTTTGAACTGCGGATCCGGTTGACCGCCGCCGCCCGCCGTCTCGAGTACCATCTGACCGCCGATTGGAGGGAAAGTGGAGATCAGGGACGTCCCGCACCCACCCTGCAGGTGGCATTCCCGGTGAGCGTCAGCGATTCCGGCCGTCCGGAAGCTCTCTACGAGATTCCCTTCGGAGCCATTCGGCGTCCGGCGGACGGCATGGAAGTTCCGGGTCAGCGGTTTGCGGGCCTGGGACAACTGCTGCTGCTCAATCGCGGCCGCTACGGGTTCTCGGCCAGGCTCGAGGAACGAGGAGGAGACGCCGGTCGTGTCCCCGCTCAGATTGCCACCCTGCGGATGACGCTGCTGCGGGCCTCGCACGATCCCGATCCCCTGCCGGACCAGGGAAGGCATGAGATCGAGTGGGCGATCGTGCCGATTACGCCGGAAGAACGGGACAGGACGTGGGCGGCAAAGGCAGCCCGGGAGGCGACGGAGTACCAGTATTCCCTTCAGGGGCAAGCGCTGACGGCAGGTGAACTCGCGATCCCGGCCAGCCTAGATCTAGATACAGGGACAAGGGTGGGAGGGGCCGATTCGACGGGTGCAAACCGGGCAAAAGAAGGGGAGGTATCCTGGATCGAGCTCCACCCGGCGGACTCGGTTGCCTGGAGCGTGCTCAAACCCCGGGAAGGAGTACCTGATCCGGACGCCGACGCGCCTGGTCGGGAGGCAACGGGGCCGAAGCGTGATTGGATCATCCGCCTCTACGAGGTGGAGGGCAAGGCAAGCAAGATACGAGTACGGTTCGGAACGGCCCTGCTCGCCGAACGGGGCCGTCCGGCAGTAGTTCAAGAAGTCGATCTCCTGGAGCAAAGCACCGGCAACGAGGTGCTGCCGGCAGGCGAGGACGGTTTCGACGTGGAATTCCGACCCTTTGAGATCAAGACGATCCTGCTACGCTGGACCTGACGGGCCCCGGGACCGGCCGTGACGCAGGAGGCGCATGAAGGGATGGGTACGATCTCGCGAGGGTCGCAACATCCCGGCATTGTATCTCTTTTCGACTCGGCCGGATGGTCGTGGTTTACGGTGCCGACCGCTGTGCATCACCAAGGACGTTCCAACCAAACCTACATCAGCTGGCTCGACCGCGAGGGCAAGGTTTGGATCGGAGCTTACGACCATCTCACCGGCCGCTTCACCCCAACCGTCCTCGCCCCGCTCGGCGAGGTGGACGATCATGACGTGGCCGCCATCCTGCTGCGGGCGGATGGCCGCTTGATCGCGTTCTACACCAAACATAACCGCGACCCGTTCCTGCGCTATCGGGTCTCAATGCACCCGGAGGACAGCCGTTCCTGGGAAGCGGAACAATCCCTGCCCACGCCATCCGGAACCGTCACCTATGCACAGGCGTGGCGGTGGGAGAAGACGGTGGTCGTCTTCTACCGGATACAGGACCGGGACATGTGGTACTGGGCGTGCCGGGTCTCAAAGGACGATGGGCAGACGTGGGGACGAGAACAAAGGGTCGTTCAGCACGGCTTGCAGTTTTACATCAAGGGGATTCAGCACCCAATCCATCGCGAACGACTGGTTTTCGGGGTGACCCAACATCCGGATCGGTCGGGCGACCGGCAGACCTACAGCCTCTACAGCATGCAGGTGGATTTGAAGACGGGACATGTGCTCCTGGACGAAGACGGCACAAGCCTGGGGAATCTGTTTGACGGCAGCCGGCTGCCCGTGGATATGACTTCTCTCAGACTTCGCTGGGATGCGACGAAAGACCCGGACCGCGGCAAAGCATGGATCTGGGACGTCTCGATGGACGACCGCATGAGGTCGTGGCTATGGTTTGCCAAGATCGTGTCGGCCCGTGACCATCGCTACGCCGTCGTAGACGAAAAGGGATCGGTCTACGAGTTTGCCCGCGCGGGGCGTACCATCGACGGAGAAAGTGAACCATCCTACTCCGGTGGTCTCACCGTCGCCAAGGTCTCAGAGCCACCCGGAACGGTTTGGCTGGTGAGGCAAAGCAGCAGCGGCTGCCAATGGACGCTGGAAGAATGGCACTCGTCCGACGGCGGGGCAACATGGGTAACCAGGGAGCTTCTGCGGGGTGGGGAGTCACACCCGCTACGGCCGGTGGCCGTGGTCGATGCCGACCCATCGTTGCCGCTGGTGTTCCTGGGGGGAGTCTACAAGCATTATACCCAGGTGTTGACCGCTCTTTACGCCTACAGGTTGCCCGTTTGAGGTGGGCCTTCCCTTTGTCTCCTGCCGGTTCTTACCCCGGCTGACGCCATACTTAACGCGGACAAGGCCCTGGCCTTTTTATGCGAGAATGGTGAGATGCACTGTGGGTTCAAGACGGCCAAGGTTGATGCGCGGTTGCGGGCCTTGCCGGCGAGCAATTGCTGGTAGAAGGGCAGGAGAAACCTGCCAGCCCGGCGAAATAGGTTGGCAAACCAGGTCTAGGAGGTGGAATCATTGTCCGACCTAGCGGAGCGTAATCGTGAGCAGCCGGCGGCAGGTCCCCCGCGGGTCCTCGTAGTAGGCAGCATTAACATGGACCTGGTGGCCACCGTCGAGCGGGCTCCGGCCGCCGGAGAAACCCTGCTGGGTGACTCCTTCCACCGTACGGGCGGAGGGAAAGGAGCAAACCAGGCGGTGGCGGCTGCTCGCCTGGGAGCGGCGGTGGAGATGGTCGGCAAGGTGGGTAGCGACCCCTTTGGCCGGGAACGACTACGGCAGCTACGAGCGGAGCGAGTCGGTACCCGGAGTGTGACGGTGGAACCCGGCGTCGCCACCGGGGTTGCACTCATCACCCTGGAGAAGAGCGGAGAAAACCGGATTATCGTCGTTCCCGGTGCCAATGCCCGGCTCTCTCCGGCGGACGTGTCCAGGGCAGCCTCCCTCTCCCTTTTCGACTGGGCTCAGGTCGTACTCGTTCAGCTGGAGATACCGCTGGCTACGGTAGCGGCCGTCCTGGAGCAGGCAACCCAGCACTCGGTTCCCGTGGTTCTCAATCCCGCTCCCGCCCCGACCGAGCCCTTCCCCGCTTCCTGGTGGTCGCAAATTTCGGTCCTCGTGCCCAACCGCAGCGAAGCCGCCCTGCTCTCCGGGGTGCCCACGGACACGCCCGGCGGCGTGGAAAAGGCGGCCCGTGCCCTGCTCGCCAGGGGAGTACGGCAGGTGGTGGTCACGGCCGGTCGAGAGGGAGCATTCGTATTGAGTTCTGAAGAAACGGATGACCCCGCCCGGACCGGTGGGGAATGGATTCCGGCCTTTCCGGTCGAACCGGTAGACACCGTAGGGGCAGGGGACACGTTCTGCGCCGCCCTGGCCACCGGCCTTGCCGCCGGCGAGACACTGGTCTCCGCCGCCCGTTTTGCCGCGGCCGCGGCGGCTATCGCCGTCACCCGGCCGGGGGCAAGTGCGTCCGCGCCCACGCGGGCAGAAGTAGAGCAGTTCCTGGAGAGCGGGGGAAAGCTGGAACTCCCCCGCGAGCCGGCGGCTACCTTCCCCGTGTCACCATTCCCATCACCGGACGATACTATGGGATGGATCCGACACACCATCGAGGAAGAGGGCCTGGCGGTCCTGGCCCTGCTGGATCGGATCGGGCCCGAGTTTGAAGAGGCAGTGAACCTGATCCTCTCGTGCACGGGCCGGGTCATCCTAACCGGTATGAGCAAGCCCGGGCACGTGGCCCAAAAGCTTGCCTCCACCTTCAACTCTTCCGGAACCCCGGCCTTTTTCGTTCACCCTGCCGAGGGGTTGCATGGAGACGCCGGCTCCGTCACCGCCGAGGATGTGATCATCGCCATCTCCAACAGCGGTGAAACGGGGGAAGTGCTGGCCTTCGTCGATGCTGCCACCCCCAGTGGAGCACCGGTCATCGCTATCACCGGCAACCGCTCCTCCCGTCTTGCCCAGCGTTCTCGTATAGTCCTTGACGCCCACATCGAGCGGGAGGCCGATCCCCTGGGCCTGATCGCCACCACCAGCAGCACGGTAGAGAGCGTAGTCGGCGATGCCCTGGCGGTGGCCGTCATGGCAAAGCGCCGCTTCGGCCGCCTGGATTTCTTCCGCATCCATCCGGGCGGCACCCTGGGCGAGCAGCTCCGCCGGGAGCTCCAGCGCCACGGCCGGCTGTAGACGAACGGTCTCGAAACGGTCCCGGAGCAGCGGGCAGCGCTCCCTGCACCGCTAGGCTGGCGGTGCAGGGAGCGCTGCATTATCCTCTCCGCACCGCCGGCACTCTTGCACCCGGCAGCGCCTGGCGGACCGCAGCCAGACGTTCACCGTGCAGCGGGTAGAACCAAAAAGCGACCGCCACCAAAACCAGCAGCACGAACGGAAGGCCGGACATGAGGAGCCGCAAGGCCACCAAGGCCGTATCGGGCTGTATCGCTGCCTCCGGGTCGTATCCGGCCG
The DNA here is from genome assembly GCA_012839805.1 of Bacillota bacterium. Classification (GTDB taxonomy): domain Bacteria; phylum Bacillota; class Limnochordia; order Limnochordales; family DUMU01; genus DUMU01. The sequence continues at coordinate 75,266 of DUMU01000033.1, read as the reverse complement.
CCTCGAGAATCCTGGTTACCAGGACCGATTCGATTGATATTCCCAGGCGGATGACGAACGCCTGGATGCCGAAGTAGGCACCCTCCCGCCTTTGCCCGGCCCGTAGCTGGTCCTCGTCGATGACGTCGGCAATGAGCACGTCGGGGAGCATCATCAGCCCTGCGAGCCCCGCTCCCGCCAGTGCCCCTGTCGCCAGTGCATCCAGGAAGCCGCGGCTTAGCGCAAAACCCCAGAGAATCACCCCGAAGAGCAGCGAAGCGGTGAGGATCGCCTGCCGCGCCCCCCGGCTCGCCGTGAAACGGGCCCATATCGGCATAAAGACGAACGCCACCCCGAAGACGGCCAAAAAAAGCAATGAGGTTTGAAACTTGTCTAGATGTAGCACGTACTTCGTATAGAAAGGAAGCACCGCTTGCACGATGGTGAACGCCAGGTTGATAAGGAAGTTACCTGCTACGTAGAAAGCGAACGAACGGTTGACCAAAGTGAATTTCAACGAGTCGATCAGCCCTATCGGCTGGGTTTCTGCCCTACCCCGGTCCATGCGTTCGCGGCTCCCAAGGAGCGAGACGAAAATCGCCCCCCCGCCGATCACCGCAAAAAGTAGCCCCATCACCGGCCAACCCCAGGTCTCGTAAATCAGCGGTGCCAGGGCGATGCCGAGGATCAACCCTATGATGCTGAACATCTGCCGGTATCCCGACACCCGGCTCCGTTCCGGGAGACTTTGAAACATCTCGGGAAAGAGCGCGGTCCAGTTGAGGATCACCAGCGTGTAAAGGCCGTCCCACACAAAGACCGCGAGGGCGAAGTATGTCACCAGCGGAACGGGTTGCGCCGCGCCAAAGGGCGGTCGCCAGAGGAAGCAGAAAGCGAGGGCGAGAGGGAGCGTTCCCAGCGCGATGTACGGCCGTCGCCTCCCCCATCGGGTGCGGGTCCGGTCGGAAAGGAGGCCAAAGAGAGGATCGTTGATGGCGTTCCAGATCCCGTAAGCGAACATCACGTTGCCGATGGCGATGGCGGGGCCTTTGAGAGTATCCACGTAGAAAAACAGAATGTAGACGGAGAAAGCCTGGGCCAGGAGGGCCGAGCCAAGAGAACCGAAACTGTAGGCGAGTTTCCGCCATTCCGGAGTGGACGAAGCTTGCACAACTGACGATACCGTTCTTTCCGAGTTTATCGGCTCATTCATCGCGTCGGGCAGCGGCCGATGCTTTGGTCTCTGCACGTCGCACCTCCGGCGACGTAGCCGCTGCTCCCTCCTTTCTTGGCACTTTGGCACGCCCCGTGCCGCACTCGCTATCATTTCGCCGCCAAGTCCCTCTTCCCTTGGAAGTGCTCATATATCCCGGTCACGGATGCCCGTCGTGAATAGCCTCCGCCGGCACGCCGGGTTCTCGCAAATGACGGGCCGTGACATTTGGGCGAGCCCATCCGTTATGGCGAAGGTAGTGTGAACCGATACCAAATAAGGATGGGGAAACCAGCTCCAAGGTGGTGGGATGCCCATGGCGACATGGCCGAAGGCCGATCGAGAGCGTTTCAGTGATACGATCTTGATCGTCAGTGACCTGCACCTGGGTGACCGGAGCAGCGCCGACGACTTCCGGGCCAATGAGTCGCTCTTCCGTTCCTTATTGAGCGAAGTAGCCCCCTCGGCGGCGGGACTCGTGCTGGCCGGGGACATCCTGGAACTCTGGCAGATGCAGCTCGAACAGGTCCTGATGGCCTACACGCGGTTGATCCGGGATCTCCTGGCCCTTGCGCACCAGATCCCTGTGACTTACGTCGTGGGTAACCACGACTGGTTCCCCTTCTCCGCTTTTATCGGCGCGCAGCTTGGCGGCATCACCTTCTGCGAAGAATACCAGGTCAAGGAGTGCAGGCTGCTGGTTCGCCACGGCCACCAGTGGGATACTCTCACGGCGGGCGGGTGCACCAGTACGAAGAGAAGGGGCAGTCTCAACATTTGGGGCTTATCGTTCATCAGTTGGGTGAGCCGGCAGGTGACGAGGCTGGTAGGATGGTGGGAACGTATCGACCCGGACATCGACGAGCGCCTCGGCGACGTCGGAGGGAGCCTCCGTTCCTGGTGGGAACGGTATGTCGCCCGGGCCCCATCTAACGTCACCCAGCTTTCACCGGTTCCCGGCCTCATGCCTGACTCCCCCGCCCCCGCCCAGGTCTGGGCGAGCGCCCTGGCGGGGCTCATGCGCCACCACACTCCAAGCAAGGAAGGGTATTCGGAGGCCGCGGCCGACCGTTACCAGCAAGCCGCTGCCCGCCTGGTCGGGGACGACGGCCCAGCGCTGGTGGTTTTGGGTCACACCCACGTGCCCCGGCTCGTACGCCTGCCGGGACCTTGCCCCGAAGGCGGCGATTCAGGCTGTCCCCACGGGACGAACCACAGCCGTCCCTGCGGTGCAGATAGCGACCACCCCCGCCCCAGGTGGGGTCTTTACGCCAACGCCGGGTCATGGGCCTTTTCCCGCTACCCACCCACTTTCGTAGCCGTGGATAAACGGGAGCAGGTAGTTCATCTGGTGGATGCCAGGACGCTCCACCCCATCAAGACCGAAACCTTTAGTTGCCCGGCCCCCGTGAGGTAGATCGTGAGGTAGATCAGGTAACAAATCTACCCCATTGTGCCCTGGCGGGAGAAGACGGGGCGCAGGACGGAGTACAAGGCCAGGGCGATAACGCCGCCCGTGAGGGCCGTTACCAGCTGCGGCCACTGCATGGCGGCGACCAGCTGTGGTGGAACGTGGACCAATCTGGCCACGGAAAACGCGAGGAAGCCGGCCTTGAGGCTTGCCGCCGCCAAAACCCCGGCCAGGCCCCCCATCACCCAGCCGTACGACCCCCGGGGCGTCCGGGGCGGATGGCCGGCATGACGTTGGCCTGCCAGCTGGACCAGCCGCTGGCTCGCCCAGAAGACCAGCACCAGGATGCCGTTCCCCACCGCAATGAAAGGTACGAGCGGGCCGGCCGGCATAATGCCGCGCCAGAAAGCGATGACGGGCGTGAGCGAACCGACCAGCACGCCGTACAAGGGGGGTGCGGCCCAGGTCGTAAGATAAAGCACCGTGTTGACCGCACTCCCCGTGACCAGCTGCGGCAGCCCCATCATCTGAACTGCCACTGCCAGTGCGAGGAGTACGGCACTACGGGTAAGGTAGCGTACCTGCATGGCGCGCTTAACCCTCTCTGCTCCCGGTCGCCACCAGCTGGTAGGCGTCCTGCGGGCGGTACGAGGTGTGGAGCAGGTGATGCGCCACTACTGAACCGGGAGCTCCCAAGAAGTCGGCATAAAGCCGCTCCACGGCCGGGTTGTGGTGCGAGGTCCGCACCGGCTTTTGCCGGTCAATGGCATAAAGCCCGGCGGCCCGCTTCTGGGCATGAACTCCGTACGCCGCTTTCTCCGCCGGCCGCAGCTGGCCGCCACCGTTGACGCATCCGCCCGGGCAGGCCATCACTTCGACGAAATCATACTCTTTATACTCGCCGCTTTCCAGCAGTCGCCGCGCCCCGGCAAGACCGCTGACCACCGCGCACCGGACGGTCTTGCCGTCGATCTCGATGGCAGCCCGCCGCAGGTCGTTCCAGCCCCGGACGGCCTCGAACTCCAGCGGCGCCGGCTCTTTCCCGGAGATCAGGTAGTACGCGGTACGCAGGGCCGCCTCGGCCACGCCGCCGCTCGCACCGAAGATCGCCGCCGCTCCCGACGAATCGCCGAGCGGCGAATCGAAGGGCTGCGGAGCGAGCTTACCCGGATCGATCCCGGCCTGCTCCATCAGCCGCTTCAGCTCCCGGCTGGTGAGAACGATGTCGACGTCGGGCCTCCCTTCGCGGCCCAGTTCAGGCCGGGTAGCTTCGTACTTCTTCGCCGTACACGGCATGATCGAGACCACGGTCAGCCGCGCCGGGTCGACACCGATCTTCTGGGCATAGTAGGTTTTTAGGACCGCCCCCAGCATTCCCTGGGGCGACTTGCAGCTCGAAAGGTGCTCCACCTGCTCGGGGAAGTAGAGCTCGAGGAAGCGCACCCACGCCGGGCAGCAGGAGGTGAAGATCGGAAGCCGTTCGCCCTCCTTGAGACGCTCCACGAACTCATGAGTCTCCTCCATGATGGTCAGGTCGGCACTGAACTGGGTGTCGAAAACCGCGTGGAAGCCGAGGGCTTTGAGCCCGGCCACGATCCGTTCCGAGAAGTCGGGCGGTACCGCGCCGGCGTCGAGGCCACGCTCGGCAGCCCACGCCTCGCCCATGGTCACCCGGACCGCGGGGGCGATCTGGGCCACCACGGTGCGCTCGGAATCGCCCAGTGCCTCCCAGACCTCGGCGGTGGCATCGCGCTCGGTCAGCGCCCCGGTGGGGCAAACGTTGGTGCACTGGCCGCAGAAGGTGCAGCCGCTCTCGGCCCACGGCAGATCGAAGGGAGGGCTCACCTTGGTCTTGATGCCGCGCCGGGTCAGACTGATCGCGTTGACCTCCTGTACCTCACTGCAGACCCGCACGCAGCGCTGGCAAAGAACACACTTGTCGGGATTATAGGTGAGAGCCGGGCTGCTCTCGTCCGCCGGGAACGAGCGGAGCATTTCCTCGTACGCTCGCTGCCGGACGCCATACTCCCGTGCCAGCGCCTGTAACTCGCAATCGCCCGAACGCTGGCAAAAGAGGCAGTCGTCCGGATGGTCGCCCAAGATGAGCTGGAGCACCTGCCGGCGGGATTCCCGGACGCGCGGGCTGTGGGTATAGACCTCCATGCCCGCTCGCACCGTGGTAGTGCAGGCGGTTTGCAGCTTGGGGACGCCCGCGATCTCAACCAGACAGAGCCGGCACGCTCCAATCCCCGGCAGGCCCTCGAGGTAACACAGAGTGGGAACGGGGAAGCCGGCTGCTTTCAACACCTCGAGCAGGTTGGCACCCTGCGGGGCGTTGAGCTGCTGGCCGTTCACCTTGATGGTAACGGTAGTGGCTGTATCACCCATGGTGTTCCTCCCGATTCTTCTCGTACGACTCTCATCCGTTCGCTTTCCAACCGCCATCCGGCTGCCTTCGGCTGCTGCCGGCTGCCGCAAGCTCCTTGGGCTGCCTGCAGGCTGCTTCAGACTGCCCTCACTGCCCTCAGGCCGCCTTCAGACCGCCTTCAGACCGCCTTCACGGCGCCGAAGTTGCACACCCGCAGGCAAAGGGCACAGCGGAGGCACACCTCCGGATTGATCTGGTACTTCTTCCCCTTCTCCCCGGTGATCGCCCCGCTTGGGCACGCCCTGGCACACTGTGCACAACCCTGGCAGAGAGCTTCGTCGATGCTGTAGGTGAGCAGGTCAGAGCACCGCCCGGCCGGGCAGCGGGCATCCACGGCGTGGGTGAGGTACTCGTCTCGGAAATACCGCAGCGTGCTCAAGACGGGGCTCGGCGCGGTCTGGCCCAGGCCGCACAGGGAAGTGTCCCGGATAACCCGGGCCAGGCTCTCGATCTCGCCGAGCAAAGCGGCACGATCGCCACCGCTCTTTTGCGGGTTCGGCCGGTGAGTGATCTCTTCGAGGAGGTTGTAAAGGCGCGCGATACCCTCACGGCAGGGAGTGCACTGGCCGCACGATTCTTCACGGGTAAAGTTGAGGAAGAAACGGGCCACGTCCACCATGCAGGTGGTGTCGTCCATAACCACCATGCCGCCCGAACCCATAATGGCACCGGCCGCTACCAGCGAGTCGTAATCCACCGGGGTGTCGAGCTGCGAAGCCGGAAGGCACCCGCCCGACGGTCCCCCCATCTGCACCGCCTTGAACTGCCGGTCGCCCTCGATGCCCCCTCCAATCTCGAAAACGATGTCCCGGATGGTCGTTCCCATAGGGACTTCGATCAGTCCACTCCAGCGCACCTTGCCGCTGAGGGCAAAGACCTTCGTTCCCTTGCTTTTCTCGGTGCCGATGCTGGCAAACCAGCGCCCGCCCCGCACTACGATGTCAGGGATGTTGGCGTAGGTTTCGACGTTGTTGATGTTGGTCGGGCAGCCAAAGACGCCCCGTTCGGCCGGATAGGGTGGACGGGGACGGGGCATGCCACGCCGGCCTTCGACCGACGCGATCAGGGCCGTCTCCTCGCCGCAGACGAACGCTCCCGCACCGATCTTGAGGTCGATGTCGAAGGAGAAGCCCGTTCCCAGGATGTTCTCGCCCAGGAGACCATACTCGCGCGCGGTCTCGATCGCCTTCCGCAGCCGCTCCACCGCGAGAGGGTATTCGGCCCGGACGTAGATGAACCCCTGGCTCGCTCCAATGGCATACGCGGCGATGGTCATCCCCTCGAGTACGCGGAAGGGGTCTCCCTCGAGGACACTCCGGTCCATGAACGCGCCCGGGTCACCCTCATCGGCGTTGCAAATGACGTACTTGGGTGAACCCTTTGCCTGCCGGGCGAGGGCCCACTTCTTGCCGGTGGGGAATCCGGCACCGCCCCGCCCCCGCAAGCCCGAGACGGTAACCTCGTCGATGACCTGCTCCGGAGTAAGCTGGTTCAAAGCCCGTTCAAGCCCGGCATAGCCGCCGTGCTCCAGGTACTCATCGAGCGACTCCGGGTCGATCAGGCCGCAGTTTCGCAGCACGATCCGCAGCTGCCGGCGCATCATGGGATGGTCGCGGAGCAACGGAAGACGGGCAGGAGCCGGAAGTTCATCCGGGCCGGGCTGAACGGGCGCGGTCAACCACTCGTCTTCCGAAATGCCGGAAAGCTCGGCCGGTGGCGTCTCGAAGCCCGGCGTGACGCCAAGCAGGAGATCGCCCGGGACCGTCCCGTTGTCCAGATACTCGTGCACTAAACGCTTGGCGTTTTTTTCGTTTATAGGACCAAAGGAGAGCCGCGGGCGGCGGGGAAGCCAGACGTCCACCATGACTTCCCACTTGCACAGCCCCATGCAGCCGACCCGTTTGATGGCGGCGTTGGCGTGGCGAGCGGCCAACTCCTCTTCCAGGACCGCGATCACTTTGTCGGCGCCGGCAGCCAGGCCGCAAGTGCCCGCCCCCACCAGGAACTCGGGACGGGTTACCGTGGCCCGCCGCGGCGGGCGCAGCACCGGCATCGCACGCTGCATCGTCTCCAGCATCAACTACCCTCTCCTCTGCCCTCTACCCTTTTACCCTTTACCTTTTACGCCGGTATTTCATCAGGATCCGGGGGATCTCGCGGGTCGTTACCCGGCCGTAGACGTCGTTGCCCACGACCATGGCGGGGGACATGCTGCAAGCACCCAGGCAGGCCACGGTCTCGAGGCTAAAAAGTCCGTCGGGCGTGGTCTCCCCGGGTTCGATGCCCAGTTCGGACCGGAGGCGCTCCAGGAGGGCCTGGCCCCCCTGTACATGACAGGCCGTACCGCTGCAGACCCGAATCGGGTACTTTCCGGGCTTGGAGAGTTTAAAAAAGTTATAAAAACTCGCCACCCCGTATGCCTGAGCTACGGAGATGCCCGCCTCCTGAGCGCAACGGGCCACCTCCTCCCGGGGCAGATAGCCGTACCGCTCCTGAACTTCCTGCAGCAGCACGATGATGGACGGCTTGCTCTTGACTTGAGTTACGACCGTCGCCATGCCCGTTGTCCCCCTTTTTCCCGCGCTCTGTCCCGTGCTCTATCCCGTGCTCTACTCATCGCCCGGCCCGGAGCTTCGGGCCCTTTTCGGCTCCCCGCTTGACCCGGGAGCAAGATCGTGAGAGTGGGCACTAGTGATAACCGGCACTAACCGACCTCCGCCCGCAGCCCCACCAGCCCGTGAGGAGCAAGATTCGCCCGGGCCGCCGCCTGGTTTCCCGACGGACAATAATCTTGTGCCCACAATCACGTTCTCCCGGCGCATTATAATCCACCTCACCCCCATATGCAAGACACCGGCAAGCACATGGCGGTGGTCGTCTACGAAGGTTGACCACTCCGCCGGAACGGTCCCACTTGACACGTGATCAGTGCGCACATATACTGTGCGAAGGAGGGCATTTCCATGAAAAACCTCACTATCTCCGTGGACGAGAAGCTTCTGGAGGCCGGACGGGCGTACGCCAAACAACACAACATCTCGCTCAACACCCTCATCCGCCGCCTGCTTGCGCGGACCGTGGCGCCGTCGTTCCGGGGCTGGCTCGAGGAGTGCTTTCAGCTGATGGATCGAGCCGCGGTAAACTCCGGTGGCAGAAACTGGCGGCGAGAGGAGCTTTATGATGTCGAAGATCTTCCTTGACACCAACATCCTGGTGTATGCCCTCGACCAGGCCGACCCCACCAAACAAAAGGTGGCACGGTCTCTTCTCCAGTCACTCGTAGCAGACAACGGAGATGAAAGCGATGTTGGAGTCCTCTCCACCCAGGTTCTCCAGGAGTTCTACGTGGTCTGTACAAAGAAACTAAAGGTTGATCCCCTGCTTGCCAAGGGAATTATCCGTTCACTAACCGGCTTCGAGACGATAGTAATCACCCCTCAACTCATCCTGGATGCCATTGATTGTTCAATACTTCATCAGCTACCGTTTTGGGACTCTCTTATTGTGGCCACCGCGGCGGCTGCCCATTGCGAAAAGATCCTCACCGAAGACCTCAGTGACGGACAAGTAATCTGGGGCGTAAAAATCGAAAACCCCTTTGCCTGATTCTCGAGTGTTCTACCGGCCACCGGCTCGCGTCCGGTCCGGGCGGGAGGGGAAAAGTGTTCAGATTGCGAAGGAGTTTAGAGTCAAAGGAAGGGCGGAATATCGGGCCGGTCCCACCCTGGGTTCTGGAGGTATTCGCCGGCTTGCGGACGGCAGGCTACCAGGCCTACCTGGTAGGTGGGTGTGTCCGGGACCGACTGCTCGGCCGTGAACCGAAGGACTGGGACATTGCCACCAACGCCCGGCCGGACGAAGTTCAGCGGCTTTTCGAGCGCACCGCGCCCACGGGGCTAAAGTACGGGACGGTGACGGTGCTGGCTCCGCCGGGCGTAAAGCCTCCCCGGGTGGAGGTAACCACGTTCCGCCGCGATATCGGAACGGAGGACCAGCGTCATCCGGCCACCGTGGAATATGGCGACAATATCGAGGAAGACTTAGCGCGCCGGGATTTCACGATCAACGCCATGGCGTGGAATCCGCAAGAGGGGCAGATCGTCGATCCCTGGGGCGGGCACGCCGACCTGAAACGACGCATCGTACGGGCAGTGGGAGAGCCTCGGCAGCGTTTCCGGGAAGATGCGCTGAGAATGCTCCGGGCGGTCCGGCTGGCCGCCGAACTCGGTTTCCGGCTCGAGGGGCGAACCCGGGCCGCCATCCGGAAGCAGGCAGCCGATGTCGACCGGCTCAGCCGGGAACGAGTACGGGACGAACTGCTAAGGATTTTGGCCTCTCCCGATCCGCAATGGGCGCTGTGGGAACTGGAAGACCTGCAGATGCTGTTTCGCATCCTGCCTGAGCTGCGACCAGCCCGAAACTTCCCCCAGGGCAAGCCCGGAGTACCAACCCTGCTCGATCACCTCATCCGGACCGCCCAGTATTGTCCCCCTGACCCGGTCTTACGCCTGGCCGGTCTCCTCCACGACGTGGCCAAGCCGGCAACCGTGCAACTTACCGGTGAAGGGGTGCACTTTCACGGCCACGAGGTCAAAGGAGCAGAAATGGCCGCGGGAGCAGCGAGGCGCTTGCGGCTCTCCCGGGCCCAGGTGGAACGGATCGAGTCGCTGGTGCGGATGCATATGTTCCAGGCGGCGACCGTGACCAGGAAAGGCTTGCGGCGGTGGTTGGGTGAACACGGCCAAGAGTGGGTGCGGCAGCTCATTGCCCTGCGGCGGGCCGACAACCGGGCCAGCGGGCTGCCGGCCGACCAGCCCGACCCTTGGCTGGACCGGCTCGAGGATGAGCTTGAGGAGGTCTTGCACGAAGGGGCGGTGCTGCGGGTCCAGGATCTAGCTTTGCGCGGACGTGAGGTAATGGAGATATTGGGGGTGCCTGCCGGGCCCCAGGTAGGTGCAGCCCTGCGATTTTTGCATGAACGGGTACTGGAAGACCCGTCGCTCAATACCCGTGAGAAGCTGGCCGCCCTGCTGGCGGAATATGCCAGAGGGCTCCCCGGAGCTACCGGCTAGGCCACCGCGCTGAGCCCGTTGCATGGCGGACCGGCCGGATACTATACTCGGCTTTTGGAGGTGTTGGGTCTGTGCCCAGCTACGAGTTTCGTTGCCTGGCTTGCGAGAAAGAGTTCACAGTCAAAATCCCATATAGCCAAAAGAGCGAGGTGCGCTGCCCAGACTGCGGTGGTGCCGACTTGAAAGAGCTCTTTGGCCGGTATCACTTCATCGCTCCCGGAGTCGGCGCTCCTGACGTCGAAAAACCGGCAGGCAGGAATGGAAACGGGAAGACCGGCTCCGGCGAGGAAGCCGCGACCGTATCCGGTTGCAGTTGCGGAAGCGGAACCTGTTCCTGCGCAGACTGACCCATTCTTGGGGAAATTGACCCGTCCAAGTGAAGGCCGTCGGTTCCCACAGAGACGGACTTTTCCTGCCTGGGTCGTTCATGGGTCGCTGGGGCCGAGCACAACATGGATACCAGCGTTCAACATGGATACCAGCGTTGTAAAACTTCCGCTCGGCCCCTTCGACGGCCGCAGGCCGTTCAACCCGCAAGACCTAAAAGAGGCCGGCGATCCGCGCCTCGAATACCCTACCAGCAGTAGCCAATGACCGAAATGGCCGGCGCCCTGACTCGTTTGCTGGCCCGAACTCCATGGGTGCCCACCCTTGCTCCGGGTTTAGCTACCGCCCGATGCCTGGTCACAACCCTTCCCCGGCCGCCCGCGCAGGCGCCGACAACTTTCAGCAAAGCTACGCAGAAGAGCGGCAGGGCAAAGACCGGGGTATTGACATATGGCCGAAATAAGGGTAACTTTGGTTATGAACATAAGGCCTGAACGGCCGGTCCTTCGTCTCGGCTTTTCTGACACCACGGTAGGGGTGAAGATGGGTGATCGTCGCGGTAGCATCCCACGGTCAGGAGCTCGATTCACCGGTGCACGCGCATTTCGGTCGAGCCCCCTTTTTTGTGACGGTGAACGTGGAGACCATGGAGTACGAGGCCATTCCCAATCCAGCCGCCTCCTCTACCACCGGAGCCGGCGCCCAGGCGGCGCAACTTCTGGTCCGGAACAACGTGCAAGCAGTAGCGGCCGGTAACGTGGGTCCACATGCTACGAGCGTACTACAGAAAGCCGGTATCAGGGTGTACGTCGCCCGCGAGGGCACGGTGCGCGAAGCGGTGGAGGCGCTGGTCCACGGGCAACTGGAGCAGCAAGCAGAGGCTACTATGACCGGCGACAGCCGGAAAAGGAGGACTTGAATTGCGTATCGCTGTGGCTGCCGACGGTGGCATGGTATCCCAGCATTTTGGTCGCTGTCCGGAGTACATCATCTACGACGTGAGTGGTAACAAGGTCATAAGCCGGCAGGTACTCCCCAATCCCGGGCACCAGCCGGGCTTTATTCCCGGATACTTGGGCGATATGGGAGTCAGCTGTGTCATCGCCGGAGGGATGGGTCCCCGAGCTCAGGCGCTCTTCGAGGAACGAGGCATCCAGACCGTGGTGGGAGCCCGGGGACCGGCAGACGAGGTGGTGAACTCCTTTCTCGCCGGGCAACTGCCTCTTGGTGAGAGCACCTGTGATCACCCTTACGGAGAAGACCACCACAATTAGCCAGACGGAGAAAGGGGGTGAACCATGTGCCTTGGGGAGATCGCACCGGGCCGCTCGGACTCGGGCCCATGACCGGTAGAGCCGCCGGCTACTGCGCCGGTTTTCCACTGCCGGGCTTTGCTCACGGCTGGCCGGGAGCTGGATTGGGCCGGGGAGGAGGCTGGCGCTTTTTCTGGCGACGGGCAAGACTCTGGGGGTCTGTTCCTTACCCCTGGCCTCCCTACGCCTGGGGATTCGGCTATCTACCTGGGGACCCGGAGTACGACGAAAAAAAGGCGCTAACGGCCTGGAAGGGCGCCCTCCAAAAGCAACTCGAGGCCATAGATAAGAGGCTTGGCGAGTTGGAGAGCAAGTAAGCGCCATGGAGGGGAACATGATCATCGCGGTGGCCAGCGGCAAGGGTGGTACGGGTAAGACGACCGTAGCCACCAACCTGGCGCTGGCCACCGCCGGTGAACGGCCCGTACAGCTGCTCGACTGCGACGTGGAGGAACCAAACGCTCACCTCTTCCTCCGGCCTAGTATCGACCACAGCGTGGTGGTAGAAATCCCGGTACCCCGGGTAGACCCCCAGCGCTGCACCTGCTGCGGTCTGTGCGCTGACGTCTGCCCCCAACACGCCTTGAGCGTGATTCCCGGCCAGGTGCTGGTCTTCGCCGAGCTCTGCCACGGATGCGGAGCATGCAGTCTCGCCTGTCCTGAACAAGCGATCTCAGAGGTAGGGCGGTCATTAGGCGCGGTGGAAGCCGGGACGGCCGGGAGTATTTCTTTCGTGCAGGGACGCCTGAACGTGGGCGAGGCGTTTGCACTGCCGGTAGTGCGGGCAGTGAAGAAGATGGCCGACCACCAGCGGGTAGTAATCGTCGATGTTGCGCCGGGGACCTCGTGTCCCGTGGTGCAGGCTTTGAAGGGAGTCGACTTCTGCCTTCTGGTGACCGAGCCCACGCCCTTTGGGCTGCACGACCTGACACTGATGTTCGCCGTCGTACAGAAACTGCAGCTTCCCGCCGCGGTGGTGATCAACCGGGCCGGCCCCGACGACACCAGGGTTCAAGCCTTTTGCCATGAAAACCACCTGCAGGTGCTGATGGAGATACCGGAGGACCGGCGCGTTGCCGAAGGCTACGCCCGAGGCATTCCCCTAGTACAGACCGATCCCAGGTGGGCCGTCGGGTTCAGGCAGCTCTTTCATGACATAGTGAGGCTGGCGGAGAGGAATCCCGGCTGATGGAAATGAGCAAGGTGGGCAACAGATGAAGGAAGTTGCCGTGATCAGCGGGAAGGGCGGCGTGGGGAAGACCAGCCTGGTAGCTTCTCTTGCTTCCCTGGCTGCCGCCGGTCACCGGCTTGTCCTGGCCGATTGCGACGTCGACGCGCCCGACCTCCACCTTTTATTGCACCCGGAGCTCCGGGAGGTACACGAGTTCCGGGCCTCGCATAAGGCCTTCGTCGATCCGGAGAGCTGCCTCCAGTGCGGCCGGTGTGCAGCTTATTGTCGCTTCGACGCCATCCACGCGGGGCAAGTCGATCCTCTTTCCTGTGAGGGATGTGGGGTTTGCCAGTGGGTCTGCCCTGTGGGTGCGATCACGTTACGCGAAGAGCTTTCGGGACGCTGGTTCATTTCGAGCACGCGTTATGGTCCGATGGTTCACGCACAAATGGAACCGGGGGAAGAGAATTCGGGCCGGCTGGTGACGCTCATACGTCAAGGAGCCCGTAAGGTGGCCGAACGGGAAGAGGCCGGCCTCGTGCTGACCGATGGCCCCCCCGGCATCGGTTGCCCGGTGATTGCGACCTTGAGCGGAGTTGACCTGGCCCTGGTGGTTACCGAACCGACGGTTTCCGGAGTTCATGACCTAAAGCGCGTTTTAGACCTTTGCCAGCACTTCCGTGTACCGGCCGTGGCCTGCATCAATCGGTACGACCTGCACTCAGAAGGGACCGACGTCATCAAGAACGAGTGTCATTCCCGAGGACTAACGATCATCGGTTACCTCCCTTATGATCCAACCGCCACCGCGGCCATCCGGCAGGGAAGACCGGTGGTGGAGTTTCCCGACAGCCATCTCGCCGTGGCGGTAAAGGAGATGTGGGGACGACTCGAAGCGTTTATCTTGGCTCTGTCAAGCCCTGATTTCTGAACACACGGTATGCCAGGCGGGAGGCCGCCCTCCTGCTCCGCCCTGGTAGCCAAGCCAGCGTACCGGAATAGTGCTCGTGACCTCACCACACCTTGGTAGCGAGCGCGTGGTATGAAAAGAGTACGGGATCATGTCCAGGGCACACCACCAGAACGGGATGGCTAATTTCCCCATAGAAGGCAAAAGGAGGTCGGTAATGTTGGCGGTGGAGTTGGTCTACGATCTGGGAGCTATGAGGGAGAACGCCCGCCGGATCATGGCCGCAGCTCACCCCCGGGAGGTTCGGGTTTTCGCGGTGGTCAAAGGGGTCTGCGCCGACCCGGACGTGGCCAAGGTGCTGGTGGAGGAAGGGGTCGACGGCCTTGCCGACTCCCGCCTGGAAAACCTGGAACGGCTGCGACGCCTGCTCGGCTTCTCTTGCCCCGTTCCGTTCATGCTCATCCGCACCCCCCTGGTGGCTGAAGCCGAACGGGTGGTTGCTCTGGCCGACTTCAGCCTACGCGATCCGTCCTTCGAGATCTCATCCAAATAGTGCACGAAGCTGGTCGTCAACTGAGCTGGAAGCAACCGATCGTCTCGGGGGGCAATTCGAGTCTGGTGCCGTATCTCTTCGATGGGAGCTTGCCCCGCGGGGTTTCCCAGATCCGCGTGGGCGAAGCAATCCTTCTCGGCACGATTCCGCCCGCTTCGGTGCCGCACCCGGCCCTCCGCCAGGATACGGCCGTCCTCCGCGCTCCGTTGATCGAAGTCAAGACCTGGCTGGCAAGCGCTGGAATGGGCGCGGGTGCTGGCCTTGGCGCGGGCGCCGGTGCCGAGGCTCCGACCCACAACCTCTTTGGCCGAGTGAAACCCTTGGCGCCGGGAATACACCGGCTAGGGGTGGTGGCCATGGGGCATCAGGATACGCAAGTCGATGACCTGCGGCCGCTTGATCCCGGAGTGAGGATCATCGGCGCCTCCAGCGATCACCTGGTGGTAGAGTTTAGCGACGAAATCCCCGCAGCTATCGAGGCGGGAACGGTTCTTTCTTTCCGCCCGGGTTACGCTGCATTACTTCAGGCAGCCACCTCGCCATATGTTAAGGTACGAAAGAAAGCCGACCTTCGTCAGACCCGTAGCCATGCTCGTGGCCGCGCGGCTGTAGATCGGGTGCGAGTCGCCCTTGTCTTCGCCGCCCAAGAGGGCGGCTGCGGAGGGGCTTCGCTAGGGGGAGCAACGGTCGACCCGACGAGTCGGGCCATCGCGGCGGCGCTGAGCGAAGAACAGTCTCGTTGCTACGAAGTGCTCCCAGTACCGCTCGACCCTTTGAACGCCGGGCAGATGCTGCTCGAATTCGCCCCCGACGTCATCTTCAACAACTTCCGCGGGAGCAAGCAGTTCACGCAAGCACAAGGGGCTGCCTGGCTAGAAGCAGTCAGCGCCGAAATCGCCGCCAGGTTAGGAAAGCCCATTCCCATCGTTGGCTCTTCGGCCCATACCCACTTCCTGGCGCTGAATAAGTTTACGGCCAAGCAGATCATGCAGGCGCACGGGCTGCCCGTGCCCCGAGGCTTCCTCGTCTTTTCCACCAGGCCGGCGCCGGTACTGCCGCCGGACCTTGACTACCCCCTCATCGTCAAGCCGGTGGCCGAAGGTTCAAGCCGCGGCATCGACGAGCAGAGTGTGGTTCATTCGGCTGGTGAACTGCAAGCGCAGCTTCATCGCCTCCTGTCCGAATTCGGCCCGCCGGCACTGGTGGAGCAGTATGTGCCGGGGAGAGAGTTTACCGTGGGAGTGATGGGCAACCCACCCCGGGCACTGCCGGTGGTCGAGATCGCCTTTCCCCGAGGCGCCCGCGGGCAAGGGCACGCACCAGTGAGCTGGTATTCCCATGCAATCAAAGCAGGAGATGCCGTACCAACCCTCTGCCCGGCGCCGATCTCGGCCGAGCTCGCCCGGCGGCTGGCCGATCTGGCCGTGGGAGCTTTCAAGGCCCTGGGCTGCCTGGACTTCGCCCGTGTAGACATTCGGGTGGACGAAGGCGGCCGGCCGTATGTGCTCGAGCTCAACTCCTTGCCCGGATTGCGGCCAGGGTACAGCGACTTTCCCAAAGCGGCCGCCGTTGCCGGCTTCTCCTTTGCTGACCTCATCGACTATCTGATCGAGTTGGCCCTGGCCAGGTCGCAACCGCTGGCCCGGGCGGTGGGTCATCCGGACGCCTAGAAAAAGATGTACATCGGACACCAGGAAAGGAGGATACTCCCGTTCATGGACGAAGCATAACCGAGGGTTCCACCTCCGGAAGAACGCCCAAGATGGGCGAGGAAAGGGGTGTTCCGTATGTTGAAACGGGCTTGGGTGAGAGGTTTGGTGGTCTTGGCGGTCCTAGCGAGCATTGGAGTGGGAGGTAGCGGGATTGCGGTCGCGGGGGATGTTTCAAAGCCCGTGGTTTTCGCTCCCCGTGCTCCCTCGCCCATTGTCATCGACGGAGAGCTGGATGATTGGGTTTTCGCCAAGGCAAACGCCATTCTTTTGGATGAGCAGGCACAGCTCACGCCCGGGTACGACGACCCTGCCAAGTGGCTTGATTGGACAGATCTAAGCGCAATCGTGTACGTCGCTTATGATGATGAATACCTCTACGTCGCCTACGATGTGTGGGATGATCGGGTCATACAGAACTTCAGCGGTCAGTACATCTACAACGGGGACGGGCCGGAACTATACCTGGATTTCAACCCCGCGGCAGAAGCCACGACGTACAACGAGAATACCTGGCAGTTCGGGTTTACGCCCGGTACGGAAGCAGCCGCTCCGGCATGGGTGTTGTACGGCCAGGTGGCCGGCAGGGTCCTTGATTCTTCAGCGGTAAAGGTCGCGGCCAAGCGGGATGAATACGGGTATGTACTCGAGGCCGCCATCTCCCTGGCAGCCCTGGGTGTGAGCATCCAGCCGGGGGCGGTGATCGGCTTCGACGTAGCGGTGAACGACGTGGACAGCGACGCCGCTACCGAGACCGAAAACCAGATCATCCTCAGCGGCTCAGCCGACGGGTGGCAGAACCCCTCGGTCTTCGTGCCACTGGTGTTTTACGGGGATTCCACCGTCGTAAAAGCATTCCTGAAGTCGGCGGTCCAGCAATGACGCACGCGCCCGAGAGGGTAAGCGCGCTTTCCAAGCCAGGGTGGCAGAAGCAGACCATGATGGCAGTCCGAACATGGAAGAAGCGGGGAGACAGGACCTCCCCGCTTCCTCCGTCTGTGGCCTCGGTGTTCCTACCCTCAGCGTTCTTTACCTCAGCGCTCCGGCTCCGCGGCGTTCCGACCCCCGGCTTCCTGGCTACAGAGTTCCTGTCCCGGCGCTTGGAGTGGTTTCTGGCGCCCCTTCGGAGGGCGGTGGCGATTGCTCCGGGGGCAGTGGAGTGGCCTTGCGCAGTCGCTCCAGAATCTCGGCCGGTTCGGCCCGCTCCTGGACACCGGCCTTGACGATCTCCACGGCCAGCTCGACGTCCAAGCCAGCAGCAATGCTCGCGTTGAACTGCTGGAGAAGCTGAACGGCCCAGCCATAATCGTAACCTTGCTTGAGGGCGAGTTGCAGGGAGCTATGGAGCTGGGCCGCGAGGTCAATACGGAGCTGGACGGAGGCTTGGACCTGGCCGTCGCTCACCACGATGGTGCCGACCTGGCCCTGGCCTTGGCCATGGTCGCGCCCGGGCTCCTCACCGCGGTTCTGGCCGGGCGGTGGACCAGGGGTGAAGGACAGGTCGACCCGGCCACGTACAGGTTTGTCGCCGGGCTGGTGCTCGCGGTCCCGGTCACGCTCGCGCTCCTGGTCACGGTTTTGCTCTTGGTCACGATCACGGTTTTGATCACGTTCACGGTCACGCTCACGGTCTCGTTCGCGATCCGGTGAAGTCTGGTCCTGGTCTTGGTTCTGATCGTTCTGCTCGTCTTCGCCGTTATCGACCTGGTCGTTGTCCCCGTCGTTCTGTTCGTCTTCGCCGTCATCGGCCTGGCCGTTGTCTTCGGAGCCATCCCGGTCGCGGTTTTGATCATGATCGCCCCCGAGTTCGTCGTCCCGGGAATTGCCTGGGCCAGCTCCCCGGCCATGGTCGTCGTCATCGTCCTGCCCACCGGGCCCATTGGTATCGCCCGAGCCACTGCCGGCGCCCGGGTCACGGCCACGGTCGTCGTCCCGACCGCTGCCCTGACCGCTTCCACCTCCGTGCTCGGCCCCGCGCCCGGCCTGGCCCGCCACTTTGACGCCGGCTTCACCGGCGGCTGACAGGTGCAAACCGCCCGAGTCCGGACCGAGCCCCAAGCCCAGACTTCCTCGTGCCCACACGCCGGGGCCGGCCAGCACCAGTACCGCCACCACTGCTACCGTACCCACCAGCATCCATGCCGATCGCTTCTGAACTCTCATAACCGCTCCCCCTTCCTTTTCTGTTCCTGCCCCGCGCTCGCCGGGCGTTCACCCAACGTACCCGCCCACCAATACTATCGGCCGTGACCGGTGCCGCCTGCGGCGCGGAAGATCTTCCGCTTGGAACATATCGTGGCCGTCCCGAGCGATCTGTGACCGTCATCACTCTTTACGAACTACGAACACCGGTCGTATTGCCTCCAAACACCCGGCCCGTGGCCGGCAGATCTCGTTGCAACCATCATGGTAGAGCACCTAAAATGGACCCGCAAAACGCGCGCTTTGCCGGCCGCACTCGGCCGGTCGTGGAAGGAGGCTCTCTGCCGTGCGCATTCGCCGGTAGTCCGAAGGCGCAACGTGAGCAGCACGCTACCATCGCGCACTCACCCGTTCACACGGGCGGGTTATGCTCGCCGCCGGGTCGTGCTCCTGGCCGGGCCGTGCCGGTGGCCGGGCCAGGCCGGAGGCCGGCAGGTGCGGGCAGAGACGATGGTGGACCGAACACGGGAGGACTACTTATGGCAGAGAGCATGGATTACGATAACGCCTGGCCGGGGTCTACCCCACAACGTGCCTATCTGGTAGCCGTCGAACTGAAGCCGGAACGAAAGCCCGGTCGGGACACCGGGTGGACGGCCGAAGAGTCCCTCGCCGAACTCGCGGAGCTTGCCGGCACCGCGGGAGCAGTGGTGGTGGGCCAGACCATTCAACGGCGCGTCGCCCCCGACCCTGCCACCTGCATCGGTGAGGGGAAGGCCGTCGAAATCGAGGCGGAAAGGGCCCGCCTCGGCTTCGACCTCGTCATCTTCGATGATGAACTGTCACCAGTTCACCAGCGGAACCTGGAAAACATCATCCAGTGTGCGATCATTGACCGCACCGCGCTGATTCTCGACATCTTCGCCCGCCGGGCCAAGAGTCGCGAGTCCAAGCTGCAGGTGGAATTAGCCCAGCTGGAATACCGTCTAACCCGTCTCGCCGGCAAGGGCGTCGACCTCTCGCGCCTCGGTGGCGGTATCGGGACCCGTGGTCCGGGTGAGACCAAGCTGGAGACCGACCGCCGGCGCATTCGTGCCCGCATCAGCCGTCTCCGGGCCGAGCTGGCCGAGGTGGCCCGGCACCGGGGACGCCTGCGTGAAGATCGGCAAAAGCGGAGCCTCCTGCCGGTGGTGGCGTTGACGGGGTACACGAACGCGGGCAAGTCCACGCTGCATCGCGCCCTTACCGGGTCGGACGTACTGGTCGAAGACCGGCTCTTTGCCACCCTCGACGCCACCGCTCGCCGGGCCGAACCGGAGGGAGGGCAGCCCTTCATCCTGATCGATACCGTCGGATTCGTGCAAAAGCTCCCGCACCAGCTGGTGGCAGCTTTTCGTTCCACCTTGGAAGAGGTGACGGCAGCCGATCTCATTCTGCACGTGGTGGATGCGAGCCACCCGAAGCGGGAAGAACAGGTGGCCACGGTAGATAGAGTCCTGGCCGAACTCGGCGCTGCCACCAAGCCACGCCTCCTCGTTTTGAACAAGATCGACCGGTTGCACGGGCCGGAGACCGCCCAGGCAGAGCTCGAAAGCTTGCGGCGGCTCTACCCGGCCAGCGTGGCCGTGAGCGCGGCGACCGGGGAAAACCTGGACGGGCTGCTCCGGGCGATTAATCAGACCCTGGCCGCGAGCCGCCGCCGGCGGCTGGTTGAGATCGTCATCCCCTACTCCGAGGCTTCCTGGGTATCGTGGCTTCACGAGCGGGCACAGGTGCTTGCCGAAGAACACACGCCGGAGGGCACCAAAGTCCGGGCGGTGCTGGAGGAGGACCTGGCCGGGCAACTCCTGGCCCGCAGCCAGGCCGCCAGTCATAGGCGGAAGTGACGAGCAGAAATCGCTTGGTCGAGGGAGTAGATGGTAGACCCCTTCATTCTCTTGAACTGGCTGCAGCCCGGGCATGGCTTGACCCCGGCGCCACCCGCAGGCCGGCTTTGCTTTCTTCTCCGAACAGCTGCTGGGCGCAGTACTCGATGATGTCGCTACGGCGAACGATCCCTATAAATAGACCGCGGTCGTCCACCACCGGGACGAAGTTTTGAACTGCTGCCAAACGCACGAGGTCACGCATGTCCGCGTAGATGCTGACCGGTTCGTTCTTCATATGCTGCGGTATGTCGCAAAGCCTCACTCGCTCGCTATCTTCGAGGGAGAGCCCCAGCGTGTTCTTGATGTACCAGAGAAGGTCGCCCTCGGTGATCGTCCCGGCATACCGGCCCTTCTCATCGACCAGCGGGACGGCGGAATAGCGGTGGTACTCCATGCGCTCGAGTGCCTGCCGCAGTGTGGACCTGGGGCTCAGGTACACGACTTCGGTCTTGGGCAAGAGGAAAAAGGCGATGTTCATCGCTCCACCCCCCTACCATCATACTGTACTCGTAGACCGGACGCCCCGTTCCTACCTTTGCCGGCTCTCGACCGCCCGCTCCCGTCATCCCACCTCCGCAACCCCCGGCCCGGGTCATCCCCGTTTGCGGAGCCTCGCGATGAAGAAGCCTTCCATGTCCGGGGAGGGCAGGATGCGGACCGCGTTCTGCACTGCCGCCGGGTACGCCCCGGCCCCGCCGCCCGTCCCCGCCGGTACGGCCTCCTCCAGCAGATCCAGCAAGAGCGGTCCCCCCGGCTCAAATCCGCCCGGGCTGGCCGCCGGCAACCGGCAGGACTCCAGCTCCACTTTGTCGCCCCACCGCGAGAGCGCCCAGGCGACCACGTCCTCGTTCTCGGCCCGAGCTATCGTGCACGTGGAGTACACCAGCACGCCGCCCACCCGCAGCGCCTGCCAGGCGCTGGCAAGAAGCCTTCGCTGCAACGCCGCCATCCGTTCTACCCCGCCGGCGGTCCAGTACCGGTACGAGGCGGGCCGCCCGTACAGGAAGAGCCCTTCGCCGCTGCAAGGGGCATCCAGCAGCACCCGGTCGAACTCGCCGGGATGCCGGCGCCCGATGGTTGCCCCGTCCGCCCGCACCGCCTGAGCAATGGTAACTCCTTGCACCCTAAGATTGTGCTCGAGCCGCCCGAGCCGGATCGGATTTTTCTCGCAGGCCAGGATGAATCCCTCGTTTCCCATCATCGCCGCCATCTGCGTCGTCTTCGACCCGGGCGCCGCCGCGAGATCGAGAACCCGTTCGCCCGGCTGCGGGTCGAGTACCAGGGGTGGCAACATGCTGGCCAGGCTTTGCAGGTAGATACGCCCGTCCCGGAAGGCGGGGAGTTCCGCCATCCTCCGCTCCCTCACCCCCGGGGTCACCACCCGCAGCGCATCCTCATACCACGGCACGCTCTCGGTTTGAACTCCTTGCTCCCGGAGTTCTTCTCGTACGGCGGCAGGCGTTGCTCGCAGGCGGTTCACCCGGAGGGTAACGGGGCGGAGGGCGGCCATCCCCTGCAGTATCCGCTCGGCCAACGCGGCCGGGAAATCCCGGTAAAGACGGTCGACGAACTCCCGGGGGAGGTGGCGGAAGAGATCGTTCAGGCTAACCATCTAACCTTCCCACCCTCGGCATCTTACCATAGTAGGATTTCGCCCGCCGTTCCCGGAGCCACCCTTCATCTCCCCGCGTATCTTGGCCAATGAAACGGGGAGAACGGCCGGCTTCCCGACTCGCAGATCACAGGAGGGATGATCGATGGGTGGCTTCGTCGGACCTTTCGGCACTTCGTGGGTATTCATCATCTTCCTGGTCTTGATACTTCTTCTTCTCGGAGACGCCTAGGCGCGAAGGGGCCAACCGGAAGGCAGAGAGCAACCACGAAAGGAGGGACCTGGCGATGCCTCCGGGATTCCTCTTCGGTCGACGTTGGGCCTTCGTACTCTTCCTGGTCTTGATCTTGCTCATGCTTGGAGACGCGTAAGCACAGTGCACGGGACGCCCTCATGGGCGTCCTTTTTCGTGCCCTCTATTCAGTACCCGTCTCTCAGAATACCTGGCCTTCGCTCCGATTGAGTACGCGCCGGGGCCGGGTACCGCGAGGGGGCAGCCGCTAAGGCTGCCCCCTTGGATTTCCCCCTACGTTCTTGGATCCAGCGGGTGTAGTTCTCCGTATGTTGTACCGGGACTCGGGAAACGGAATCATTTCTCCCGACCCGTAATTCTCACGTATAGGAGGGATTTACCGTGCCTGACGGGCCCAGCGGCTTCTTCGGCCAACCGTGGGTGTTCGTGCTCTTCCTCATCCTCATTCTGCTGCTTTTGAGCAATAACTGAGGATTACCGCAGTTATTCACCGAGAGGAGGGATAACGAGTGGGAGGCTTTGTTATGGGCCAGCAATGGGTATTCATCATCTTCTTGGTGCTGATCCTTCTGATGCTCTCCAACTGACTGCAGTTAACTCTTATCATCTAAGAAAGGAGAGACGCTAATGGGTGGCTTCGTTTTCGGTGAACAGTGGGCGTTTGTACTCTTCCTCATTCTAATCCTCCTGGTGCTCAGCAACAACTAACTCCGCTACCGGCTCGAACGAGCATGCAGGCAAGGCCGGGAGCCCCCCGGAGTCGGGGGACGCCGGACGGCGTCCCCCGACCGGTTTGGGGGGCTGGACGTTTTGGTCAAACCCGCCGCTCGCTCACCGGGTCGAAGAAAAGCTGGGCCGCCGCCGGCCAGGAAAGGCGTACCTGTGCACCGGAGGACGGCAGCGCCGGCTCTGGCCGCCGGTTCACCCGCAGGACCCGCCAGCCGGGCGAGCCGGCCGCCGGATCGGAAGGCAGCTGAAAGTAAGCCACGCTGTACCAGCCGTGGGGCTCTACCCTCGCCGGTTGAACCGGGCCAGTTGCCCCCCATCCGGAGGGGATCGGACAATCGACCGGGAGCACCGAGATCTCTTCGGGACGCAGGCCCATAAGCAACACCTCGCGGCCTTTGCCCTCCCCGGACGACCAGGCCGCCACCCGGTCGGCCTGTTCACAGCAGAGTGGTAACTCCCACTCCGGTCCGGCCCGGAGGTAAAACCCCCTTTTCGCCGTCCCGTCGCCCGCCCTGATTCCTCCTTCGGCTGCGCTGGTAACGACCTGTACCTCGATGAGATTTAGCCCGTGAAGGCTGAAAAACCGCGCCACCTCCAGGTGAACCGGGTTCGTGTAGACCTCGTCCGCGTTCCCTTGCTGCGCCAGCCGGCCCTCGTGCAAAAAGAGCACCCGCTCACCGCCGGCGAGCGCCTCCTCGGGGTCGGCTACAGCCCAGACCACCACGAGCCTCCGGTGCCTGGCGATCTCTCGCACTAAATCCCAGAGTTGCCGGCGCGTCCCGGCCGGCCAACCGGCCAGGGGATCGTCAAGAAGTAAGAGGACGGGGCGGACGGCCAAAGCTCGTGCCAGGGCCACCCGAAAGGCTTCCTCCGGCGTCAGCCGGTCTGGCCGCTGCTTTTCGAGCTTCGTCACTCCTGCGAGCTCCATGGCTTCCCGGAAAGCGTTTTCCTCGTCCTCACGCTCGCCCGGCCGGGAAGATAGCCGGAATAGCCCCAACGGAAAGTTTCGAGCCGCCCGGCGGGGCCGGCCCCGAAACCGCAGGCCCAGGGCTACCTGTTCACCAACGGGCAGGTGCGGCCAAAGAGCCATGTCCTTACCCAGGAGGAAGGCCCGGCGGTCCCTCGGGGAAAGCTGATCGATCCGCCGGCCGTTCCAGCGGATTTCACCGTCCGGAACCGAAGGGCGTTCGAGGCCGGCCAGGGCGCGCAAAAGCAGGGTCTTGCCGGCTCCCGGCGGCCCGGTGAGGGCGAGGAGCGCCCCCGGTTCGGCCCGGAAAGATATCTCTTTCAGGCTCCCGATCCCGGTCACGGCCAGGGTTACCACGTCAAGATCCGCGTCGACCGTCGGCGTTCACTCCCCGCTTCCACCATCCCTCTTGCCGCTTGGGGTTTGCACCCCCCAAATCCGCAGGAGTACTTTCCCCTGGGTGGCCATCACCAACCAGGCGGCCAGCGCCGCGGCCAGGCCGGCCACGGCAGCGACGGTAGTGGCCATGCCCCCCGTTACGCCCGTTCCCAGGCGACGGAGCGCGAGGGCCGCCGCCGTCGGCTGGAGAGGAGAAAAAAGCGCCGCCAGGGCCCCTTCTCCCAGGATACCGGCGAGGAGAAGGGTCCCTAAAGCCAGCATCTCGCGCCGGATTTGCGGATACAGAACGGAGCGGAAGGCCTGCCAGCGGGTGCCGCCCAGCATCTCCACGGACTCCTCCCAGGTCGCCGGCACATGAAGGAAAAGACGCAGGAATAGCCCGGTCGTGAGCACAGTGGCGAAAGCGGCGTACACTGCCGTGAGCAGACCGAGTGGTCCGGAGAGGAACGTGAATGTAATCCCCGCGCGCAGAAGCTGGAGGAGCGGTAGCGCTACCGCCAGCGGGGGTAGCAGGCGGCCGGCGACCAGCAGGCCCACCGCCACGCCGGGCCAGTACCGGTGCCGGTGCCCCGGCCCGGGCCACGGCCAACCCCCGGACCGGCCGGCCCTGCCCGGCGGCGCCCCGGCCTCGATACCTCGAGCGATCCCGTAGCCACCGAGAAGCCCCAGCGCCAGGGCGACTGGGGTGGCGATCAGAGCGACCCCGGCGGAACGTAACAGCGCCGGGTAGGCACTGCGCCATAGCCCCCAGGCGACGCCGGGGCCGGCAGCAACCAAACCCGAGGCAAAGCGCAAAAGCGGCAAGAGGATCGAGAGCGTTCCGAGGACGCCGGTAACCGCCAGCACCGTTAGGAGTGCGGCCGTTTGCCTAGACACCGGGCCCACCCCGCTCGGCCGGCAATAGCGTGACGAGGAGCGATGGCGACCCACCTCGCCAATCCACCGCCGGGCGAAGCACCAGATAGACCCAGAAAGCAGTCAAAACCACGACGGCCACATAAGCCCAGGTGACTGCCGGCGATAGCCGGTAGGTGCCGGCTTGCGCCATCACCACTTCGACCAGGAGCGGCGGGTGGGGCCGGGGCAGGCCGGCCGCCGCCACCGTAAAAAGCTGCACCGCCTGGAGCATTCGTACCAGAAACAGGGCCACCCAAAACCGGCGTAAAGTCCCGAGCAGCAGCGCCATCAGGTCGAAAAAAGTCGCTCCCAGCATCTCGACGGCTTCCCGGCGGACAGGTGGTATTGAACTCAAAGCTGCGAGCATCCCCAGGGCAAAAACCGGAAAGCCCCGCCAGGCGTCGATCAAGCCCATGAAAAGCACCGGAGGGAGTTCGGCCAAGAACGCAAATGCCCCCCTCGCCGCCCGGGCCGCCGCCGCCACGGTGATCTCCGGCAGGATGACCAGTGCTCCTATCGCACCGAGCCAAAGCCGCCGGCCCGGCCAGCCGCGCCAGATCCACCAGGCCACCACCGACCCCCATGCCACCTGCAGGGCGACCGAGACGGCCGCGGTCATACCGGTGGTAGCCAGAGCCGACCAGAACCCGCGGCTTTGTAACACCAGCCACTGCCAGCGCAGGAGCCCCGGGCGGGAAATTCCTTCTACCAGGCCGGCCACGGCCGGCAGAAAGAGGACCAGCGTGATGAGGACCAGCGCCGGGAGAGCCAGAAGCAGTCTCCCCACCCCCATCACCTAGTCTTTAGTCTTGCCCGCCTTTTCATCCCCTTGTCGCAAGATCGACAGAGCCCGGGCAAATTCGCCGGGCAACGGTTGGGTGAACTCCAGGTACTCCCGGCGGCGCGGGTGCAGGAACCCGAGCGTCCCGGCGTGCAGTGCCTGCGCCCGGAGCCCCAGGTATTCCTGGTCGACGGATCGAAGCCGCGGCGGGCAGTAGACCGGATCACCCGCTACCGGGTGGCCAAACGCGGCCAGGTGAACTCGTATCTGATGAGTCCGGCCCGTCTCCAGCCGGCAGTTCAAAAGAGCGTACTCGTAGCTACGGCCGCCCCGGCCGGCCCCGCCGAACGAGCAGGCGCCGGTGGCCGGAAAGGCTTCCCGCAGTTCATAATGGGTGATGGCCGCTTTCCCCTTTTCCGGCGGCACCACCGCCAGTTGCTTCCGGTGAACCGGATGCCTTCCGATGGCACCGGTAAGTACCCCTCGTTCTGGTTCAGGAATGCCGTGAACTAGCACCTGATAGACCCGGAGAATAGTGTGCCGGCGGAATTGTTCGGCCAGTGAACTGTAGGCAACCTCCGTCTTGGCGACCACGAGTAAACCCGAGGTATCTTTGTCCAGGCGGTGCACTATGCCCGGCCGGAACTCGGCTTCGGCAACGCTTGCCGGCGACGCGAAAAGGGAAGTTCCCCGGCCCAGCAGGGCGTTGACCAGCGTTCCCCGGGGATGGCCCGGGGAGGGGTGAACCGGCAACCCGGCCGGCTTGGCTACCACCAGGAGGTCTTCGTCTTCGTAGACGACATCGATGGGGATATCTTCGGGGACCGCAGCCAAAGGTGGGCGGGGCAGGGCCTGGGCCTCTACCAGATCTCCTGCTCGGACGCGCACCCCGGGTTTGGTAACCACCCGGCCATTGACCCGGACCGATCCCCGGCGAATCCAGTCCTGGACCAGGGCCCTGCTTTCCCCGCTCTTCGCAGCCAGGACGGTGTCGAGGCGCCCGGCCGCGGTGACGGTAAAGCAGATCAACTCTGCCCACGCCTCCCGTCCTGCGTCCGGCCGGCCCTCTCGGCCCTGATGACGCCCAAAAGTATAAACCCCGTCCCCACTACCAGCGCCGTGTCGGCCAGATTGAAAACCGGCCAGTAAGGGAGCTCCAGAAAATCTACCACATAACCCAGACGAATCCGGTCAAAGAGGTTCCCGAGCGTCCCCGCGGCCATCAGTACCGCCCCGGCGTCCGCCGGCCGCAGCTTCGGGCTGAAAAGGGTCCGATGCAAGATCCCGATTCCCGCAAGCAAAAGAAACGAGACGGCAAGAAAGAGGACCTGCGAACCGGGCAGTATCCCGAATGCCGCCCCCCGGTTCTGGACGTAGGTGAGGGTAAGGAGGGGCGCGAGCAAAGGCCGGGACTCAAATAAGTAAAACGTTCGGCTTACCCACTCCTTGCTCGACTGATCGAGAAGGAGGGTCAGCAGGAGAAGGAACGCCAGGGCTACCGGGCGACGGTTGCTCGAGTCACGGGTAAGGATCTATTTCCCCTCCTTGCTCGTCGCCGGCGCGCCGCCGGAAACCCCGTGGCCGCCGGCTGCTCGGCACCGGCTCAGGGTAGATCAGATCCGGGTTCGTGACCCCGGTTCCTGCCAGATCAGCCACCGTGTCCACCGGCTCGACCGATCCGGTATCCTCATCTGCCTCGATGAAAACGTCGCCGTAGTCAACGGCGCCGGAGTCTTGCGGCGAGTTGGCGTTGCCGTAGCGGGCCACGTCTTGCCAGGCGTCTTCTCCATCATAGCCGGCATATCCTTCCCCGTCGCGAAAGGCGTATTCGAACCGGAAAGGCGCCTCCCCGACGCCGTGAACTTTCGCATGTGCCCTCTCCTCCGTCACCTGGCACTGGTAACACAAAAGGGCATAAGGCCGGGCCGCCAGGCGTTCGGCCCCGATCGGCCCCCCGCAGTGCTCACAGATCCCGTAAGTACCCCTATCCAGCTTGGCCAGGGCCCGCTCCACCAATTCCAGCATCTGCCGGGACTGCCGGCGCAAAGTCACGTCCTTGGCGCGCTCGAACGTCTCCGTGGCCAGATCGGAGGTGTGGTTATCGTACCCGGAGAGTTCGCCCACCGACGTCGTCAAAGGTTCTCCCAGCTCGTGCTCGCTCATCTCCTTGACCCGTTCCCGGAGCCGTTCCGCCTCGCGCACCAGATACGCCCGGATCTCCCCGGGGCTCGCAGGCAAAGGAACTTCCCCCCGGCCCGTCGTTGCCCGGCCGTCTTTGGCCTCGGCATCGCTGACCATGTCTTGCCCTCCTCCCTCTTCCCCCAGCCGTCGCTCCCTCCTGCCGGCCACCGCCCGCACCGGCGTGCGCCCCCCGGCCGGCGTTGCCGTTACAGCCCCGGCCGCATCTGGAGTTCCCGCTCCACGATGCGAGTTATGTCGGCTACGAATTCACCGATCACCGGGAGATTGAGGGCCGCCAGGCGCCCGAGGAAGTAAAGAACGAGGGCGGCAACCGCGGTAAAACCGATGGCCGTGCCCACGCCCCGAAAAATCCCGGAAACAAGACTCAGAAAGAGCATGCGCCGGGGCCGCCGGTAGAGTTCGACCAGCTCGGCCAGGCTCGACCGGTCGAGGGCAGCAGCCACTCGATCCAGCTGGCGTGAGATCCGGTCCGCCACCGCCCGTTCCCCGGACCCCGGCGCATCCTCTTGCTCCCGCACTTTCGCTACCGGTGACCGGTTTCCCGGCGCCCCTGAACTCTCTTCTCCCGTGCCCATTCTTCTCCCCTTGTCCGCCTCCGGGCCTTCGGCAGGCGTCGTCCCGTGTTTAGCGTGCCCGGAAGCAAGACCAGGGACGCTGTCATTCGCCGTGGCGCAAGGCGCGTCACACCAGCAGAGGAAGAAGGTTTGCTGCCTGCCTTATGGATCGGCCGGGGCAACCGGGGCGGCCGGGGCCGCCGGAACGGCACCGGTATCCGCGGCGAGAGCGGCTACCACGGCGCCGGCACACCGTTCACAAAGGTCGGGATAGCGAGGATCGATACCCACCTCTCCCCGTTTCCAGCAGCGCACGCACTTCGCGCCGGGATGGCGTTCGACCCGCACCTTCACGCCGGCCCCTTCGGCCGCGATTCCGCCCTCGCCCGCACCGGCCCCGATCTCGACTCCCGAGACCAGGAAAAGATCGGCCAGCTCACCATGGCCGAAGTGCTCCAGCACGGCCCGAGCCCGATCGTTTTGCGGTTCGATCACGAGTCGCGCCTCGAGCGACCCCCCGATCAGTTCCGCGTCGCGGGCCCCGGCCAGGGCCCGCTGGACCGTCTCCCGGATATCGAGGAGCGCCTGCCACCGGTCCTCTTCTTCGGCCGTCAGGTAGTCGGTCACCGGTTTACCCCACCGGCGCAGATGAACGCTCTCTTCGAGCAGCGGCTCACCTTCCAGCACCCGGGCCTCACACCCGGGAAGCCGGCGCAGGGCCTGCCAGATCTCGTCGGCAGTGAAGACGAGGACCGGGGCGATGCTTTCGACCAGGATCTCCAGTATCCGGTAGAGCGCGGTCTGGGCGGAACGCCGGCGGGGCGAGTCGACCGGATCGGTGTAGAGCCGGTCCTTGAGGACATCGAGATAAAAGCCGCCCATGTCCACCGCACAAAAATCATGCATCCCGTGGAACACCAGGTGGAACTCGTACTCCCGGTACGCCCGCTGCAGTCGTTCGGAAAGCTGCCCCGCCCGCTGCAAGGCGAAGCGGTCGAGCTCGGTGAGCTGATCACGGGCGACGGCGTGACGGCGGGGGTCGAAGTCGTAAAGATTCCCCAGCATGAACCGGGCAGTATTGCGGATCCGCCGGTAAACCTCGGCCATCTGGGCGAGGATCGCGGGGGAGACCCGCACGTCTCCCCGGT
Organism: Bacillota bacterium; assembly: GCA_012839805.1. Lineage (GTDB taxonomy): Bacteria > Bacillota > Limnochordia > Limnochordales > DUMU01 > DUMU01. Next base: position 45,568 of record DUMU01000033.1, on the reverse strand, counting down.
AATCGGCCGAAGCGGCCCACAAACGCAGGATGTCGGCGCCGTAGGTCCGGGTCACTTCATCGGGGTAAATCACGTTGCCGAGCGACTTCGACATCTTCCGGCCCTCGCCATCCACCACGAAGCCGTGCGTGAGCACCGTGCGGTAAGGCGCCTCGCCCCGGGTCGCCACCGCGGTGAGGAGCGACGACTGGAACCACCCGCGGTGCTGATCGCTTCCTTCGAGGTACATGTCGGCCGGCCACCTGAGCTCGGGACGCCGCTCCAGCACCCCGGCGTGGGATGAACCGGAGTCGAACCAGACGTCCATGATGTCCCGCTCTTTCCGGAATTCCTTGCCCCCGCAGCGCGGGCACTGCGTTCCTGCCGGCAGGATCTCCCGCGCCTCATGCGCCCACCAGGCGTCGGATCCTTCCCGGGCGAACAGGTCGGCTACCGCCTCGATAGTCTCCGGAGTAGCCAGCGTCTCCCCGCAGCTTTCGCAGTAGAAGACAGGAATGGGAACTCCCCACACCCGCTGGCGGCTGATGCACCAGTCATGGCGCTCCTGAACCATATTGCGAATCCGTTCCTCGCCCCAGGCAGGGACCCACTCCACCTTCCCGATAGCCGCGAGGGCCGCCTGCCGGAAACCGTCCACAGAGGCAAACCACTGCTCGGTCGCCCGGAAGATCACCGGATTCTTGCACCGCCAGCAATGAGGATACTGGTGAACGATCGAGCCGCGGTGAAGCAACGTTCCCTCGGCGAGCAGGTCTTGCATGATCAATTCGTTGGCTTTGGTTAATTCCAATCCGGCGTACCGGCCTGCTTGCTCGGTAAAACGGCCCCGCCCGTCAACCGGAGCAAAGACCGGCAAGCCGTAGCGAAGCCCGATCTCGTAGTCTTCGAGGCCGTGCCCGGGAGCGGTATGGACGACACCCGTTCCTTGTTCCAGGGTAACATGCTCGGCCAGGATGAAAGGCGAAAGCGTCCCCATGCCCACGTCCACCGGCCGCCGGGCCACCAGGCCCGCGAGCTCCGCCCCGCGCCAGCGTCCCAGTTCCTGCCAGGCCTGCCACCCCAGCTCCCCGGCCACTTGGTCCAGGAGCCCGGCCGCCAGCAGGTACCTCTCCCCTCTCCGGTGCCGTCGCTCGGCCGGCTCCAGCCGGTCGCCTTCGTCGGTGACCTCGACCAGGACATACTCCAGGTCGGGATGGAGAGCCACGGCCTCGTCCGCCGGCAGCGTCCAGGGCGTAGTCGTCCAGACCAGCACGAAGGTATGTCCTTCCCGGTAGAGCTCTGCCCAACCGGGGGGCAGTGCCAACCGGTCCGCCCCTCCGGCAGGCCCCACTGCAGACCCCGGCCCAGGCTCCGGCGTAGCCCCCCGGCCCGTCCCCTCGTCACGGGACCCATGACCCGTCCCCGGTGGAAGGATGGGGAAGCGCAGGTAGATGGAGGGCGAGGTTTCTTCTTCGTACTCGATCTCGGCCTCGGCCAGCGCTGTCTCGCAGTGGGGGCACCAGTAAACGGGTTTCAAGCCCTTGTAGATGTAGCCCCGGCGCAACATCTCGCCGAAGACCCGGATCTGGGCAGCCTCATACCCGGGCTCGAGGGTCAGGTACGGATCGTCCCACTCCCCCCACACACCCAGGCGCCGGAACTCGTCCCGCTGGATCCTGACGAACTCTTGGGCATACTCGCGGCAACGCCGGCGGAACTCCAGTACCGACAGGCGCCTCCGATCAAGACCCATCTCCTCTTCTACTTTGAGCTCGATGGGCAGGCCATGGGTATCCCAACCGGGTACATAGGGCGCGAGGTACCCGTCCATGCTGCGGGAGCGAATCACGATGTCCTTCAGGATCTTATTCATCGCCGTTCCGATGTGGATATGTCCATTGGCATAAGGCGGACCGTCATGTAGCACGAAGAGAGGGCGTCCCTCCGCCTTTCCCTTCTCTTGAAGCTTGCGGTAGAGCCCTTGTGCTTCCCAGGCCTTGATAAACTCCGGTTCCCGCTGCGCGAGGTTCGCCTTCATGGGAAAATCCGTCTTCGGAAGGTGAACTGTCTCCTGATAAGCCTTATCAGCCATTCTCCGATCCCCTTTTCCCATCTCTCAGAACAAGTGCCCGTCCGGGCAACAAAAAAACCCGTCCTCCTGGGACGGGCATCGATACCCGCGGTACCACCCCGGTTGCCGGCCGTCACGCCCTTACGCCAGTGCACCGTCAGCCGAAGGCGTCGTACCGGCCTCTCGGAGGCTTTATCGGGCCGGCCCGCCTGCCGCTACTTGGGCACGCCCGGTTTGGCGCGCGGTTCGCAGCAGGAGCTCCGGGATGATCTTCGCCGGATTCCTGGCCGCCGCGTTCCCACCCTGCCGCGGCTCTCTGCGGCCCGCCCTCCGGTTACTCTTCCCTTCATCGCGTCTCGCTAAAGAGTCCAGCTACGTCCTGCTATGTGATGGGTCTTACTTTACCACCGCTTTGCCATGCGGTCAACCCGGCTTCGCACCCGACCCGACCGGCCCACCAGTCCCCACCGGCCCCGCCGGCCCCACCGACGCCGCGACCCCAGCCGGCCCGGCAGACCGAGCAGACCCGACCGGCCCGCCCGCCCTGACCGCCTCGCCGGCCACGTCCGGTTCCACGGCCGCTCCGGGATTGTGCCAGAGCGACTCCGGAACGAGCGAACGGACTCCCTTCTCCAGCGCGCTCTCTTCCGCGGCCACCGTGTCCACCAGCTGGAGGATACCCTCCGCCAGCTGCCGCAACCGCTCCCGGTAACTTGCTCCCTCCCGGACCAGTTCGAGCAGGGTCTTCTGCCACTCGTGAACGGTCAGCGAGAGCTGCCGCCGGGTCTCTTCCACTTTGGCCCGGGCTTCGGCCAAACTGGCCTGCGCCTCGCTCAGGGCCCTGGCCTTCTGCCGGTTTGCTTCCTCCTGCGCCTCCTCTAAGATCTTCTCGGCCCGCTCCCGGGCCGACTCGAGCAAGAGGCGGGAGTGCCGCTCCGCTCCGGCCTTGAGTTCGGCCGCCAGGGCTTGCGTCTCCTCCAGCATTTCCTGAACCTTCGCTTCATTCTGCTGGAAGACGGCGATCCGTTGCCGCAAATGTTCGACTTCGTCCTTTAGCGCTTTGTTTTCCTGGAAAAGCGCCTCATACTCGTTAACCACCCGGGCCAAGAAATCGTCGACCTCTTTTTCGCTATAGCCCCGGAAGACCACGTGAAACTCCGCTTCGTGAATATCGCGAGGCGTCAGCATCCCCAGACCTCCCTCACCTTCAGAGGAAGCGAACCAGCCGAAGCACCGTACGACCCTTCTTTGAAGCCCCTTCGATCCCCTCTACCACGACCCGCCCCCGCCCCCGGATGGAGATGACGTCGCCAACCCTTACCGGGTGAGCGGGGTCTTCCTCCACCACCCAGTTTAACTTCACTCGCGCCGTTCTGATGTCCCGGACCGCGCGGTTCCGGGAATGGCCGAAGCCCAAGGCGGCCACGGCGTCCAGCCGCAGGGAGGCAACGGAGACCCGCATCTCTTTGCGTCTCTGGTTGGGGGGAGACAACGCCTCCACGTCTATCGGGTGAACCTCCACCTCGAAGGGTCCCGCGCGCCGCCACCTTTCCCGGAGCTGCTCCACTATGTCGGGAACCACTACTACCTGGCAGGTAAGTCCGCCGTTCAAGAGGAGCAAGTCCCCTATCTTCCCTTCGCAGACCCCTGCTTTCAGCAAGCCACCCCTCCACGCCTCCGCCGTGGGTCTCCCGGCGACGTCTTCTGCCCCGCCGCCGGCCGGAAGGTCGTGCCGCCAAGCGTCGCCGACCGTCGCCTCCAGCGCGGCCAGGACCGGGGGCAATTCCTCCTCGGGCAGGTAGTCGGGGTAGATGTGCAGGCGGCAGCGGGAGGCGCCTGCATACCCGCCCTCCCAACGGTAGAGGAGTCCGGTGGCCCCCGCCAGGAGTGATTGGGCGAGCGGCCGGTACTCGGGGTCGAGGAAATCGGTCGCCCGGGGCTCCTGGCTTGCTTCGGCCTCCTGCCGCGTTTGCGTGATCATGGCCGTTACCTGTGCTTCGTCCACCTCTACCACGCTCGCTTGTATCTTGCCGTCGCTCCGCCTTCCGCACCGGCCCGGCCGGCCCGCGCCCCCCATTACCGGCCGCGGCGGCCGGCACCCCCGATCGCAGACCGCGCCGGCCGGCGCCCCTGATCACCAGCCAGGCTCCCCATTTCAGTACGGACTCGCGGCCAACTCCAGCAAGAGCCGGGAGACCACCGACCATCCCAGCTGCAGAACAAGCACGGCGACGAAGGGAGAGAAGTCGATCACCCCCAGGGGAGGCAAAAAAGACCGGAAAATCCGCAGATACGGGTCGGTCATGGCCACCAGGGTGCGCACCACCGGATGGTACCAGTCCCGGACGAACCAGGAGAGCAAGACCCGGATCAGAATCAGGACCTCGTAAAGGTAGACGAGCCGGCCCAAAGTGTTGACTATAAAGTAAATCCAGTAGCTATCCATGATCGACCTCGCTTCGACCGAGTCTACCGCGCCCCCGGCTTACCGGTTGGCCCCGGCCCGGAGGGCGTCTCACCGGCACTATCCGGGCCGGACGCCCGCGTGCCGGAAGCGGCCAGCTCGCACGAGCGTTTTGCCGCCTCGAGCACGGCGTCGATGACCGCCCCGCGCACCCCCCGCAGCTCCAGGGCCCGCAAGCCGGAAGCGGTGGTTCCCGCCGGGGACATGACCATCGCCCGTAGCAGAGCCGGCGCCTGCCCCGTTTCCAGGGCCAGCTTCGCCGCCCCGAAGAGCGTTTGAGCGGCGAGCGTTTCGGCCACCGACCGGGGAAGTCCGGCGGATACGCCCCCGTCCGCCATGGCCTCGAGGAACAGGAATACATACGCCGGCCCCGAACCGCTAAGGGCGGTCACGGCATGAAAGAGAGCTTCGGGCAGCGTGATCACCCGGCCCACCGCCCCGAACAATTCGCGGGCCGCCGCGAGGTGCTCTTCTTTTGCCCAGCGTCCCGCCGCCAGGGCCGTGGCAGCCTCGCCCACCTGGATCGCGACGTTGGGCATGGCCCGCACCACCGGAGTTCCTTCGGGCACGAAAGCTTCCAGAGCGGCGAGCTCTACCCCCGCCGCCACCGAGATTAAGAGCTTATCGGGCCCAAAGGACGGCCCGATCTCCCGCAGGACCCCCGGCAAGACCTGGGGCTTGACCGCCACTACCACGATTCCGGCCGCCTGCGTTGCCTCGCGGTTTTTCGCGGTAACGGTCAGCCCGGCCACCTCCGCCGCCGCCTGCCGGCGCTCTTCATCGGGATCGGAGGCGACTATCGCCTGCGGCTCGTAGCAGCCGGCCCTGATCAAGCCTTTGATCAGGGAAAGCCCCAGGGCGCCCGCCCCGATGACCGCCAGGCGCTTCCCGGGCCGGGCCGAGCAACCCTCGCCCTGCCCCTCGTGGTGCCGGCCGCCGCGCGGGTAGCCGCGCTCGCCTAGCTCCATCGGCCAACCCCTTCGCCGGCTCCCCGGCCACTTCCCTCATTCCGGGTGCCGCCTCCCTCGCCGCGACCGCTACCCGGCTGGGCACCGACGGAGTGGGTACCACCCGGGTAGGCACTACCCGGGCGGGCGCTACCCCCTCCCGCCCCGCTGGAACTACGCAGCGGTGGGGGAGCAAGCAGTTCACGAACGGGAAGACGTCCCCGCTCACCGGGTTCGCCTGCAGCCGCCCGCTCCCTGTCCGCTTCCCCTGCGGCCGCGGCCTGCTGCCGGCTGTGCCGGAGTTCCAGCCGGGGGTCGGCTTCGATGGTAACGTTGCTCGGAACGATGAGGAAGATCCCCTCCCCTACCCGCTGGATCTTGCCGTCCAGAGCGTAAGCCGTGCCACTCAGGAAGTCCACCACCTTACGGGCCAGTTCCCGGTCGACCCGATCGAGGCAGACCACCACCGCCCGGCGGTTTTTCACGTGGTCGGCCACCGCCTGCACCTCTTCGAAGCTGAGGGGCTCCTGAACCACCACCTTCGAAGGTGACTGGCCGGGAATGCTCACCAGCTGCCCGCGCCGGCCCTGGCTTTGGCCGTAACGCCGTGCCGCCTCCACCGCTCCCCGCGCCTCCTGAGCATCGATGGAGGGCAGCTCCTCACCCTCGGCGCCGTACTCGTCCTCATCTACCTCTTCCCGCACGCCCAGGAAACCCAGCACTCGATCCCAAAATCCCATCGCCACCGCCCTCTTTTCGTGGCGTACAGTACCACCCTATCGTCTCCTACTTTCTCTGGCGAGCCGCGATTCCCTCTCTCTCGGCGCTCCTTCCCGGCAGGTCTTCGAGGTCTTCAGCGCATGACCCATCCCGGGTTGGTCACCACCCGAGCCCCCGCCGGCAAACCTTCTACCGCCGCTACCCCGTCCTGCAAGCCTAACCAGGCGGCGACCGGACCGTCCGGAGGTTTCCCGGCCAGATCGGCCGGGACGCCCGTCTCACCCCGTTGCCCGGCGCCGGCCTGCTCGCCGCCTGCGCCCGAACTGCTCGCCGGCCCGTATACGAGCCACCCGTGAAGCCGCCGCCAGGCCTCTTCGCGCCGCTGCCAGGCCTCGGGCTCCGGGCGCCGGTCCGGCATCCCAAAGGAAGCTTCGGCCAAACGGTCCGGCCAGGCGGGAACTTCGGCCTGTCCCCGGGTTATGGCCACCTGGTCGCGGGGCGACCAGACGGCAACCAGCTCCACCGGCGCCCAGATCGGCTGGATTCCCCCGGTCTTGGGCCGCAGATACACCCCCAGGCGGCCGGAACGCACCCAGAGCGCCGAAAGAGGGACAAGCCGCCCGGCCGTGGTGACGGTGTACTCTACCTTCGTATGAACCACTCTCTGATCCATCCAGGACGGTGGCAATCCCTGCAGCTGGAGATGGACGACCGCAGCCATCCGCTGCCCTTCTACCCGTTCCCCTTCCGCCTGCATCCCTTCCTTGCCCACCAGGCGCCAGGTCACAAGACGCGCCGGCACCCCCTGGACCGTCCATGATGACCTCGAGCCTGGAAGAGGCAGCCACCCGGACGCGTCTTGCGCCAGCCAGACCACCAGATCCGCCCCGAAGGGCTCGACCAGCCGGGCCACCGGATCGCCGCCGCGGACGTGCTCGCCGTCCCGGCGTCGCGCCAGCCCGGCTCCCTGGCGTCGCACTCCCGCCACCGCCGTCCCCGGCAGGCGGGCCTCATCCAGGAGCCGAGCTACCTCCCACAGTTGCTCCTGACCGTCCCAGGAGTACCGGATCACGCCCGCGTGGGGAGCGATCACCGGCTCGCCCGCCACCTGTCCCACCACCTGCCGGCCGGTCACCCGTTCCCCTTCGGCAACGAAGGCGTCGAAACGGCCGGAAAGGGGGGCCCGCAGCACCTCTTCCTGCCGGATCACCAAACCATCGCCGGATGCCGACGCCACCAGAGGTCCCGGCAGAACGGGAGCCGTCCGCAGGAAAAGCGGAGCGATCCAACGGGGCCAGAGGCTCGACAAGAGCGCAAAGATCAGGAGAGCCGCTACGGGCAGCGCAAGCCAGATGCCCGGCTGCCACCCGTCCCACCAGCGGCGACGGCGGTGTTCCGGCCGGGGCCGGGCCCGACCCCGGCTCCGGCGTCGTCGCAGCGGGATTACGCTCCCAATAAAGTTCAGCCCCCAAGATAAGCCCGCCGGATTTCCGGGTCGGCCGCCACCTTCGCCGCCGGGCCGCTCATGACCACCTCGCCCGACTGAAGAACGTAAGCCCGACGGCCGATCCGCAGGGCCTGATTCGCGTTCTGCTCCACCAGCAAAATCGTCGTTCCCGCCTTGTTGATCTCCTGGATGATGCGAAAGATCTCCGTGACCAGCAAGGGAGCAAGCCCCATGGAGGGTTCGTCGAGGAGCAGGAGTCGCGGCCGGGCCATCAGCGCCCGGCCGATGGCGAGCATTTGCTGTTCACCACCGGAGAGGGTGCCACCCAGCTGCTTTTCCCGCTCCTGCAATCGGGGAAACAAGTGAAACACCCGGTCCATGTCGGCCCGCACTTCCTGCCGGTCCCGGCGGCAATATGCGCCCATCTCCAGGTTTTCCCGAACCGTCAAAGTGGCAAAAACCCTACGGCCTTCCGGCACCTGGGCGATCCCCCGGGCCGCGATCTGGTCTGCCCGCAAGTTTTGGATGGGTTTCCCTTCGAACAGGATCTTTCCCGATCGGGGACGCACGAGCCCGGAAACCGTCCTCAGCGTCGTGCTCTTCCCGGCGCCGTTCGCCCCGATCAAGGTAACGATCTCCCGCTCTTCGACCGTCAGGGAGACCCCCTTCAGGGCATGAATGCCGCCGTAGTACACGTGAACATCCTGTAGTTCGAGCATCAGCCCACCGCCTCCTCACCCAGATAGGCCTGGATGACCCGGGGATCGGTGCGGATCTGTTCGGGTGAACCCTCGGCGATGGTCTGGCCGTAGTCAAGTACGAGGATGCGGGGGGCAATGCGCATCACGAGTCGCATGTCGTGCTCGATGAGGAGTATCGTAAGGCCGAAACGGTCGCGAATCAGATCGATGAGACCGGTCAAAGTATCGGTCTCCTGCGGGTTCATGCCGGCCGCCGGTTCGTCGAGGAGCAGCAGCACGGGATGGGTGGCCAGCGCCCGGGCGATCTCCAGCCGGCGCTGTTCACCGTAGGGAAGAGTCTTCGCCAGTTGGTGCGCCCGGTGGCTCAGACCTACCAGCTCCAGCAACTCGTAGGCCTCGGCGGCCAGGCGCCGTTCTTCGCGCCGAAAGCGCGGCAAGCGCAGGATCGCCTCGGCCAGCGTCGCCTGCTGGCGTAGATGGGCCGCGATGCGGACGTTGTCCAGCACCTCCAGGTCCCGGAAGAGGCGGATGTTCTGGAAGGTGCGAGCCACACCCGCCCTGGCCACCCGGTGCGGCGGCCAACCCACGATGTTGCGCCCCCGGAGCCGGATCGAGCCCGCGGTCGGCGTGTAAACCCCCGTCAGGCAGTTGAAGACCGTGGTCTTGCCGGCGCCGTTCGGACCGATGAGGGCGACCAGTTCCCCCCGTTCCAGACGGAGGTTGAACTGGCTCACCGCCACCAGACCGCCGAAAGCCATGGTCAGCGACTCTACCTCCAAGAGGGGCGGCTCGGGTTGAACTGCCATCAACCGGTCACCTCCTGCCTGCCGGCCGGCTCTAGCCCCGGCTTCATCCCGGACTCAGCCTTAGTCCGAGGCTCCGGCCCCGGACCGGTCGAGCCCGGGCCCGGGCCTGGGCCGGGACCTGCACCCGGACCCGCACCTGGTCTCGAACACGGCCGCCCGCGGTTCAGAAGCTCCCATATTTCCACCCGCCCGAAGAGACCCGCGGGCCGCACCAGCATGATCAGGATGAGAAGGGCCGAGTAGGCCACCATACGGTATTCGGCAAAGCCCCGCAGATACTCGGGCAACGCGGTGAGGACGATCGCGGCCACCACCGAGCCGGACAGGCTCCCGAGACCCCCCAGTACCACCATGATGAGAATGTCAATCGAACGGATGATCCCGAACTGCGAAGGATCGATGAAAAGAAGGTAGTGAGCGAACAGACCCCCGGCAACGCCGGCAAAGAAGGATCCCATTACGAAAGCCAGGACCTTGTAGTAGGTGGTGGGGACTCCCACCGCCTCGGCGGCGAACTCGTCCTCCCTGACGGCGAGCAAGGCTCGCCCGTGGCTTGACCGGATGAAGTTCGAAAGCACGACCAGGGTGAGAATGACCGCACCCTCGACCCAGAAAAACGTGGTATACGGCAGGATGCCGCTCAACCCGAACGCTCCCCCGGTGATGGGGAGGTTTACGATGATCACCCGGATGATCTCACCCAGCCCCAGAGTAGCGATGGCCAGGTAATCGCCGCGGAGCCGCAGCGTAGGTATACCGATGAAAAGACCCACCGCTCCCGCGGCGAGCCCTCCCAAAACCAGGGCGAGTGCGAAGGAAACGCGCGCGTGCATGGTCAGTAGCGCTGCGGTGTACGCCCCGATGGCCATGAACCCCGCATGCCCGATGGCAAACTGCCCGGCAAAGCCGTTGATCAGGTTGAGGCTGGTGGCGAGGATCGTGTTGATCCCCATCATCATGATGATGCCGAGAACGTAGTAGTCAAAGCGTCCCAGATAAGCCCAGACATTCAGCCAGAGAAGACCGGCGAACGCAATGAAATAAACCCCGAAACGCCAGCCAGGCGTCAACCTTGGCCGGATGTTCCGGGAAGCATTTACTGCACTTGATGCAGTTGATGCACTTGACACGCCGGATGAACTTGCGGGCGGCAGATTCTCGCCTTCCATGAACCGGTCACGCCTTCTCTCGTGCTGCCCTTCCCAGGAGACCGGAGGGCTTGAGCAGCAGGATCAAGATGAGGATGGCAAAGGCCACCCCGTCTTTCCAGCTAGAACTGATGAACGCGACCACGAACACTTCTGCGATGCCCATGACCAGCCCCCCGAGCATCGCCCCGGGAATAAGGCCGATGCCGCCCAGCACCGCGGCGACGAAAGCCTTCAGCCCGGGCATGAAGCCCATGAGCGGATCGATGCGGGTGTAGTAAATCCCGACCAGCACTCCCGCCGCGGCCGCCAGGGCTGAACCGAGGGCGAAGGTGAAAGCAATGGTCCGGTCGATATTGATCCCCATCAACCGGCTGGTCTCCCCGTCCTCGGCCACCGCTCGCATCGCCTTCCCCATCTTCGTCCTCGTAACGATGTAATGAAGCAGCAGCATGAGCAGGACGGAAGTACCGATGATCACCAGCTGGCGATTGTTGATCAATAGCGGGCCGATCTCGAAGGTACGAAGCCCGATCAGGTCGGGGAAGGCACGCGGATCAGGATGCAGTATCAGGATCCCCAGGTTCTCCAGAAAGAGCGAGACGCCAATGGCCGTGATCAACGCGGCAATGCGCGACGCGTTTCGCAGGGGACGATAGGCTACCCTTTCGATCAGGAGCCCGAGGACGGCAGCCACGGCCATGGCGAAAAGCAAGGTGGGGAAAAACCCCCATCCGAAGGAGGTGGCCGCGAAAAAGCCCGCGAATGCGCCCACCATGTATACATCACCGTGGGCAAAGTTGATTAGCTTCAAAACCCCGTAAACCATCGTGTAACCCAGGGCAATCAGTGCATAGATGCTACCGAGCGATAGCCCATTGATCAATTGCTGAATTATCTCCACCATTTACCGTTACGCCCCTCGTGGTCCGGTTCGGCCACAATCGCGGAAGGGGGCGACCGCTCCTTCGGGTCGGCCGCCCCTCTGTGACCGTCTTCTCCTTCGTGCTGGGCGGCAGGGATACTGCCTTCACGCCCATCGCTCCCGCCTCGCGGCGCCGTGCGCCTGGCGGCGGTTTACGGTTTGATCGTGGTGACGACCCGGTGCCCCTCCGGGGTTACCTGCAGGATCCACGCCACCTTGATGGGGTTTCGGTGTTCATCGAAGGTGATATACCCGGTTACCCCGTGAAAGTCCTTCAAGCCGGCGAGCGTCTGCCGAATGGACTCGCGAATTCCTTGCTGGTCGGAGACGTCATGAGTGGCCAGAGCCTTCTCCAGCGCGTCGGCCATAATGTCCGCCGCGTCCCAGGCCAAAGCCGCAAGGGCGTCAGGAGTAGTGGCGTACGCCGCCTTGTACTTGGCAAGGAATTCCTGAGCCTTTGGATCCTTGTTATGGGGGCTATAGTGGTTCGTGAAATACGACCCCACTACGGCTTCGCCGCCGATCTCAACCAGCTTGGGCGAATCAAAACCGTCCGGCCCGAGCAGCGGCACCTTTATCCCCAGCTGCCTGGCTTGCTTGGCAATGAGCCCGGCGTCAGTGTAGTAAAGCGGAGTATAGATAGCCTCCGCCCCCGAGTTCCGGATACGGGTAAGCTGGGCGGTGAAATCCTGGTCGCCGCCACCGAAAGCCTCCTTCCGGACGATCTCTCCTCCGAACTGGATGAAATACCGGCTGAAAGAATTGGCGAGGCCGCTACTATACGGGTCAGAGTTGTCGTAGAGAATGGCCGCCTTTTTGATCTTCAGGTTTTCCCGGGCAAACCTTGCCATGGCCTCTCCCTGGAAGTCGTCGACGAAACAGACCCGGAAGATGTAGGGCCCGATGTCGGTTAGCCCCTCTTTGGTAGCGGTCGGACTGAGCATGGGTACGCGCTGGGAATTGGCATAAGGAGCCGCAGCCGTCATGGGTCCTGAGGTCGTCGTTCCGATGATCGCGGTCACTTTCTCCCGATCGATAAGGCGGCGAACCGCGTTGGCACCTTCGTTCGGTTCGGCCTTGTCATCCAGGGCAATAATCTCGATGCGGACTCCCCGGATACCGCCCTGCTTGTTGATCTCGTCGAAGTACAACTTAACCGCGTTCTTCACCGAGTTACCGAACGTTGCCGCATCGCCCGAAAGCGGTCCCACGACGCCGATCTTGATGGACTGAGCCGCGGAAGCCACCGGCGACGCACCCAAGACCAAAGCCAGTAACCCGGTGAAAACCATGGCAGTGAGACCGAGTCGGCAAGGAATCCTACCCAACCTACTACCCATGAGCCTACCCCTTTCCGTCGCAGCACTTCGCCCTATCCGGCCCTGCCGCCGGTTTTGGAAGATTATACACGCCGGGTGTAGTAGAGTCAACCTGTGCAAGTTATGGTAGCAACCGTCAGACGGTGCAGGTCCGCTCGCAGTCACGACCTCCTCTGCCTTCACTCTGTGGCAGTAGTTTTCTCGCGGAGCAGATCCGTCTCCTGCAGTTCACCGGAGGAAAAGCAGGGCGAGCATACCAGCTGCCGCCAGGTACAGGATGAACGGGGTGAAGCGGCCCCGCACGATGAGCCGCACGAAGAGCCAAATGGCAGCATAGCCCGAAAGGGCAGCGGAAAGAGCGCCCAGGAGGTAGCTCAACCACGCTCCCGTCTCGGCGCCCAGCGAGTGGGCGAGATCGGGGATTTGCACCAAACCGGCACCCAGGATGACCGGGATGGAGAGCAGGAAGGAGAACCGGGCTGCCCCCTGCCGGGAAAGCCCGGAGAGAAGGCCCGCCGTCACCGTCATACCCGACCGGGAAACCCCGGGGAAGAGGGCCACCGCCTGAGCTAAACCTACGTACAAACTTTGACTGAAGGTCGGGGTCTCCGAGGTGCGGGAGGCGGGGCGAGACCGGGCGCTCCGTTCTGCCGCGAGCAGGACCAAGGCCGTGGTCCAGAGGAAAAGACCGACCACAGCCGGACTGGCGAATAGCCCGGCTACCTGCTTTTCGAATAGGAGGCCGGCTGCGGCGGCAGGAACTGAGCCGATGATCAGAGCTTCGATCAGGCGGAGATTCTCACGGCGTTCGACGTCGGAGCGGCGCCAGGCTCGCGGCCAAACCAGGCTCAAGGCGGCCAGGAGCAGCTCGACCACGTCGGCCCGGTAAGCTGCGATCACGGCCGCGAGCGTAGCGACGTGCAGCAGCACGTCAAAAGCAAGGCCAGGAGTAACCCCGAGAATGGCCTGGGTCAGGGCCAGGTGCCCCGACGACGAGACCGGAAGAAACTCGGTCAATCCCTGGACGACGCCTAGCAGAATCGCTTGCCAGAACGACACCGGCATACCTCCCGCCCGTGCTTCAACTTTCTCCCAGTTCTCTCATTTCCACAGGCTGAGTCGCCTGCCTGCCGGCCCGACCGGCAGTCACCGCCACTGTGAATGCGGCTACGGCGGCGTCAGCGCTCTGAATGTACGCCGCCTACGGGTGCTGGTGCAAGATGCACCAACCACCCCCTCCCCGGGTGGTGCAAAATGCACCATCCCGAGGGTCTAGGACCCGAAGCAAGCATCAGGGACGGGCGTCAGGTTTGGGCGCGCTTGCTTAAGCTGGGCTATCGCAGACGCCTCGACCCTCTCCGTTGGGTCGCTCAGGGGCCGGGTTGGTGCAATTTGCACCAGCGCGAGCCCCGTCGTTTGGCGCAATCTGCACCAGCAGCGCGGGCCGCCACGCCGCCGCGCCCGGCAGGCGATGAACCCGGTCCAAGATCGACCAGGTAGGAGGCTGACCGGAGCAGCAGGTGATTCCAACGCAAGGCCACCACCGCGGTGAACACGTTGAAGATGGTATGGGCGTTGGCTACCCGGCGGGCGGGGGCCGCGGATAGAGACGAGAGATAAGGCGAGAGAGTCTCGACCCAGGGGAGTACGGCCAGCACCCCGCCGAGATTGAAGAGAAAGTCCGCCCACGCGGTGCGGCGGGCCGCGCGATCCGTACCAATGCTCGCCAGGAGTCCTTGACAGGAAGTGCCGATATTGGCTCCCAGCACCACGCCCACCGCGCCCGGCAAGGGTATCAGGCCCTCGGCATGGGAGACCATGGCCAACCCCACGGTAACGGTGCTGCTTTGAAGGAGGGCAGCTACCACGGCGCCAAGTAGCGCCGCGGACCAGGGGGAGCCGGCAAAGCGAGAGACGAGGACGGTCGCCTCCGGCTTGGTCGCCCACGCCGCCGCTACTGCAGCCATCGCCTCGACTCCCCAAAAGAGGCCCCCGAGCCCCACCAGGGCTCCGCCGGCGGCGACCATCGGCGGGTTGCCACGAGCCGATGCCGAAGCTGAAGGTGAAGCTGAAGCTAAAGCTGAAGGCCGGCCTTTCCTGCCTCCGTAACGCCCCCCAACCGAGCCGGCCGCGGCGAGGAACGAGCCTGCCAGGAGGAGCGGCCCGACCAGCCCGGCCCAGGAGAAAGCAGCCAGCTGGGCGGTGAAGGTCGTCCCGATGTTAGCTCCCAGGATAACGGCCAAACCGCCGCTCTCGCTAAGGAGCCCGGCGTGGACCAACGCAATGCTGCTCGCCGCCGTGACACCGCTCGAGTGGAGCGTGCCGGCCACCACCGTACCCAACAGGAACGCTCGCCAGGGCGAGCCCGCCAGGCGTTTCAGCACCCACTGCACTCTGTCTCCGGCAGCTTGTTCCAGGGAAAGCGCCAAAAGGCGGACCCCCAGGAGGAAGACGGCCAAACCCCACAGGAGCGCAAGGGGAAGCGGCAAACCATCCCACCACCGGCGAGGCGGGCTAAGATCCGGCCACATCGAGGAGAGTTCACCATCCTCGAATGGAGTTCACGATCCTTCGCCTGATGGTACGCAGCCTGGAAGGCCGGGAAGAACTCGACCTAGGCGAACCTAGGCGAAGGGCCAGATCATGCCCGGCTGGTAGAACGGGTGCAGGTAGGCCTGAGGATTGCTGCTGACAACGCGCACCACCCGGTAGCGGCCGCACGGATCGTCAGGAAGCGGCTCGACCACGAGCAGGACGTCTCCCAGTCTGATCTCACGCTCGGCCTCCGTCATGACCTGGGACGCACGGCTGGGGCCGCCAGAAGCCCCGGACGATTCATCGTCTTCGAACGGCAGGTATATCGGCTGATCCACCCAGGGGGCAACCGGTTCCAGCCCCTCATCAAGGAGCATCTCAGAAGGCACGATCGTATACCACATGGCGTCCGTTACCCCGCCTCTCCCCCGGGCCTGGCCGCCGCCTTCTCCTCGCCGGCCTTTCCTATTAACTCACGCAGCTTTGCCAGCGCTTCGGAAATCCCGCCTACGGCATCGATCAGGCCGGCTTCCACGGCTTCGCTGCCCACCACCACCGACCCCACATCCCGTACCAGGTCGCCGGTACGGAACATCAGCTCCCGCAGCTTTTCCTTGGAGATACGGGAGTTGTCGGTGATGAACCGTATGATCCTTTCTTGAACCTTGTCGAGGTAGTCGAGCATCTGGGGCACACCCACCACCAAGCCGGTCAGGCGCACCGGGTGGATGGTCATGCTGGCGGTAGGTGCGATGAAGGAATAGTCGGCAGCCACGGCGATGGGAACCCCGATGGAATGGCCACCCCCGAGGATCAGCGAGACTTTCGGCTTGCTCAGGGAGCGGATCATCTCGGCGATGGCCAATCCTGCCTCGATATCTCCACCCACAGTGTTGAGCAGCACCAGTAGTCCCTTGATCCGCTGGCTCTGCTCGATGGCGACGAGCTGGGGAATCAGGTGTTCGTACTTGGTAGTCTTGTTCTTGGGTGGCAGGGCAAAGTGCCCCTCCACCTGCCCGATGATGGACAGGACGTGAATGTCCGACTCGGGGGGCGGCGGGGCCTGCGATTGGCCCAGTTGCTGCGTGGTTTCGAGCCGCAGCTGCTCGGCCGTGGCTGCCGGCACCGCTTCGCCATAAACGCGGCGCGTCACCCGGTCGCCGCCGCTCCAGGTGATACCCAACTCACCCGGCATGATCGGCCCTTCCCCGTCCCGCCCCGGATTCACGTCCCGCCAGCGCATCGCGGTTGGCCTCCCGGAGGAATTCCGCTTCCAGTTCAAGAAAGTGATGAAAGCCGGCCGTTGCGGCCGTTGTCTTCTGTGAAGGAGTTTGACCTTCCCGATGCCAAAGCATGCGAGGGATCGTCCCGGAACGCGAAGACCTATACCCATCGCGAAGCTGGCCTTCACCGTGATCGTACTGGGGTTTGCTTTTCTTTCGCCGCGCACCTCGCATAAGGTCGCAAGGGCGCAACGGCCACTCCTGCCAGATTTGCTTGGCACCAACGAGGCGGTGGCGGGCTGGCTCAGCCTGCTTCACGCGCCCGATGAACCGCTACTTGCCGTCGCCATCAGCCGCTCCGGGGGTCTGCAACCCGTGTTCGAGCACCCGAGCCTGACTTTCGTTGCCCCGCCCGGGTTGGTGGTGGTTGACCCCCGTTCAGGCGAGGCGGTGGTAGAAACCGCCCCGGGAGAACCCTTCCGGGCGAGCCAGCAATCAATGCCCTCGACCGCGGGTCTTCTCGTACTCGCGCGTCAACCCGAAGAGCCGGTGGGCATAATCGAGCTCCGACGAGGAAAGAAAGACTCCTTGGCCCGCTACCGGGGAGGGGCGCTGGTCGTGCCGGCTCCCAAGGGGGGGTGGTGGCTGGTGAACATAGTGGGACTCGAATCTTACCTGCGGGGGGTCGTTCCGCTGGAGATGCCACCCAACTCCTTCCTGCCCGCGGCGCTGGAAGCCCAGGCCGTGGTGGCCCGGACGTATGCGGTTCACGAGGTCCTTTACGGAACCCGCTCCTACCTCAACGGGCTGGCCTACCTGCACGACGGCACGGCCTGCCAGGCTTACGACGGCGTCAACGTCGAACAGCCGAAAAGTGACGCCGCGGTGGCCGAGACCGCCGGTGAAGTCCTGACCTACCGGGGAAGGCTGATACCTACGTATTATTCGTCCACGGCGGGAGGTCACACCGAGTCTTCCGCCCTTGCCTGGGGTTCGGCCGACCGGGTCGCGAGTGCCATCTCACCGCCTTACTTGACGGGAACACCCGACCGGGCCGAGTGGGGCGATTTTGACTCGGAAGAGCGTTTTCGCCAGTTTCTAGAGGACAGTCCCCCGTCGTTTGACGACCGTTCACCATATTACCGGTGGGAGTATGAGTGGACCCGTGAGGAACTGGAAGCCACCCTGGCCCGTACGCTGAAGCAGTTGCCGGCTTCGGCGGTCCGGTTCATCGCGACCGAAGAGCCGGCGCCGGTACCTGGCCCGGCCTCCGTTCTGGCCTCGGCACCGGCCTCGGCCGCGGTCGAGCCGGCACGACCGGCCGGAGAGACCGGCTCGGAGACCGGCGACGACTTGGGTGAACTGCTCGACATCGTGGCCCGGCGCCGGGGGGTATCGGGGCGGATCCTCGAACTCGAGATCTTGACGACCCGCGGGAGATGGGAAGTGACCGGCGAGTTGAACATCCGCCGGCTCCTGGCGACTCCCCAGGGCAGCCTGTTACCGAGCTCAGCTGCGGTTTTCGACTTCGAGCGCGACCTGCCGGAGGCCACTCCGACGCCCGGGTTGCGCAAGGTGATAGTTCGAGGCACCGGTTACGGGCACGGCGTGGGAATGTCGCAGTACGGCGCCGACGGTATGGCGCGCCAGGGATTCACCTACCCCGAAATCCTCGCCCGCTACTTCCCGGGGACCGAGCTCATTCCGGTTCAAAGCCACGCGGGAGCAGATGAGGGAAGGAGTTGACCGCAAGGCGGGGAATTCCGCCTGGGTGGAGCGACCACCCGCTGAAGAAAAAGCGGGTAAGGAAGATGAGCGAGAAAGGGGTAGAAAAGATGAGCCAGGGGTTCGCATTTCCCGGTACGCTCTCCATCGTGCCGACCAGCGCATCGCCGGGGAGCCCCGTCCGGGTAGAGATCAGGATATCCTCGGGGGCGCCGCCGGTGTCACGAATCGAGGCGGAGGTTGCCGGTTACGGGATCCGTTATCCGATTTACGGGAACGGGGAGCGGTTCGCCGCTGAAGTCCAGGTTCCGTGGGAAGCCCCGCCGGGACAGTACCAGATTTTCTTTTACGCTTACACCCCGTCCGGAGAGATGTCCCAGGCCCAGCCCGCCGTTTTCACCGTGGTTTGAGTTGGAGTCGCCGGATCGGTGAGAAAATACGCTAGCAGCGCTACCGTGCTGAACAGCAATGACGAGGGAGAAGCCGGGCGGAATGCCGGCCCCTCCCTCGTCGCCCTTTTTCCTTGACCCATTTTCCTTGACCCGGCCTTAGTTTCCGCTGTTACCTGGGTCGGGCGGTGACGCCGATGCCCCCGGTTCGGCCTGGCCTTCCCCAGGAGATTTCGAATCCTCCGGAGTGCCGGCCGGCACCGGCACCGGCAGGAAACCGACCTGGTTCGCAAGGCTGGCGATATACCCGGGCATGTTCGCCATCGAACCGTAATCGAAGTAGACGATGCCGGTTACCCCCGCCCGGCGCACCCGTTCGGTCTGATCGACCAGCCGGGGCAGGTCGCCGAGCATCTTGTAAGCACCCAAGCCCGCCCATATCTGGCCCTGGCCCTTGCGGGCGACGGCCATCCGGACCTGCGACTCCACCAGCGGGCTGTTGGTGTTATAAGCCATGGGAACCGCGACATCGATCAGCCCTTCCTTCAGCCAGGTAGGCCAATCCTGAGCCTTGTCGCTAACGGCCTGGTTGATGTCGGCGAAGACCGCCGCCGAGATAACGATATCCGGCCGGATCGCCTTCACCGCGTCGTGGACCATGCGGACCGTCTCGGTCACGTTGCTGCGGCGAAACTTCTCCCAGGCTACATCCAGCTGGCCAACCTTGGCCGCGCCCAACTCCTCCCTCAGCTCGGTGCGGCGCTGGCGCAGATCGATCGGATCTACCCCGTACTGCTCCTTGAAGATCTCCCGCACCCGTGGGTTGTACCCGTAGTTGCGGCCGGGATAGCGGACGAAATCGTGGTGGATCCCGTCGACCGGGTATTTCTTCACCACTTCTACAAAACGGGAGACGACCCACTCCCGGACTTCCGGCAACCCCGGGTCGACGTATGCTCCCTCGAGATCTCCGGGACGATTGACGGCCAGAGAAGGATCGGCAGTACTAACCCCCTGGTAGTTGTAGGTAATCCAGTCGGGGTGCTGGTTTACGACGTGCTGGGGCCAGGCCGGTGTCCCGCCCAGGTTGTAGACGAAGAAGTCGTTGAGCCAGGCATGCACTTGCAGGCCGCGGGCGTGGGCCAGTTGCAGCAGGTAGGAGAGGGGATCGAAGTCGGCCGGCGCCCAGATCAGCTCCTCCGCCGGAGGCATCGTCTCCGACTTGAAATAAGCGTCTCCCCGTCCGGAAACCTGGGCGATCAGGGTATTAAAGCCGTTGGCGACCGCATCCTCTACTACCTGTTCAATGGAGTACTCGCTCGTGAGGGCGGTACGGACCACCCAGAGTGCCCGGATTTCCTGGGGCTTTGGTGCTGCCGCGGGCGTCTGCGATCCCGTTACCCCCGATACTGCCGGCCCCGCTGTCTCTTCCTGCGCCAAAGCGATCGCCCCCCCGCTGGTGAAAGACAGGCCAAGGGCTGCTAACGCGGTCATCCCGAGAACCGTCAGGCCCGCGAATATTTGGACGGGCGACTTGGCCGGGCGGCGACCAGGACGGTCAGGCATCCTTGCATCCTCCTTAACGACACTTGGCCGGCTACTTATTCAAGAGATACCGGATGATGTTGATCGCCAGCTTCTGGAGGTCGGGAAGGGCATCCGTACCACCAGGAGTAAAGATCATGTCTCCGATGTAGATGACGTTCCCGCCGGGCCCTTCCACAATCGCTCCGTTTCGCTCCGGAACGGCCTGCGATGGGGTCACCTGGTCGTCGTCGTACCACTCCGCCAGGATCTTAGCCCCTCCCCGGACCTCATTGACCATGGCCCAGTAACGCGGGAACTGGATGAACTCAGGCAGGCCCTGGAAGATGGGATGGTCCTTGGCCACGACTTTGGCATACGCGTGCTTCGGGGCGGAGCCGGACCAAGTCACCCATGACAGGCCCATCTCGTCGGCCAAGAGGTACGACTCATCCCGCACCTTCTTGTTGGCTTCGTTACGGAAGGAGGCCTGGCCTATGGCAAAAAGCTTGCCACCGCGCCCCAGGAACGCCTTCACCTGGTCAACCTCCGCCTGGGACATACGACGCGTATTGGGCAGGATCAGTACTTTCGCGTTGCCCAGGTTGCCGGCTTCCAGGTCTTCCACGCTGATTTCGGTATAGGCGAAGCCACCAGCTTCCAGCGTTGAACGAAGCAACGCCATGTCTGCCTCGTAATCCCAACCAACCTCACTGTACCAGTCCGCGGTCCGCTGGCTGTTTAACACGGCCACCTCGGCGGCGAACGCGAACGACCCGGCCCCGACCACGAGGAACGACGCCAACAGGATCGGCACGACACGCTTCACCATAAGACACCTCCCGGATTCTTGATGGGACGGCCCGGCCTGCGGGCACCCGGGCCGTTCTGTTGAAACTTTCGCCTTTAGCCGGCAATCTCCTCCTGGGATGAAAGCGTCTGTATCTGTGGCTGCATAACCAACGTTTGCCACCGCACCCAGTTCACCCTCTCCGGTAGCGGAAAGAGAAGCCAGCGCGTGCCCCGATACGTTCTGCCGGCCCACCGGACTTCCAGCGCCTACCAGACCGGAGGGGCGGATTTTACATTATCTGCCATCGCATGCTAAGCTGAACTTGCCGCTTGCACGAATGATCGGCCACCGTCCGGGACACGAAGCGCCACCGTCGACCGCTAATACCACCAATGCCAAAAACGAAGGAGGCAGCCCTTATGCGCCGTGGCCGATTCCTTGACAGCCTGGCCTTCCGACGAATAACCAGTCTGATCGTAGTGATGGGTGTCCTGGTAGCTCCTATCAGTTTCTCGACCTTGGTGGTTCGTGCCAGCGGAGCAGCGTTGGTCGGGCAGGTGAAGCCGCCGTTGCGACCGCCGGTCAAGCCTCCCGTCATCACCCCACCCTTCCTCCGTCCGCCCGTGATACCCGTCCCCCGCCTGCCCATCATGATCTGCCCCGGTAGCCCTCCCCCATCTCTGCCTCCCGCTTTGCAGGACTTCGCGGGTGAAGTCGAAGTACTTGATGAAGCCGCCATGGCCCAGTACGAAGGTGGCGTCCATCCCAGCCTCGTCGCCGGCGGATTGGGCGCCCTGTCCGGAGCCGTCTCTTACGGGCTGGACGCCTGGAAAGACGGTCACTGGAGCTGGGCCGGATTCGGGGCGGCCGTAGGCACCGGTTTCGTTAGCGGAGCTGCCATGAGCTTCATCCCCGGTAATTCCTGGCTGGCAGAGGCAGCCCGCAACGTGGGAGGTTCAGTGATAGGTACGGTTGGTGGATGGATCTCGGACTGGTTCGGATGGTAACCTGCCTGCCGATCCGGCCCTCCGGGTATGCGGCCGGCAGGTAGTGGCAAGTCAGAAGCGCAGCCTGGCCCACGGGACGACCAGCAGGCGGTCGTCCCGTGAGCCAAGAACGGAGGGATGTCGTTGGACTGGTTTGCGATTTTCGCGGTCGCCGCCGGAGGTGCGGTCTCCGCTGTCCTTTGGTCCGTGTACCTTCACTTCAGCCAGCATCGGGAGTGGCCCGAGGCCATCCGCGGCGGCCTGGTGTTCGGCAGTGGCTGGGCCTTCGTCTTCACGCTCATGGACGTCACGTTCACCCACGTGATCTTCGACTAGCGAAAGCATGGCTAAGGCAACGTGGCTAGCTTGGCAATGATGGCATCGGCCATTTCCTGGGTACCGGCGGCGCCGGGGTCGTTGCGATCTTCTTTGAGATCATAGGTGACGGAGCGGCCCTCCCGGATCACCTCGGCTACTGCCCGTTCCAGCCGGTCGGCCGCTTCCGTCTCCCCCAGATGCCGTAGCATCATGACTCCGGAGAGGATGAGGGCGGTGGGGTTGGCCTTATTCAGCCCCTTGTACTTGGGAGCCGACCCGTGGGTTGGCTCGAAGACGGCCACGCCATCACCGATGTTCGCCCCCGGCGCGACTCCCAGGCCTCCCACCAACCCCGCGGCGAGATCCGAGAGAATGTCGCCGTAGAGGTTCGGAAGCACCAGCACGTCGTAAAGTTCGGGCTTTTGAACCAGCTGCATGCACATGTTGTCGACGAGCCTCTCCTCATACTCCACTCGCCCGGCATATTCGGCGGCTACCTCCCGGGCCACCCGGAAAAAGAGGCCGTCAGTATACTTCATGATGTTCGCCTTGGCCACCGCGGTCACTTTGTGCCGGCCATGGGCCAGGGCGTACTCGAACGCAAAGCGTACAATCCGCCGAGAGGCAGTAATGGAGATGGGCTTGATCGAAATGGCCGCGTCGGGAGCGATTTTGGCCGGGGCAAAACTCCGGATGGTCTGCGCCTCCGGCGAGCCGGCTTCGAACTCGACCCCCGCGTAAAGGTCCTCGGTGTTCTCGCGGATAATCACGAGATCCACCTTTTCATAGCGGGAGCGGACCCCCGGGTAGAGCTTGCAGGGACGCACACAAGCATATAGGTTCAGTTCGTGGCGCAAAGCCACGTTGACACTGCGGAAGCCCGTTCCGATCGGAGTCGTTATCGGACCCTTCAACGCTACGCGGTTACGCCTTATGGATTCGAGTAACCCCGGTGGCAGAGGGGTTCCGTACTTCTCCATCACTTCTTCTCCAGCTTCCTGTAATTCCCACTCGATGGCTACGCCAGTAGCGTCGATGACGCGCCGTGCCGCCAGGGCAAGCTCCGGGCCGATCCCGTCGCCCGGAATCAACGTTACTCGGTGAGGCATTCCCTTCTCTCTCCTTCGCTCCACGTCCCCGGTAGCTGTGGCAGCTACCGCCGACTCTGGTAGAATGGGACGAGACTCGTCTCCCGCATACGGTAACACGAAAGGAGCTTGCATGTGCAACATTCCTTCAGCCGGTTTGCTATCGTAGCCCTTATGGCGATACCCGCCCTCGTCCTGTGGCTGGTAGTTTTTGCCCCATTCACCGGGGCAGCTGCAGCCAGCTCTTCTGAGACCTCCGTCCCGACCCCCGTCCCCTCAAGCGGCTCCGGGTCACCGGTGGCGAGCGCTTGGGAGGAACCGGTGGCGATAGTCAATGGCCGGATAATCACCCAACGTGACCTCTACGAGGCCATGCTGGATGCCATCGGGGAGAGCGTCCTCGACCAGTTGATCACGGAAGAGCTCATCCTCCAGGCGGCGGAGTCGGCCGGGGTCTCCGTACCTGACTCCGTGATCGAACAGAAGATGGCACAGATCCGCGCCCAATTCAGTACGGAGGCCGATTACCAGGAGGCCTTAAGACAGTCCGGCCTTTCGGACCGGTCGCTGCGACGTCAACTACTCCTCAACGAGCTCGTTACCCGTCTCCTGACGCCGCAAGTCAACGTAACGGACGAAGATGTTAAGGCCTACTTCGACGAGCACCAGGCCGAGCTCGGGCAGCCCGAGCAGGTTCGTGCCCGCCACATCCTCGTCAAGACCAAGGAGGAAGCTGAGAAGATCCGGGCCCAGTTAGAAGAGGGCGCCGACTTCGCCGAGCTGGCCCGGAAATACTCGTTAGACGAAAGCAGCGCCGCCGACGGCGGGGAGCTGGGCTTCCTCACGGCCGACCAGCTCGTCCCCGAGTTCAGTGAGGCTGCCTTTGCCCTGGAGGTAGGTGCGATCAGCCAACCGGTCCAGACCCAGTATGGCTACCACATCATCCAGGTCGAAGAGAAAAAGCCCGCCGTTCCGGCCAAGCTCGAAGAGGTATCCCGGGCGATAGTCGAAACACTGACGAAAGACAGAATCCGCCAGATCGTTCCCATCTGGCTTCGCCAGCTGCGGGCGAAGGCCACGATCCAGACGTTCTGGCCTCCGGCCATGGAACCACCGGCAGCTGAAGCGCCTGGCGGGCAGGGTTAATCCAGGCGGGTGAGCGCGGCTACCGACTCGACATGGGCGGTCCGGGGAAACATGTCGACGGGCGTAACCCGTTCGAGACGGTAAAGAGGCCCATCCGCCGATCCGTCCCGGCGTTGGGCTCGTGACTGCCGGCCGGTAGTATCCGCTTGGCCGGTGAGGAAACGCAGATCACGAGCGAGAGTTGCCGGGTTACACGAAACGTATACCAACCGGGGTGGAGCAAGCCGCCGGATGGCGGCCAGGGCGGCCCGCTCTACCCCGGCCCGGGGTGGATCGATCACCACCACTTCCGGCACCAGATCACCTTTACCCGCGGCCAGGCGCGGTAGCACCTCTTCCACCTTACCTGCGATGAAGCGAACGTTTTTCAGGCCGTTCAGCCGGGCGTTGGCCCGCCCGTCGGCGACGGCTTCCTCTACCTCTTCGATGCCCACCACTTCGGCAAAGCGAGCCGCCAGAAAGAGGGTAAGCGTACCGGCACCGCAGTAGAGGTCGAGCGCTTGGCCACGGGCAGGGCCGGGGGCCGGGGAAGCGGCACTGCCCGGGCCGCCGGCAGGTCGGGCAGCCTCTAGCACGAGGCTCACCAGCCATTCGGCCTGCTGGCTGTTGACCTGGAAGAAACTGCGAGCGGAGATGCGGAATGCCCGCTCCAGGTCGCCGACCTTCAAGATCTCCTTGAGATAGGGACGTCCCCAAAGCAGCACCTCTTCACGGCCGAGAATGACGTTTCCCCGGTTGGGGTTGACGTTCTGAACCACTCCGACGAGAGCAGGGAAACTCCGGGCCAACCGTTCAGCCAGGATCACCCCCGCCGGGAAGGATCGCTCTCTGGTCACGAACACTACCAGTGCCTCATCCGTCCGTCGCCCGACGCGGATCAGCACGTGGCGGAGCAGGCCTTCGCCGGTCTGTTCGTTGTACGGCTCCACGGCCAACTCCAGGAGGAGTTCCCGAACCCGCGCCGCCAGGGCGTTGCTCAACCCGCTCTGTACGAGACAGTCGCGTACATCGACCACCTCGTGGGTTCCGCGGCGGTAAAAGCCCATAATGACGCCCGGCCGCGGCGGCCAAGTCGCCCGCTCGTGGGCGACCGCCCGCTCTTTGCTTGCGTCATGAGCCGGCTCTCGGCTGATGTCTTCCCTCTCGCCGGGCCCGTGAGCGGGGCCACGGGCTACCGGCATCTGAACCTTGTTGCGGAAACCGCTGGGTTCAGCCGCACCGATGCACTCCTGCACCGGCGGGTCGGCAAAGCCTCCGAGGTGAACGAGAGCATCCGCCACCAGCTGCCGCTTCCATCGCAGTTCAGCCCCGTAGCTCAGGTGCTGCAGGGCGCAACCACCGCAGGCGCCAAAGAGGGGACAGGCCGGAGTAACCCGGTCCGGCGACGCTTGCTTGACCTCGATCAAGACGGCCCGGGCATAGCGTGCTTTCTCCTCCACGACCCTGGCCAAGACCAGCTCGCCCGGAAGAGCTCCCGGCACGAAGACCGCCTTGCCCGCCCCCGCTCCCGCCGTGGACGGGAGTCGCCCTACGCCCTCCCCGTCATGATTGAGGCCGGTGATCTCCACCAGAAAAGCACGCCCGTTCGAAACCGTAGACCCCATAGCTTTCCCCATCGTCACACGTCCCTCGTGATTTTACGCCATCGCCTGCAGACGACAAGCCGTGGGGGGAACCGTACACGCGACTAGCATCTCCCGCCGGCATACTTCGGTAAGAGTGCAAAGCAGGGAGCAGCACCGGGAAAGCGAAGTAGGACGGGCGCTGGATGAACTCAGGTGTGGGGAGGATGGTACGGTTGTCCCGCTTGCGGAAAGCCAGGGAGGCTTATCGGAGAAAGGATGTGGCCGCCTCGCAGGCGGTTCATACGCCAGACATGATCCTAGCACTAGCAGCTTCTGCTCCGGAGGAACATGAAGAGGAGCGAGGCAAGTACCTGAGTGATGCGGTGTACGGCGCGTCGGACGGCATCGTTACCACCTTCGCCGTGGTCGCAGGCGTGGCCGGGGCGAATCTCTCCCCGGTGGTCGTACTGATCATGGGACTTGCCAACCTTTTCGGCGACGGTTTTTCCATGGCCGCCGGCGCCTACCTGAGCAACCGCTCCGAGCAGGACTACCAGCGCCAGGAACGGGAACGGGAGGCCTGGGAAATCGAGCATTTCCCGGAAGGCGAGCGGGCAGAGATACGTGAGATTTACGCCGCCAAGGGTTTCCAGGGCCAGGATCTTGAGAAGGCCGTGGAGATCATTACCTCCGACCGTGAACGTTGGATTTCCACCATGATGCGCGAGGAGCTCGGCATCATTGAGGAGCGCAAAGATCCACTGCGGGCGGCACTTACGACCTTTTGGGCCTTCCTCCTCGGCGGGGCCATCCCGCTCGCGGGATACCTCCTGGCGGCCCGGGTGCCCGGACTGGCCGGCCACACCTTTGGCGTCGCTTCTGCCGTCACCCTGGCGACCATGTTCGGGGTCGGCGCCGCCCGTTCGGTCGTCACCCACCGGCCCTGGTGGAGGACCGGGCTCGAAATGCTGGGCGTTGGCTCTCTGGCAGCAGGGGTGGCGTATCTGGTCGGTTTCTTGTTGAAGGGGTTGGCGTGAGCTACGTCGCCTCTTGATCCGGGCCCCAGCACTGCCCATGCCCGGGGTATAGAAACCGCCCGGCGTAGGACCGCCGGGCGGTGCGCGTCGAGTCTCGAAGGAACATCTGACCTGGTCGGCTACTTGCCGGCTACTTGCTGGCCAGAATCCGGTTGATCTCCTGGTCGGCACGGACCAGCGCCGTGTCCAGGCTCTCCGTCCCGGCCAGGACCGGTTCGAGTTGCTGGCGCCAGGCTGCATACCATTCCTGGAACTTGGGCAGCGTGGCCGGCAAAGGTCTTGCTACCTCGGTCTCCAGCAAGAAGACCCGGCTGTGTTCAGGCTGCTTGCCCGGCTGCAGGAAGAGGTCGCTTTCGGCAATGGACCGGAGCCCCGGCATGCCCAGTCCGAGCTGCGGGACAATGCTCTGCCCCTTCGGTCCTCCAAGGAAGGCGAGGAAGGTAAAAGCCTCTTCCGGATGGCGTGCCAGTTTCGGAATCACGTAGCCGATGGGGAAGACCACCGTTGCCCGCTCCTTCTGGTACGGCAGGCGCATGACGTCGAACTTGAGTTCTTCCTGGGTACGGGCGGAAAGCACCATGTTGTAGGCGTCGATGATCATCGCCGCGCGACGGTTGAGGAACATGGCCGGTGATCCGCCGTAAGTCTGGCCCTGCACGGAGGTGGGGGCAACCTTGTCTTTGTGGATCAAGTTCACGTAGAAAGCGATCGCTTCCTTCGTGGCCGGTTCGAGGAGTCGAGAACGTAGCGTCTTCGGGTCGATCACATCACCGCCGTTTTGCCAGATGAACGGGAAGAACCACTCCGGGAACAGCCTGCCATCCGCCTCGTAGTGCGCGGCGAACCCGAAGGGCGGCCGGCCGGGCATGGGAGTCAGCTTGATCGCCGCCTCCCGGAAATCGGCCCACTTCCAGTTGTCGGAACGGGCAATGCCTGCCTGCTTAAAGAGGTCGACGTTATAAAAGAGAACGAAGGGTGAAAAGCTCCGGGGTAGCCCGTAGAGTTTCCCTTCGTACGTGAACGTATTGAGAACGGCCGGGAAGAGGTCTTTCAGTGGATAACCAGTCTTGGCTACGTATTGGTCAATGGGTTGCAGCGCCCCGGCGCTCACGAACTGTGGCACCCGGTCGAAAGCGAGCATAGCAACGTCGGGGGCGTCACCGCCGGCGATCATGGTTTGCAGTTTGTCGTAGTACTTGCTCGGGATCAGGATGGGCTCGACTTTGATGTCGGGGTTCTCTTCCTCAAACGTCTTGATCAATGACCGGATGGCAGCATCGTACTCGGGACTACCCCAGTACGTGAACTTTATCGTGGTCACTGCCTGAGCATTCATTCCAAGAACAAAGAGCCACAACACAGCCAGGCCAGCCACGATGGCGGAAATCCTCACGAGTCTCTTCATTGGGAAAGCCTCCTTTTCCTCCAGATCTGTTCTAAGCGCGCACCCATTCACCGCCCATAAACTCCGACTATCAACTAACCTTTCCTAACCCTTGATCCCGCTGACTACCACCCCCTGGATGAAGTAACGCTGGGCGAAGAAGAAGACCAGCACCGGCGGCAGGGCGACGACGACGGAAGCAGCCATCATTAAGTGAATCACGGGCGCGCCGGGCTCGAGCGGCGACTGGAAGCCGTTCAAGGCCAGCGTGAGCGTCCACTTGGCCGATGAGTTGATGTAGATGAGGGGATGCATGAAGTCGTCCCACGCCCATATGAACGAGAAGATCGCGAGCGCCGCCAGTGCCGGCTTCACCTGGGGAACCAGAATTCTGGTCAAGATACCCCACGATGAACACCCGTCGATCCGTGCCGCCTCATCCAGCTCTTTCGGAACGCTCAGGAAGAACTGCCGCAGGAGAAAGATGAAGAAGGCCCGTCCGAAGAAGAGCGGAACGAATAGGGGCAGAAAGGTATCTACCCAGCGAAGATACCGGAAAAGGATGAACGTTGGAACCATAGTGACCTGAAATGGCAGCATCATGGTTGCCAACACGAGGAGGAAAAGCTGGTCTCGACCGGGAAAGCGCAAGCGGGCAAAACCATAGGCGATCACGAGAGACGACCCAACGGAACCGATCATGCTCATTGCCGTTACGAAGATGGTGTTGAGCGCGTACCGCCAAAACGGCATCGCGGTGAGCGCCCGTACGTAGTTGTCCCAGCGGATCGGGTTCGGAATCCATTGGGGAGGAAAGTCGAAGAGGTGGTTCACGTCCTTGAGGGACATGGATACCATCCACGCTACCGGAGCGAGGACCACGAGGGAGCCGAGCATCAAGACCAGGTGAGCTCCGAGACCCGGAAGATACCTGGAAACCCTGGTCCACCAGCTGAGCGACCGTATCTTTGCCCGGGGCGTGACGAAGGTAGCGTTCATGCTGCCTCACCTCCGGCGTAGTACACCCAGCGACGAGAGAGCCGGAATTGTATCACCGTCAACACCACAATGATCACGAACAGAACCCAGGCCATGGCGCTGGCATACCCCATCTTCCCGTAGGTGAAGGCATTCTCGTACAAGTAGAGGACATAAAACAGAGTGGCGTTCTGCGGCCCGCCTCCCGTCATGATGTAAGGGAGGGTAAAGACCTGGAACGCGCCGATCATCCCCGTAATCAAGTTGAAGAAGATGCTGGGGGAGACGAGGGGCACGGTAATGCGCCAGAAGCGTCGCCAGGGGCCGGCTCCATCGATGGCCGCCGCTTCGTGGAGCTCGGCGGGAACCCCTTGCAGGCCTCCGAGGAAGATGACGGTGGCAGTGCCGATCGTCCACAGGCTCATTATGATCAGCGCGGGCAAAGCCCAGGCGGGCGACATCAGCCAGAGGGGCCCCGGTATCCGGAAAAGGGCCAGGAGGTTATTGATGAGGCCGATTTCGGGATTGAAGATCCAGCGCCAGACGACCGCCGTTACTACCCCGGGCAAGATCGTCGGCAAATAGAAAATGGTACGGTACGCCCCGATCCCCCGCAGCTTCTGGTTTAGCAGGCTAGCCAGGAGCAGTGCGGCAAAGAGGTCGAGGGGAACCGCCACCGCGGCATAGATGGCCGTCACCTTGAGGGCCTGCCAGAAGAGGGGGTCGGTGAAGAGGGCCTGGAAGTTGGCCAGTCCTACCCACCTGGGTGGACTCAAAAGGTTCCACTCCGTGAAGGCCAGAGCGATAGAAGCTATCATCGGACCGGCCACGAAAACCAGGAAACCGACTATCCAGGGTGAGATGAAGAGGTATCCCTCCCAGGCTTCCCGGCGGGCCAGGCTCGAGCGCCGCGGTCGCACCGCCCTTTCCATCTGCTGACCCACCAGCTTTTGGCCCACCAGACTCACCGCCGTCACGCTCCTTCCTTTACCCAGTGCCAGGCCTGCCAGCATCCTGCGGGCTGCCCAAGCGGTAACGTGCCGTCGCCGGCCGTTACTGCCACGCCTTCCTCCACCTTGATCTCGTCCTCGCCCGGGCTCGCGCTGTAGCATCGCCATCGCCAGCGTTCTCCGCCCGATCGCCGGTCACCGACCCGCAATCGCAGTGCGGGCATGAGGCGCCCGAGGTCCCGGCAGCCGGCCCCACCCCGGACCAGAAGCACCAGATGCTCGCCTGTCTCCCCCGGGTTCCTGCTTCCTCCTGCTCCTTCCCGGGTCAAAACCCAGTGGCTGGCGAACTCGCCCGCGTCCGGCGCTCCCTCGGGCCGCTCCTCGCCGGCCTCCTCCCAAACCAGGTCGTCGGTGTCGACGAACCGGGCCCGGGCCAGGAGCGGTGCTACCTCCTGGCGCAAGCGCAGGAGCGCCTTGGCCTCGGCGACCACCATCTCGGCCTCCTCGGCCCGCATGCCCGCCGGCCGTTCCACCCGGGGCGGATGGATCCAAAACACACTACCCAGGAGCCATGCCCGGTCCAGATCCGCTCGAAACTGCCCGAGCTTTTGCTCCGGTGCGAGCGCCGCCCGCGGCTGGATCATCTGCACCAGCGTGCAATCGGGGAAGGTATACTTGAAGAGGCGGAAGAATTCGTCATAGAGCGTTCCGTTCCAGGCGAGACTCCCCCAGACCCGGGAGCTATAGAGGTCACCGCAGTTCTCAATCATCAGGAAGGCATCCGCCCGGTATTTCTTGAGTCTACGCGTCACTTCGTCGAGGAGGCCAATGTATCCCAAGTTGTAAAGACCATGATGGACAATCTGACGGGCAGCCTGATGAGCGGTCTGGTGAATGATCTCCCCCGGCTGCTGTGCATGGTTGGCCGCCTCACGGTGAAACGGAGGGTCACCGCGATGAGAATGGTTCTCAGCGTAGCAGGGGAAGGGAGTGGCTGAACCCAGCTGGTCGAGGTAGATGCCCCGCGCTCCGTAGGCCGCCACCATCCATTCGGCGAAGTCGGCAAGGTGCTTTTGCCAGCCGGCATGAGCCGGGCAGCAGACATCGAAAGTGACCGGCCCGTAGGTCTCGGTGTACCGTTCACCCGTCTCGGAACGGATCGCCCACTCCTTACCCAGTGTGGAGTGGTAGAACGAACTGCGGTCGAAGAGGCGGCTATTGATGTAGAAGGTCACCATCCCGCCCTGCCCTTCCACGTGCTCCACCACCCGGCGCAAATCCACCGGTGAACCCAGTTCGAGATCCGGATGGTATTCCGGGTACTGCGAGTCGAAGCCGCCCCGGTTCCAGCCGGCCAGGAAGAGGTGGCGTGATCCCCACCGGGAAGCAGCGACCTCGTCGTAAATGGAAGGCAGTTCACCAAAGCGATGCAGGACTCCCTCCGCCCGCCGCAGGTCGTACCAGGGGGTAACTACCGCTTCGGCCCGCATGTCTTCGGGGATGGGATCATAACTGGGCCGGCCATGCCGGTCAAACCATTCCCGGTACTGCCGGGCCGCGGCGTGCCAATCGCCGGGATGGGCCCAAACGACAGCCGGGGGACTCTCCCAGCTTTCACCGGGCGAGATGGGAACGTACTTGCGCAAGCCGAACCCGAGCCTCCACCTGCTTCCCGACCGGGTTCCCGCCCCGGCGGGTGATTCCGTTCCCCGATCGGTTGCGGCCCGCTTCACCTCGACTCGGAGCCCGGTCAGCAAAAAGCCGGGATCGTAGCTGGCAAGGTAGAGGCCGCCCAGGCCGTCGTAGTAGTCGAGCCACATCATGGAAGCCAGGCCGCAGTAGGTGATCTCACGAACGTAAAAGTCTTCGTTTTCCCGGATGGTGGCCGCTCGCCCAAAACTGAGATAGCGCGCACTGCGATACGCGGTACGGGGGTCGGCGGTTCTTTCGCCGGCGTGATGCGGAAAGATGAGCACGTCCGGTAGCACGATCGGCTCAGGGTCTATTCCCCGCAGGCACGGGAAGAGGATCTCGACCACGGTGAGGTCCTGGCTCTGGTTCGCCAGGTGTAGCCGCCAGAGGCTGCTACCCGGCGGCCAACCCGGTTGCCCGGGCCCGGCGCCCGCCGGCGGATCGCCGGCGCCGCCGGCCAGCTCCGGCGGTTTACCGGGCTCGCCGGCACCGGCCTGGCCGCCCCCCGGCCCCGGCGCGATCTCGACCGCCGCCCGGATACCGGCGACGGGGGCGAAGTCGAGCCATAGCGTCCCGCCGTCCTTCCTGACGCCGGTTACCGGCCCGCTCGGCAGCGAGTACCGGCGGTGGGCCGGATCGAGGGCAACTAGCTCGAACCAAGGGTAAGGCCGGCCGGGTTCCCGGTCCGCGGGTTCACCGGCTTGACCGTTGACATACCAGCGACCGGTGCTGCTCTCCCCTAAACCCCGCAGACTCCCATCCGTGGAATCGAGAAGGAGAACCGTGCCCCCGGCGTCTCCCCTTCGGGTTTCCCACCGCATCACCCGCTCACCCCCTTCATCTCAGTAACCCTGCTCCTGGTAACGCTCCCGGGCCTGGCGATTGTGCTCACCGGCCCCGGGCAGGTGGTTGCTCATCAGCACACTTGGTATCCGCCCTTGCTTGAGCAAACGGGCGGTGATCTCCGCCGTCAGCGCCCACATGAGATAGGCGGCGGCGATGCCCGAGGCCGGGCAAACGGGTGCCACCGCGTCCACCGGGACGAGCGCGTCGCCAGGCGGCGTTTGGTGGTCCAGGACCAGGTCGACCACCTCGTAAAGGCGCTTGCCCGAGGGGTGACGAGCCTCGGCCGCCTGCGAGGCGGCAACCGAGGTCAGGCCAATCACGAAAAGTCCCTGCAGTTTCGCCTCGAGGGCCAACTCCACGGCTAGTAAGCTTGCCCCTGAGACCGAACCGAGGATCAGCACGTCGCCGGGACGGCAATCGGCGGCCGAAAGGATGTACTCGGCCATTCCCGGGATCTCGTCGAGGTGCACGCGACGGCGTGGCCGCGCCGGGATGCCGGGCGGCCCGGCGCCCTCCGCTTGGGGCCCGGCAGGCCCGGGGTTGGCCGGCGGGCGGAAACGGGCCGGATGGCGAAGCGATAGATCGACGTAAATCGGCGTGAAGAGGAGCAGGCCACCGGCCCGGCCGACCAGCTCGTGCATCAGCATGTGGCCGGTGTCGTAAAGGTGGCAAAGCCCTCCGTTCGTTACCGTAGTGACGATCCGGTCCGCCGCCTGAGCAAGGGCCATCCGTTGGGTGGTTCGGATCCTGGCCAGGACTTGATCAAGGCCGCGATACCATGCTTCCTGAAGGTGGAGCTCCTCCTCCGGGCCGGCGCCGGTCTCCTTCGGGTTATCATCCCGCCACACGTCGCTGCACCTCCCTCGTCTCCCCCGTGTTGGTCCTGTCCCCGTCCCCGGGCTGCAGCATGCGGGCGAACGCCGGGTGACCCTCTGCCAGGCTGGTCTCCAGTTCATTGAGGAGCGCAGGGGTTATCTCAACGCCGAGGAGTTGGAGTGCCCGTAACCCCGCTCCCACGCACGGTGCGTACCGGGGCGGTCTCCACCGGGCAGCCGGAAAGCTCTCCTGAACCGTGGCGAAAAAGGCCTCGGTGAGCCAGGGACCGGCATTGGACACGCCTCCCGTGAGGGAAAACGGGAACGGGTCGTCTCTTTCCCATCCGAGCTCAGTCGCGACTGCCACCGCCAGCTGGGCGAGCTCCCGGCCGGCGGCCGCCAGGATTCCGGCCGCCACTTCATCCCCGCCGGCGGCCGCCTCGCTCACCAGCATGGCCAGCCCCGCCAGCCGGTGGCGGGTGAAATCCGGGCCGTAGACTATCCGCCGCAGTTCCGTTTCGAGCCGGTAGGGAAGAGTTTCCCTCAGGAGCTTGGTGAGCGCAGTAGCCGGACCTCGCCCCTCGTAGCTGCGTATGACGGCCTGGAGCGCTCGGACGCCGATCCAGTACCCGCTGCCCTCATCGCCCAGGAGCGGGCCCCAGCCGCCCTTGACGGCGGTTTTCTCCCCTCGCCTGCCATATCCGAATGAACCGGTGCCGGCCAGCACGACCACGCCTTCGCCACCGGCCAACGCTCCCCAAAACGCCGCGGGAGCATCATCTTCGAGCACGATCCGACCACAGCGGATCAAGTCCCGAAGGGCCTCGACCGCGGGCTCCATACGTAAACCGGGCGAGGAGAAGTAGAGCGCCCCCACCTCCAGCGGCGCCGCTCCGCCCGCCGGGCCGCCCGGCTCTGCCGACTGGCCCGGGCTTGGCAGGAGTCCCCTTTTGCGCGCCATCTCCACCGCCTGGGTCACCACTCGACGGATCGCGGTCTGCGCGTCTTCTTCGCTGGTGAAATACAAGTTGGCCGGGCCCCCGAACCCGATTCCGCCGAGGTATCCGTCCTCCCGCAGGAGCACGCCGATGCTCTTGCTGCCCCCGCTGTCGATTCCCATCACCCACCGGCCCCCCGTCTCCGGTGCGGTCGTCATCGGCCGCCCCACCCCCCTCTCGTCTCCCCTTTCGTCTCTTTCGTCTCCCTCCGGGCATAGCGGCTGAGGCGAAACTTGAGGAGGTAGGCATCGGCACGGAAAACCGTACGACTCAGAAACCCCCGGCGGTGCCCGGATACCTCCGTCACCCGCTCCGCCACGAGCACCGGCGCTCCCGGCTCAATACCCAGCGCCGCGGCCTCATCAGCCCCTGCTGCTTCGGCCCAGATGGTCTCCTCTGCCCCCAGTAGCCCGAGACCGTAACCCTCTTCGAGCAGGCGATAGAGCGATCCCTCGGCTAACGAAGCGAATTCGGCGGCTTTCCCGGCTTCGGCAAGCTCCGGAAGCAGGTCGATCGGCAGGAAAGTCTCTTCCATTGCGAGGGGCCTATCGCCGGCAGAACGTAAACGACGCAAGTAGAGAACCGGCTCACCTGCGCCGGTGTCCAGCTGCCAGGCCACCTTGGCTCCCGCCGGGCGAATCTCGGAGATGAGCAGCCGCGTGTTGATGGGAATCCCCCGCTCCCGCATTACCTCGGTGAAACTGCGCAGAGGCACCGCTCCCGGCTCCGGGTTCAAACCGGCCACGAACGTTCCCTGGCTGGGGCGACGAATCACGATCCCCTCGGCGGCCAGCGCGTTGATGGTTTGCTTGACCGTCGCCGGGCTCACCCCGAATTCCCTGGCCAGCTCCGCTTCGGTGGGGAGCTTCTCCCCGACCGCGTATACGCCGGCCTGAATCCGCTCGACCAGCGCCTGCTTCACCTGAACATAGAGCGGAAGCGGCCGATCCCACTCGGGCACCTTTCTCTCCCTCCCCCGGATGAACTTCCTCCTGCGGGTGACCATCCGGCCGGCCCTAAGTTCACTTAAGTCATTTAAGTGATACGACGGCCCCGCGGAGATTCCTGCCGGGCCGAGCAGATTTTTTAAAAGTTCCTTCATGCTTCCGCCATCGGTGTGTCATGGAAGAACGTTACTATACGTTCCGGTGGGATCGGGCCGAGGCGGCCGGGCACACTGTGGCGCGGGTTGGTTTGGCCCGGTGCCCCCTGGAAGCCCGAACCACGCGGTTACTCCATTTACCAGGAGGGATGGCTTCGTGAAGCTCAAGTACAGTACGATTCCGGAACGGTCTTCCACCTGGCGCTCGCTGGTGTTAGCTCTGGTTGCGGTCACTTTCGTCGTGTTCATCGGCAGCTGGGCAGGAGGAACGTCGGTGGCCGCCGCGGGAGCTGGGGCCGGCGGAGGGGTCGCGAAAGTCGTTCAGCCCTGGTTCGCCCATCCGCCTTTCGGGCCTCGCTTCGGTGGCTTCGCCGGTCCGCTGGGGGCCCGGCCGGAGCTTGGGGGTAAATCCGCTGCGCAGACCTGGGGGTTGGGTCTTGGTCCTGAGCTGCAGGCCGGCTTCGCCTACGTATCCCGCCTGGCGGCTCAACTCAAATTGACCGACGAGCAGTACCAGGCCATCGTTGACCTGCGCAATCGGCTGGCCGAGGAGCTCAAGCCCCTTCGGGAGGAGATCACCAAGACCCAGCGTGAACTGGCCCAGCTTTGGCGGGAGCAGAATCCCGACCGGGACAAGGTCCTCGAACTGAGCCAGAAGCTCACGCAACTACGCCTGGACGTCCGGGCGAAGGCCGACGCAGCCGCCCAAGAGCTCCGGGCCCTTCTTACTCCAGAGCAGCAGAAGACACTCGACCAGCTAACTTCGCGAGTTGGGGCCATGCCGCTGCCCGGGCTCCAGGATGGCCGGCCGTGGATGCGAGACAGAGAGCTGCTGACGTTGAGGCAGCGCATCGGCGACCGGCTACAGCTGCCGCTCAGACAGCGCATGCGCGACCCTGGGGCGGTATAATTTGGCAGCGAAAAAGCGCCGGGAATCGTGCATAGGCAGCCGCCAACGGCGCATTCTTATAACGCAGGATCACGGTGGGCCGACGGACCGAGAGGACCGTGCTCCGGATCAGGGATCTGCTCCTAAGTAGGCAATCTGTTCACGGTTTTCCACCTGCGGGTCGATTTCCGTTTTCAGATTGCCGAACAGGAAGTAAGACCTGGTCTGGAGCCGGGTCCGATCGGTGAAGGTTCACCGTGGTCCTGCCTTTTCGTACCCGATGAACGGCAGGGAAACTCCTCGCCGGCATGGAACTAGCTACCGGAACCGCCCGACGCGCGTGCGCAGTTCACGGGATGCCCACCGCCCGGCAATTCCTGTCCCCTCGCAACACGCGCGGTGCGGTAACGGGGCGTGACGCGCATGCGGCAAGGAGGCAACGACGGTGGAGAACGGCCGTTCACCTGCGTTCGCCATTATCTCGACCATCGGACCCGAGCTTCTATTCAACCTGGTCACCACTTCCGAAGCGGCCGAAGGAAGACACGGGTGGCTCTTGGATTCGGTGAACGAAGAAGAGGGCCGTCTGGCCGTGCTGACCCGTGATTTCATCTGGGTACTGGGTAACCGGGGCATCGAGCGCCTGAGTCAGGCAAGTGTCGACGAACGTTGCCGGTTGAGTCCGGAACTCGCCGGAATCTACGGCTTTTTCGGAGGGCGAGGCGTGGGGAGCCGGAGAGATCGGCATTTCTTCCTGACTACTGACACTCACATGGGTCGAACGGCGGCCCGGGCTCTATCGGTCTTCTTGCGCCGGCAGGGGATGTACGTCGATCTTTTCGTTCCCCGCCGGTTCACGCCCAGGCTCCCCGATGGCTTCGGGGCCGGGATGAAGGAGATCGCCCGGTGGTGCCAGGACACGTTCCCCAAGCTCCGGCAACAGGGCTACCAGCTCGTCTTCAACCTGAACGGCGGTCCGGAGGCACTCACCTCCTACCTGGGGCGAATTGCCTCCCTTTACGAGGCGGCAACCGCTCCCATCGTCACCCACTATTTGTAGAACCCGCCCAAAAACACCGCCCGTACTCCCATGCACACGCGCCGCGCTACCGATACGCCCCGCGCTGCCCCGCGCCCCACCCGAGGCCGCTTGGCTGGAGCAAGTCGCGCCAACCAACCGTCTCCACGATGGCGCAGGCTACACCATTCCGGGCTCTTTGCCCCATCCGAGCCACTGGTGGCGGTGTTGGTGTACTTTTCACCTTCCAAGGCCCTCGTGGCCGGTGCATCTTGCGCCAAACGCACCCTCCTCCGGTGTACAATGCCGGTAGCGTCCCGGCGGGGGCCGGCGGTAACGCCGCCGGCCATGAACCAAAGTGAACGGCGAAGGCAAAGCGTTGCCCCAGAGACGACAGAGAGAACGTGGGGAAGAATACCAAAGATAGGAAGTGATTCCGACCATGTTCCCTATCGGCGGCCCCGTGAAGTTCGGCTTCGGCAGCAACCACCGCTACTCGGTCGTTATTTACTCCTTTCACAGCCGAGCACTGGAGAACAACCCCCTGGGCGACCCCGCCGATCGGCTCCTGATCGTACTGCTTCCCCCCGGCTACCAGGGCGGCCGGGCCTATCCGCAGGTCTGGATGCTCTCCGGCTTTGGCGGCACCGGGCGAAGTTTTCTCAACTTCAACCCTTTCGGGGAAGATCTGCTGGAACGGGTGAACCGCCTGCACGCCGAAGGCCGCCTCGGCCCCATGGTTTTCGTCTTGCCCGATACGTTCACCGGTCTCGGGGGTAACCAGCATATAAGCTCGCCCGGGGTGGGCGACTACGAAACCTACCTGTGGGATGAGTTGCTCCCGTTCGTGGAGGAGCGACATCCTTCGGCGGGAGCACGGGCTGTTGCCGGCCAATCATCCGGCGGCTACGGGGCTCTCGTCAACGCCATGCGCCATCCCGGCCTGTTCGAGGCGGTCGTCTGCCATTCCGGCGACATGGGTTTCGAGCTCTGTTACTGGCCGGACATCGGCCACCTGCTGCGGGAGGTGGCCCGGGCCGGGGGGCTGCCGGCCTTTCGCCGGCTGGTGCTGGGTTGCCGGTTCGGCCCGAGCAGCCCCTCGCCGTCGCTGCGGGCCGCCATCAACCTCTTTGCCATGGCGGCCACTTACTCGCCCTCGGCCAAAAGTACCGGTCTTGCCGAATCAGCGAGGCAGGCAGATCCCGCAGCCCCCAACGGGAATGATGATGATGCCGGTGTGGAGCTCCCTGTCGACCTCAATACCGGTGAACTCCTTCCCGGCGTCTGGCAACGCTGGCTCGCGCACGATCCGGTACGGATGGTGACGGACGTCCCCGGGGCAGCCGGAGCCCTGCGCCACCTCAAGCTGCTCTTCTTTGACTGCGGTGAGGAAGACGAGTTCAACCTGCTCTTCGGCGCTCGCCGCCTCGACCGCCGGCTTACCGAACTGGGCATCCCCCACCTCTTCGAGACCTTCCCCGGCGGGCACTTCCACACCAGCCACCGCTATGACCGATCCCTGCCCCTGATCTGGGAGGCCCTGAAAACAAGATGACGGCCGAAGTAATCCGAGTGCTCTACCAGTCTTCCGCCGAAGGACGCCCGGTCTGCCTTATCGCTTCGTAAAGATCTTGTCGAGCTCCGCCTGGGTTAACTGGGCTGCCCTTTCCAGCGCCTCGGCAGTAGAACGAGTGCCCAAAATGGCCGGTACAATCTCGTTCATGAAGAGATTCTGGAGTTGCAGCGCCTTCGGCCCCACCGGATCCGGCACTGTGAAACCTTTACGGATCGCCTCCAGGAAACCGGACATGAAAGCTTCTTTCAAGACGGGGGTATGGGCTAGATCCGGACGAGTGACGGGCATCGAGCCAAGTTCGGCCATGACCTGGCCCATGCGAGTCATCCCCGTCTTCTCATCGACGGAGGTGGTGAGCCAGGTGATGAACTCCCAGGCCTCCTTGCTGTGGCTCGAACCGGTGGTCACCCCGAGGAGCCACCCGTAGGTGGGTGCGGCCGGTTTACCGGTCTTACCCGCCGGCATCAACCCGCTGATGAAACGGTCGTAGACATACTCTTTAGGACGGGTGAACTCGTTTTTCCAGTATGGACCGTGCGCCATGCTGAGGGCCGCCTTCTCGCTGCGCATATCTACGACTACCCAGGACTTGGCCACGGCTATTCCTTTGCTGACCAGGCCGGCCAGGTAGTTGACGGCGTCGGCCACCTCCGGCGTATTGAAGGCCACCCGGCGATAGTCCGGGGTGAGATAACGCCCTCCGTTCGACCAGGCAAAGGAAAAGATCGTGCCCCATACCGCCTGCCCCGAACTGCCGGTCTCAATGGCGTAACCGGCCACTTTGAACCGGCCGTCCGGCTCTTTTTGGGTGAGCTTGCGGGCCCATTCTTCCAGTTCACCAAAGGTCGCCGGCGTCCGGCTCGGCAACCCTGCTGCCTCCAGCATCCTGACGTTGGCCACCATCGCCCGCGGCATGAACTCCGTGGTCAGCCCGAGTTGCTTGCCCCCGTAGGTGGCGAAGACTGACAACCCGGGAAGGTAGACGTCATCGACGATCTGCCGCACCGAAGATGGAACCTCTTGCAGCATGCCCGCCTCGGCCAGGTCTCCCAGCATATAGCCGGCAATGGAAACGACATCGGGTGCGATCCCGGTCGATTGGGCCACCAGGATCTTCGGTAAAAGCTCGGTCACCGGCACGAACTGGACATCTATCTGGATATTCGGATGCAGACGTTCATACTCTTGAATGGCCTGATCAAGCACCTTGCCAAACGGAAGTGTCAGTACGTAGTGTGTCATGAAGGTGATCTTCGTCTTGCCTGTCTCCGGCGCCTTTCCAGCCGCACTGGCGACGCCGCTGACCGGTAGCCCCTGGGAAACGACTGCCACCTGGCAGGCAACCAAGGCGATAACAAAGTTAACCAGAACTTTGCTGCTCCACGCACGCCCGTTCACTTTGATCGCCTCCCTGAGTGAAATGATAGGTTCCCATTCCTCGTGTCCGGCGGTATACCTGCTCCTTCCTTCGCGGAAGTGATCTTCGTACCGGCTTGCCACGTGTCCGCATCGGCCCTGTACGTCCTCCTTCACTGCTTCTTGCCTGCCATAGCCTCTGCCAGGAGCTTATTGATCTGGGGTGCCACCTGGTCCATGGCCTGCTGCGCCGGGAGCTGGTTCTGGAACACACTCCACACCACCGGTCGCATCGCCCGGTCGATGGCGTCCCAGGCCGGCAACTTGCGGACCTGGAGCACCATGCCGAAGTTCTGCACCTCCTCAAGTAGCAGGCCGAAGTTGAGTTGCCGGTTGCCGGCCGCCTGGCGCATCAACTCCGCCCAGGCCGGGAGGTTCGCCACCAGGCCCGGAATAGCCCCGGCCGCCCGGTAGCCCGGCACCTGGAAGAACGGGGCAAAATCCCAGGTTTCCTTGGACTGCAGGAGGATCTGTATTCCCCAAGTTCCGTCGCCGTAGAGCGCTCCCTGGCCGCTGGCAAACTCCTGAGTCATGTTGGCGGCGTCCGCCGGCATCACTTTGTGCTTCCAGGCCAGATCTTGCAGCGCCTGGAGAGAGGCAACCGGCCCCGGTTCATTCCCCGTGAAACGGGTAAGATCCGGGGTCACCCAGTCGGCATTCCACTGAACCGGGAGCGTCAGCCAACTATCCCAGTACGGACCGACGATCCCCCACGGGGTGGAGGCGGCAAGCCCGCTTCGCTATACATGTTCACGTTGTAGTACATGGTCATCATGGAAACGCCATACGGAATAATGTACTGCTTACCCTGCCACGAAAGCTCTTTCACCAGCACGGGAATTAGCTGGCCCAAATCGGTCTTCGTCTCGGCGATGAGATCGTTCAGTGGGCGCAGCAAACCGGTCATGGCATATCCTACGAATTCCACACTAACGCCCGCCACCACGTCTGGAGCTACGCCTCCCGCCAGCATGGGCAGGATCTTTTGCCACTTGGCCGCCGCCGAGTCGACCGTCACCATGTCGACGGCTATCCCGGTCTCCTTTTCGTACTCATTGAAGAGCTTGCGATACTCCTCGAAGAGCTCTGGGCGGCCGTGGACCACAAAGATCAACGGACGATCGGGTTTGGATGACAGAGCAGCCGGTGAGGCGGCCTGCGACCCGAGCCCAACACCCGAGGCCACGACCAGCACCAGTAGTCCGCTGAGAACCCCTCTCACGAGTCTAGCGAGCCCGCTTCCCCGCGCACCCTCTCTACCACCGTGAACGGCCGGCATACTTTCTCTCTTTTCCTCGGCTGCCTTTTTCCTCGGCTCCTTCGTTTCGTCGCCTGCCATTGCTTTGCTGCGCCAGCGCTAGTACCCCCGCCTTGCGGCCTTCCCGCCATCCCCCCGGCCCACCCCTGGCACCCCTGCCACCCGGCCTGTTGTATTCAAAGCTCACCGTTGTGCCGCCCGGGTACGTCATGCTGGTGGGGCTTTCGGCATCGTCGCGAGTATGGCAAATCTCATAGCGAGCTCCGCCCATCTCCCGGGCTGCCGACGACACGCGCCGCCGGAGGTTCTTGCCGGTCTCTCCTGGCCAGGGCACTCCGTTTTGAAGGAGCTATGCGGCAGTGATGTGGCTTACCCCGTCCCTTTGTCGACTGCAGCAATGGCTCTCTTGGAGACCCCGAAGCAGCGCAACCTCCTCTCATACCTCTGAACGACCCGCCCGTACCACTAACTCTACCGGGCGCGTGACGACAAGGCGACCTCCCGTCCACTCCCAAAACTCCATTGCGCTAACACCTGGCCTTACATCCAAAGGGGTGTCGCTATACCCAAACATGAACTCTAGGTCATAGGTACCCTCCGGAAGCGGAAACACCAATGGTCGTGCGATGATCCGCACCGGTACTACTACGCTATCTCCGGGACCGACTTCCACCAGTTCTGGATCCTCGTTGCAAGGTATATAGTAATCTAGTAAGTAACCCTCCTTGCCGATGATC
Source organism: Bacillota bacterium (assembly GCA_012839805.1). Classification (GTDB taxonomy): domain Bacteria; phylum Bacillota; class Limnochordia; order Limnochordales; family DUMU01; genus DUMU01. The sequence continues at coordinate 3,053 of DUMU01000033.1, read as the reverse complement.
TTCAGGCCATGGGCTACACTCCCGGCCACTTGTGCTCGCTTGCGATTGATCAACTCTGGACGAAGCGCTACTTTATCACCAAAGGTCAACACGAAACCACGCTTGGATCCGAAGTTGGAAAACCTCAGCCAAACCGTGGCTATCTCCTCGTCGCCGAGGATGATCAGCGAATTCATAGTCTCGGCCACAATAACCGGCTCTTCTTGCTTTCCACCATTAATTCGGGCAGCGTCCCCAATTACCATAACGCAGCTTTCATCTATCCTGACTCGAATGGGTGAACTTTCGACAAGTGTTGCCCATTCGAAAAACTGACCGGCGGTAATGTTTTTGTCTGCGAGCACCGGATGCAGCCCGAATCCAACTACAACTATGAGGTCATACTCCCCCATGGGTACATACCTCAGCGGCGCTATGCGTGCCTCAAGTTCAATCGTCTCGCCGGCGGGTATCAAGTGGAATACCGGTGAATAGTTGTACACATGGGGCCATTCGACGTCGATCGGAATACCATATTGCACCAGTAATGTGCTTCCTCTCTTAAACGCTTGGTAGGCAAAATCCTTGTCTTTTATACCCATGACATACAGTGGCTCAGCGGACTCGTTGTGCAGCGCTAGCGCAACGCGCAGTCCATAATGCTCATCAACGGCTGTAGTATCTGCGTGCATCGATACCGTTAGGCTGGGAGCCGCGGCCGTCACTGTGCACATGGTAGTAAAAGCCAACGGTGTCAGAGCAAAAGTCAACACAAGTGGTAGAATCCCAAACGCCGTGCTTTTATACCATATCGACGCGGTATTTGCGTAACGGCAAACCAACATCTCTCCTCACCTCATTCTCGTAGAAATGTATGGCGCGATTGTGATTCAGTTGGTTGGCTTCATGCGGAGGCATCTGTAGGTATTCTTCCCAATGCTCGATCCCCTCGAAACCTTCGCCCGGTTCGTGGGCAAGGATTACAAAGGCAGGTGTGTCTATATACTCGTTATTGACACCTATGAGCGGCTTGGGCACTTTGGAAGTAGCAGGCAGGCTGTCGCCTGACATCGTTATCGTGACCAACTTGTGCTCGAAATCGATGAAGGTAGAACCGCACCAGTGCGATGTTCGCGGATCAACTGATGGGGCTGGATGCTGAAGGACGAATGTCACCTCTGAGTCTTTGGTCGCTCTTACCAACATATCTTGGAAGAAAGGAGAACCATTTGGATTTCCGCCTTCTTTTACCAGGCAGAGCCGGCCCTCTCGGTCCCAGCCCCATAATCCCGTAGCCCCCTGGTTGATGATAACGATCCCCCGCATAGGATTGTGCCTCGCCGGGTTAACTACTGCCGTTCTAACCCGGAGACTCTCTACACCTTCCACTCCTGTCGGGGGAAGTAGTAGACCGGTCTGCCCTCCGGCATGAGCGGGCGCAGCGCGGCCATCCACTCCCGTACTATCTCCCGGTCGACCTGGTCGGCATGATCAGTGATTCGGAAATACCAGTGGCTTTTCTCCGGTAACCAGCCTTGCTCTGCAGGACAGAGATTCTTAACAACGTCGTCTATGTCCACTTTGCCCCCAATCAACTCCTTGTGCCACCAGTTGGCCCAGTAGACCCCTCTGGTGCGCTCTTTCAGCGATTTGACCAATCGCTCTTCTATCAAACCGTAGTAGGCTTCCAGGGGGCTAGAGACCCGACCGTTCCAGGTAGGCCACCCGTCCAGGCTGAGGTACCCCACCCTGGCATTCATCCTCGCTACCAGATCATGGCCCAAGGCCAAGAGGAAGCTTTCAGCGGTTGGAAGTTCTCCTGCGAGCTTATCCTTCTTCAGCGAGATACCGAGGTGAAGATCGCCGCGCCTACTCAAATACCCGGCGAAGATGAAGCTGGACCAAAGGTCGTCTTCATCCGCAACCGAGAAATCGAAGGGCGCATTGCGCCGTATAGCCGAGTGCATCAGCTCATGCCACTTGGTTTGCGAATACGCGTCACCCTCGCCCAACACCTCGTGGAACCACCAAACGGTTTCACTTGGATCACGTACCAGGGATCCTATCTTGTCGATCAGCGAGTCCCTCAGCAGTTCCTGCAACGAGGAGGCGACAGCTGGCCGGTCAAACGAGACCAGTTGCAAAGTCAGATACTCTGCCGGTAGCGTCCATTCTACATCCTTCCTAAGCATTGGCCAGCACGCCTCCCTCCTCCAAATCGTTCGTCCACGATCTCAGGGCACAACGACCGGCCGTACTCATGCGGTAGCGCGTGTCACCTGGACTGCCACTACCTTTGTAAGGCCAGAGGTTGGCTCTTCTCAACGCCGCCAGGACCGCCTTCGTTTCGTCAGCATCTAATGGCCCCAGAGCTGCTGCCAGCTCTCCCACTGCAGGCGGCCCCCCCTGTCGGATGCATTCGGCTATGATTCTGGTCAGATCCATCAGGCCAAATTCTGAATACTTTGGAGAGGCCCCTGCCGTAGCCGTGGGTGGCGGCGACGGCCGAGTCAGCCATGTAACATATCCCCTGAGATAGGGCAGCACAAGCCGATAATCGACCCGAGTCAAGGCAAGCACTGCATCGCTGTAAAGATCTTCGTTCAGCAACTGCGCAGCATTCTCTATCAAAAGCCTGAGCGCCGGTACGGCAGCTTCGCTCCGCGTTCTTCCTGCAGCCAAGACGACGTACAAGCAATCATCCCGTACCCACTGATCATTAGGATTACTTGTCAACCGTTTCACACAGTCTGCCAGCATGCGCCCGATCGTTGGCCCTGCTTCTGGACAGTCTACTTCGTCAATAAAGGCTAACGATGTCTTGTACCTCGGCCATAGCTCCGCAAGTGCAGTTGCATATGCTTCGCGGAACTTTCGCTGCTCGTCTGAATCTAGGTCTTTGTAGTACTCTACCAATGGGGACACCGTGTCCCAGTATGAGTCTTTTGGGGGTGGACCCCTTCGTTTGGGCACCGCGTAGGGGCATTTTAAGTTATGCCCTCCTCCCCTGCATGATGGGTTCCCGCGCGTCCGCGCGCGGGGACTCCGCGGTTCCCATTGCCTCGTTCTTCCTG
>DUMU01000032.1 GCA_012839805.1 Bacillota bacterium | reverse complement strand
CGCACGTCCTGTGAACTGGCTTCAAGGGACACCCGGGGGAAATCTGCTCCCGGATCAACCAATCCCGGATCAAGCAAACCGGCCGAGCCGGGCTGAGCCGGAGCTCCAAGATTGGCGCTGCCTGCGGTGGCCGAACTGGCGACGTTCGGCTCAAAGCTCAAGCTCAAGAGGAAAAGGAGTAAACCGGATAAGGTCAAGATTGTGCTCCGGCTGCGCCCTTTACCGGGCTCCAGAGCAGCCGCGAAGCTGCCTCGCACGCACGGCAAGCACCAGGACCTCAGTGGTGATGCCACCGCGGCACGGAAGCGGAGCGAAACCGCTGAAGCCTCTCCACCAAGCGTGGGCCGGAAAGCTCCGGCATAAAGACTGGTCGGCTCAGTGCTTCTTAATGGTGTCGCTATGGCCATTGGAACCTCCGTCCCGCAGGAATCCCTGCTCAAACGAGGCTAACTACCCCAAGCTGGGCTCGAGCACGGCCAAAAACGTCCACGTAAATGCACTGCTAAAAGCCATAGCTTACAATGCTTGTATTCGACGAAGACCCGCGACTTCCTCCTATGTCAATGCAAAATGCGAACAGAAAAATAGACTTTTGGCGATCACAGGGCGCAGTACCGTGATGAGCTATCCCAGTTGCATGGGAGCCGGGCGTGGTAAAGCCGGGGGCCTTCGCAAGACGAAGACACGCCCCGGCTAGGCTCATCGGCGCCGACCAAAGCTAACTACGACCATCGCCAACTATCGTCTCTTGGCCGCCCAACAAGCTCTGGAGTTCCGGACCTTACTCGGATCGGAGTTCATCCACGCTCCAGCCGAGGCGACCTTCGGTGGTGATCCGCTCGATCCGCTCGCCGGGTTCGATGATGCGCCGTTCTTGCAGCAGATCCTCCAGGCGTTCCTTGGCTTCTTTGAACCGCTGCGAGTGAACAATCTCCCGGCTCCACAAGAAGCGCAGCGTCTCCTGCAAGTCGACATCGTCGGTTTGGGAGATGAGGTGCTCGTATACGGTGCGGGCCTTCTCTTCGGCAGCGATATCTTCGGCCAGATTGGCGATGGGATCACCTACGGCCGCCATGTAAGCGACCGTGAAGGGGTGTCCCGACTCATTTACGTAAAAAACGTCGCGTCCAAATTCGGTGTAGTAGCCGTCCAGGCCGTAGCGGCGCAACTCCTCCTCCGGCACCCCGTCGGTGAGCCGGTAGAAGCACTCGCCCAGCACTTCCAGGTGGGCCATCTCCTCGGTGGCGATGTCGATCAGCAGGCCCCGGGTGCGGGGATCGGGCATGGCGTAACGCTGCGCCTGGTAGCGGAGGGCGGCAGCCAGTTCACCCTGGGGTCCGCCGTACTGGGCGAGGATCAGGCGAGCCATACTGGGATCAGTGCCGGAGACCCGGGCGGGATGCTCCAGTTTCTTGACATAGTACCACACTGCCACTCACCTCCGCTCGAGCGAAAATGGGCCGGTATGCCGGCGGGCCGGCCAGCCCTCGTCCATCCACATCAGTGCCCCGAAACGCTCCCGGTACTCCTCCATGCGCTCGTGAGCTTCCCGCGCCGCCTCGTCGTAGCGTTCCATGAGCTCACGGTTGTCGGGCTCGAGATCCGCGGCCAGCATCCAATCGACCGCCCGGAATTCTGCCTCCTGTACGGCAAGGAGCAGCTCGGCCTCTTCCCGGTCCGGATAGCGTTCGTCTTCGCGGCGCCTATCCCGCGGCCGCGGCTCCCGGCCGCCGGGCGGGGGACGGCGGACCCAGCGATCCCCGCGCCGGCGTCGATACGACGGCTCGGGTGCTTCCGATTCGTAGGATTCGCCGGATTCAACGGGCGAGGAGAGCTCCCCTGGTTCTGATTCCGGTCCGGGTTCGGCCGGCTCTGCTTGCTCCCTCGTCCGTTCTCTCCTCGGTTCCCCCGACTGCGCCCCTGCTTCCGATCCGGCGGCCGTTCTACCGTGGGACGCCGGCCGGTCCGGCCGGGCGGCCGCCGCCCGCTCACCGGGGGCACCTGCAGGCTCTTCTTCGTTCTCGTCACGGCGCCGGCCCCAGCCGAACCCGAACCCGCGTGAACGAAGTTCAGGCATTATAGTCCCTCCTTCCTCTTCAGGCAAAATACGCTGTAGCATGATCGGTGACGCCGGAAATCGGTCCTATTCTCGTACTCCTGGGGTGCTTCCCGACCGCGCCGGCACGGGTGAAAACCCGCGGCCGGGGGCGGTAGCAGGTGGCGTACTTCCCAGGCTTCGCCGACAGGACAAGCTGGATGGCTGAGGTATTATGAAAAGAAAAGGCGGGAATTCGGGCGTTACCAGGGGGGGCATAGCGCTTGATCCAGCTCGAGCATGTCAGCAAACAGTATGCCGGGCGAACGGCGGTAGAAGACCTGACCTTTACCGTCGAAGAAGGGGAAGTGGTGGGCTTCCTTGGCCCCAACGGAGCGGGGAAAACCACCACCATGCGGATGATTACGGGTTATATGCCGCCTTCCGACGGGCGTATCCGGGTGGCCGGCTTCGACCCCATCGAGGACCCTTTCGAGGTCAAACGACGTATCGGCTATCTGCCCGAAAACCCGCCCTTGTATGGGGACATGACGGTAAGCGGCTACCTTTACTTCGTGGCTGAACTGAAGCGGGTCTCCCGGGATCGTCGCCGTGCCGAGGTGGCACGAGCCATCGAGCGGACGGGCCTCACGGAGGTGAGCGGGCGGCTGGTCGGGCACCTCTCGCGGGGATTCCGGCAGCGGGTGGGGTTGGCACAAGCATTGATCGGTGATCCGCCGGTTCTCATTTTCGATGAACCCACCGTCGGGCTCGACCCCCAGCAGATCGTGGAGATCCGGCAGCTCATCAAGAATCTGGCCGGTGAACACACGGTGCTCCTGAGCTCGCACATACTGCCCGAAGTTCAGGCCATCTGCCAGCGGGTGATCATCATCAATAAAGGAAGGCTGGTGGCGCAGGACCGGCCGGAAGCCCTGGCGGAGCGGCTACACGCGGGTGCGGAGTTTCGCCTGCGGGTGCGGATGCCCCGGGGAGCGGGGGCGGCCGGGCAGGCGACTGCGGAAGCGGCCGGGGAAGCAACCGGGGAGGCGGCCGCAGGGGTTACCGGGGAGGCGACCGGGGAGGCGACCGGGGAGGCGACCGCCGAGGAAGCCGCTGGGGTAGCCCGGCTCCTCCGGCAGGTGAACGGGGTGCGAGATGTAGTCCCGGAAGGGGCGGCCGGTGCTTTCCGGCTGATTCTCGACCCGGGACTCGCGGTTGAGCAAAGCGAAGAGGTGCGGGAGAGGGTCTTCTACGAACTGGCGCGGGCCCGCTACCCGATCATCGAGCTGAGCCCGGCCCGGGTTTCCCTGGAGGATGTGTTCGTGCAACTCGTAACCGAAGAGCAAGCCGGGGGTGAGGGCGCGTGAGCGGAGTCTGGACCATCTACCGCAAGGAACTGCGGGCTTTCCTCGTCGCCCCGCTGACCTACGTGCTGACCGGGGTGTTCCTGGCCTTGGGCGGGTACTTCTTCTGGGCGACGGTGGTCATATCCGGCGTGGCATCCCTGGCCGGCTTTTTCGGTAACACCACCATCGTCTTGATCTTCCTCATCCCGGTCCTTACCATGCGCCTTTGGGCGGATGAGGAATCCCGGGGTACGGGCGAGTTGCTGCTGACCTCGCCCGTCAGCCTGGGCCAGATCGTGGTCGGGAAGTACCTGGCCGCCGTCACGCTCTTTGCCGGGATGACCCTGCTGACGGCGGGTTACCCCATCATCCTCTATCTCTTTGGTGAACCGTATACCGGCCCGGTCGTTGCCGGCTACCTCGGATTCCTGCTGCTGGGAGCGGCGTGCGTGGCGGTGGGCATGTTCACTTCGACGCTCACCGACAACCAGGTGATCGCCGCGGTAAGCGGCTTCGGGATCCTGCTCCTGCTCTGGCTCCTCCAGTGGGCCGCCGAGGCCCTGGGCGGGACGGCGGGGGCAATACTCGGCGGCATCTCGGCCCTCAACCACTTTGCCAGCTTCAACGAGGGACTCATTGCCACCGTGCATGCGGTCTACTATGTGACGGTGGTGGCGGGCTTCCTCTTTTTGGCGGTCCGGAACCTCGAACGGCGGCTGTGGCGTTCGCCCGAGCGGGGCGCGCAGTCCACGATCTTGACCGTAGCCGTGGTCGGCATTCTGGTGCTGGCCAACGTCTTCGCGGTGCGGGCGCCCTGGCAGCTCGACCTGACGCCGGAAGGGAGGTTTACGCTCTCCGGGCAAACCAGGCAGGTACTGGCGGCCTTGCGCGGCCCGGTAGAGATTACGGCCTTCGTGCGTACCGGGTCTGATTCACCCGTACCCGATCTGGTCCAGGCATACGGCAAGGCTTCACGGCAGGTGAAGGCCCGGGTGGTCGATCCGCTGCGGGAGCCTTCCCTGGCACAGAAGCTAGGGGTTCAGCAGTATGACACCATCGTCGTACAGCAGGGGTCGAGAACTCGAAAGATAGACCCCGACAGTCTCTACACGACCGTGCCCGGGGAGTACAAAACGGAGTTCAACGGTGAACAGGCGGTCACCCGGGCCATCCTTGAGCTCGGACAAGAGCAACAGTTGAAAGTGGCCTTCCTCACCGGGCACGGGGAGGCGAGTCCGGAGGAGGGGCTCACCCAGCTGGAGGGTGACCTGCGCGGCGAGGGGTACGACACGGTTACTTTCAACCTGGCGGAAACCGGGAAGGTCCCGGCCGACACCTCGGTGGTGGTAGTGGCCGGGCCGCAATCGGACTTGAGCCCGGATGAGCTGGAAGTAATGAGGAAGTTCGTGAACGGGGGCGGACGGGTGGTGCTCTTGCTCGACCCGTCCCAGCGTTCCTTTTCCGGCTGGGCGAGCCTGGCCAGGGAGCTCGGCGTAGAGCTGGGCCAGGACGTAGTGGTCGACCCGGTGCGGGCTTTCATCTTTGACGTACTCTCGCCGCTGCCCGTGATGGAGGACCATCCGATCACTTCGCCGCTCTCGGAGCGGAGGATGCAGGTGATGCTGCCTCGGGCCCGGAGCCTGGCCCGGGCCGCGTTGCCGGCTACCGCATCAGGCGCGGCCGCGGCGGCAGCGCCGGCCACCGCCTCCGGCACAACGACGGGCGCCGGGACGGCTAGTGCGCCGGGCGAATCGGCCGCAGCGGTGGCCGGCCCGCCGGTGGTCACGTCCTTGCTGCGGACAAGCGCCGAAGCGTGGGGCGAGCCGCTTACCGGAGAAAGGGTGAAGATCGAGAAGAATCCCGGCGATCCCGGCGGGCCTTTCGACCTGGCGGTGGCGGTGGAGAGGGCGAACCCGGCAGCTACCGAGGGGGAACCGGCGCCGGTAGCCGTGGTGGTGGGCAACTCCGCGTTCATCCAGGACGATTTCCTGGGCTTCCAGGGTAACCGAGACTTTTTCCTGAATGCCATCAACTGGCTGACGGGCAAAAAGAGCCTGATCAGCATCCGCCCGAAAGTCTTCGCCCCGCCGATGATCACTCTGACCCCGAACCTGGTCTGGTACTCCTTCTACGGGTTCGTGGTCGCCCTGCCTTTGCTCTTGCTCGTGTCGGGAGGCCTGATCTGGTGGAGGAGGCGGGCCCTGTGAGACCGGAGGAAGCACGGGAACGGCGGCGTAACCGGCAACGGTGGCTTACCACCGGGGGTCTCGTACTCCTCTTCCTGGGACTTGCCATCTATGCTTGGGTGGAGCGACGGAGTGCGGAATCACCGGCGGGCGGGGGAACAGGGTCTCTGGCTGCTTTCTGGGAAATGGACGTCTCTGAACTGCAATCCATACGGGTGGAGTACCCCCGCGACCCGTCCCGGGCGGAGCTGGTCCTGGTCCGGAATGGAGGGGCGCCGGCGAAGGAAGGGCAGGCGGTGGTCAGATATTCACCCGTTCCCAGGTTCAGCCGGGTGACCCAGGTTCCGTTCGTCACCTACCGCCCGCCCGGCCGTGACGCGAGCTGGCAGATCACCGGTCCCCTGAAGGCGCCGGCGAACGACAACGTCATGACGTCGCTGGTGCGCAACCTTGCCAAGCCGGTGCCCGAGGCCGAAGTGCGCACCGCCACGGAACTGGCCTCCGAGACGACCGGCCGAGAGCAACAGCTCCTCGGTGATTACGGGCTGGAGCGGCCGCAGGCCATAGTTCACCTGGAGTTCGAGGGCGGGCGTCAGGAGGAACTGCGGGTGGGCGACGCCACTCCTATAACCGCCTGGGGAGACATCCCCGAAGGGTACTACGTGTACACCCCCGCCCGCCGGGGAGTTTACACGCTGGCCGCCTCCGTGCTCGATCCGCTGCTCAAGGGAGCGGATTCCCTGCGCGACCTGCGGGTCGGTCCTTTCGACCCGGCCAAGGCCAACCGGGTACGGATTACGTGGATTGGGAGTAGTTCATCGAATGGGAGCAGTTCCTCGCCGGGCGCCGGCGGCCAGACAGGCCGGGTGCAGCCGGTTCTGTTGGAACGGCTATCGGAGCAGCCCGAGGTTCGGTGGCAGGTGTTGAGCCCGGCGAAGGTCCCGGCGGACTCGGCCCGCATCCAGGGTCTCCTCGCCGACCTGGCGAGCTTGCAAGCGGCGTCGGTGGAGGGGGCGGACCTTGCCCGCTACGGGCTGGATAACCCCCACGGCGAAGTAGTGGTTTGGCTCTCCGACGGGGACGATCTACCGGTCGCCCGGGTTTTCTACCTGGGTACGGGGACACCTGACGGTAACTACATCTACGTGCGGGCCGACGATGATCCCACGGTCTACCGGGTGGACGCCTGGCGGCTTGAGACGACGAGGCAGAACGCCCGGGATTGGCTGGGATTGGTGTCGCGTACCATTTTGCCCGGTATGTGGGGCTGGAGCAAGGATCTGGCGAAATCGCTGGCCGAAATTCGCTGGTGGACGAAACCGGGCCAGGTCGAGGAGGCGGGTACCCCGGGCGGGGGTGGGGACAAAGCCGGAGGTCCGACCGGCGGCCAGGTAGAGAATGCCCTGCTCCCGGGGCCGGACGGATCGTGGCGAGTCCTGCAGAACGGCCAAGAAGCGGGGGTACTGCGGGCCGACGCCGCCGAGCTGCAGCGGCTGTGGAACGCGTTGAGTTCGCTGCGGTTCGAGCGGGTGACCGGGCTGGGTCGTGACAGCCGCGCGGGTACTGTAGAACTGCTGATCCTGCGACCCCAAAGCGGCAAAGAAGGCGAAAACGCGAGCAGCGACGCCAGCGCCTCGCTCCCGGTGGAAATACGCCGGTTGGATACGGGGAGCCAGGAATCGGGAACCCGCATGATCACGCTGGAAGTCGATGGGGAAGGGTTTACGCGCCGCGGGGAGATGGCCGAGGCGACCTGGCAGGAGCTGGAAGGCGCTTGGCAGGAAGTGCTGGACAAAGCACGCGGCGCGGGATCGCGGTGATGCGCAGGCGACAGGCCAATAGTTGAATGCCAAGTGAGGTGCAGGCCAGGGAGATGGCAGAGCAAGAGCCCTTGCGGTTTGGGATCATCGGTTGTGGCAGGATCGCTCCTTTTCATGTGGATGCGTTGTTGAGAGTTCCCGGAGTCCGCATCACGGCGGTCGCCGACGTCGTGGAAGCCAAAGCCGAGCAGCTGGCGGCGCAAGTAGAAGAGCTCTCCCGCCAGCTGGAATTGGGAGGCTCGGCGGGGCCGGGCGGGAAGGTAGCTGTTCACACGGACTACCGGGAATTGCTGGCCCGACCGGACGTGGACGCGGTCACCATCTGTACGCCCAGCGGCCTGCACCCGCGTCTCGGGATCGATGCGGCACGGGCGGGTAAGCACGTGCTGGTCGAAAAGCCCATGAGCCTCACCTTGCGCGGAGCGGACCGGCTGATCGAAGCCGCCCGCCAGAGCGGGGTCAAGCTCGGCGTTTCCTTCCAGAACCGGTTCAACCCGACGATCGTCCGCTTGCGGCAGGTGCTGGAGAGCGGCCGCTTCGGGCGGCTGAGTCACGGGGTGGCCTCGGTGCGCTGGCGCCGGACTCCCGCTTACTACCAGGAGGACAGCTGGCGGGGGACGTGGGCGCTGGACGGCGGGGTGCTGATGAACCAGGCGATCCACGACATCGACCTGCTCCAGTGGATGATGGGGCCGGTAGCCGAGGTGAGTGCCATGATTGCCACCCGTTACCGGCCGATCGAGGCCGAGGACGTGGCAGTGGCCGCAGTCCGGTTTACCAGCGGAGCCCTGGGAAGCATAGAAGCGGCTACCACCCTCGAGCCGGCCGACCTCGAGGAAACCCTCTCCATCTTTGGTGAACGGGGTTCAGTAGTGGTAGGCGGGCTGGCCCTCAACCGGCTCGAGGTCTGGCGTTTCGCCGATATGTCACCGGAAGAGGAGGGCCGGACCGTGGTCGAGACGGAGCAGGCCATCCGTTCAGTATACGGGACGGGACACCGGCCGCTGGTGGCCGACTTCTGCCAGGCCATCCGGGAGAACCGGGAACCGCTCGTGACGGGCGAGGAGGGACGCCGGGCCGTGGAGCTGGTCCTCGCGATCTACCGGTCGGCGGAGACGGGGCGGCCGGTCACAATGCCGCTCACGGAGGAAGCGGAGAGCATCGTCAAGGCACAGGAAGCGCTGGGGATATGGCCTTGAATCCCATCCGCTGGATCATTCTGGACCTGGACGACACGCTGCTCGACGGGGAAGGACGGCTTCCCGAGGCCAACCGCGAGGCGGTGGCCGAGGTGGTGGCCCGGGGGCTGCCGGTGGTCCTCGCCACCGGGCGCCGCTGGAGCGCATGTGAACCGTATCACTATGCCCTGGGACTCTCGACGCCTGCCATCTGTTTTTGCGGGGCCGACATACGCCGCGCCGACGGCGTCCCGCTCCGGCAGCACCGGTTGTCTGGATTTCTCGCCCTCGAGATCATACGAACGCTGGATGGAGCCGGCCTTCCGGTGCGGGTTTCCCTGGAGGACGGGAGTTGCTGGACACGCGAGCCTCCCTACCCGCGCCGCTTGCGTCCTCCCCGCGTCGATCCCATTCTGGTGGAACGGCTGCCTCATGCCCCCTACCAGCTGGTAGTGGAAGGTGAAAGGCAGGTGGAGGTAGCGCTGCGGCTACTTGAGCCGTTGGCCGGGCAGCTGACGCTCTACCCGATCGATAGCCGTTCCACCGGCCGCCGCCGGCTGTTGATCCTCGACGGTGCGGCCGGCAAGGAGAAGGCGGCCCGGTTGGTCGGCGAGAAGCTGGGCCTCAGCCTCGACGAAGCCCTGGCCATGGGCGACGGGCCGGTCGACCTCGAACTCCTGCGGCAGGCCGGCACGTCGGTCGCCATGGACATTGCCGTGCCGGAGGTAAAGGCCCTGGCCGACCTGGTGGCACCGCCGGGGGTAGAAGGGGTAGCCCACGCCTTGCGCCGGCTCGTGCTAGGCGGCACTTGAATTTCCCCCCGGGCTTCGTTACCTTATTAGGGGCTGTTCGCCGCCGGCGGCGAGGAAGGAACCGCCATAACCCCAGAGGGTACCCGGCCGGAGGGCCGGGACCTCCGGCGCGCCCGGAGAGCTGCACGGGCGCGCCGGGCTCGCGGATCCCGACCCGGCTGGGTGTGAACCTAGCCGTGGGGGCCTGATGCGACGCCAGGGCCTGGTGAGAGCCGGCGAGGCCGGGCCGGACCGGGGAGACCGGGGTGGGGCAGGCCCCGAAACCAACCAAGCAAAGGTGAGTGGAGTAATGGCATCGTTGAGTGGTCTTTTCCGGCCGGAAGCGATGGCGGTGATCGGCGCGTCACGTACACCGGGCAAAGTCGGACACAGCGTTTTGCAAAACCTGATCAACTCAGGGTATCAAGGACGGATCGTTCCCATCAACCCGAAGGAAAGCGAGATTCTCGGTTACCGGGCCTATCCCTCGATCACCGCCGCGGTGGCCGACGGCCCCATCGAGACCGTAGTGGTGACCATCCCGGCCAGGGCGGTGGTCCCGGTGATCGACGAGTGCGGCCGGGCCGGAGTCCGGTACGCGGTCGTGATCACCGCCGGCTTCCGTGAACTGGGCGGAGAGGGCAAGGCCAGAGAAGAAGAACTGGTCCGGGTAGCCCGCCAGTACGGTCTGCGCATTGTGGGTCCCAACTGTCTTGGCATCATCGACACTCATGTGCCTATGAACGGCTCTTTTGCTGCCATTTCTCCCGGCCGCGGCAGTATCGCGTTCGTCTCCCAGAGCGGCGCGTTCGGGGCAGCCATCCTCGATTGGGCGAGCGAGAACAACGTGGGCTTTAGTAAGTTCATCAGCTTGGGCAACAAAGCGGATCTGAACGAGGTGGACTTCATTGAGGACGCGGCGCAAGACCCTAACACGCGGGTCATCCTCTGCTACCTGGAAGACATCAAGGACGGGCGCCGCTTCCTGGACGTAGCCGCCGCGGCCAGCCGGGAGAAGCCCGTGTTGATCCTCAAGGCCGGCCGGAGCGAGGCAGGGACGAGGGCGGCCTCATCACATACCGGGGCGCTGGCCGGTAACGACCGGGCCTACGACCTCGCTTTCCGCCAGACCGGGGTGGTCCGGCTGGATACCATGGAGGAGTGTTTCGATCTCGCCACCACCTTCGTCAGCCAGCCGCTGCCGCGCGGCCGGCGGGTGGCCCTCATTACCAATGCCGGCGGCCCCGGAATCATCACCACCGACGCCATCGAGCGCATGGGCCTTACCATGGCTCGTTTCGCCCCGGAGACCGTGGAGAAGCTACGGAGCAAGCTCCCGGCCGAGTCGGCGGTTCAGAACCCGGTGGACGTGCTGGGCGATGCCTCGCCGGAGCGGTACGAAACGGCTTTCCAGGCGGTAGCTGAAGATCCCAACGTCGACGCGGTCATGGTGCTGGTGACCCCGCAGGCAGGGACGGACCCGGTGGGCATCGCGGAGGCCACCAAGAAGTTCCGTGCCGAACACCCCGACCTGCCGGTAGTTGCTTCTATGGTCGGAGGCGCTTTAGTAGCGGAGGGGATCAAGCGGCTCCTCGACGCCGGTATTCCCTGCTTCATCTTTCCGGAACGGGCCGTGGCGGCTGTTTCCGGCATGGTCCGTTACAGCGAAGCGCGCCGGGAGGCGGAGAAGAAGGTCGACTTTGCCCGCCTGCCGGTCGACCGCGCCCAGGTGGCGAGGATCTTTGAGCAGGTACGGGCGGACGGCCGGAGCACCTTGCTGGGCGTGGAGGCCGCCCGGGTGGCGGCCGCCTACGGGGTGCAGGTGGCGCCCGCAGCCCTCGCTCATTCGGCGGAACAGGCCGTTACCCTCGCGGAGGAGTTCGGGTATCCGGTAGTGCTGAAGATCGCCTCTCCTAAGATCGTTCACAAGACGGATGTGGGGGGCGTGCGGCTGAAGCTGGACACCGCCGAGAAAGTACGGGCGGCTTATGAGGAGATCATGCGCAATTGTGCTCCGTACCTCGGGGAGAACGACCGCTACGGGGTGGAAGTCCAGAAGATGATGCCCGCCGGACGGGAGCTCATCGTGGGGATGGCCCGGGATCCGGTGTTCGGACCGATGCTCATGTTCGGTTTGGGCGGCATCTACGTCAACCTGCTCAAGGACGTCTCCTTCCGCCTGGTAGAGGGACTCCGGGAGGGAGACATCCCGGCCATGGTCCGGGAGACACGGGCTTACACCCTCCTTCAGGGCTTCCGGGGGGAAAAGCGTGCCGACGTGGCCGCCATCGAAGAGATGCTCTTGCGGGTAGCCTGCCTGGTACGGGATTTCCCCGAGATCAAGGAGATGGATATCAACCCGCTCTTTGCCTACGAGGAAGGGAAGGGCGCGGTGGCCCTGGACGTCAAGATCAGCCTCGAGCTCGAGCCCGCCAGCGTGTCCGGTAAGCAGGCCGGCGACTCCGACGATGGCCGCGTGCGGGTGCCGGGGCAGGTGCAGGGTCAGCCGCAAGCTCAACCCGGGGCAAAGGCCTGAGAAAAGGCAAGGTCTGCGAAAGGGGGAAGGGCCGTGGCGGTACCGAAAAGCGCACTGGAGGTTCAAGGGGAACTGGTGCTCCTGCGCTCTTTCGCGGTCACGGACCTTCCCTGGCTGAAGCGATACCTCGAAGACGCCGAGGTAATAGGGCTTTTCCATCCCCATCATGCCCCGAACCTCGGGTCGGCCGCCGCTGGCGGTGTTCTTCGGCGGGGACGGAGGCGCAGGGCCGAGGAGGCCGCCCGCCTGCCCGTGATCGAGTGGGCCGATCTGATGGGTTGGTTCCAGGCGGTCCGGGACGACCGCCGGGCACTGCTTTTTGCTGCGACTACCTGGACCGGGCATCTGCTCGGGTACCTTCTCCTCTACGACCTTCCCGAGCCGTCGTCGGAGCCGGACCTCGAGCGTAGAGACGTGACCTCAGGTGAACGGAAAGCCCGGCTGGAGTTCCTTTTTGCCGACCGTACCCTCTGGGCGAGGGGCTACGAGCAAGACGCCCTGAAAACCCTGCAACGTTACGCCTTCTCCAGCCTGGGCCTGACCGAGATCCGGCTGCCGTTTCCTCCTGCATGGGCGGAACGTGCTCCCTGGCTTAGGGCCGCCCTGGAAGAGAGCGGCTTTCACCCGGCCCCGGCGCCGGCCTTACCGGGCCCGGGCCGGGACGCCGAGGCGGCCGTCTGGGTGGCCCGGGCGTCGCAAGCGTAAAGACAGGCCGGCGGGCTTTCCCGCCGGCCATGTCGCAGAGTCTAAGTCCACGAGCTTGAGCCTAAGCCTTCACTTCCACCGGAGCGAACGCCTGGATCACGGCTCCTGGAGCGTAAGCCTTGATGATGGAGTAGACGAGTTGCTGGGCTTCGGGCGCCTGGAGGTTGGCGCCTGCCAGGATCTGGTTCGCAAAATACACGCCGGCGTCACTTTCCACGATGACCGCCGGGTTGCTCATGGCCAGCGTCCCGTCGGCGCTCGCCCGCACCCCCAGCATACGGCCGTCGCCCACCAGCTCGATGATCTGAGTCGAACCCGTACCGACCGGGATGACCTGGGGTGCATCCTTGAGGATCGGGCTCTCCTCAACGATCTGGATCTGCTTGAAGTTCTGGTCACCCATCCATTGTACCCACTTGACGCCGAAAAGCGGACCGAGCTGCAAGCCAACCAGCTGGAGACCGGGGTTCCTCAGTCCCACGGAGAAGACGGCGAACACCTTGCCGCCGCCCTTCGCGAACTGGGTAATCGCATCGACCTCCGCCGGGCTCATCACCGCGTTGTTGGGCAGGATCACCAGTTGGTAGCCGGCGAGCTTCCCGGCGACTACGTCGTCATCGGTCAGTTCATCATACGCGAAAAACTGCTTGAGCCAGCCGGTGAACTGGTCGTATTCGGCCTGATACGTGGGGTAGTTCGCTTTGGCATTCAAAGTCTTCAAACTTTTCACTACCGCGATGGGTGAACCGGCGGTCGCCGGTGCAAGACCCGCGAAGAGGCCGACGGCAAGAGAGGCCACGAGGAATCCCACCATGAGACCGGACATCAGGACGAAACGCCGGATCGAGGGCATAATACTCCCACCTTCCGTTTGGAATGGATATGGGCTTCGCTACGGCCGCGCCGGCGGCTGCCACCGTCGGCGGCGGGACCACCGGCAGTGCGGCAATGAACACCGCTGCCGCCGGGAGCACCGCCGGACCGGTCGGAGGAAGTTCCCGAGTATTACTTCGGCGCGGGGTAGCCCGTTCCTGCCATGGCAGGATCCACCGTCGCGAGTCCCGAACAGAGAGTCAGGGGGCAGGAGCGCGGCAGAGCGCGATCAGAAAAGGGGGATCACGTATCGGGCCAGGAAATAGAGAATGGCCAGCACTATGACAACGATGGCGCCCCATTTGATCGCCTCCGAGCCGGCGGGGTTGGGGAGCTGCATCGAGGCTCCCGTCCCTTCTACATCTGGCCGTTCCCGGTTCTCGTCTGCGTCGGCCGTCACATCCATTCCTCCTCCGGTTAAAGTTGCTGAACGGTGTTCTTAACGTGTTCAGTACGGTGTCTCCTTATGCAGCAGAAAGCCGCCCGGACGGCGGCTCCTGGATTCTCTTGCCAGCTGTTGACTGCCGGGGGCGACTTTGGTATGTTCAGGGCGAAAAAGAAACCTGGGGGAGCTCAGGTACTGGGCTGAGAGGACGGGTGTAGCCCGTCGACCCTTGGAACCTGTGATCCCGGCCGAAGGCAGAGAGGCCGGGCCGGGATCGTCCGGGTAATGCCGGCGTAGGGAAAGGGCAATAAGACCAGGACTTCGCTTCGGGCTGGGCCGGGCAGGGGCGGCTTCGGATCATACCTGGCGTAAGCCGGGTGGCATCGCTCCTGTTCGCTCCTGTTCCCGGTGGTAAGCCCTGCGTGCTCAGCTTCGTACCTCCTTCCTCCGGGAAAGGAGGTTTCTTTTATGCTGTTCGTACGGCCCCGCCCCGGCCGGTCGCTTCGCCGGGCTGTGCTGGTAGCCGTGCTCGGGCTGGTCGTGGCTTCGGTTGTGGCGCCGGTCGTGACCCTTCGCGGCCGGGACGCCGAACCGGTCCGGGCGGCCGAACGGCCGCGGCTTGTGGTTTACACCTATGACAGCTTCGTATCCTGGGGACCGGCCAAGGAGATCGAGAAACGCTTCGAGGCTGCCTACGATGCCGACCTCGTTTGGGTCGCCCCCGGCGATTCGGGTGAGATGCTCTCCCGGCTCCTGGGTGAACTCAAAGCCGGCCGTTCCACCGCCGACGTGTTCGTGGGGCTGGCCGATTCCGATCTGCCCCTGGCCCTCTCCAACCAGATGTTCCAGCCTCTTGAGTATAGTAAGCTCCCTCATTTGAAGGACGTTCCGGCCCGCTTGCTCATCGATGAGAGCCGGTGTCTGATCCCGTTTGACCACGGCTTCATCACCCTCGTCTACGACACCCAGGCGATTGCTCCCGACCGCGCCCCCCGCACTTTCGATGACCTTCTCAGGCCCGAGTGGCGTCGCAAGATCATCGCCATCAATCCGGTCACCTCGTCTCCGGGCATGGCCTTCCTGCTCTGGACGATCGCTCGCTTTGGCGAAGACGGTTACCTGGACTACTGGCGCCGGCTCGAGCCCAATCTCCTCACCATCGCCGGCGGCTGGAGCGAAGCTTACTCCATGTTCGAGAACGGCGAGGCCCCCATCGTGGTCAGCTACTCCACCGACCTGGCCTACGGCGTGATCAACTACGGCAGCCGGCGTTACGGGATCATCACCCTGGATGACCAGGGCTACGAGCAGATAGAGCTGATGGGCATCGTGCGGGGGCGCCGGCCCGACCAGGAGAGGCTCGCTTACGCGTTCTTAGACTTGATGCTCTCGCCCGAGGTACAGGCGTTGATCCCGACCACGAACTGGATGTTCCCGGCGAACAGCCGGGCGCCGCTGCCGCCGGACTTTGCCAGGTACGCGGTCGTGCCGGCAAAACCGGTGCGCCTTCCGGCCGATAAGGTGGCCGCCAATCGAGAGAGGTGGCTCCGGGAATGGGCGAGCCTGATACGGACCGGCCGCTGACGGGCGAACCAGCGCCGGGGGGTAATCGACCGCCGGCGGGTGGCCGAGGCCTGCTGCCCGCGGGCAGGCGGCTGCCGGTAGCCGGCCGGTTGCCCGCGGGCCGGTTGGGCCCCTGCCGAGCGTCGTGGCTGCGCCTCGCTCTGCTACTTCCCCTCGGGTTCCTGGCGGTCTTCTTCGTCTACCCGCTCTGGGCGATCGCGCGGGAGGCCTTACTGCCTCCCGCCGTGCTTTCCGTCCTGACCGACCCGTACTTCATCGACGTCTTCCAGTTCAGCATAGGGCAGGCGCTGCTTTCTACTCTGCTTTCAGTCGCCGTTGGCTTTCCCCTGGCCTACCTGCTCAGCACCTATCGTTTTCCGGGGCGCGAGCTCCTGCGCAGCCTCACCCTGGTTCCCTTCGTTCTGCCCACCATCAGCGTAGCCGTCGGGTTCTTGCTCATGTTCGGCCAAAACGGTTTCCTGAACCGTGCCCTGTACGCCCTCTTCGGTCTTCGATTGCCCATCCTTTACTCCTTGACGGGGGTTCTCCTCGCCCACGCGTTCTATAACGCCCCCCTGCTCGTCCGTACCATTCATGCGGCCTGGGAGGCGATCGACCCTTCGCTGGAGGAGGCAGCACGCACCTTGGGGGCCTCGCCCCGGCGCGTCTTCTGGACGGTCACGCTGCCGGCGCTCGTGCCCGGCATGGCCACGGGGGCAGCCCTGGCGTTCATTTTTTGTTTCTTGAGTTTTCCTCTCGTGCTCACGCTGGGGGGCGGTAGACTTGCCACCGTCGAGGTGGAAATCTACACCCAAGTTCGACTGCTGCTGAACTATCGGACGGGCACGGTGCTGGCGCTGCTGGAGACGGCCGTTTCGCTCCTTTTCTCCTTTGGGTACCTCTTGCTCGAGCGGCACTTCGCGCGCCCTGCCGGCGCGGTCCGGCCGCGTCCACTGCGGCCGCTGCGCTTGCCCCGTCGCGGGCGGGAATGGCTGGTGGCGGCCGGCCTCGGTTTGGTCTTCGCGGTCCTGACCGTGCTCTATGCGGGCCCGTTGGGAGCGCTCATCTATCACTCACTCCAGCTGCCCCGGGAAGGCGGCTGGACTCTACGCTGGTATCGCTACGTCTTTGCACCGGAATACGACGCGATCCTCGGCGACACTCCTCTCGCTTCAATCAGGAACAGCCTCCTTTTTGCCCTGGCCACGACCGGCGTGGCCATGGCGGTGGCGCTCCCGCTCAGCCGGGTTCTGGCCGGCGGCAGCGATCAGGGCCACGGGCGCGCGGGCGGCAAGGGTCAGGGGCGGGGGTTGGGGCATGGCCTGGCAGCGTTGGAAGCCCTGGCCATGCTGCCGCTGGCCATCTCGCCGGTGGCCTTCGGCTTCGGCGTGCTGCAGGCGTTTAACCGCCCCCCGCTGCTTTTGTCCGGTACCGGCTGGGCCATCGTGGCAGCCCACAGCGTGCTGGCCTACCCTTTCGTCATCCGGGCGGTGCGCCCGGCCCTGGGGGCGATCTCCCGGCAGCTGCCCGAGGTTTCGCGGACCCTGGGGGCCTCGGCCGCCCGTACCTTCTTCCGGGTGGAACTGCCGCTCGCCGCCACGGGACTGCTCACCGGCGCTTTGCTCAGTTTCGGGTTCAGCCTGGCCGAGGTGAGCGCTACCGTCCTGCTGGCCGGCCCGGGGCTCGCCACCATGCCCGTCACCCTGTATCACCTGCTGGCGGCCCGTAACTTCGGCGGGGCCAGCGCCATGGCCGTAGTGCTGCTGGTCGTCACCGCCGTCTCCTTTACCGGGCTGGAAGCCGCCGGGCGCTACTGGCTGAGGCGGGCGGCGGGGGCTGCGGGAGGGCGACGGTGGTGAAGGCCGGCCACCGGGGATCCCGAAACTCGGAAAGGAATAGAAAGTCATGGAGATCGTGCTCGAGGGAATAAGTAAGCACTTCGGAGAGACAGCTGCGTTAGATCGGGTAGGGCTGCAAGTTCACCATGGTGAACTGCTTACCCTTCTGGGCCCCTCCGGTTGCGGTAAGACCACGTTGCTGCGGATCGTGGCGGGGCTGGAGACACCCGATACCGGGGCCGTCCGTTTCGATGGGGAGGAGGTGACCGGCTGGCCGCCGGAGCGGCGCCGGGTCGGGCTCGTCTTTCAGAACTACGCGCTGTTTCCGCACATGAATGTTTACCAGAATATCGCCTACGGCTGGCGCGACCGGCGGAAAGCCCGGACCCGGGTGGGAGAACTCCTGAGACTTGTGGGCCTTCCCGGGTACGAGCGGCGGTGGCCGGCCGAGCTCTCGGCCGGGGAACAGCAGCGGGTGGCCATCGCCCGGGCCCTCGCCCCGGAGCCGCGGGCGCTCCTGCTCGACGAACCGCTCTCCGCCCTGGATGCCAGGCTCCGGGAGCGGCTGCGCACCGAAATCCGCCGCCTCCAGCAGCAACTGGGCATTACCATGGTTTACGTGACCCACGACCAGGCGGAGGCCCTGTCCATCTCCGATCGGGTCGCGGTCATGAACGCGGGGCGGCTCGAGCAGGTAGGGACACCCCGGGAGATCTACGAACGCCCGGCGACGATCTTCGTGGCCACCTTTGTCGGTGATGCCAACTTTTTCTCGGACGAGACCGACCCCGACCGGGTCTATCTGGTGCGGCCGGAAAACCTGGTGTTGGAGGAGATCGACGCCCCTGGCTCGCCCTCCGGCACTACTCCTGGCCAGCCTCCCGATCTCAGCCAAAACCGCGTTCCCGGACCGCCCCTCCACCTGCTCCTCTCCGGACGGTTGGTGGCCACGGTGGCCGGGTGCGAGTATATGGGGCCCTTTTCCCGTGTGGCCCTGGACTGGCAGGGGGTTATCCTTTTTAGTCTTCTGCCCGGGAATCGGGAGCTCGTCCCGGGTAGAGTGGTACGCCTATTGGCCGCGGAGCATGTGGTAGTTGAACTGGCCGACCGGTCTGCAAGCACGCCGGCCCCACTCTTTTCGGCCACCGGCCGGCTGTTGGAAAACTTTGGGGCCGCCCGAACGCCGTCGGAAGACTTCTGCACCACCGCCGGGCCATCGGAAGGAAACACCGCGCCGGCGGCGAACTAGGGAAAGCAGCTCCTACAGCACGAATAACCCAGGCGGGGTAGTCCCCAAGGAGGCAAGAAAGATGAGCAAGTCGCGCCGGGTTCGCGCGGGGTTGGGTTTGACGGTTGTGGCAGGACTGCTGGTTTTCGCTGTCCTTGGCCAGGTCTGGTTGGGAGGGACGGCAGCGGCGGCGACGAGTGAGCGCAAACCGGTGACCATTACCTTTTGGAACTGGTGGGATGGAGTCCGAGAGGCGTACATGAAACAGGTCATTGCCAACTTCGAGAAGGAGTATCCCTGGATCAAGATCGATAGCAAGATCCAGGGCTGGGAGGGCTTCACCGCCAGGATCATTTCTGCTTTCGCCGCGGGCATAGCTCCAGAGGTAGTCATGGCTCCACGGGCCGAGGTTCTGGCCCTGGCCGACCTCGGAGCAATCATACCCATCACCGAGTACGTAAAGCGGGATAAAGTAGACCTTTCCATGTTCTACCCGGCCGAGGTCGAAGCTTTTCGCTACGAAGGCGAATTGTGGACCTTGCCCTTGCCGACGGTAACCGCCAACGATGACTTCTACTTCTACAACAAAGAAGCGTTCGAGGAGGCCGGGCTCGACCCCGAAAACCCACCGGAAACGTGGTCCAGTTTCATGGAAATCGGCAAGAAACTGACTCGTACCGACTCTCAGGGGGAGATCACCCAGCTCTTCAGCCGCATGGCCCCCCATATCTATCTGGACTTCCTTTTCAGCAACAACGGGGACATCGTCAGCAAGGATTTGCGCCGGCAGGCGATCGACAGCCAGGAGTCTCTGCAGGCCATGAACTTCATACACGAGTATGCCACCAAGATAAACCAGGGCGGGAAGGCGGACGCGTTCGTCAGCCGGCATAACCCCACGGTAGGGGCGGCCTGGATGAGCGGTAAGGAGATCGTCCTCTTTGAGAACGTCAGCGTGCTCAACCTGATCATCGACGCGATGAAGCAGAAAAGGGCGTTGCGGTGGGGTGTCGGTCTGATTCCGTATAACGACAGAAACCCCAAGGCCCGCTCGACCGGGGTGGCGGCCCGGGGTTTCGGCTGGGGATACGTGATACCCAAAGGGCTCCCCAAGGAGAAGGAAGAAGCAGCCTGGCTTTGGATCAAGTTCCTGACCACGGACGTGCGGGGCACGGGTGTGTTCTCTTTCCTTCAGGGTCGTCCTTCACCGGTACGCAAGTTCAACGAGAATCCTGATTACCGAAAACTAAACCCCAACTTCGACAAGATCCTGCGGGCGATGGAGACTGATCGGCCGCTACCCGCTTTGCCGATCGTTCGCCAGCTGACCGACGCGGTGATGAACGGGTTATGGGGACTGTGCTCGGGCACGGTATCTCCGACCGATGCCGCCAACCGGGTGGGGACGGCAGTTCAAAACCAGCTCGATCAGTACTGGAGGACCCGTGCGCAGCAGACCAAACGGTGATCGTGCCCTTTACCTGGGCCTGGGTTTCTCCCGAGTGGTTGGTTCACGCGGGTAAGACCTTGGTGGCTGCAGGCGACGGCCCGAGCCGGGCGGGGCTCCCTTCTACCGGAGCCCCGCTCGTTGCTTACTTCCGGCTCTCGGAGCACCTGAAACTGGCCGGGCAAAACCTGGGACGGCATCTCCAAACCTAGGATGGCAGCTCCATCTCTCCGCCGACCCGGACTTCCATCACCCATTCGGCACTCTCGCCGGCGCCGAGAAGGATGATGCCGTCCCGGCGGTTCAGCGAGTCGGGCAGGCCGTACCAGGGTTCGGGGCAGAAAAAGCGCTGCGTCCGGCTACCCCAGAGTACGAAGTGGTAGTGGGCGGGGCTCAGGCCGAAGGGGTCATCTTCGACCGGCCCGGACTCGTAAGCCGGCGGCCGCGGGGCAGGCTCGGCCAGCCGTCTTCCCCACTGGGAGACAACGATGGGCGGGAGCTCAGGGTGCCGCACTTCCAGACGGGCCGGGGCGGAAGTGAACCCGCCTACCACCGCGTCGAGGTAGGCCGGATCGGCCAACCGGACGCCACCCCGGCTGAGGTCGGGAATGGGGCGAGAGATGCCGGTTACCAACCCGGGGGGGTACAGCTCGAGCAGGTGGGCGGCGGGAGAGCTGACCTTCACGGTAGTTTGATCGAAAGCATTCTCGTCTCCTGGTAGAGCCAGGGTCAGATGATTGCCAAACGAACAGATCAACCCGTCGCTTCGGGCTTGCACCCGGTAAGTGGACCGCAAAGCCCCCGGCCGGAGTTCGTGAACGACTTCGAGGACGAAGTCGAAGGGGTAATAACGCCGGGTTTCCTCGTCGGAACGAAGGCGCAGCCAAACCCAGGGGCGGGGCTCGCCACCCAGCTCGATCACGGCCCACGACCTCCGGAAAGCAAAGCCGTGGATCGGCATGGGCCACTCGACGCCCTTATACCAGAACGATCCCTGGTTGGGATCGGCTCCTCCGACCAGGACCTGATGACGCCGGTTCGGGCCGTAGCCGCGCCCTACGGCCGGCCAGAGCAGGGGGGCACGACCCCTCCAGCCGCCGGCGCCCGGATCCTCGAAGAGGTTGGCCCGATAGAGCAACTCCTGCCCCTGCCACTTGAGGCTGCTGATCTCCCCTCCTGCGGCAGGGGCAACGGTAGCCTCGATGCCGTGGGCGGGGTCGGACATGACGACCAGGGTTACCGGGCTTACCGGTCCGGCTTCGATCAACCGCACCTGGGAAGTGCTGGACATGAGGTGGCTCTCTCCCTTCGCCAGAGGACTTCGCTTTGGCGACGGGCTTTCCTGCGCTGGCGATAGGCGCAGTTTGTCGCCGCGACCGGCAGGGAAAACGGAAAATCGGCCGTATCAGAGTATGAGGCATATTGCCGATTCGGGTGAGTGAGAATGAACCGGCCATCGGTCCCCATGCGGCATATCTACCTGCGCCACCTGCCGCTCCAGGAAGCCAGGGAGAAACTGGTGCGCGAACTGACCCGTTCGTATCAGAATGGTGAACTCATCAACGTGATCGTTCACGGGCAGGGATTGGGGAGTGCAGGGGCCCCGCTCATAAAAGAATTCGTGCGAAGTTTCGTGCGTTCTTCGGATTTTGCCCGGCAGTACGTCTTCCGGGTTTACCCGGGGGAAACCGGTAGTCCTTTTACTTCCGTGAACCCAGGAGAGACGGTGGTGGTACTGAAGTCGATGAGTGGTGATACCAAGAGCATCCTTGAGGGTATGATGCATGGGGCTCGCCGCCCGAGCGGGACAAAAGGTGGCCCGTCTCCTTACGGTCATGGGGACCGTGGGCGCCCGGACATGGACAATGACGATGACGAAGAACGCCGGATGCTAGAGGAAAAATACGGTGAGTACGGTAAGTATGATGAAATAGAGGACGAAGAGGAAGAACGGCTGGCGCGTCTTGACCGGAAAGCGGTTCGCAGGCACAAAAGTAGCCGCCGGAGAGGTTGGGATGAGTAAGTGGACGGGGTCCTATTTGACCCGGGCGTGAATATCTGGTTACAGGGTTTTTCGAGCCCCTTTCTCGATCGTTTCATGGGACTGGTCACCAGTCTGGGAACGGCAGCATTTTACATGCTGATCATCCCGGCGGTCTACTGGTGTATAGACCGGCGCCAGGGACACAACCTGATGTTTCTCTTCCTCACCTCCATGTGGATCAACGGTTTCGCTAAAGAATGGTTCGGCCTGCCCCGGCCCGCGGCAGCGCAGGGGGTAAGGGTGCTCGTCCACGAAACCTCGCCCGGCTTTCCCTCCGGCCATGCCCAGGGGGCGATGACCCTTTGGGGGTATTTAGGCTGGCAGTACCGGGGGCGGCGGGCGGCATGGACGGCCGCCGCCTTCTTGATTTTTCTCATCGGCCTTTCCCGTCTTTACCTGGGCGCTCACTTCCTCGGAGACGTGCTGGGGGGTTACGGAATCGGCCTGGTTTTGCTGGCCGTCTTCGTGACCGGGTTTCGACAGGGGTGGGGAGGCAGCTGGCCGCGTTCGGTCAAGCTGGTTCTTGCGGTGGCCGTTCCCCTCGCCCTCTATGCTATTTCCCGTCGTTCCGGCGACGAACAGGTCCTGGGCTTTCTTCTGGGGCTTCTCGTCACCGACCTCTATGCGCTCGAAAAGCTCGATTACTCACCGCGGGCCCCGCTTTGGGCGCAGCTTGTGAAGGGGCTACTAGGCATAGCCGTCTTCGTCCCCCTGTACGTGCTTCGCCGCACGCTCTTGCCGGGGGGCTGGGCTGCCCTTTTCGGTTACGCGGTGCTTTCGGCCTGGGTTACGCTGGGAGCCCCCTGGGTTTTCCTGCGGCTCGGGCTTGCCCGGCCCGAACGGGCCGGATGACCCTGCCCCGGGCCCGAAAGGTCAATCAGTACGCCCGGGCGAACCAGACCGGGAAGCGGGCCGGCTCTCCGCAAGCAACGCATCGTTTGGGTGGTGTCAGGTGCAGGTGGGAGGGGATCTCGAAGGGGATAACCCGGGCCGTCGCTTTGGTCTCCTCCTTCACCCTCGCTTCGCACTCACCCCGCCCGCACCAGCCGGCCAGGGCAAAACCGCCGATCCGGCTCCGCGCTTCACCGCCCGCTTCGCCGCCCGCCCCGGCGCCTGCTGTCTCCTCTTCCGTGCCTGCCTCGGTCGTGCCGACGATCTCGGCGAGCTCCTTCATGTCCTCCGCACTAAAGCTGTGCTCTGCCTGGAAGGTCTGGGCTTTGCGGAACATATTCTGCTGGATGGCAGAAAGCAGTTCCCTAACCACTCCGGCGACCCCTGGCCGGGCGACCGCCATCTTCTCCAGGGTGTCTCGCCGGGCGAGCACGACCTGGCCGGCATCTAGATCCCGGGGCCCGATCTCCACCCGCAGCGGTATGCCCCTCATCTCATACTCGTTGAACTTCCACCCCGGCCGAAACTCCTCCCGATCGTCGAGGCGGGCGCGGATACCGGCTGCCTGCAGTTCAGCCAAGATCATGCGGGCTTCTGCTACCACCCGCTCTCTATCCTTCGGCCCTCCAATGGGGATCAGGATCACCTGCGTGGGGGCGATGAGCGGCGGCAGCGCGAGTCCCCGGTCGTCACCATGCACCATAACGATACAGCCGAGAAGGCGCGTGGAGGCGCCCCACGACGTCGTGTGAACCAGCTTCAACTCGTTGTCCCGGTCGAGGAAGCGGATGTTGAAACCGGCTGCGAAATTGGTGCCGAGGTAGTGGGAGGTAGCCGCCTGAACGGCCTTGCCGTCCTTCATCATCGCTTCGAGGGAGTAGGTCTCCACCGCCCCGGCGAACTTCTCGCTCGGCGTCTTCTGGCCCCGGTATACCGGGATCGACAGGTCGTTCTCAACGAAGTCCGTATAAACGTCGAGCATGCGCATCACTTCCGCCCTGGCCTCCTCCTCGGTGGCGTGAGCGGTATGCCCTTCCTGCCAGAGGAACTCCGAGGTGCGCAAGAACGGCAGCGTGCGCTTCTCCCAGCGGAAAACGTTGGCCCACTGGTTGATGAGAACCGGCAGGTCGCGGTAGGAATGAATCCACTGCGAATACATGTACCCGATGACCGTCTCCGAGGTCGGACGGAGCGCCAGTGGTTCCTCGAGCCTTTCGCCCCCCACTTCCGTTACCCAGGGAAGCTCCGGGTTGAAGCCCTCTACGTGCTCTTTTTCCTTTTCGAAGAAGCTGGCGGGAATCAAGGTAGGGAAGTACGCGTTCCGGTGCCCCGTTTCCTTGAACCGCCGGTCCAACCCCGCTTGACACCGCTCCCACAGCTCGAAGCCGTCAGGTTTGAAGACGATGCAGCCCCGCACGGGCGCGTAGTCCATCAGGTCCGCCTTGCGGATGACGTCGATATACCAGCGGGAAAAGTCCCGGGATTGCGGCGTTATCTCCAAGACCGCCTCTTTGGCCATCTCGCGCACCTCTCACCTTTCGCCTTTCAGCTTTCACCTTTCAGCCTTCAGCTTTCGGTTCGAAGCTTCCGGCGTGCGGTTTCTTGCCGTAGTATAGCAGTCCGGCTGCCCGCGGACCAGCCTTGCACCGTGCCAGGCGGCGAACGTTGGGCCGCCAAGTGACCGCCATCCAACAGGAACGCGTTCCTGCTCCGCCAGGGGGCGGCTTCCATAGGATGTACGGAAGGGGGCACGCAAAGACGTACGGCTGAACTGCCTTCTAAGTTACGGGGGTGATGGCATGGCAAACGAGTTTTTGGATAGGGTGGCGGCGGCCCGGCAAGACGAGTTACAGGCAAACGCAATGTATAACCAGATGGCGGGCATTGCTCCCAGTAGAGAGCTCAGTCTGATAGTAGCCAGTATCGCCGAGGACGAGTACAACCATGCCCGGATTCTGGCGACCATCCTGGCAGAGGAAGAGGGAGGATGGGAGGATCTCGAGGAACTGGGGGAGGAGCTGCACAGCCGGGCAACGGGTACGTGGTGGAGGCGAACGGCGCCGCCACCCCAGGCCGACCCGTCACGCTTCCGGCGCATGGCCGAAGAGGCCGTGCGTGACGAACTGGACGCCGTCTGCGATTACGCGGTGCTAGCGCGACTTTCACCTAGCACGGAGAAGAGACTTATCCTCCTCTCTATCCTGGGTGACGAATATGGCCATGCCCGGACCCTGATCACCATGCTAAGCGAGCTGGGCCGCTGAGCCCACCCGCCGCTTGGCGGGCGGGGCACCATGGCGTATGATTCCGTATGATTCCGACAGGAGGCGACGCCCATGCCCCGTCCGCCGATTCGCCGCATCGTGGACTACGTTCCGGCCGTTACCTTCTTCAAACCGGCCGGCGTGC
This sequence comes from Bacillota bacterium, assembly GCA_012839805.1. Taxonomy (GTDB): domain Bacteria; phylum Bacillota; class Limnochordia; order Limnochordales; family DUMU01; genus DUMU01. Next base: position 37,789 of record DUMU01000032.1, on the reverse strand, counting down.
CCCGTCCCAACCTGGAGGAGATAGAGCTGAGCCTGGATGAACTGGAAGCCATCCGTCTCAAGGATCTGGAGGGGCTCGAGCAGGAAGAGGCGGCGGCCCGCATGGGGGTGGCCAGGACCACCTTCCGGCGGGTGCTGGTGGCGGCGCGGGCCAAGGTGGCCGAGGCGCTGGTGCAGGGGAAAGCCATCCGGATCGGTGGTGGGCCTTTCGTTCGACGAGAGGAAGCTTTCCGGTGTCGTGAGTGTGGCCACCTTTTCGCCGTTTCCGATGAGGCCCGGCCTGGAGGCAGGGGGCCGGGTTGGGGACGGGGCAGGGGCGGTGGCTTGGGAAAGATGGGCGCAGGCTGGAGCGAAGTTCGCCGTTGCCGCCACTGTGGCAGCCGGCGGATCGAACCGGCGGGCGCCAGGGAACTGGGAGGGGCGGCAGCGGGCGAGGACTTAGTGAAGGGCGACGGGGATCGACAGGACGGTTGAGCATGATTCAGAGGAGGACAAGCATGCAGCAGGGAGCGGAGCAGGGAGCGGGCTATTCCGGCGAGGGCCGGCGGGGCTTCGCCATCGCTAAGGGCTGGGAGGGGAAGGGGATCCGGTTGCCCGAGCGCCGGACACCGGGGTCGGCCGGGTATGACCTGGAGGCGGCCGAGACGGTGACCATACCCCCGGGGGAACGGGCGGTTATCCCCACGGGTCTTAAGGCGTTCATGCCGGAGGATGAATTCCTCGGCATCTACATCCGTAGCAGCCTGGCCTTTCGCCACGGGCTCGCGCTGGTAAATGGCGTCGGCATCATCGACTCCGACTACTATGGCAATCCGGAAAACGACGGTCACATCATGATTGGAGTCGTGAATACGGGGAAAAAGGCGTTCACGGTTCAAAAGGGTGAACGGGTCGCGCAGGCGATCTTCCAGCCTTTCCGGCGAGTTGATGCGGAAGCAGAGTTGGCAGCCGAGAAGGCGTCCACCCTGAGCCGGCGCCAGGGCGGAATCGGCAGCACCGGCCGGTAGGGGTGGTTAAGGGGTTGCCGAATCACTGGTGGCGCGGTGGTACGAAAAACGAGGAATTTCGACCCAAATTGAACGTGAATGATCCTGGACTTGCCCGGCCCCGGTTGGGGCCGGAACGACTCGCCGCCTTCGAAACGCACCGGTAGCGAAGCAGGCAGGAATCCCCTCTCCTGGGTGGAAGCATAGAATGGCCGGGGCGAACCGTCGGCCTCCCCCCAACACGGCCGAGAAGCAATTAGGGGGCGTGTAGCAGCAGGTGCTACCAGCCCGGCACCGGTCGCTCACCCCAACCTGGCCCGGACAGGGCCAACACCCACGGTCGCCCCACCTACCCGGGCCGGCACGTCTGCGCGGTTTTGATGATGCTGCGCAGGTGCCGGCCGTTCGCTGTTCGTTGGATGTCCCTCGATCTGCCGGCGTACACAGCGGAGGACCCGCGCTGCACGGCTCGTATGACCTGTGCCAGGGGACCGGAAACGGGCCGTCGACCGCCCGTGCCACCACGGGAAGATGGAGGCGGAACAGGAGATCGGGAGGGCGCGGCGAAAAGAATGGTGGAGCATAGTTCCGATCCCCCGTCACGGGTTCGGCAGGCCGCGCCGGCGGGCCGGCGGGGAAAGCGAGGAGGAGGGTGCGGGCACTCTGCGGCCGTAACGGGGGAAAGGGGCCAACGTCGAGATGGTACTGGAAGGAGCGGATGGCAACATGGTGCTGGAAGCGGCCGGCGGCGAAAGGGTGCTAAGATGCCGGGCGGGTCATCGAAAGCGTGGCGTGGGGTTTGCAGGGCGGGGAGTTGCCGTAGTCGTAGCCGTGGCCACCGCCGTTATATCGAGTCTCTTGGGGCCGGCGATGGGGATTCCGGGGGCGGGCGCAACGGTGGCGGCGAAGACCAAGATCACCCTGTATGTCGACGCCGGCAACCCCATGAAGGTCAAGTGGTATGAACAGGTGGTTCAGGACTTTGAACGGAAAAACCCCGACATTGACGTCGAGGTTATCACCAGTGCCGGAAGTACCTATCGGGACAAACTGTTCACCTTGTGGGCCACGGGTAACCCTCCTGATGTCTGGGACGAGGGCGGAGCAGTGCGTACTTACGTGGAGAACGGATGGCTGCTCGACCTCGCTCCCCTGGTGGCTCGAGACAAGGAAGAACTCCAGATTGAGGACTTCATGCCGGCTGCCTGGCGGGCGTACCAGGACGGCAAGCATATCTGGGGAATTCCGTTCATAAGCGCGGGGAGTTTCGTTTTCTATAACACCGGGCTAATCGACCAGGCAGGGTTGCCGAGGCCGCCGCTGAGCTGGGATGATCGTTCCTGGACGTGGGACAGGATGCTCCAGTTCGCCCAGAAGATGACGATTCCGGGGGCGGACGGGCAGCTCAAGCAGGCGGGAGTGAGCGCCGTTCACTGGAGCATTATGGATGTGGCTTACCCCTGGATGTTCGGTGGCGACTGGTTCGACGAAGAAACCTACCGGACCGGGAAGCCCAACCGGACCACCATCAACTCGCCGGAAAACGTTAAGGCCTACCAGAGTGCGGTGGACCTCGTATGGAAGCATAAGGTAGCTCCCAACCCCGAAGGGGCTATCAGCCCGTCGCAATACTTCTACAACGGGCAGGCAGGGCTGATGCTGGGGGCAGGGCCCTGGGGGCTGCTCGGGCGGGAAGAGAAAAGGAGCTTCAGCTGGGGTATGGCGCCGGTACCGCGAGGAGCATCGGTCGACCCGGCCACCATCATTTACACCGACCCGTGGATGATCTCCAGCGCGACTAAGAACAAAGAGGCGGCCTGGAAGTTCGTCAAGTTCGTAACCAGTAAAGAAGTGATGACGAGCTTTTCCGACATGATCTTCCTGCCGCCGGCGCGCAAATCGGCGCTGGTGAACTATATCCGCAAACTGGCGACTCTGTCGGGTACGATGACGGCTCAGCAGGTACTGGCTGCCATGGAGGGAGCACAGCGGTACGGCCGGGAGTCGGTGGACCACGTGATCCACGGCTGGCCGGACTTTGACCGGGTGATGATCCCGATCTTCGCCGATATGTGGGGCAACCGCAAGAGCGTGCCGCAGGCACTAGCCGACATTGACGAGGCCTGGTCGGCCATCATCCGGAAGATGAAGTGAGCTTCGCCGGTGGGCATGCGCTGCGGAGGTCGCGGGGGCCGCGGTCAGGTCGATGGCGCATGTTTCACCATCGAAACCGCCAGGTGATGGTGCAAAATGCACCAGCGAGCCCCGGTGCGGAGAAGAGGGCGAAGAAGAGCGCGTGGCATACCTCAACGTGGCATACCTCAACGAGGAGTGCCGGCCAAAGAGACAAAAAATTAGCGAGAATGTGATCAGGTCTTCTTCCCCCGGCGTCGGGAGCAGTAGAATGATGGCGGAGCAAGTTGGCAGCTGGGTTTATTACCTGGTCATAAAGGCCGGGGGTGAGAGAATGGCGACGGATAGCGTGGGGCCGGGCGGGGATGGAACACGCGCGTCAACCGGTCAGGCCGGACACGGTGGAAGTACGCTCAGCACCAGGAGTGTAGCAGCGGATGCGGGGAGTGCGGCCGCCGCCGGGAATGAGGCTGGCACCGGCTGGATGAACGGTGCGGAAGCAGGGCACTTCGCAGGCCGGGGATTCGGGCAAGTGCTGAGCCCGGCGGGGGAGCTCGTAGGGCAGCTGCCTGAGGAACTCGAGCCCGAGGACTGGCGGCAGCTTTACCGGTTCATGTTGCTCGGGCGGCTTTTCGACCAGAAGGCGATCAACCTGCAGCGCCAGGGTAGAATGGGGACGTATCCACCGCTGCTCGGGCAGGAAGCGGCGCAGGCCGGGAGCGCCTACGCGCTCCGCCGGGATGACTGGCTCTTTCCTTCTTTTCGTGAACCGCTGGCCGTTCGCATCCACGGGCTGCCTTTGAGATACAACCTGCTTTATTGGATGGGCCACGAAGAGGGTAACCGCATTCCATCAGGAGTGAACGTCTTCAGCATGGCGGTCTCCATCGGCGACCAGATCCCCCACGCGGTTGGTGCCGCCATCGGGCTTAAACTCCGGCGGGAGCTGGGGCTGGACGTGGGGCGCGGGCTCGAGCTCGGGCGGGAGCTGGGGGCCGGGCACGAGTTAGAGCTCGGCCAGGAGCAGGGGGGGCGGCGTGAGCGTGAGTCGGAGTTCGGGTCACCGGTGGTCCTGGTCTACTTCGGCGACGGAGCGACTTCGGAGGGCGACTTCCACGAGGCGCTGAACTTCGCCGGTGTCTACCGCGCTCCGGTGGTGTTCTTTTGCCAGAACAACCAATACGCCATCAGCATGGCCTGCTCCCGCCAAACCGCGAGCCCCACCCTGGCCCAGAAAGCGCTGGCCTACGGTTTCCCCGGCGAACTGGTAGACGGCAACGACGTTTTCGCAGTCTATGCCGCCGTCCGCCGGGCGCTGGAACGGGCTCGGGCCGGCCAGGGCCCGACCCTGATCGAGGCGGTGACCTACCGCCTGGGGCCGCATACGACCGCGGATGATCCCCGGCGATACCGCAGTTCAGAAGAGGAACGGGTATGGCGGGAAGAGCGGGATCCGATCCTGCGGTTGCGGCGCTTCCTTGAAGCCCAGAAGCTCTGGTCCGACGCCGACGAAGAAGCAGCGAGGGAGGAGGCGCAGCGGGAGGTTCAGAGAGAGGTGGCAGCGGCCGAAGAGTATGCGCGTCGCGTCGCCCCACCGAAAGAGCCTGGTGAACAGGCTGCTGAGGAGGCTCGCCGGGAGGCCGGCCGGGACATCTTCGACTTCGTTTTTGCCCGGAAGCCCGATTACCTGGTACGACAGCAGGAAGAGCACGCCGGGGGGCGACCCGGGCTCTCCCGCCAGGCTGAGCAGCCCGGCTCTTCCAGGTTCCTGGGGCATACGGGACTACCGGAGCGACCGGTACCGGCAAACTCCCGCAGCAGGCTAAACGGCCGGCTAAACGGCAGGGCAGGCGACCGGCCCGGCCCCGCACGGGAGCGGACGCTGGTGGAGGCGATCAACGACGCGCTGCGCTTGGCCATGCGCCGTGACCCCCGGGTTGTGATCTTGGGCCAGGACGTGGGCAGGAACGGCGGGGTATTCCGGGTGACGGAAGGGCTGTGGCAGGAGTTCGGGGCCAACCGGGTGCTCGATACCCCGCTTGCCGAGTCCGGGATCGTCGGTGCGGCGCTGGGCATGGCGGCGGGCGCGGCCCTGCGCCCCGTGGCCGAGATCCAGTTCGAGGGGTTTGCCTATCTCGCTTTCGACCAGATCGTAACCCAGCTGGCCCGGATACGTAACCGGTCACGAGGTCGCTTCCGCGCGCCGGTGGTACTCCGCATTCCCCACGGCGGCGGGGTGCGTGCTCCTGAACACCATTCCGAAGCCCCCGAAGCCCTTTTCGCCCACATGCCGGGGCTGCAGGTCGTGATACCGGCCACCCCCTACGACGCTAAAGGACTGCTCCTGGCAGCGCTGGAACAAGACGACCCGGTAATCTTCTTTGAACCCAAGCGGGTCTACCGGGCGGTGAAGCAGTTAGTTCCCGATGAGTGGTATACCGTGCCCATTGGCAAGGCACGGATCGTGCGGGCGGGCACGGACGTTACCGTGGTGAGCTGGGGTGCAGCCCTCCATACGGCGCTGGCGGCGGCCGAACAGGCCGCCGGGGCAGGCTGGGCGCTGCCTGAAGTCATCGATCTTCGCAGCCTGAAACCCTGGGACGAGGAGACGGTGCTCGGGTCGGTGCGCAGGACCGGGCGGCTGGTGGTGGTTCAGGAGGCCTGGCGAACCGCCGGCTTGGGCAGCGAGATCATCAGCCGGGCCGCCCAGGAGGTTCTGTATTTCCTGGAAGCACCGCCGGTGCTGGTAGCAGGTTGGGATATCCCCGTGCCGCTTGCGGCTCGGGAAGAGGAGCAGCTTCCTTCGGTGAACCGTGTGCTCGCCGCGCTGCAGCAGGCCATGCGGGGCTAACTGGAGCGGTACGGATCGTGATCGGCGGAAAGGACTGGTACACTTGGTAACTTCAGGCTCAGACCGGAGGCGGTTTGAACTGCGTCTTCCGGATCTCGGCGAAGGCATTCAAGAGGCCGAACTGGTTTCCTGGCGGGTCGAGGTGGGAGACCGGGTCAAGGAAGACCAGGTGGTAGCTGAGGTGGAGACGGACAAGGCGATTGCCGAGATCCCTTCTCCGGTGTCGGGGCGGGTGGTAGAACGGTTGGTCGAGGAGGGCGACGTCGTTCCGGTCGGAGCGGTCCTAATCGCCTTCGAAATCGAGGACGATGCGGCCGCCCCGGCGCCCGCCCCGCCAGGTCCGCAACTTGCCGCGTCTGGGCGAGGACTTTCGGAGCCTCCGGCGGCCGATCCGGGGCGTGCGGCGTCGGGGGATCAGCCTGGCCCGGGGGCCGGAGCATTGCCGTATGTCCGGCGGTTGGCCCGTGGCCTGGGCGTCGAGTTGGGCTCGGTCCGGGGTTCGGGGCCGGAGGGCCGCGTCACGCAGCCCGACGTCCTGCGCGCCGCCGAGGCCCGGGGCATCGTTCCGGACCGGGTACCTTTGCGGGGCATCCGCCGGGCCACGGCTCTCAACATGGCCCGTTCCTTCTACACCGCGCCCCACGCCGCCGTCATGGACGAGGTCGAGGTCAGCGAGCTCGTCGACCTGCGTGAACTGCTCAAGCCTCAGGCCCAGGCCCTGGGCATGCGCCTCACCTACCTGCCTTTCATCGTCATGGCCACCGTCAAGGCTTTGCAGGCCCACCCCTACCTCAACTCGAGCCTGGATGACGAGAACCAGGAAATCGTGATCCACAACGAGTTCAACATCGGCATTGCCACGGACACCCCGGCGGGGCTCCTCGTCCCCGTGATCAAGGCGGCCGACCGTTTCGACCTCTTTGGCCTGGCCCGGGAGATCGACCGCTTGGCCGGCTCCGCCCGGGAGCAGCGGCTAGAATACCAGGAAATGCAGGGCGGGACCTTTACCATTTCCAATGTCGGCCCCCTGGGCGGCGTCTGGTCCGTTCCCATTATCCGCCACCCGGAGGTGGCCATACTGGCCGCTCACCGGATCGAAAAGCGCCCGATCGTCCGGGCCGACCAGGTCGTGGTGGGTCAGGTGCTCAACCTGGTGCTTACCTTCGATCACCGGGTCGTCGACGGTGCAGACGCCTTGCGTTTCCTGCAGGATCTAACCCGTTACCTCGAACACCCAGCCCTGCTCTTCGTCGGAACGGGTAGCTAAAGGGCATACTAGCTGCGGGCAGCAGGCGGTGGCGCAGGCAACCCGCCGTAGCGGGCAGGCCGGGGTCGGCCGGCGAGGCGTCGCCGGCGAGACGGAGGTTGGCTGCTGCCGGCAGGAGGGTCTCCGGTGGCCACGATCTGGCCTTTCAACCGGCGCTCGCGGCAGCGCTCCTTTTGGAATGCTTTTTCCGGGTGGGTACCGGCCGGCCTCATCGCCCTTCCGGCCGTCTTTTACCTTACGGCCCGGGGAGCGGGGTGGGCGGGGAGAGAGCTGGTTCGCCGGCAGTTCAACAAGTTGTTGCGCACCCTTCTTTCTGAACCTTACCCGCATAACCTCGGGTACATGCTGACCGCCATCAAGCGAGTCGGGCCGGAGACGATCGTGGAAACCACCTTGCGGGCGCAGACGGGTAAGCCCCTGGAACGCCCGTTCGGTTCAGCCCGGCGCTTTTCCGACTTTGACCGGCTGCTTTTCCGGGGCCGCCAGCTCGGCTGGGGCGAGGCAGGCCGGTACGGCGGAGCGGGAGCCCCGCGCCACCGTCCCCTCGATGCGGCCGTCCCCGTCGATCTCAGCGTTACCATCGGGCCGGCCGCGGTCCGTCCGTTGCGCCTGCAGATTCCACTCATCATCTCGGGTATGGCCTACGGCATCGGCTTGAGCCGGCAGGTAAAGATTGCCCTGGCCCGGGGGGCGAGTATGGCGGGTACCGCTACCAACACCGGGGCCGGCCCGCTACTTCCGGAGGAACGGCGAGCTGCCCGGCAGCTCATCGTTCAGGTGAGCCGGGGCTTTTGGAACGATGATCCGGCCACGCTGCGCCAGGCGGACATGGTGGAAATCGCGCTGGGTCAGGGGGCATGGGGAGGCGGTACCGGGTTCACCGATCCGGCCAACCGGATTGGCCCGGAGGTGGCGTATTTGATGAGACAAGCGCCGGGGACCCCCGCCACGATCTACGCGCGTCGCCCGGAGACCGAGTCGGTCGAGCGTTTTCGCAGCTGGGTGAACTGGCTCCGCCGGGTTACCGGCGGCGTGCCCGTCGGTGTCAAACTCGCTGCGTGCCAGGACCTCGAGTCGGACCTGGATTTTGTGCTTCAGGCGGGGGTCGATGTCATCGCCCTGGATGGGGCCGAAGCCGGAACCGCCACGTCACCTCCGCTGCTGCAGGATGACTTTGGCTTACCTACCCTGCCGGCCCTGGTCCGGGCGGTACGCCACCTCGAGCGCCACGGGATTCGGGATCGAGTTTCGCTGATCATAGGGGGTGGCCTCTTCACCCCCGGCCACTTCCTGAAGGCACTCGCCCTGGGGGCCGACGCTTGCTACCTCGGCACCATTCCGGTTTTCGCCGTCACCCATCTGCAGGTGATGCATTCGCTGCCCTGGGAACCTCCTACCGGGGTGAGCTACTATACCGGCGAGCAGAAGAGCAAGTTCGACATCGAAGAAGGAGCCCGTTCCCTCTACCTCTATCTCAAGTCTGCCACGGAAGAAATGGCTCAGGGTTTACGAAGCCTCGGCAAGGACTCGCTCCGGCAGCTCTCCCGGGCCGACCTCTTCGCCCTCGACCGTGGACTCGCCGAAGCCATTGGCATCGAGTGGGCCTGGCAGCCGGCATCGGCCAATGGTAAACATGGCTCGGCGGCAACGGCCCGTGCTGAACGTGCTGCCCCCGCCGTCCGTGCTGCTCGGACTGAACGTGCTATGCCGGCGTTCGTGCATGGTGCGCATGGTTCGTCCAATACATCGGGGTCCACATAGACTCAGTCCAATCATAGACCCGGGTGGATTTCTTGCAGCAAAAGGCCAGCTCGCAGCCGGCAGGGAGGCGCAGGGGTCGCGGCGCCGCAGGTAGTCCTACGCTTGCCGGGCTCAGGCGTTTGGTCTACGCTGGGTATGAGTGACTATTCAAACGACTCCCAGCCACCGAGGGCAGCAACCGGCAGCAGAGCGGAGGCAACAGAGTGGAGGCAGTGGACATGGAAACGACACCGGGCGGAAGAAGCGAGCAGGTGGACCAGGCGCCGCACCTTACGCAGCCGGGCGAGCAGTTGCCGCTGGTGCGGCAAGCCCGGCGGGAGCAGCTTGAGAGCGCCTTGCGCGAGCGCCTCCTCATCATCGACGGGGCGATGGGGACCGAGATCCAGCGCCGCCGTCTGCCGCCCGAGGCCTTCGGGGGTAAGCAGTTCGAGGGGTGTAACGAGGCGGTTAACCTGTTCCGGCCGGAGGTGATCCGGGAGATCCATGTGAGTTACCTCGAGGCCGGGGCGGACATCATCGAGACGAACAGCTTCGGTGGAACTCGTCTCGTGCTGAGCGAATACGGCCTGGGTGAACAGGCACCCGCCATAAACTACGCGGCCGCGCGCCTCGCCCGGGAGGCGGCCGATGCCTTTACAGCTCGTACGCCGGACAAGCCCCGCTTCGTAGCCGGGTCGATGGGGCCGACCACCCGTTCCCTCTCGGTGATCGGGGACATTACCTTCGACGAACTGGTCGCCAACTACTACGAGCAGGCGAAGGCCCTGGTCGAGGGGGGCGTTGACTACCTGCTCCTGGAGACAGCCCATGACACCCGCAACGTCAAGGCCGGACTCGTCGCCATCGACCGCCTCGCCCGGGAGCTGGGCGAACCGATTCCGGTGGCCGTCTCGGCCACCGTCGAGCCGCGGGGAACGATGCTCGCCGGCCAGAACGTCGAAGCCTTCGTCATCAGCCTCGAGCATGCCGACCTGCTCTACATCGGCTTAAACTGCGGGACCGGCCCGGAACTCATGACCGACCATCTGCGGACCATGGCCGAGATGGCAAGAGTGCCGGTGGCGTGCGTGCCCAACGCCGGCCTCCCCGACGAGCACGGCGAGTACCGGGAGACGCCGGAGATGATGGCCCGGGTGATGAACCGGTTCATCGACGAGGGCTGGGTCAACCTGATCGGCGGCTGCTGCGGAACGAACCCGGCCCACATCCGGGCGCTGGCCGCCCTCGTGCCGGGCCGCTTGCCCCGCAGGCCGGGGGAACGCCTGCCCCGCAGGCCGGATCGGGAGCACCGGGTACTGGCGCCGGCGGCGGCAGTGACTGCCGCAGGGGCGACGGCCGCGGCCGCGGCCGTTACCCGCCTCTCGGGTATCGAACCCCTGGAGGTCGACGAGACGACCCGTCCCATCCTGGTGGGTGAACGGACGAACGTGGTCGGCTCCCGTGAATTCCGTGAACTGATCAAGGCCGGCAAGTTCGAAGAGGCGGCCGATATCGCCCGCCGCCAGGTGCGCGGGGGGGCACAGGTGATCGACATTTGCCTGGCCGGTTCTGACCCGGACCGCGACGAGCTGGCCGACATGGAACGCTTTCTCGCCGAGGTGGTAAACCGGGTTCGTGTCCCGCTCATGATCGATTCTACCAATCCTCGGGTCATCGAACGAGCGCTCACCTACTGCCAGGGCAAGTCCATCATCAATTCGATCAACCTGGAGAACGGCGAGGAACGTTTCCGGGAGATTGTTCCCCTGGCCCGCCGCTTCGGCGCGGCTTTAGTGGTGGGCACTATCGACGAGCAAGGGATGGCGATAACTCGGGAGCGGAAGCTAGCCGTGGCTCGCCGTTCATATGAACTGCTTACTCACCGATACGGCGTTGCTCCGCAAGATATCATCTTCGATCCTCTGACTTTCCCTTGCGCGAGTGGCGATCCCGAGTACAGCGGTGCGGCGCGGGAGACTATCGAGGCCATCAGGTTGCTGAAGAGCGAATTTCCGTTCAGTAAGACCATCCTGGGGATAAGTAACGTCTCCTTCGGGTTACCGCCGGCCGGGCGGGAGGTAGTAAACTCGGTCTTCCTGTATCACGCCGTTCAGGCCGGCCTGGACTTTGCCATCGTGAATACCGAACGCCTGCCGCGCTTTCCCAGCCTTTCGGAAGCGGAAAGGAAGCTTGCCGAGGAAGTTTTGTTCGAAACCGATGGGGAACGGCTGTCCGCCGCCATCGCCCGCTTTGCCGATTACTTCCGCCGGCAGGCCGGAGAATCACGGACGGTGGCAGCCAGATTACCCGGCGGTGCGGCAAGTTCGGCGAGTTTGGCAAGTTCGGCAGGTTCGGCGAAGGTGGCGAGTTCAACAAGTTCAGCAGATTCGCCGGGTTTACCGGATTTGCTGGATGAACGGTTAACCCGCTACGTGGTGGAAGGCACCAAAGACGGGCTGATCGAGGATCTGGAACGCAAGCTGAAGACAGGGGCAAGGCCCCTTGACATTATCAACGGACCTCTCATGGAGGGGATGTCGCGAGTAGGGAAACTCTTCGCCCAGAACCAGCTGATCGTGGCCGAGGTGCTGCAGAGCGCGGAAGTGATGAAGGCGGCGGTCGCTTACTTGCGGCCGTTCATAGAGCAGGGCGGGGAAGCGGGCGCCGGCGCTGAGGAATACCGTGCCGGCGGCGGCACGGCGGCAACAAGCGTTGCCCGGCCCGCCGGCCTGGCGGTGCGAGGGAAGATAGTGCTGGCCACGGTGAAGGGGGATGTTCACGATATCGGCAAGAACCTGGTCAGCATCATCTTCAGCAACAACGGCTACCAGGTGATCGACCTGGGGACGAAAGTTGCCCCTGCCCGGCTGATCGAGGCGGTGCGGGAACACCGGCCCGACCTGATCGGCCTTTCGGGGCTGCTCGTCAAGTCCGCCGAACAGATGGTTGTCACCGCCGAAGAGCTAGCCCGGGCGGGAATCGATGTACCGCTGCTGGTGGGCGGAGCAGCGTTGAACGAAAGTTTTGTCCGGCGGCGGATCGCCCCGGTGTACCGGGGAGTGGTGGCCTATGCCGAGGACGCTATGAAGGGCCTGGAGATTGCCAGCCGGCTATTGAGCAAGGCCCGCTCCTCGGCACCGGCCACAAACACCATTATCACTGCCCCGGTGAGTGAACCTGCAGGTTGTGCTTCCGCTACTTCCGCCACTTCGGTCACTTCCGCTACTTCCGTCACGTCCGACACGTCCGGTACCGTTACGGAATCACGATCGCGATTGGTTCCAATTCTGCCGCCCGAAGAGCTGCCAGAACCGCCGGACTTTGAGCGCCACGTTCTCCGCAATATCGATTTGGACGAGATCTGGGCATTTATCAACCCGGTGATGCTATATAACCGCCATCTGGGCCTGCGTCGCAACTTCGACCGTGCTCTGGCCGAGGGAGACATCAAAGCTGCAAGCCTTAAGCAACTGGTCGAGGAGCTTAAGGACCGGTGCCGGCGGGAGGGTTTCCTGCGTGTTCATGCGGTTTGGCAGTTCTTCCGGGCGGCGAGCAGCGGCAACCGGATCTATCTGTTCGACCCCATTCGGCGGCTACCGCCCGCCCGGCCGGCGGCGGGCGAGCCCGTGGAGGCTGGTGAACCGCTAGAGGCTGGTGAACCGGTAGCCGTCTTCACCTTCCCCCGCCAGCCCTATCCGGACGGCCTGTGCCTGGCGGACTACGTTGCCCCCTTGGGCGAAGTTCCGGCCGGGGCTGCGGCCGGAGCTCCAGCCGCAGCTGCCACCGGATCTGCCGCCCCGGCGGCGGGCGCCCGGGTTCGGGACAGCATCTGCCTGTTCGTGGTTACGGCCGGGGAGGGAGTGCGAGAAGCGGCCGAGCATTTCCGGGAGCAGGGGGAGCTTTTGCGCAGCTACGCTCTGCAGGCCCTTGCCCTGGAGGCCGCCGAAGCCGCTGCCGAATGGCTTCACGCCAGAATTCGTGCCGCCTGGGGCTTTCCCGATGACCCGGCCCTGACCATGAAAGACCGGTTCCAAGCCAGATACCGCGGGCGGCGGTACTCCTTCGGTTATCCTGCCTGCCCGGATCTCTCGCAACAACGCGAGCTCTTTCTGTTGCTCCGCCCCGAGGAAATCGGCGTGACCTTAGTCGGACCCGGCAGCTACGAAGCTGATGGTGAGCGAACGGGCAGTGAGCAAGGTGATGGTGGTCAACGGGCCGGCATTCAGGGGGTTGACGGTCGGGGAGCTGGTGACCATGGAGGTAATGGATCCGAGGGCGGGGGCCATGACAAAAGCGACGGCTACATGATGGACCCTGAGGCTTCGGTGAGCGCTCTGGTCTTCCACCATCCTTCCTGCCGCTATTTCGACGCCCGCCGTTCGCCTCCGGTTGAGGCCCGTGGCTGACCACCCGTGGCTGACTTGAACGCGGGTGGCGATGCTACATCTGGGCCTTGGCGAGAGAAAGGGGGAAGAACCCGTGCTACCGGATAAGGATGTCCCGGCCCCCCCATCCGGGCCGTCCGATCCGGCCGGTGCCCGTCAACGAGCCGGTCCGGCCCCGGAGGAGTCCTCTCGCCCGGTGCTTCCTCCTCAGCGGCGCTATCAGGGTCTGGTTACCGAACTTCTAGAGGCGTGCAAGAAGGTATACGGGCCATCTTTGGTAACCCTGGCAATCTACGGCTCTGTCGCCCGAGGTACGGCCCGGCCTGACTCCGATTTGGACTTGCTAATCGTGGCCCGCGATCTTCCGCCAGGGCGGATGGGACGTATGGCCCAGTTTGCCCGGGTGGAAGAAGAACTGGGTCCCCTTTTGCAAGCTCTCGAAGAAGAGGGTATCAATGTTGCTCTTTCTCCTGTGATCAAGACGCCTGAAGAGGCAGAGCAAGGCTCGTTGCTCTTCTTGGACATGACCACGGACGCTGTTTTGGTGTACGACCGGGCAGGTTTCTTGGCTGAGTTGCTCCGCAAGCTTACCGAGCGGCTGCAACAATTGGGGGCCCGCAAAGTCGTCCGGGGTAACGCTTGGTTTTGGGACCTCAAACCAGACTTCCGGCCGGGGGAGGAGGTCAATCTGTGGTAAAGCGATCTTTGGCCCAAAGCTATCTCATCAAGGCCATGAAGCGACTGAAAGTGCTCGACCTGCTTTTGGCCGAAGAGGATTACTCGGACGTAGTCAGAGAGGCCCAGGAGATCGTTGAGTTGGCCCTCAAGGGTATGCTGAGACAGGTTGGAGTTGACCCTCCAAAGCAACATGACGTAGGTGGATTGCTACAGGAGTTCCGCGACCGCTTTGACCCTGACGTGGCTGCCGATGTCGATCGCCTGGCCGAAATATCGAAAAAGCTCCGCAAGGAACGGGAGTTCTCATTCTATGGCGACATCGACTTCATCCCGACGGAAGAGTACACCGAAGAGGATGCTAAGCAAGCCATTGAGTCGGCTATCTTTGTTGTGTCCGTGGCGCGCAAGGTGATCCCGGAGGCAGGACTGTGACCGGGGCTGTGAGTCCGGTCGTGGTTTGACCAGATACACCGAACGCCTTTCGAATCCTCCGGGCTCTCCGGAGACCTGAACCGGCCGGCCCGGCACGCTGATGGCCTCATCGCGCCCTAGCTCCAAAGCTGATGGCAGCAATTTCCTGTTAGGAATCGCGTTGATTCGGGGAGGAAGTCGGGGGCCGGTAGCGAAACAAGAGTAGAGTGATTGCGCAATGCAACCGCGGTAGGCTCAATCCGCCAAGCCAAGTGAGTAAGGAGAGGAACGATGCGCAAGGTCGTGAATCTGGGTAGCGATCCGGTAGCCCCGGCGGCGGAGGGCCCAATTGCAGATTGGTGGGTCACCCACTGTCGTCCGGGGCGAGGGGAGACTGCCGGTTTTCCCCGGTGGACGGCGCGGCAAGCTCAGGAGCAGCGCTGGGCCGGTTTCCCGGCGGCCGGCCAAGAGGCCGTAGATACCGCCTCCGGTCGTTGGGTAAAGACCCGGGAGAAGTGGATCGAGGCTCGGGTGCCGGGTGATGTTCACCTTGACCTGTTGCGGGCCGGTATCATTCCTGAGCCGATGGAGGGGCGCAATTTCGCCGACTTGGAGTGGGTGGAGCAGGAGGAATGGTGGTACCTGTGCTCCTTCAACCTCGCCGCGGAAGAGGTGAAACTTGCTCGGGCCGGCGGTGCGGAACTGGTATTCGAAGGCATCGATACGGAGGCCCGTATCTGGTTGAACGGCCAGCCGCTAGGCCGGGTCGCCAATATGTTCCGTACGTTCCGCTTCCTCGTAACGGACAAGCTGAAAACCGGCGAGAACACCCTGGCGGTGCAGGTGAGTGCCGGCCTGGAGGGTGTGCATGACAAATCTCTCCGGCGACTGGCCCGTTCTTGGAACCAGGAGGACTTGAGGCGGTTATGGCTGCGCCGGGCGCAGTTCGGGTTCGGATGGGACTGGGCGCCTCGCCTCGCCAGCTGTGGAATCTGGCGGCCCGTCCGGTTGGAACTGCTAGAACCTATCGTGTTGCGCAACGTTCACGTGCAAGAGGTTCTGCCACCCGGCCCGTTGCCGGCCGACCGCCCCGTACCTGCTACCGTCTATCTTGAGGCAGAGGTGGACTCCACCCTGCCCGGCTTTACCGATGTCCTCGTGACTGCCAGCTGGACTCTGCTCGCGAAGCCCGGAATGCCGGGGAGCTCTGAAAGTTCGGCGGCCGGGCGCCCGGGTGCCGGGGACGGGGACGGAGACGGGAACGGGGACGGTTCGGGACGGTCGCAGGTGTTTCGCCGGCGACTTTTTCCAGGCCGCAATCGCCTGGGCATCCGTATGCAGTTGCCCCAAGTTTGGCCCTGGTGGCCCCGCCCGCTGGGTACTCCCTTCCTTTATGAACTGAAGCTGACCGTGACGATGCCGCAGGCCGCCGGTGACGGAGAGGCTACGAGTGGCTCTGCCACCATCCTTGACGAAGTGCGCCTCCGCTACGGTTTCCGCCGCATCGAGTTGTGGCAGACGCCCCGGCCCATGGTGATGCCCGACACGGATGAGGAGGTCCAGGGCGGGCCGGCGGACGAAGCGACTACGTTCACCTTCTTCGTAAATGGCGTCCCGGTCTTTGCCCAGGGGGGCAACTGGGTACCGGCCGACTGCCTGCCCGCCCGGGTCACGCCCGAGAAGTACCGGTTCTTGCTGGAACGGGCGGTGGATGCCGGTTGCAACATGCTGCGAGTCTGGGGCGGCGGGATCTACGAACATCCCATCTTCTACGACCTCTGTGATGAACTGGGAGTCCTGGTTTGGCAGGAATTCATGTTCGCGTGTGGCTACTACCCCGACTTCGATGCAGAGTTCCGGGCGGAGGTGGAAGCCGAAGCCGAGGAGGTCGTCCGGAGGTTACGCCACCATCCGTGCATCGCCGTCTGGGCGGGCAACAACGAGATTGCGACCATGGCCTGGGGGCACTGGAAGCATGGCAGGCCCGTCGACCCGGAGGCGACCGTTTCCCACGGCTCAGAAGGTTTGCCCGGCTTGCCGGCGGCGGACGTCCGTTCATACCCCGGGCAGCGGTTGTTCGAGGAGGTGCTGGCGGGAGTATGCGCACGTCTCGATCCCGGCCGGCCGTATCTTGCCTCCTCTCCCATGTCCCTGCCCGGTGTTGAACCGGATAACCCCTGGCAGGGTGATACCCATAGCTGGTATCCGCGGGTGGACTACGAGAAGGATTACGGCCGCGATCCGGGCGGGTTCTGCAGCGAATTTGGCTCGATCGGACCGGCAGATGTGGAGACCCTGTGCCAGGCGGTGCCGGCCTTGCGGTTGCTGGCGGGCCAACGGCCGCCGGCCGACCTTGCCTACGGTGAACTGCTGAGTCGGGTTCCAGAGCTGCGGGAGCACGTCCATCCATCGGAAGATGCAATGGTACGCCGGAGACTCCTGGCGCACTTCTTCGGACCGGGGGTTCGCGCCGCTCTGCTCGACGGTAAGGCGGGTGATAAAGGCACGGGCGAGACTGAGTTGCGGGTGGCCGGTGAGGCTTTGGACCGGCTGGCGCTCGCGGACTGGGTGCGCCTCGGGCAGTTAATGCAGGCGGAAGTGCTACGCTATGCGTTCGGCCACTACCGCCGGCGGCTTTGGGATTGCAGCGGTTCGCTAATGTGGATGTGGGACGACGCTTGGCCGGAGACGGGCTGGACGCCGGTGGATTATTACGGCCGCCCGAAGGCACTCTTTTTCGTGCTTCGCCGCCTTTTCCAGCCGGTGTCGCTGGTGTGGCGCAAGGTCCGTCGCCGCGGCGGAGGGGGCACTTATGACCGGGTAGATTGGTTCGAACTATACGGCGTGAACCTGCTGCGCCGGCCGGTACGGGGCCGGCTACGTTACGGCTGGTGGGGATTCCATGATCGGGAGCCGCAGCTGGTGGAAGAGACGGTGGAGATCGCGCCCTTGAGCAGCCGGCGCCTGGGCGACCCGGTAACGCCGCCCGCCGATCCGGTGCAGGCAGCGGCCGGGGCCGTATACGCAGAGCTGGATATGGGTCTCGGTAGCGACATCAACAGCGGAATCGGGATCGGCACCGGGATGGACGACGAGATCGGTGCCGGGGCCGGTGGGCAGCCCCGTTGGGGCTTGCAGGCTCGGGAGTTTGCGGTCCCGTGGGGCGAGCTTCAACTGCCGGCCGCACCGGAAATCCGGCCGGTGGTGCACAACGACCGGGTGGGGATGGTAAGTGACAGCTTTGCCTGGGATGTGAAGGTGGACGGTCTACCAGCGCTGTGGGGTGCAGGGATAAACGGTCCCGCCCGGCTTCCCTACGACGACCATTTCGACCTCTTTCCGGGAAGGGTGCACTGGGTGGTGCCGGTAAAGGTTCTGGAGCGGGCCGGAGGGCGCGGACACGATTTGAAGGGGACGGCCATCAACCGGCTGGTGCGGACGGTTCAAGAAATGTTGGCAGGCGGGAGGAGTTAGCGGGTTGGAGAAAATAGCCGATCGGGTCACGTTGCGGAATATAGCGGCCATCGCCGGGGTGGCACCTTCCACCGTCTACCGGGCGCTCGCGGGCAAGGAAGGGGTGAGCGAGCAGACCCGGGAACGCATCGTCCACCTGGCGCAACAGCTGGGCTTCGTGCCGCCGGCCGGTACTCCGGGGCAGCCGGGAGTCCGGCTGTCGGGAGAAGCCGGGCGGCAGACAGGCGCCGTCCCGCCCGGGCGCGCCGGGCAGCAGCTGAACATCCCGGCTCAGCTGCAACAGGTGAACGAAATGAAACGGCCGCCGGGGTCCGGATTAGCAATCACGCTCATCATTGATGCTCGCAACAATCCGTTCCTGCAGAACCTGGCGGACAACCCGTTCTATTTGGAGTTGATAGCGGGGATCTCGGAGGCTAGCCAGGTTCTGAGCTACCGTCTCTCGATCGAAATCATCGCGTCAGACGACGATCTTCCGGCACTCCTTCACCACATCGTTCCGGGGATTGACTGGAAGCGGACCACCTCGGGGGAGATCGTTCGGGCTGATCGCCGTCGCGCGCTACCCCGCCTGTTCGGCCGGGGAATCGTCTGGCTTGGGTATCAACCCCGTGACGGCTACATTCCCTGGATTCCGGTCCTTGCCCGCCTGGGCGTTCCGGTTGTCTTGTGCGACCATTACGTCAACGATCTTCCCTGTGACGCAGTCGTCAGCGACAACATCGGTGGGGCGCGGGAACTCGGAGTGCACGTGGCCGGTTTGGGTCACCGGCGGGTCTGTATCTTGCGCCAGGCGCTGCCTTCGGCCGCTTCCTGGGAACGCACGCTGGGATTCCAAGCGGCGCTCTACGAAGCGGGTCTTGCAACTAATGATATTCACATCATCGACGCGGCCCCGACCTTCGAAGGTGGTTACGAGACCCTACCCCAGGCCCTGGCGAGCGGAGCGACCGCCATTCTCTGCGGCAATGACATGATGGCCATGGGAGTTCTCCGCCGGGCCGCGGAGCTCGGGGTAAGGATACCCGAATCTTTGTCGGTCTCGGGCTTTGATGACATCACGACCAGCGGGCGGCTGACTCCGGCCCTCACCACGGCCAGGGTGGACCGGCGGGCGATCGGTAGGGAGGCGCTGCACCGCATCTGGGCTCTCAGCCAGCTGGCGCTGGCACGGTTGACGGGGGAAGGACCGGACGGTGAGGAGGACGGGGCACTGGGGAGCTGGGCTGGCAGCAGGGTGGTCGTGCCGGTACGGCTCGTAGTGCGGGAAACGACGGGGCACGCCCCGGGAATGCCGGTGGTTGCTGCTTCGGCAGTGGCTGCCGATCGGGAGGAGTGAGGTTAGCCGTGGAGCGTTTGGTGGGTGCGTGGCTGCCGAATGGGTTTGGATCTGTGCTTTCGGTCTTCCTGGCGGTAGTGGCAATCTCTCTGCCATTCACCGCTTCCAGAGTTCAGGCTGCAGAAGCGTTGCGCCCGCAGCTCCGATCCGTAAAACCGAATTCTACCTCCGTTCCCCTCTATTCGCTGCTAAAGCTTGATGTAGACCTTGAGGCCGAGTATGACAACCCCTTCGATCCCGACCAGGTTGATCTGCAGGGTGTATTCACCGCCCCCTCCGGGCGCGAGATTCGTGTGCCCGGCTTCTTTATGCTCCCCTACAGTCGCCAAAGTGCCCCCGGGGAGGTTGAGTGGCTCTCCCTTCCCGGCCGCGCCCGCTGGGAGATCCGGTTCACGCCCGACGAGGTCGGAAGCTGGCGCTACGTCGTTTCGGTGAAGACGGTCGGCGGTGAGGCCACGAGCAGTCCGGGCCAGTTTGAGGTGACGACCAGCGACCGTCCCGGGTTCATCCGGGTAAGCAAAGATAACCCGCGGGGATTTGCTTTCGACAATGGCGAGCCTTTCTGGGGCATTGGCGAAAACATGGGCTGGTACGGAAGCCGGAAGACCGGAGATTATGACGGCTGGTTGACCCGCTTGGCGGAGAACGGCGGGAACCTAATTCGGGTCTGGATGTGTTCGTGGGCATTCGGGATTGAGTGGGACGGCCCTGACGGGCTGGGCAACTATCTTTTCCGGCAGGATCGTGCCTACCAGCTCGACTGGCTGTTTGAAAAGGCCGACGAGATGGGTATCAAGATCATTCTGGTTCTCAACAACCACGGCCAGCTGAGCGCCCGGGTGAACCCGGAATGGGACAAGAATCCTTACAACGCCCGCAACGGTGGTCCGCTGGCGCGGCCGGCCGGCTTCTTTACCGATGCCCAGGCCAAGGACCTCTTCGTTCAACGCCTGCGGTACATAGTGGCACGCTGGGGTTATGCGACGAACCTCCTGGCTTGGGAGTTCTGGAACGAGGTGGATCTGACCGACGACTACGATCAAGACGCGGTGACGGCCTGGCATCGTGAGATGGCCGAAGTCTTGCGGGCACTCGATCCCTTCGACCATCTGATTTCGACCAGTTTCTCCAACTACCGGCGGGAAGCTTCAATTTGGAGTCTACCCGGGATGGACTTCACCATGACCCATTTCTATGGTCAACCGCCCTGGGGCGACCAGGACCCGGCCAAGTCCATCCTGCAGAGGGACCGGGAGAAGCGCAAGTTTGCCAAACCAACCTTCACTGCCGAATACGGGCTCGATTGGTCGGCACCTTCGGCACAGGATCCCCGGGGTTTTCATCTGCACGATATCCTCTGGGCCAGCACGGTCAGCGGAGCCGCTGCTTCCGCCATGACGTGGTGGTGGGACAATTACGTTCACCCGAATGACCTCTACTATCATTTCCGGCCGGTAAGCGAGTTCGTGGCCCGTATCGGGGCGGGTTCGCTGGCCGGAGAACCTTTCACGGCCCGTGTGAACGGCGTGCCGGCCGGGCGGCGGATCGAGGCGTACGGGGAGAAGGGGCAAAACGGGGTGACAGTACTTTGGGTGCGGGATGCCCGTGCCACGTGGGCCGAGATGAAGCAAGGATACGAGCCGCAGCCGGTAAGCGGGCTCTGGCTTGAGCTGGGCGGACTGGCCCCCGGCCGCTACCGGGTTCTGTGGTGGGACACCGTCGAAGGGCGGCCGATTCGAGAGACGACGGTGACGGTCGAAGGGGGGGCCGGGACTCTTATCCTTGAGCTTCCGAGCTTCGGCCGGGATGTGGCTGCCGCCATCCGGCCTGAGTAGCACGGCACCACGCTCGGCCGGAAGGGGGGGGTGAGGGACGCTGCTGCAAGGTCATCTGGTCAGTAAGTCTCGGAAAAAACAGTTGAGAGAGGGGGTAGAACATAGTGGGTTTACGGTCTTTCTCGGATAAGACGTCAGCCAGGACTATCTTACAGAAGATGATGCTTTGTTTCGGTGCGGTGCTGTTGGTTAGCTGGTTGGTTCCGACCGGACAGATACTGGAAGCCAAGACTGTCGTTACCGTCTGGTACCCGTGGCAGGATTTCGACGGGGAATTGCTCGTGGCGCGTACCAAGGAGTTCAACCAGCTCCAGAACGAAATAGAGATCAAGCCGGTATATGTGGAAGGAGGAGGAATACCCAACGGAAAGTTGGCCATTGCCGTAGCTACCGGTAAAGCACCCGATCTTGTACTCTACTGGGGATCAGAGCAAGCGGGCTCCCTGGGAGCAGCGAACGTGATCCAACCAATCGATCGTTGGCTGAAGGAGGCCGGAATCGATCCCAGCGACTATTTCCCGGCGGCCTGGCGGGCTAACATGTACCAGGGCAAGGTGTACGGCATCCCGGAGATGCTCAATGTTAACCTTCTCTTCTACAACGATCGTCTCTTTGACGAGGCAGGCCTTGACTCCACTAAGCCTCCTTCGACCATCGCGGAAATCGACGAAGTCGCCTACAAGCTCACTCAGTTTGGCGGGGATCGCAAGCTAACACGCATGGGGTGGGTTCCCTGGTCGTGGCAAGGGCACGAGTTCTTCTGGAGCTGGGCATTTGGGGCCAACATCTATCAGAACGGCAAACTGGCCGTAAACAGCCCGCAAGTCCTGGCTGCCCTGCGCTGGCAAGCCAACTACATGAACCGTTACGGCCTCGCGAACGTGGAGTCCTTTCTGTCGGGGGACGCCGAAAACGGCGGGAACGTCGACTATTTTGCCGACGGCCGGCTGGTGATGCGGATCGACGGCGAGTGGAAGATCAGGTTCTACCTGCAGGAGACGCAGGGCAAAGTCAGTTTTGCCGTTGCTCCTGCTCCTACTGCCGATCCCTCCCGTCCCCGTCCGGCCTGGGTTTTCGGCAACACGTGGTACGTACCCTTCGGTGCCAAGCAGCCGCTGGCGGCGCTGAAGTTCGTGGCCTGGTTCAACCAGGCGGAACTCTCCCGGGACGTCGCCGATAAGGTATGGAACATCTCGCCTGTGATCAAAGCGGCTCAGAGCCAGAAGCTCCTCAGTGATCGGCGCTTCCGGGTGGCCATCCAGCAGGTAGGTTCGCCGGGCGCAGGCACCAATTTCACCTCGAAGTACCTGGCAAGGATTCAACAAGAAGTTCACGATGCCTTTTGGAACGGAATCCACCAGAAGGACACGCCTGAGAACGTGCTGAACAAGGCTCAGCAGGTTCTGGAAGCTTTCATCGCCTCCCAGGGCGGTCCGGACTGATCGCACCAAGCCAAGAAAGGAGAGAATCAAAATGCTAAGACTGGCGAAACTGGCGTCGCTGGCAGTGACAGGGCTGTTTCTCGTAGTGGCAGTAGCGGGGACGGCCCGGGCCGAACAGGTAGTACTGGCCGACTTCGAGCAGCTGGGTGTGGCAGCCGATGGGTCGCTACCGGACTGGGTGGTGAAGGAGGCCGGCACTAAGTTAGCGCTCACTTCTGATCCGCAACTGGTCAGCCAGGGACAGAGGGCATTGCAGGTGTTCATGACCGCTACCAAGGAGCAA
Organism: Bacillota bacterium; assembly: GCA_012839805.1. Lineage (GTDB taxonomy): Bacteria > Bacillota > Limnochordia > Limnochordales > DUMU01 > DUMU01. Next base: position 14,966 of record DUMU01000032.1, on the reverse strand, counting down.
AAGCGGGTCATGGTGCAGTTCTTAACCCGGGGGGCCAACTGGTCGGATCTGACCGGGCTGTATGTCGACGTCTACAACCCCCTCGAGGATAGCGTCGACCTGATCGTGGCCATTCAGACTGCCAACTGGGATTGGAAGGAGTATGCTGCCATTACCCTCGACCCGGGCTGGAATCGTGACGTGTACATTCCGTTCAACAAACCTTTCTGGAAGTCGGCGGCTACGGGATGGGCGTACACCTCGGTTCTGGTCGACAAAGGGGAAGTGAACGGGCTTAACTTCATGTTCGTCGTGGGCGACGTTGGCGACTATATGTTCGCCATAGACAATGTACGTGTTGAGAAGTAATCGCCGGAGCTGAAAAGAAGTCACGGCGGGGTTCGGGCGGCGTCAGGCCACGCCAGTGGCGGCGTGGCCTGACGCCTTGATGCTGACGCCTTAGTAGCGGTTCAGGCCGTGGGCACGGGCGGGATGATGTGCTCCTGCATTAGCAACCGGGTCGCCTGGCGGGCTTTGCCGATCAGCTGCCTGGCGCTCTGGAGGAGTTCCTCCCGGGTGCGGTTGAGCCGGGCTATGCCCTGCTGGACGGCCTTGATCCCGACGGCGGCCGCGACCCGCGGGTATACGTCCCACTCTTCCATGGTCGGCAGGATGTAATCTGCGGAAAGACCCTTCTCGGCCGCGTAAGCAGCAAGTTCAGCGGCGGCGGCGATGCACATCTCGTCAGTGATGGTGCGGGCCCGCACATCGAGCGCGCCCCGGAAGATGCTGGGGAAACCGAGCGAATTGTTCACCTGGTTGGGAAAGTCGGAACGGGCGGTGGCGACCACTGCTGCTCCGGCCGCTTTGGCCTCCCACGGCCAGATCTCCGGGACGGGGTTGGCGCAGGCGAAGACAATGGGGTCGGCGGCCATGGCCCGCACCCATTCGGGTAGGATTGTCCCCGGGCCTTGCTTTGACAAGGCGATAACGACGTCGGCACCGGCCATGGCCTCCGGAATATGGCCCTGGCGTCCATCGGCGTTGGTTTTCCGGGCCATCTCCCATTTCTGAGGGTGGGTCGCGGCGAGCTCCTCGCGGTCACGGTTGAGGATCCCTTGCGAATCGCATAGCACCATCCGGCCCGGGTCGGCGCCGGCGGCCAGGATCAGGCGGGCACAGGCAAGGCTGGCCGCGCCCGCCCCTATGATCGCGATGCGTACATCAGGAAGCTGGCGGCCGGTGACCCGGAGGGCTCCCATCAGGCCGGCCAGGGTAACGGTAGCGGTTCCCTGCTGGTCATCATGCCAGACCGGAATCTCCATCTCCGCCCGCAGGGTGTCGAGGATCCGGAAGCATTTGGGCTGGGCGATATCCTCGAGATTGATGCCGCCAAAGGAGGGCTCGAGCAGCTTGACCGTGCGGATGAACTCGTCCGGATCCTTCGTACCCAGGCAGATGGGCACGGCGTCCACCCCGCCCAGGTACTTGAAGAGCAGGGCCTTGCCCTCCATGACCGGCAGCGCCGCCTCCGGGCCGATGTCGCCCAGGCCGAGGACGCGAGTGCCGTCCGATACTACCGCGATGGCATTCCATTTCCAGGTATAGTCATAAACTTTGCCTTTGTCCTTTTGGATTTCCAGACAGGGCTCGGCGACTCCTGGAGTGTACCAGATGGAGAAATCGTCCATATCGCGGACCACGCAGCGCGGGTTGACCTCGATCTTGCCACGGTAGTACGGGTGCAGCTGAAGTGCCAGTTGACCGGGGCGGGATACGTCGGGTTTCGTCTGGTTCTTCTCATCCTGTCCCTTCATCGTGCCTAAGCCCTCCTGCGATCCATTCCGAGTGGAGTCATGATCCTCCGGCCCGGTTTTCACCACGTGAACGCCATGCAGAGCGGGCCATCGCGTAGAGGTCGCTGCCGTAGCGGTCGATGGCCACTATCACCGGGAACTTTTCTACCCACAGGCGTCGAATGGCCTCAGGGCCGAGGTCCTCATAAGCGATCGTCTCTACTTCCTTGATGTGCCGGGCGAGGAGCACTCCCGCGCCACCCACCGCGGCGAAATAAACCGCCCCGTACTGCTGCATCGCCTGCTTTACCGCTGCCGATCGTGAACCCTTTCCGATCATCCCCCGTATTCCGGCCCGGATTAGCGCCGGCGTGAAACGGTCCATGCGCCCGGCCGTGGTCGGGCCGGCGGAGCCGATCACCCGCCCGGGTGGTGGCGGCGTCGGGCCCACGTAGTAAACTACCGCTCCCCGCAGGTCAAAAGGCAGGCCGGGGGTGGCAGGGGTGGGGGTGCCGGCCCCCGGCGGCGCAGCGGTCAGCAGCTCGTACAGGCGGGCATGGGCGGCGTCACGGGCCGCATACAGTTCACCCGTGAGCAGCACCCGCATGCCGGCACGCAGCCGGTCGACATCTTCCGGCCGCAGCGGCGCATGCAGCTCGACCACTTCGCCGGCTGGCTCCACGGCAGGGCCGGCGCGCGCAGCGAGCGGAGCTGGCGGCGCGGGCGGAGCTGGCGGCGCGGGGGGAGCTGGCGGAGTGGGCGGAACGGGCGGAGCAAGCATGAATGGGGGCCGGTCGTCCCGCCGGTCGTTCATAAGACGGCCTCCCGGTGCCGGTTGGCATGACACTGCAAATTGACCGCCACCGGCAAGCTGGCGATATGGCACGGATACGTTTCCAGGTGAACGGCCAGCGCCGTCACCCTTCCCCCCAGTCCCTGCGGGCCGATTCCCAGATCGTTGATGCGCCGCAAGAGCTCGGCCTCGACGGCTGCCAGATGCGGCTTGGGGTTGGGCCGCCCGACGGGCTGGCGCAGCAACGCCTCTTTGGCGAGGAGAGCCGCCTTCTCCATGGTGCCGCCCACGCCGACGCCCACCACCAGGGGCGGGCAGGCATTGGGCCCGGCCCGGTCGACCACCTCGACCACGAAGTCGAGCACACCGTCCAGGCCGTCCGACGGCGCCAGCATGCGCACCGCGCTCATGTTCTCGGCTCCGGCCCCCTTCGGCAGCACCACGATGCGCAGCCGGTCCCCCGGCACGATCCGGTAATGAACTACGGCCGGTGTGTTGTCCGCCGTGTTACGGCGCAAAAAAGGATCATCGACCACAGAGGCCCGCAAGTAGCCCCCGGTGTATCCCCGGCGCACTCCTTCCTGGATGGCCCGTTCCAGAGAGCTGAGGCTGGCGGTCGAAGCACAACTGTCTTCTATGTGAACATCCTGCCCGATTTCCACCATCACTACGGCGATACCGGTGTCCTGGCAGATGGGCAGCCCTTCGACCGGAGCAAGTTCGGCGTTGGCAACGATCTGGTCGAGGATGCTGCGGCCGATGGGGGACTCTTCCCGTTCGCCGGCGGCACGTCTCAGCGCCTCGAGCATGTCCGATCCCAGGTGCAGATTGGCTTCGCGGCAGAGTCTGGCCACCGTCTCGGTTACCGTTGCCGCTTCGATCCGCCGCAAAAGGTATGGCTCCTTTCTTTGATGCCCCGTAGGGCCGGCCCGTTCAGTACGACGGCGCTCCGGGATGATACGCCCGGATGATATGTCCCGCCGGGCTCGGCGTCAAGCCTTCAAGCCTTGCCGGCCGCCTGCTGGGACGGCCCGGCCAGCCTGGCAGTCCGGCCGGCCAGGCCGCTCGGGCATCAAGTCTTGTCGGCAGCCCGGGCAGGCCAGCCCCAACGGCAGGTGCGTTCGACCAGTTCTTCGAGGCGGAGCCGTTCCATTCCCCATACCCAGCTTTCCATAACGTCGCCCAGGGGGTCGCGCCATTCCGGCCCGATGGCCTGCGAGCCCAGCATCACCCCCGCGATGGCTCCCGCCTGGCCGGCGGTGCAGTCAGCGTCGCCGCCGCACATGGTGGTAATGGTGATGGTCCGGGTGAAAGCCTCCCGGGCGTCAGGGCCGGGGCTGGGTCTCGGAGCGGTACTATCGTAATACCCGGGGCCGACGCCAAACCACAGCCCGATGATCACCGCCGGGATGCTGGCGAGAGTGTGAACCCAGTGGTACCGCTTCACCCATCGATCCTCGACGGCTGCCAGCGCTTGCCTCCACGCCTGGTCCGCCTGGGCCGGTGGCTGCGCGTGGGCTTGTGCCCGGGCCTCTTCGCAGGCTGCCATCGTCTCCCGGACCGCCCGGGCGAAGAGACTCCGGGGGGGTACGAAACGGAGCGCTTCTTCAATCAGTTCACGCAGGGGCTTTCTGGCGTAAGCCAGGCTGACCATTACGGCGTTGAACACCTCTCCGTACATGCCCTCCCGCAGGTGCGAGATGCGGGCGTCCCGCCAGGCCAGTGCTGCGGCCCGCTCGGGCTGGTTCGGGGCGACGAAGCCCATGACCTCTCCCCGCATTTGGGCGCCGATCCATTCGGCGTAGGGGTTGTTCAGCCAGGCGGAGAGAGGCGGCAGGATTCCCTGCTGGAGGTTCCGGAGTGCCATCTCTTCGGCGGTACAGGCCACGGGTATCCGCTCCACCCACTCGAGTCCCAGGTCGATGCTGGTCGGGTTGCCTCCGGTCCGTTCCATGGCGGCCAGGAAGGCCAGTTCGTAAGTGGTATCGTCGTTGAACGTGTCGGGGGGCCGCAGGTAGCCGCGGATCTCAGCGTATTCGGCGGCGATCTTGCCGGCAGGCCAGCCTTCCACCGGCGTGCCCAGCGCGCCCCCGATCAGCTTGCCAAGCCAGCCGGCAAGAGTCCGGTCCCGGTATTCGGCAAGGTCCAGGCCGGGCGGCGCCGCCGCCGGCCGGCCGACGGCCTGCTCTTCGTCCGCGGGCCAGGCCGGGACCACGCGGCGCAAACCCTCCCACGAACTGGGCCGCTCGGGGTTTTGCACCTCGTCCAGCCGTTCCATCCGTTCAATGAGGGAGGCATCGTCTTCGGCCACTCCCTGGCCTAGCAGGGGGGCGAAGGTGGCATAGCCGAAGTGCTGGCGCAGGGCATGCCGGATCCGGGCGATCTGCCGCCAAAGCTTCCCGGGTTCATCGGCATCGAAGTAGCGTTGCCCTTCCCGGACCATCGCTTCCATCTCGGCTAGAGCCGGCGCGGCCGAGCCCCGTTCGGCCAGGCCGGGTGCTGCCGAGACCCGCTGGGCCGGGCCCTGCTCGGCCGGGCCCCGATCGGGCGAGCCGGGACGGTCCGAGCCGCCATCTTTGTAGCTTTCGAGTTCCTGCAAAGCCCTTACCGTGTCGTGAATGTGGAACATCCACTGGCGGCGGGCCTCTTCCCGCCAGGCTGCCAGCACCGTCTCTCGTGACATGGCCGCAGGTTCTCCCCCCATGAGCCGGCGAAGCACGGCCTGTGCTCCGCCCGAGTTCTCCTGCAGCAGGCGCTGGAGTGCTTCCCGCACCGGGCCGGGCAGCTTGCCGGCCAGGAGCAGCAACTGGTGAGGATCGGGGTGACCGAAAAAGGCGGCCAGCCGGTGAACCATCTGCTCCGAAGGGCGCTCCACCCCTCGTTCCAGTTGGCTGAGGTACACGTAATGTACCTGCAGCGCTGCCCCCAGCGCCCGCAAGCTGAGCCCCCGTGAACGACGCGCCTGTCGCAGCCATTCCCCAAAGCTACCAGGAGGATTAGGGGTAGAGTTCTTCCCGGCCATCCCTTTCCTCGCCACGGTGTTTCGACGCCAACGCTGCGCCGCGGCGGAACCTGTCCTTCCGTTTCTCCCGCGGCCCGAGCTGCTGCAGTTGCTGTAGGGTAGCATACACTACATGTGCTACGGGCGCAAGCGAGCCGGACCCGAACCTGCAGCTGCCACCACCTTCTGCAGGCCGCCGGGGAACGGCGGATAGACGACGCCGTGCTCGGTAATGAAAGCGGAGACCAGTTCGGCCGGGGTGACGTCGAAGGCGGGATTCCAGACGTCGATTCCGGGCGGGGCGATGGGATGCCCCTGGATCGTGGTCACTTCTTCGGGTGAACGTTCTTCGATCGGGATCGCGGCACCGTTCGGAAGCGAAAGATCGATAGAAGAGGTGGGGGCGGCGACGTAAAAGGGGATGTCGTGGTGGCGCGCGAGGACGGCGACGCCGTAAGTGCCGATCTTGTTCGCCACATCGCCGTTGGCCGCGACCCGGTCCGCGCCGACGATCACCACGTCCACTTTGCTCTGGGCCATGAGGGCGGCGGCCATGTTGTCACAGATGAGCGTGACCGGGACGCCGGCCTGTTGCAGTTCCCAGGCGGTCAGGCGGGCGCCCTGGAGCACCGGGCGGGTCTCGTCAGCGTACACGTGGACGGGAAGGCCGGCGGCATGGGCCAGGTAAATGACGGCCAGGGCAGTTCCCCATCCGGCCGTGGCGAGCCCCCCGGCGTTGCAGTGCGTGAGAACCCCGAGCGGGCGTGGTCGCCCTTCGCCGGTAGCGCCGGGCTGATGATGTAGCCGCGGTTGCAGCCGCTGCCGTAATAGTTCGAGGCCATAACGGCCGATGGCAAGGCAGACGGCGTCGTCCTCGGCCAGGAGTTCCTCGGCCCGGCGACGGGCGGCCGCGACGAGGGCGCGAACGGCCGGGTCACGGTCCACCGCGTCACCGCCGGCCGGACCGGCCGCCGCGGCTTCCGTTGCCGCTTGGCGCATGGCCCCGAGCACCTGGTCGAGAGCCCAGGCCGGGTTCACGGCGGTGGGGCGGGCCGTGCGCAGGAACGCGGCAATCGCCTCGGCCCTGGCCAGCACTTCGTCCGCGCGGCCGGGCTGCCGGTCCGATGCCGGCCCTTGGCCGGGGAAGGGTACCTCCTGCCCGCCCGGTGCCGTTTCCCCGATCCATCCCCTTAGCCCCAGGTAGAGCCCGTATGCCGCCGCGATGCCGATGGCGGGCGCACCCCGCACCTTGAGCTCCCGGATCGCCCGGTGAACCTCCTGCGGGGTACGCAGTTCCAAATACCGTTCCACCAGTGGCAAAGCCGTCTGGTCCAGGATGACCAGCGCATCTTCCCTCAGCAGAATGGGTCGTGGCCGCGGGAGCTCGCCGGGGGACGGAGGCAGGCGTAGTTCTTCTTCACCTGTTGGCATTCGTCTTTCACCCATCTCCATTCTCGTTCTTCACCCGTCCGCCGGATTTTGCCTGGCTGTCACCTCGCCTGCGCCTGGCAGCTCCAGCTCGGTGCTTTACCAGCTCCAGCCCGGTTCCAGCTTACTATGTTTTCCCGTGGACTTCCTGCTGAGCAACCCCGCTCCCAGCGCCACCGAGGGCGGTCACTCCCGCCGGTCTTGCCGGTTACCCGGCGGCCGGGCGCACCGGTAAGAGAAGCGGGGAAATAGCCGGCAGGGCTGGTGGTTCAGGCCGGGTCGGCCACCCGGTGCTGGCAAGGGAGGAATTGCCCGGGAAGCAGGGAAGTAGAAGGTGCTCATTCGAAAGGGGGCTTGCAGGTGAAGACGAAAGCGATACTGAGGACGAACACCTCCAAGGCGGAGCTGGTGGTGGCCGCACTGACCTGGGGGATCGCATTGGCCGGCCTACTCGCCGCACCGGCGGCGGAGGTGGTGGCGAGCCCGCAGCTCGAGCCGGTGGCCGCCTATGCGGTAGCCTCGCCGGGGGCGAGCGCCCGGGGAGTTTGCCTGGTGGCGGCGTCCATGGGCGAGTCCGGAACGCCCGGCCGGCCCGGGGCGGCCGGTGGGCCTTACCAGGGCCTGGTCCTGTACGTGGCCGGGATTCAGGACAAGGCGCTCTGGAAAGTGGATCTCTCTACCGGAAAGATCCTGGCTCGAGCGGATCTGGCCGCCCTCAACCCGGACGCCTGGGGAAAGGCGGTGGCGGTCGACGCCAGGGGCATGGTATGGGCGCCGGGGACAGTTCCTGAGCTATACGTCTTCGATCCTGAGCTGAAACCCGTGGCGCAGTACGACCTGCGGCCGTTTGGGCTGGTTGATCCGGAAGGTATCACCTTTGACCAGGAAGGACGCGTCTACGTAACCGACCGCAAGGGGCGGGTAGGCATATACCGGTTTCTGCTCACTGCCCCGGGCGAGCTTGTCTTGGACGAGACCTGGGGGGAAAGCGGGTACGTAGCCCTGGGTAGCGACCTGCGGCAGCCGGCCAGCAGCAGCCGGGCCGGGATCGTGGTCGGGGATTTCGGTTCAACGAAGGTATACACCATTTGCCCTTGTTCCGGGCGGCCGGTGCCTTTAGCTGATCTGCCCGCTCATCCTTTCCACGTGGCCGCGGATGAAGCGGGGCGGGTGTATGTGGTTCACTATGACGGTGAACCGGCGCTCACCATCCTCTCGCCGGGGGGCGAGATCCTGGCTACCTACACCCGCAGTGAACTCGGCGTGCGCACGGAAGCGTCCGGAGTGGCGGTCGTGACGGCACGGGCAACGGCCGCGGGGGCCGGAACGAGCGAGGTAACCCTGGTGGTTCTCGACCAGCGGCCGGCCGACGGCGTAAACGTACGCGTCTTCCGACTTAGGCTCTGAAGCTGCCCTGGCGAGAGCGGCTATGCGGCCGGTCCGGCGACCGGCTCTGGCGCCGGGCCCGCCCGCCCGGTGGAGGTGCTTGGCGGCCACGGCGGGAGGCCGCTCGCGACGCCGGCCGGAGCCGGCCCGGATCGGGCGGGCTCCGGCCGGATCAGACCCCGGTTACCACCCGGGCCGGGCACGGGCTTACTTCTTCGACCGCCAGAGTGTCTTGACTTCTTGCTCAGCATCGGCCAGGGCGTTGCCCACCGGCTTTTCCCCTCGCAGGGCTTGCATCAGGTGTTTGTGCACCACGGCCATGGTCGCATCCTGTTGCGGAAGGATGGGGTCGGGCCGCACGAATCCCCCCAGCAGCGCCTGGATGAACCCTTTCATAAACGGCTCTTTGGCCACCGCCTGCCCTTCCATGTCCTTCCTCGTAACCGGGATCGAACCCTGCTGGGCCAGGACGGTGCCCATGCGGGTCGTCCCGTTGATCGCCTCCGTGTTCAGCCAGGTGAGAAACTCCCAGGCCTGCTTGGCGGCCTTGGTGGTGGAGCTGACCGAGAACATCCACCCGAAGGTGGGAGCTACCGGCTTGCCGGTCTTACCGGGCGGGATCAAGCCGCTACGGGCGTTCTGCTGGTACCAGGCCCCTGCCTCTTGTACCAGCATGTTGCCTCGCTCCCAGGGGCCGAAGGCGATGTACATCCCCAGCTTGTCGCGGATAAAGTCGGTCGTGGCGAGGCTCATAACCTTTTCCCGGAGATTGAGCCCGGCCAGGAATTCGACGGCCTCCTGCGACGCGGTGGAGGTCAGGCTGAGCTGCGTGTTGTCGGGGCCGGCAAAGGGGTCGGCGCCGTTGGACCAGGCAAAGGCGAAGTACGCCCCCATGAACCCGTTGATGGCCCAGGTGGCGGTCCAAAGGCCAAAACCGGCTACCTCGAGGTTGCCGTCCGCGGTCCGCCTGGTTAGCTTGCGGGCGAAAGTGACGAGTTCCTGCCAATCCTTAGGTGAACGATCCGGCAAGGCCGCCTTCTCGAAGAGGCCCAGGTTGTAGGCGAGCGCTCGCGGCTGGAACTCGGTGGGGATGCCCCAAGTCTTTCCCTTGTAGCGAGTGAAGGCCAGTGATCCCGGCACGTAATGGGGCTCGATGACGTTTTCGATGATCGAATCCGGTACCGGGGAGAGCACGTTCTGCCCCACCAGATCCGCCAGGTAGATGCTGGGGATGTGGAGAATATCCGGCGTCTGCCCGGCCGCGATCTGAGTAGCCAGTTTTTGGTACCACGTGCCATCAAAAGAAACTATTTGATGTTCAACGCGGATATCAGGATGGAGCTTGTTCCATTCGTCGATGGCCTGGGACAGCCCAATCATGGGCGGTACTTTCTCGTAATGGGAAAAGAGAACTAGCTTGACCGGGGCCGCTGCCGCTTGTGCCTGCGGGGTGATGAGCGTCACGGTCAGGGCAAGTGTGTCGGCCATGATGGGTGCCGTGACCACCATGGCCATTGTCATCGCCACAACCACTGCCTGTGCCCGTATCGTCTTGCTATACACGCCACTCCCTCCTTCTATTGTTATATCAACCCTTCATGATTCTACGCCGCCCACCGTCTTCCTCCTGCCTGCGCTTGCTTCCTCGTTACTTCGTCCTGTTTTACTTGATCCCCCTTGCTCCTGCCGGCAGGGCGGACGGGGAGCTAGAGGGCCTCCCGAACCCGGGCCCGGATGACGAGGGCCACGAGGGCGAGGCCGGCGAGGCCCATGAGCGGGTAGAGCGTGCCGACCACCTGCGCGAATCCAAAACCGGCGGCGAGGCCGGCGGCCACGCCGCTCGCGGCCACGACCAGGCGAAATGGCCTGGTCGGGGCAGTTTCGCCGCGGCTTGACACCGGCCCGGGCGACGACCGGGATCGGCGTGACAGCCCCGACGCGGAGCGGTCTGACAGCCACGGCGCGGCGTGGTCTGACGACCACGATCCGGAGCGGTGTGACAACGACGACCGGGAACGGGATGACGACTCCAACCGGGTTGGGGGTGAGAACCTCGACGGGGGTACGGGGGAGAGTGGGGATGACGAAGACCGGGACGCGGGGGAGGCCGAAGGCAGGGACGCAGCGCGGGACGAAGGCGGGGAAACGGGCGATGGTGAAGACTGGGACTGAGACCACGGCCGTGGCCACGGCCATGACCACGATCTTTCGACGAGGCGGGCGGCAAAGCCGTACAGGTTGGCCACGGCCGTGGTGTACACCTCGGCCATTACCACCGCGGAGTAGGCGATGCCGAGGACGGGCGAAAGCCGCCGCGCTACGCCCAGCATTGGGATGTCCAGCGCCCTGAGTTCACCTGCCGGTAACAGGGCGAGCATTGCGCTCTGGATGGCAAAAACGCCCAGCATCAGGGCGGCGCCGCCCAGATATCCCCCGGCGACCACCGCGTTCCGGCTGCGCGCCTCCTTGCCCAGCGGGGCGAGGACCGAAACCGAAAGTACCAGGTTGTAGGCGACATAAAGGAGCCCCGCCACCAGCCACCCGCATCTTCCGAGATAGGGCAATAGTGAACTGATGGCAGACAGTTCACGAAGTGTGGGCGACCCGCCCGAACCACCCGGGCCGCCGCCCTGTTCCAGCCTATCTGGCCTATCCGTCAGGCCTGACCCTGTTATCCCGCCGGGCCCATCTGGCCCGTCTACCGGTCCGCCGGGGGGGGTGTCGGCCGCAGGCAATCCGGCACGATCGGGAGCGGCCGGGGCCGAAAGCGGCGAAACGGTAAACATCCTCGACACGGCGGCGGGCGGGTCGGGGTTCAAAGCCACGGCGGCGGCTGCCAGCCCCAGCACGGAGAGGAGCAGGAAAGGGGCAACGATACTTATCGACTCGATCACCCGGTGAACTCCCGCCAGCACCGTCAGTACCGCCGCCGCGGCGAGCAGCCCGCCCCCCAGCCACCGGGAGATCCCGAACTGTTCGGAGGCGATGGAACCCGCGCCGGACACCATCGCCGCCGTCGTCCCCAGCAGGAAGAAGGTTATGATCCCGTCGAGGAGGCTCGCGGCCCTCGTCCGCTCCCCGGCCACGTGCTGAACTACGGGAAGGTGTGACTCAGCCCCGAAACGGCGGCCGTACAGCATGATCGACGCCCCGACCCAGCCGAAGAGGCCGGCCGCGAGGACCATGGCCAGGAGCCCGGGCCGGCCCTGGGCCGTGAAGAACTGCAATACCTCCTGGCCCGAGGCGAAGCCGGCGCCGACGACAGTTCCGACGTAGGTGAGGGCGACCACCGCGGCCGGGTTGCCGGCTCTTCCAGGCTCGATAGCCGCCTTACGCTCGCCGGCTTTTGCCGCCTCGCCGGCTCGCTCCGGGTCGCTGGCGGTGCCCGTTACCGATCCATCCATGCCCGTTCGTCTTGGCACTCGCGCTTCTCTCTCCGTGGCCCGGTTTACGGTTCAAAGGTGCGGGACTCAAAACTCCCGCATGCCTCCTTAACCTCTATGATTCCCGGATCCGACCGATGAAGCCCCGCACTTCCCGGCGCGCGGCGGCGCTAGGTGCGGGTGTGCCGCCGGAACGTGAGGTGCTGCCGGGCGAAGGCGGCGAGGAAGAGGGTGGTGGCGAGGAGCACGATCGTGCCGCCGGAGGGTAAGTCGAACCAGTAAGAAAGCAAGAGGCCGCCGAGGCTGCTCGTGAGGTTGAGGGCCAGCGTGAGGGCGAGGAAAGCGGGGTAGTGCCGAGCCCGGAGCCGGGCCGTGGCCGGCGGGATGACGAGCAAAGCCGAGACCAGGACGATGCCCACCATGCGAACGGCGAGGACGACGACGGCGGCGATGGCGATCAAAAGGCCGTACTCGAGGAAAGCGACCGGCTTGCCGTCGACCTGGGCCAGTTCAGGGGAGAAGGCGACGGCCACGAGGTCGTGGAAGTAGTGCACGAAGAAGGCGAGGGTGAGGCCGCCGGCGACGACGAGCGTCCAAAGGTCGGCCGGGGTGACGGCCAGGATGTTGCCGAAAAGATAGCCGAAGAGGTCGACGTAGCCGGGCGTTCGGGCGACCAGCACCGTGCCCAGGGCCATGGCCGCGGAGAAGAAGATGCCGATGGCAGCATCTTCGGAAAGCGAACCGTGGCGGCTGATGGCGGCAATGGCGACGGCGATGGCAATGGCAAAGGCTGCACCGCCAAGTAAGGGCGAAAAACCCAGGGCGAAGGCCAGGGCCACACCCCCGAAGATGGCGTGGGCGATGCCCTGCCCGGCGAAGGCAAGACGCCGGTAGATGACGAAAAAACCGGCCATCGAGGTGAGCAGGCCGATGCCCAGCGACGCGAGGAGCGCCCGCAGCATAAAGGGATAACTGAACGGTTCAACGAGGAACCTGAAAATCGTCGTGCTCGTCACTCAGCCACGCTCCTCGAAACGTGCTAGTATCTGCGCGGCCGGCCCGGCCGCCAGCACCTTGCGGTCCAGCAGCAAACAGGTGTCGGCCGCGCGGGCGGTGGTGTGCAGCTGGTGAGAGACTGCGAGGCAGGCGAGGTGTTCATCACGGGTCACCTGGCGAACCAGCTGGTAGAACTGGTGCTGGGCATCGGGGTCGAGGCCGCTTTCCGGTTCATCGAGCAGGAGCAAGCGCACCGGCCCGAGCAAGGCCCGGGCGAGCAGCACCCGCTGTTGCTGGCCGCCGGAGAGTTCACCGAATAGGCGGCGTTCGAACCCGGCCATGCCGACCCGGTCGAGGGCGGCCGAGATCAGCCGGGCCGCCTCCCCTCGCACAGGGGCGAAAAGGGCCGAGGAGAGGGGGGGCGAAGATGGCGAAGGAGCAGGGGAAGGAGCCGCCGAAGGAGCAGGCGAATGAGCTGGCGAATCGGCCGGCGGGCGAGCAGGCGACCGCACGGGCCGCCGCGACCGGGAGCCTCTCAGGCGGGTGGACAAGAGGTCGGCCACGGTGATCGGGAGTTCCCGATGAAAGGCCTGGATTTGCGGGAGGTAGCTGATGCTGCCGGGCGGGAGGCCCCCCCGGTCCACCCGCCCGGTGAAACGCTTCTCCAGCCCTGCGATCACCCGCAGCAAGCTGGTCTTGCCGGCCCCGTTCGGCCCGATCACCGCCACGAACTCCCCCGGGCAGAGCTTGAACGAAACGTCGTCCAGGATCGTGCGTCCCCCCAGCACCAGGCTGACGTGATCCACCGTGAGGATGGGCCGGTGGGGCTCGGGGCAGCGATCGTGGGAGTAGCGCGGTAACTCGAGTCCAAGATCGATCATGAAGGTCAACTCCTGGCCTATTTCCCGGGTGGAACGGGTTGCAGGCGAGCAGCAGCTTGCGCCAGCCGGCGCGCGTTCCACCGCATCAACTCGACATAAGTTGAACGGCCGGCCAGCCCCGCCCCTCCCAGCGGGTCGAGGGTGACCAGCTTCCCGCCGACCGCCTCGGCCAGCATGCGGACCACTTGCTGTACTGCCGAGGCGGCAACGATGGCTATCAATCTCTTTCGGTTCAGCCTCGTCACTATGGAAGGTATCTTCATTTCGGCTCTCCTCACTTGGAGCCGGCTCCCGTCGGTGCGGCTCTTCCAGACGCCGGTTCACCAGACGCAGCTGCACCGGGCGCCGCTCTGCCTGACGCAGGTTCGCCTGACGCAGCTCCGCCTGGCGCAGCTCCGCCGGGCGCTGTTTCACCCGGCACCGTCGCATTGGAGACCGTTCTACTGAACGCTGCTCCTTCGGACGTCGTTCCGCTCGACCCCGGGGGCTTTTCGGGCCGCTCTCCTTGACTTCGGCCCCGCCGCTTCGGACTTCAGCGAGCTCGGGCGCTCCTGTACATCGCTCGCTTCAGCGGAGTCTGCAACCTTTGCCGACCGCGCCCCCTGACACGTCTTGCAGTAACCGAACGCCTGGTACTCATGGCGGACCACGGTGAACCCTTCGGGTAACTGCATGCTCTCCGCTGCCTTATCAACCGGGCACTCGGGCAGGCAAACCACTTCACCGCAATTCAGACAGACGAAGTGGTGGTGGCGACGGTCCACCCACTCGTAACGGTCCGCCCGCTGCGAAGGATCGTGAAAAACCTCGACCGCCCCGATCTCCACGAGGCACTCAGCAATGCGGTAGACAGTATCCGCCGACATGTCGGGGAAGGTCTGCCGAAGCGCCGAGTGCAGTTCAGGAACACTTTGCGCCCTGCCCGCGCCCGCCAGGAGCCCTACCACCGCCCGCCGCTGCGGCGTAATCCGCCCACCCCTCGACCTGAGCTTGCGCAGCACTTCCTCGACTTTCATCATGCACCTACTTTCCGAAGGGATGGGGGCAAAGCACTGACCCGCCGCCCGGCTGACCGGCCACCCCCGTTAGGCGGGCCGTCTTAGCCGCCAGTTCGGTTGAACTTCCTGCTATTGGAGACTTCTCGTAGTTAGGATAAATCGCAACAAGCGACCGCGTCAAGTGTTCAAAATGGCCTCGTGTCTGTCAAGTACCTGTGGGCGAACCCCCGATCGTCTAAAGGCTGGCAGCATGTGCCAGATCGAAAAGCACGCGAGAGAGACCTCCAGACCGTCCACGACCTGCGTCAAGGATGGGCGGGTGACT
>DUMU01000006.1 GCA_012839805.1 Bacillota bacterium | reverse complement strand
CTTGGACCTCCGGCCGGTATACCATCGCCTGGAGGACCGTATCCGGGCTCATGTCCTGCTTTGCTGGCTTGCCCTGCTTCTAATCCGGGTGGCGGAATACCGGACCGGCCAAACCTGGCGCACTCTTAGCAACCACCTACAGCTCATGCACATAGGGGAATTTGCCGGTCCGGATGGGCGCGTCCGCCAGCGTACTGAAATCACTTCCGAGCAGCACCAGATCTTCAAGGCGCTGAAGATCCAAGAGCCTCCCCGCGTCTTCCAGGTGACGCCTGCCCCCAAACCGCAGGTCTAGTTACACGCGCACTTTGGTTCATGCCGACAAACGCCCTTGCCAAGGGCCTTTGCGCCATTGCCGTGTCTAGGGACTGTCGAACCGGGGCTGCCCGAGCAGTTCGTACGGGTGGCGGCAGGGGAACGCAGGGCAGCCGGACGCTGATCCAGGCGACCGTCGACCGCTTCCGCCCAGGCAGCAAGGCACGCGGTGGCAAGCGCCGCAATAGGCTCTTCTCAAGACCGACCGGGACAGGTCGGCCAGGCGTGACCGTCTTCCTCCAGGGCCTTTTGTACAGCTATTATGATTTTTTCCGACCGGCGAAGAGCATCTTCGGCATCTTCAGAGCCGAACGCCTCCACCGGGCTTCCCTCGGGGAGGGCGTCGGGATAGCGAGTTGGTATGTAGTAGCGGTCAAGCACGCGGCAGTCGGCGCGTAAAGCAGAGAGCTCAGGCCGGAGGGTAACTGCCCTTTCCAGTAAACTGAGCACTGAGTGTCCGCGTACGTCACGTTCGCCCGTGGATAATAGCAACGCTTTCAGTGCCTTTTCGGCGGCTTGTTGGGCCGTGAAACAGGCCAGGTTGAAGAACTCGCCTTGCGCATTCCATCGGGCCGCTTTGAGATCGGCTACGGCGGTTTTCAGCCACCTTGCAGCTTCAACTCGATTCTGATTGGTTGCCCCTGCGCTCATAAACAAGCTTGGCCTCCCTCATGACCGTTTCGGTGAAATCCCGTTTTTCGGCCTGCAAGCGCTGGAGCTCGTCCGGCGTGTACACGATGGGATCTACTGGGACAGGCACACTGATGACGGTAAGAACATCGCTGATCCGATCCAGGAATTTCCGACCGGTCTCCTTGACGATGAGCAGGTCGATGTCGCTGTGGGCATGGATATCGCCGCGTGCCATCGATCCGAAGACGAAAATCTTCTCGGGATCATATCCCTCGACGATCTGGTGAACCGCCTTCTCGAGAGCTTCCTGCAGCTTCAGACGCCAGGGCTGCGTCGTTTGCTGCGAGGAGTGTGTAGCAGGGGCGCTTCGGGGCTCGCTTCCCTGAACGCCGATCACAACTTGGCACCTCCCGATCGGGCACAGGAGTTTTGGGCGCGAGTTTAGGGCGGAACGTGCAGGCCCAGTATACCACGAGGCGCTGGTTGGAATGTGCACGGGGGTAGCCAGCGTTCCAGGCGCCTTGGCGGCCAACCGGTCCACATCGCTTGCTAGGAGGTCGAGACGTGTCCTCTGTGCTCTTCCAAGTCAACGACCGTCACCATGCGTCGATACCTCCAGGTCACCAAAACGTCCCCCGCCCCCATCCGTCCGGAAGACGTTCAGGTAGAGGTTCAGCCACGGCCACCGGGAACCAGACCTAGCGCTGAGCCGAACTTCCTAGCTCTCTCCATCCTCTGGGCTCACTTCGAGGCCTGTCGACGCGGTCTTCTGGCTGGAAATCTGCCCAGTCCCTGGGAGCAGATCCATGAACCGGCGTCAGATCCGGCGGACCTTGGTGATGTTGAGCGTGCCCGTTGGGTTCAGTTCTTGAGGAACATGATCACGGGCCCCGACTGGACGACCTGGATTCAAGATCGAAGTTCAGGAGCTTGGCCTCGTGAGCACTTGATGCAAGAGGCGCGGTAAGGGTGAAGTTGCAGTCTAGGAGAAGGCGGCAGCATGGGTTTTACGCAGAGCCCGGGAGTAGGTAGCGAAGTGATCAGTGGGAGGCTTGTGGAGACGGCAGGGGGCAGGCTTGGCACCTGTCGGCAGGGCTTTATTTGAAAGGGGCGAAGCCGCTTTGGGATCTACCATACCAAACGGGAAAACCGGCGTCTGCATCCCCCTCGTTATGTTCATGCTGCTCGTGGTTGCTATCGCCGTGTGGACCACTGCAGCCATCCCAGTTCAAGGCAGTGAACGCGTGGAGATCATCCGCGATCAGTGGGGAATCGCCCACGTATATGCCGACAGCAACGCCGGCGTCTTTTTCGGGGCAGGTTATGCGACGGCACAGGACCGGATGCTTCAAATGGAGCTTTTCCGGCGCAAGGTGGCGGGCCGTTTGGCCGAAGTGCTCGGGCCTGAATGGCTTCAGTCCGATAAACTGATGCGGACCCTGGGGCTTTACCGGCATGCGCAGCGGGTGGTCGATCACCTGTCCCCGGATACCCGTGAGGCGCTGGAAGCATACGCCGCGGGGGTCAACCATTACCTTGCGACCGAGGCTGGTAATCTGAATCCCACTTTCGCGCGCCTTGGCATCGTACCTGAGCCCTGGACACCGGCCGACAGCATCGCCGTTTGGATGCGGATTGCCGAGTACTTCGATACCTCATGGAAGCAGGAAGTAAATTCCCTTCGCCAGCGCGAGCGGCAGCAGGAAGCGGGCGGAGGTAGCGGTTCGGCAGGAGCAGTGGTCATCGACGACGCAGCAGCCGTTGTGGAGGAGCAGGATTTTGCCCGCACCAGTCCGGATGTCTATCAGCGTCTTAAGTCGTATCCCCGGGCACAGGCTGAAGACGACGGGTGGGAACGGGTCAAAGCCAGCCATGCCTGGGCGGTCTCGGGCGAGAAGACGGTAACGGGTAAACCGCTGCTCGAGAGCGACCCTCAGATTGCCGTTACGCTGCCGTCCCTGTGGTACGAGATTCACCTGTCCGGCGGAGATTACAACGCGCGGGGAATTGGGTTGGCCGGCGCCCCCGGCTTTCTGATCGGGTGGAACGAGCACCTCGCCTGGGGTGCCACCGCTCTGGGATGTGACGGTTCAGACTTGTTCCAGGAGCGGCTGAGCCCGGCAGGCAACGAGTATCAATGGCGCGGAGTGTGGTATCCCGTCGAAACCCGCAACGAGAAGATCCTGGTCAAAGGGGCAGAGCCCGTCGTAATCAAGGTAAAGGAAACCCGGCACGGTCCGCTGGTTGACGATTTCCTGGCCGGGCGTCGTCCGGATGAACATTTTGCTTTGCACCACACGCTCCTGCAGGAAACAACAACATCTATCGAAGGTTTACTCGCCATGATGCGGGCCCGGAACTGGACCGAGTTCACCGAGGGTTTGCGTCAGTACCGCTCGCCCGGACTTCATATCGTATATGCGGACGCGGACGGCAACATCGGCTACCACACCGCGGCGGCGATTCCCGTCCGGCGGGGTGTTTACGGCATTCCGCAGGTGGGATGGAGCGGTGAAGAGGAGTGGGCAGGTTACATTCCCTTCGAAGAGTTGCCCCATGTGCTCAATCCGAGCCGGGGGTTCATCGCCAGCGCCAATCATCTCCCCGTTGGTAGCTGGTATCCTCACAACCTCACCATCGGAACCGGCGGAACGGGCCACAACGGACGAAGCTGGCGTCTTTACGAGCTTTTAGAGGCGGGTAATTCGTTTTCTGTTGAGGCGTTTGGGGAGATACACCGTGACAACATCAACCCAATTGCCCGGGATCTGGTTCGGGTGGCCCGGATTTTGCGGGAACGCGGCCTGCTGAGCCGGGAAGCACTGGCATTTCTTTCCCGGCTGGATGAGTGGGACGGGCGGCTGACCACCCTGAGCCCGGAAGCTACTCTGGCAGAAACGCTGCTGGCTGCAGTTCACCGGAGTCTTCGTCCCGACGGAGACACCGCTACCCTCGCCGCCCGTTTTGGCGGCGGGTTCGCGGGGGTCGCTTTCCTGCTGCGTACCGTCTTGGGCGAGTATGAACGAAGCGGAGAGATCCCCCTGGCGCCGGAGGTGGCGGCATGGGTCGAGCGGGTACTGCGCCAGGCGGCCGAAAAGGCGCCGAAGGTGCCGAGCCGGGGGCCGGTCGAGGCCCGACCGCAGCGGATGGTCTACCAGGCAAACCTGGAAGGTTTTCCATCGCTCGATCCGCAGGCCGACCGCCTGCTTCCCCGGTTCACTACCACGGCGGTAGAGACCATCTGGTCGCAGCTGGGCAACTCCTATACCCAAATCGTTGACCTGGCCGATATCGACAACTCGCGGTCCTTCCTGCCGCCCGGCATCTCCGAAGATCCCCGGAGCCGGCACTACTTTGACCAGGTCGACCTGTGGGTCAAGGGAGAAACTCATCCCGCTCCGCTCAGCCGGGAAGGGGTTCTCCGATACCAAGAATCGGTGACCGAGCTAGAGTGGGAAGGGCTCAAGCCCGTGCTCAAGTCCGCAGCCGCCAGCGAACCAAAGCCGTTGCTGATTGGGAACATCTTGAGAGGTGTAGTGGTGACCTCAAGAGGAGGGCGAAGCAGAGCGCAAACCCTCTCCCCAGCTACGGCGGCTTTCCTCGAGGAGCGCTTCTTGCAACTCTTTAACTACGCCACGACGGAAAACGCGTTCAAATGGCGGGAGATGGAACCCGTACGCGGGCAAGTCGATTACTCAGAGATCGACGCAATTGTGCAATGGGCCCTGGACCATGACATTGTATTAAAGGGGCACACCCTCGTCTGGGGCAACCAAGGCAAGCAGGGAGTGCCGGCCTGGCTGGAGGAGGTGCCGCGGCAAGAGGTCGAAGCCTTGCTGAAAAACCGGGTACAGGAGATTGTCGCCAGGTATGCAGGCCGGGTAGATATCTGGGATGTTCTCAACGAGCCCCTGCACGAGAGGTGGTTTGAGTTCATTCCCGACTACGCGGTCAAGGTATTTCAGTGGGCCAGGGAAGCCAACCCCAAAGCGTTGCTCCTCATCAACGAGTATGGCGTCCTAACGGAGGACGGAGCGACGAAATATGCCCAATATGTACGAGACCTCCTCGAGAAGGGAGCCCCGATAGACGCCATAGGTATTCAGGCGCATATCAGTGAGCCCGTACCAGCAGATCAGTTGAGACGCGCCCTGGACATCCTTGCCGGAGTTGGGCTCCCGTTGCACATTACCGAGTTGAGCGTGCCAAGCAGCGGCCCGATGGGACGGCAAGCGGCCAGGAATTGGACGGAGGAGGCCCAGGCTGAATACCTGGAACTCTTCTTCCGAACGGCAATAGCTCACCCGGCCGTGGAAGCCATCACCATGTGGGGACTCTGGGACGGGGACATTTGGCGACCGGGGACGGGGCTGATTGACGCGGACTTACGGCTTAAGCCCTCCTTTTTCGCTTTGGAGAGGGTGCTCGGGGCCGCCGCCAAGGTCAGCCCACCGCAGCAGCAGGTAGTCCGGTGAATGAAGGATGCGCAGGTCGGTGGTGACGTGGATCAGGTTGAGTCGTTGCCCGCGAAAGAGGTCGCTGCCTGTTTCGTAGATCCAACCGGCTCTGCCCGCCT
>DUMU01000031.1 GCA_012839805.1 Bacillota bacterium | reverse complement strand
GCAGTCCTCATGGAAATCGACGAGAACTGGACGACGGGGCACCGGTACTTCGACATGTCGGAGTATTGGCGATGGAAGGCCCAATCGGAGACAGCCCCGAAGAGGACCGCAACAGATCAGCAGGAGGCAGCATGACCGCCCAGACTCTACCGGAGGTCGCTTTTACACCGGATCCAGGACTTGACGGCACGCGGGGGAGGTTTCGTCAATAGGTGTGTAAAGGTGCATCAGGCGGCGGTCCCCTCTCGCGTAATCCCTGTGCCGTCCTCATACCGTCCCCCGGCGTAAACCTCCGCCAGGAGTTCCGGCGCATTCAGCCGCCGAAACCTCTTCTCAGCTACCATCAGCATCTTCCAGATTACCGCTGTTGGCCTCTCCACCTTCTTGAACCGCTTGGCGGCATCCGTCCGCAAGCACAACACCGCAAAAGGCGATTCCACCACGTTCGTTGTTCTCAGGTGCGCCCAGCGCTCCTTGGGGTAGCGCTAGAAGGTCACCATCCGTTCCCAATCCCTTCCCAAGGTCTCCGCTGCCTCCACGTACCCCTGCTGGCGACACCACGCCTCGAACTGCTTCCGCTTACGTTCTGCTTCCGCTCGGGTCGAGGCATAGACGATCTCGCGGAGCCTGGCCTTAGCAGCCGCATGCTGGTAGCGCGGCAGCTGCTCCAGCACATTGAGCACCTTGTGGTTCCAACACCGCTGCTCGTCGGCCTCTGGCCAGACACTACGTAGCGCGCCCCAGATCCCCAGATGCCCGTCCCCGATCACCAGCCGTGGGGGCATTCACTCCCCGGTCCCGCAAGTCCCGCAAGACCTCGGACCAACTCTTCACTGATTCCCGATAGCCCGGGGTAACCGCCACCACCACCTTGCGGCCGTCCACCAGGCCCGCCACGGCCACTAGCAACGCAGTCCGCTCGCGCTCTAATCCCACTTTCACGTAGACCCCGTCTACCCACAGGCAGACCACCCGTAGGCCGTCCAGCCGTTGTCTTCGCCAGGCTTCCCACTCGGCCTGCCGCTGCTCCTTCAGGCGGGCCACCGTGTGGCCGACACGGGCGCTCCCTCTCCCAACAGCCCCCGCAGGGCTAGGTCGAAGTCCCTTTCGCGAGCCCGTGCGGGTACAGTTCCGGCAGGAGCTCCGAAACCTCCACGGTGCGCCGCACGGACAGGGGCAGAATCCGGCTTTCGAACCGTTCTTCCAGACCCTGCACCCGCGGACGGCGGAGGGTGATGGTGCCGAGAGGCGTCGTCAGCTTCCGCGGCTTGCCGTAGCCGTTTCGGTAGCCGGAGGGGCCGCCAACGGCGGCCCGGCGCTGATAGCGGACGCGGCCCAGCAGTTCGGTCACCTCCGCCTCAAGCAATTCCTGGATGAACTCGTGGATCTTACCCCGAAGCCATTCATGCAGCCCCTCCCAGGTGGAGCTTGACGACAGGCCGCTCGATGTGGTGGTGCTGTCCGTAGCGGTAGCCCTCCTCCTTCACTGGTCCCGTAACCCCGGGTGGTTGCTTCAAAGAGGAAGGTACGCCGCCTGTGCACATTTCCACGCTGTTGGCGGTACCTCCCTCAGCACCAGAGTTCTGATTACCGACGGCAAGCGGGAATGGCAATAATGCGCTAAGGAGTCTTCTATGCTTTCCCATTAGTAGTTGACACAGGCCTATTTCATGGCGAATATGTGGGTGGAGGGTGATACCAAGAAAGCGCGACGGAGCCATGTGACCAAACTTTTGTGTTTCGCGACCCACGAGAGGAACCCTGATCGGCGCGTATGAGTACCAGGTCTTGCCAGAAGCCGGGGTAATGGCTTAACTCTCTGCAGCTTAATGGTGTCGTTTACACTCCTGCATGCATTGGTGGCTGGGTACGCAGTGAAGCGAGCGAGTGGATCCATAGACAGGGAGACGCTTAAGTGCGCAATCGAGACCTCGCTAAAAGTGCAGGGATTCATTGTGCATAACGGTCGGGTTTTTCTCCCCCCGGACCTAACGAAGGACGGGTTCAGACAAGTCCATGCGGCTGCAGTACATCGTAAGCTTGAGCACATGCGCGCCGGCCTTGAGCGGCACGAAGCTCAGCTTCTGTGTTGGGTAGCTGCGGGCAGCGAGGTAAAGCCGGAGAAGATCAGGCCGGTCCTGGTGGAGGTCAAGCCCAGGTCAGAGGAGGAATTGTTCTTTCGCTACGCGTCTGCCCACTGGAGCGTTCCCGTGTCTTCGGGGTACGGGCGGCGGTTGCGCTTCCTCGTTTTAGACGAGCAAAACAGCAAAGTCATTGGGCTCTTTGGCTTAGGAGACCCCGTTTTCAGCCTCGCTGAGCGAGATCGGTGGATCGGCTGGGACAAAGAAACAAAAAGACAGCGGCTGCGGTATGTAATGGACGCTTTCGTCCTCGGAGCGATCCCACCTTACTCCTTATTGCTTTGCGGTAAGCTCGTGGCCATGCTGGTTGCTAGCAACGAGGTTCGAGAAGCGTTCGCTAGGAAATACGCTGGCCGAGCTGCGGTAATATCGGGAACAGCCCACGATGGCCAGCTTGCCCTCATTACCACCACATCTGCCCTAGGACGGTCATCGCTCTACAACCGTATCAGGTATCGGGACCGTCTTCTATATTGGGCTTTAGGCTTCACACGCGGTTCGGGCGAGTTTCACTTTTCCAACGGCCTTTATGCGGCTATCTCCCAATACGCTTTGGAGCATTGCAAACCGACGGCGAAACATGCGCGCTGGGGAAGCGGGTTTCGTAACCGCCGCGAAGTGGTGAAAAAGTGCCTAGCCTCGCTGGGCCTGTCGACCGAGTGGCTCTATCATGGTATACGCCGGGAGATATTCGCTGTACCCTTGGCTGAGAACGCCTGCGCCTTTCTTAGGGGGGACGATGAAACTCTCATGCCGTACGACCAGCCAGCGGCAGACCTCTTCGCCTTTTTCCGTGAACGCTGGCTTCTGCCTCGAGCGGCGCGCGACCCCCGCTACCTCGAGTTTACCCCAGACCAATACAGGCTGTGGATAGGGGGGGAGGCAGTTGACAGCAGAGGTTGACCGGTCTCCATTCGCCGAACTTCCCGCCGGGCTCGTGGAAGAGGTCCTCGGCCAGGCGACAGCAGCCGGAGACCGCCTGATTGCATCCATTCGGCAGGCCAAGGAAGATCGAGAGCGGTATCGAAAGACGCTGCTCGAGCGAGGCATGCTCCAACACGAGTCGACAGTGGGTTTCCCGTCCCTCCCCACTACATGCGGGGTTGATGGCTCCTATGCCATCGAGCGGCTCCTCACCGCGGACTTATGCGCCGCAGCCGCGGTGGCCGTAGAGGGTCTCACACCACCGTCAGAAAAACGCCATTGGTCGCAACCGCACCACTTTGTTTATGTAGCCATCGAGGAACACCACGCCGAGACCGCTACTGTCCTGCGGGCGGTGATGCTGGGACGCGAACTCCTCCTGGCCGGTCGTGCGCCGCACGACATTGTCATGCTGGACATGACCCTTACGCTCCCGATCATTTACCTTAACCAGGCGCTCAACCAAGCTCCGGAGACGCCTTCTCTCCAGTGTTCCCAGGAGTTTCTCGCCCATTGTGTCGAGTACCTGGACGCCTACCTCACTGTCCTACGCGCGGACCGGTCCGACAGACAGTTCATTGGCTTGCCAAAATACTCTACGCGGCGAGAACTCGGGCATGTTCTGGGCTGGTCCGCACACCATGACGACCGGGGACTGTTGAGTCTCCTGCTTCAGTCTGGTGAATTGACTCGGCCCATGCCTCTGGAGCAGCCGCATCAGCCCTGGCATCTGAATACTTTGGGTCTCGGTGCTGAACTTCGTGGCCAGGCGGACCGTCTCGCGGCCGAGATCGCAAACGCGCTGGAGCACGTTTACGTGGTCTACTATAAGCCTCATGACTGGTTGCCGGCCGTAAGAGTGGAAATGCCCCAGGGGGTGGCCCTTAACCGCCACCGACTTGCCACGGTGATCCAAGGGCTCAAGCATCAATGCGCCAGTCCTGGAATTCTTGAGCCGTACCCCGTCTACCTGGCAGATCGCATGGCCAAGGCTGCGGCTCGGGCCATGCCGGCATTCCGTCAGGTAGCGACACAGCGCGTCGCTGAGGAGTACGAGGGCGATCTTGCCGACGTCTTTTTTGCTATGCATGGATATCGCAGTGAGGTAGGAGGGTGAGCCATGGGTCAGGATAGGAGCGATCTCGATCAGCTGGTCGACCAGTCAGAGCGCTTGGGCGTAATTGGTTCGCCCTCGTCCACCTCCCAGCTGGCGCTCGACATTCTTGGGTCAGCGGTAACCCGAAAGCTAGTTGGAGAGCTGGCCCTATTTCGCTTCATGCAAGACTCCAGTCCCCACTATGCCCTGGGCCAGATTACCGAAGTACAACTGCGCAATGTCTGGCATGAGGACCCCACGATGCGCAGCCTCATTCGGCAGCGAGGCCGTGTAGACGCGGTCAGCGAGCGGCAAGATACCCACCTCGGAAACATGTCGGTAAGCGCAGTATTCCGGCGGGGCAATGCAGGTGGCTACGAGCCGAGCATTCTCGGTACCGTACCCTCAACCGGTACGTCCATCCACTTAGTGAACGACGAGATATTAGAGGAGTTGCTACGGCCGTACGCGGCGCAGGTTTTCTACCTTGGCCACGTGTACGGCTCTACCCCGAAGTTGCCACTTTGGTTCAAGCACTTTGACAGGGGGCCGGATGGCGCCGGAGAGGCGTACCACCTGGGCATCTTCGGGAAGACCGGCTCAGGCAAGTCAGTACTCGCCAAAATGATCCTTCTAGCTTATGCCCGATATCCGTGGATGGCCCTGTTGGTAATTGATCCCCAGGGGGAGTTTACGAAGGACCTCCAAGGGCGTCCCACAGGCGAGTTCGCCCTCCCCATGAGGGAGGTGCTGCACCATCTGGGTAAGCCATTCTCGATCATTACTGTTCGCAACCTGGTGCTAGACCGATGGGAGCTCTTCGAGCAAATACTCTACGAATCGCCATTCTTTGAACGCCTGACCATCCCCAAGTCCGAAAATCGAGACATAGCCTGCAGGGTCCTTGCGGAGCGGCTCCGGAAGGCAGAAGTCAGGCTGAAAGATCTCAGCACGTGGGAATCGTTCCACCGAGCATGGAAGTTGCTCCAAGATCAGCGGGTACAACAGGTTTTCTACCGTACCGACGAGTCCAGAGCCCGTTTTAACGACGCGCTGACCAGTGCCGACCCCAGAGAGTTCTTCGAGTACTGGAGGTCAGTTGCCGAACTATTCCGGGAGGACCGTGAAGGTGCACAAACAGTCGAGCGGGCACTCGGATGGCTGCTCCGACAGGATGGTCGTTCCCGCCCTGTTCTCGTTGTCGATCTTTCAAAGGAGCAGGCTGAAGGACTTTTCTGGAACGACCGGATCCAGGCTCTGGTCATCCGACGTCTCTTGGACGGTCTGAACCAGAGCGCGGAGTATTACTACCGCCAACTAGAACGGAGTCTAAATGCCCTGGTGCTCATCGACGAGGCACATCGCCTAGCTCCCCGTGAGCTTGACAAGAACGATGACGCTGCCACCGCAGTACGCGCCGCGTTGATTGATGCCGCCCGTACCACCCGCAAGTATGGTCTGGGGTGGCTGTTTATCAGTCAGACGCTATCGAGCCTGCATCCAGAGATAGTCCAACAACTCCGGATCTTCTTTTTCGGCTTTGGGCTCGGCCTGGGGCAAGAATTCCAGGCTCTTCGTCAGCTCGTAGGCTCTTCCGGCCCAGCCTTGGATCTGTACCAGACGTTCCGCGATCCTCACTCTGCTTTCGACGCGCGCAGTCGCCAATACTCGTTTATGACGACCGGCCCCGTGAGTCCGCTTTCATTCGCAGGCAGTCCTCTCTTTTTCAACGCCTTCAACAGTGCGCAAGCGTTCTTGCACGCCAACGGGCTATACGTCGCAGCCCGGCGAACATAGGCGGCGGTCTTCCGTGATGGAGCCTCCGAGGTTAAATCCAGTAGTAAGGCTGACGGCACTGCCCCGCGGAGGCTACTCCCCTCCTTGTCCTCATTCAGGTACCCTTGACTCCATTCCTGGACCTCGTCGGTCATGACCCCTCTAGTGTGCTTTCGCGGCTGAGGCTCCGGGAACGCTCCGCCCTGGCAGTACTTCTGTACCGTGGTGCGGGAGATCGCCAACTCCCGGGCGATCTGTCGCTGCGAACGCCCTTGTACCGTGTACAGGTGTCTGATACGCTGATACAGGTCCACTTCGATCACGTTCCTTTCCTCCTGATCCCTACCAGCGTGGTGTATACCCTCGAGGGTAGCAGGAATCTGGTCGAAGGCCCATTATTACGTTACAACTCCGGCCTCAAGTGGCCCACTTTTAGAGTACAGAACGCAATCCCCAGTCTGATTAGTCGCAGAGAATCAGAATGTGTGTGGTCGCCTCAACTGGGAGATTCGGCACGACCTCACGCCCCTGAGTGGGAGGAAGAGCCCAGTGACAAGCATTCAGCTACTTCAGAAGTAGCGAAGGTGGACTTCACTCGGGCGTCGTCACTGTCGTTTTAGCCATGCACGCAAACACGAGAACAAGCCCTGCGTCTTCCTTGACCTATCTGCTTTCGTTGAGGTCAGCGGGGTCGGCCGCGAGGGCTCCTGTCGGTGGAGCCCGAGTCAGGGTCGCTGGGGCAGCAGCTTACCCTCTGGCCACTTGAGATACCCCTGCTTTGTGAAGCGCACAGGGATACCTTTGACGATCTCCTCCTCCGCACGCGCATAGTGTTTTATCCCGCGCAGGAACTGAGTAGCCTGCCGTATTCCCTCCTGGTAATAGCGGTACGCCGCCCGATTCTCAGGACGCAACCACCACGCTCGAGGATGCTCCAGCAGGATCTTGATGGCACTCAGCCGGTTTGTCCAAACCATAGAGACACCAAACCCGCCGGTGCGCGGGTACCAAGATCCCCTGGTCGCCTCTCGCCCAACAGCCACTGCCGCTCACTCCTTTCGGCTCAGCTGGCGGGAGGGAAGGGGGCCCCCCTGTTCATCCCCCCTCCCCTACTAGAGGGTTTACCCCTTCAAAGCACCCGAGCTTTCCCTTAGCGCCTAGTCCGCCCGTCCTGTATACGTAAGATACGATCAGCCAGAGTAAGTATATCAGGCCTGAGATAGCTGCGAACCCCCATACCCGCCGAAAGGCCTACGTCACCGATTTCGCATTTTTGATCCTCCCCTCCCCTACCGACTCCTTTTTGACTCCGTGCCAAATCTTCCGAAATGAACAGCTTATTGGAATGTTTCGCCATCCGGATCGCAGTCGCGCGATCAACTTGAGGGGGGAGGGGTTTTGAGTCGACCATGCGTCACATTCTGTACGGAATGTGACATGCCCTCAACGTTTTCCCATCCATTTGCCCATTCGGCCTATTGCGACCAACCGCCATATGTGGTACAGTTATACAGGGGAGGTGAACCAATTGAGGCAAACGATTCCTCGCGTGAACCGATACACCCAAATTCCCTACGAGCTCTACCAGCGATTGCAGGTTGTAGCGGATAAGGTTGGGCTCTCGGTCAATGCCGCCATCGTGGCCGCTATCGAGGAGTGGGTCAAGACCCGGGAATCCGAAGCCAAGGAGGTGGCGAAAGGCGATGAGCATCCGGCGTAAGGGGAACGGGTACGAGGTGCGGGTATACGTTGGACGTGATCCGACCACGGGCAGGAAACTGTATGCCTCCAAGTACGTCTCGGATCAAGAAGCAGGAGGCCAGGAAAAGGCCGAAAAGCGAGCAAAGCGGATCGAGGCTGACCTGATAAGGCAGGTCGAGACTAACACATACGTTCCGCCTGCCCAGAAATCCCTGGCCGAACACCTCGACGAATGGCTAGAGAAGGAAGCCAAGCCTAACACCAAGCCTCGCACCTACCCGCGGTACGAGGAGTTGGTTCGAGTCCACATCAAACCTAGCCTCGGCGCGATCCGCCTTAATAAGCTCACGCCAGCTCACGTGGTGACACTCCTGGCAGAGAAGCGCAAGGAGGGGCTATCATCCCGAACCTGTCTCCACATCTACAGGGTGCTGCACCGAGCGTTAGAGGTCGCGGTCCAATGGGGCCTTGTGGGACGAAACGTCTGCGATGCGGTTCGCGCACCGCGCGCCGACGACGAGGCCCCGGTAGGGCTTACTGCCGAAGAGGTAGAGGCACTGCTGAAGGCGGCAGAAGGAGAGCGGCTCTATCCGTTGCTTCTGACGGCCGTCCACACCGGAATGCGCCAGGGAGAGCTCCTGGGGCTGCGCTGGGCCGATGTCGATCTGAAAACCGGCGTCGCCCTGGTGCGGCAAGCCCTGGAGAAGCCTGGGCGCAGGCCGGTCTTCACAACGCCTAAAAACCGTAAACCCCGCGTAGTGCCACTCTCGGCGCAGGTGGTGGAAGCCCTCAAGAAAGTCCAGGCAGAGCAGGCGCTGGAACGGGTATTTTACGGGAAAGACTACGAAGATTACGACCTGGTTTTCTGCCAGCCTAACGGTCGCCCTCTCGACGGGCTCTCTCTCACCCGTTGGCACTTCAAGCGCCTGCTGAAGAAAGCGGGCCTGCCGGAGAGCATCCGTTTCCATGACTTACGACACACCTTCGTGAGCCGGGCCCTCCAGGCAGGGGCCAACCCTCGGGCCGTCAGCGAAATTGTGGGCCACTACGACCCGGGCTTCACGCTAAAGCGGTACGCGCACGCCTTGCCCCAGGACATGAGAGAAGCCGTCCGGCGGCTAGAGCTTCACCTGAACCACCGAGCGGCTCCCCGAAGCCCCGAGGTGTGAACCCGGGGTAACATTAGACCAATAGAGGGCTGCTCGTCGGACAGCCCTCTTTTACGTCTTCCGGCCGAGATGGGAAGATGGATGGGATTTTGGCCTCTCTTTCCCATCCCGCTTTTCGGAAACCCGCATAAACACTGGCAGGGGAGACAGGACTCGAACCTGCAACCTGCGGTTTTGGAGACCGCTGCTCTACCACTTGAGCTACTCCCCTGCGTAACACCGTTACGATACCATGCCGCCTCCGCCCTGTCAACCACCCGCCACGAGCTTCGCGGTCATGACCAGCGGTCCCGGCGCCCCGCACTCCACGCCGCCCCGATCATTCCTCCTATCATCCCGACCACGGTCAGCACCGCCAGCCACCAGGCCACCCCTCTATCCCAAAGTGGTGGCCCGCCCTTGCTCCACCAGGCCACCCCCAGGCCGTAGAGCAGCCCCACCAGGCCTCCGTGGGCCCAGCCGCGGCAGCCGGCTTTAGCTCCCGCCAGCCACCCGCCGACCAGCACGACCACCACGTGCACCACCCGCACCCACGCTTCCGGCAGCACCGGCCACGGGGTGAGGGCCACGATCAAGCCCTGGATCAGACCGACAAGCAGGATGAGGAGCGCACTCCAGCCAATTCCCCAGAGGATCGCCCCCAACCTGAGACGAAAGTGCAGACCCTCCGTCTCCATGCCCGGACCTACCGCGAAGAACGCCCCCGCTCTCCCGCTTGTCCCGGCAGTCAACCTCGTGCTTGCCTCGCGACTTGACTTCAGGCGAGACCCGGCACGCTCCGGCCCAGTCAATCTCCAGTTCGCCCTGGCCGCCACCTCTCCAACTGCCGGCCCACCCGCCCCTGCCCCCGCCGATGCCGCCGCCCTCACGTTCGGCCGCACGTCGGCCGGCCCTGCCGCCCGTGTACTTTCCCGACCGGTTGCCCTCGGTGAGCTTGGAAGCTCCCGTCTACCCGTTAACCCCCTTTCGACCGAAGCCCGTGAAGCCGGTGAAGCCCGAGGGCGGTCCGGATTGCTGCCCCAGCTCCCATCTTTACGCGTGCGGTCCGGGCTCATCCACATCCCCTCCCGGATAAAACCCAAATCGAATCCTCCGGGGAATGTCTATGGACGACCCGGACCGTGTAGACTACATGTAAACCTCTCAAGCCGTCACCGGCTCGCCGAAGCTTTCTTCACGAAGCCCTTTCCTTGTTCGCCTCCGCGATCACCTGCTGCGCGATGGGGGCCGGCACTTCCTCGTAATGGTCGAACTCCATGCGGAAAGAGCCCCGCCCTTGCGTGATGGAGCGCAAGTCGGTGGCATACTTGAACATCTCGGCGATGGGCACCTGAGCCCGGATGACCTGCATGCCGTCCCTCGACTCCATGCCGAGGATCCGTCCCCGTTTCTTATTCAGGTCTCCGATGACGTCGCCCATGAACGCCTCCGGCACCTGCACCTCAACGGCCATGATTGGCTCCATCAGGATGGGCGTCGCCTCCATGAACGCTTTCTTCAGCGCCATGCTGGCGGCCAGCTTGAACGCCATTTCCGACGAGTCGACCGGGTGGTAGGAACCGTCGTAGAGGATCACCCGCATATCTACCACCGGATACCCGGCGAGGATCCCCTCTTGCATTGTCTCCCGTACACCCTTCTCCACCGCCGGGATGTACTGCTTGGGAACGGCCCCCCCGAAGATCTTGTCGACGAACTCGAAGCCAGAACCGAGCGGCAACGGTTCGATCTCGAGGAACACGTGGCCGTACTGCCCCCGCCCGCCGGTCTGCTTCTTGTGCTTGTACTCGGCCTTAGCCGTTCCTTTGATCGTCTCCCGGTAGGGCACCTTCGGAATTGTCAGATCCGCTTCTACCCCAAATTTCTTCTGTAGCCGGCTCAGCAGCACTTCCAGGTGGAGTTCACCCTGGCCGGAAACCAGCATCTGGCCCGTCTCGGTATTCCGGCTCATGGTACATGTCGGATCTTCC
The DNA here is from genome assembly GCA_012839805.1 of Bacillota bacterium. GTDB lineage: Bacteria > Bacillota > Limnochordia > Limnochordales > DUMU01 > DUMU01. The sequence goes on along the minus strand of DUMU01000031.1, from coordinate 14,284 downwards.
TCCGCGAGCCTGGCCAGCCCCGCCCCGATCTTATCCTCGTCGCCCCGGCTCCTGGGTTCGACCGCCATGGTGATCACCGGCGCCGGGAACTGGACGGGAGCGAGCTTCAACGGCCGCTCTCGCGTACCCAGGGTATCGTTGGTGGCCGTTTCCGCGAGCTTCGCCACGCCTCCGATGTCCCCCGCACTCAGGCTGTCCACCGGTACCTGTTCCTTTCCCTTCATGAGGAAGAGCTGGCCGATCCGTTCATCCCGGTCACGACCCACGTTGTACGCCGTGCCGTTCGACGCGATGGTGCCGCTGAAGACCCGTAGCAGTGTGATCTTACCTACGTACGGGTCGGAGATGGTCTTGAACACCAGCGCCGCCAGAGGACCCGCCGGATCGGCAGCCAGCACCACCGGGTTTCCCTGGCGATCGATAGCCTGCTCCTTGCGATCCGCCGGGGAGGGCAGGAGACGCACCACATAGTCGAGCAGCGTCGATACTCCCGCATTCTTCAGCGCCGAGCCACAAAGCACGGGAACGATCTGGCGGGTGGCGACTCCTAGCGCGAGCCCCCGTTCTATCTCCTCCTGAGACAGCTCTCCGCCTTCCAGGTACTTCTCGGTCAGCGCATCGTCGGTGGCCGCCACTGCTTCAATCAGCGCCTCCCGGGCCGCCTGCGCGCGCTCGGCGAGTTCAGCCGGCACATCGCCCGCCTTCTCCTTGCCCGCCCCGTCATAGCTGAACATCCGCATGCGTACGAGGTCCACTATCCCCCTGAAACTCTCGGCCTGCCCCACCGGGATCTGCAACGGGGCTACCCCCGGACCGAAGGTCTGCCGTAGCTCCTCCAGGCACCGGTCGAAGTTGGCATTCTCCCGGTCCATCTTGTTGACGAAAACCAGGATCGGGAGCCCGGCGGCGCTGCTTCCGTCTTCCCGCTTCGTTCCGGCTTCGGAAGCATACTTCCAGACCTTTTCGGTGCCGACCGCCACCCCCGAGGAAGCATCGAGCAGGACGATCGCGCCCTCCACCACCCGGAGGGCACTGATCACTTCGCCCACGAAATCGAAATACCCCGGCGTGTCGAGGAGATTGATCCGGCAATCCTGCCACTCGAGGGGTGCCAGGGCAGTGCTGACGCTGATCTTCCGCCGCACCTCTTCCGGATCATAGTCGGTGACGGTAGTCCCTTCGTCCACCCGCCCGAGGCGGCTGGTTGCACCCGCCGTGAAGAGCATGGCTTCGGCGAGCGAGGTCTTCCCCGCCCCTCCGTGGGAAATCAAGGCTACGTTACGCAGGTGCTGGGCATCGACTTTCTTCAACCGGATCTCCTCCCCCACTTACCAACCTACTGAACTGCAACTACTGAACCGATGAACCAATAACCGCCAGTACTGAACCGCTACCCGACTGCAACTGCTTATTATCCGCTATTGGTGCCGGCCCGTTCACCCGCACCGGAATGACCACCCACCCTCCCCCGCATACTGCCCCCCAATTCGAGGAAACGCCGCCGCATCTCCTGCAGGTCCTGCCAGGCGAGGGGCTTCTTGCCGGGATCCCGCAGAAGAGCTGCCGGGTGGAAAGTGGCGATCACCGGAATGCCCCTCCAGTTGAACCACTTTCCATGATCCCGTGTAATCCGCGCCGTTGGGCCAACCATGGTTTGCAGCGCCGGGCTGCCCAGGCAGAGTATCACCTTGGGACGAATCCAGTGGATCTGGGCTTCTAGGTAAGGAAAGCAAGTGGCGATTTCATCGGGCGCCGGAACTCGGTTCCCGGGTGGCCGGCACTTCACAGTATTGGTTATGTAAACCTCATCCCGGGCGAAACCGGTCGCCGCCAGCATGCGGTCGAGCAGTTGCCCGGCAAGCCCCACGAACGGCCGCCCCAGTTCGTCTTCGGTCGCTCCCGGCCCTTCGCCGATGATGAGGAGTTGCGCATGGGGATCGCCTTCGCCGAAGACCACCTGCCGGCAGCCGCCGCGCAGGCGACAACGCTGGCAGGAGCGGGCGAAGGCAGCCAGTTCCTCGAGGCTCTGGCAGCGAGCAAGTTGTTGATGGAATGGATCAATGGTCTCGAAAAGAGCAGGCGCCGTCGCGCGGCTGGCCTTAGCACCGGCAGTACTCGTTCCCGGGTTTACCGCCATCGAGCTGGTGGGAATCACCGGTACCGTGGGCGGCGTCTGCGTCTCGGGGGCAAACAAGTCGAGCTGGATGTCGGCCGCGGCGGGAGAGGTCTCCCGCCGGCGTCGAGGGCGGTCCACCATCAGGCCTCCTCTATCGCTACCGTTTCACTCCCACCATTTTAATCCCGAATGTGGAATCCCTGAAACGACCCCTGGGCAGGTCCCCATTCCACCCGCAAATCCCTGACCTCTGCACCCAGCGGGCCGGCGCGCAGCCGGTCCACATACTGCTCCAGGGCTCTCCGCGGCCCTTCGGCCACGGTCTCCACCGAGCCATCTTCGCAGTTTCGCACGAAACCCGAAAGCCCCAGCCGGGTCGCCTCCCGCTGGGCAAACATTCGGTAGCCCACGCCCTGTACTACCCCGAAGATCTCGGCACGTAGGCGAAGGCGCTCTTCCTCTCGCGCCTTCGCGACGGCCGCAGGCGAATCCTCATCCTTTGCCATACTCTACCATGCTGCCTCTGCTTCGTCCTGGAATCTGTCATAGTATTCCGCGCCAAACCATGAATTCCTCTCGCTGACCGGACCTCCAGCCCAAGCCTCCCGGGCCCACGGCACTGTCCCCCCTCGCCCCACCGGCTCCCGACCCCTCCCGACGACCGGAGGCCATCAAAGTAACAGGGTGCGGACAGTGCCAAAAGGCAGCACCTCCGCACCCTCGATCCTTTCCCCAGGTTTACTCCGCCCTCGAGTTGCCGGTTTCGGTCTCATTCCTCCCCCTGGAACTCATGCTGAACGTCCACTCCATCAGGATCCTGATGGCCGCCGGGCCCGTCCTTTTCACCGGCCTCCTGCTCCGCCTCCTCGGTCTCATCCTCGGGCTGGCCGGACTCTTCTTGCTCGAGCTGTACCGCCGGCGCCGAGGGGCTGGAGGTATCGTTGGCAGACGCGGGCGTCTGCAGCGTCGCCGGTTCGGGTGCCGTGGAGTCGCTCGCCGCTACCGGGCTAAACCGCAGTACTACAGCGCCAAGTGCCAGAGCCAACACGACCAAACCGCTCACGCCCCAAGCCCACCGAAGTTGATCCGTACGGTACGCGGCGCTGGCTACCAGTTGCGAACGGAAGGCCAAGCCATGGCAGGTGGAAAGGTCGCCAACCAGGGTGAAGTTGAAGAAATCGATTGGTCGCCAAATTAATCTGCGCACCCGCCTTGCCTTGTTATACGGCGGAATAACAGCCCTGTTGCTCGTGACACTTGGCGGCGGACTTTACTATACCCTGAGGCGAATAGTACTGGCAGACCAGGCGGATCTCGTCGCAGCCAATGCCAGGGCCGTCGCGTCCGATCTGGACTGGGAGGACGGGCAGCTGTACTGGCACGTCCCTGACGGGGGGTGGCCCGACGGACTCGTGGTCGCTCTTTACGACCGGGAAGGCCGGCTGGTCGGGCGAAACCAAACTTCGGCATCACTGGAGCCTTTCTCAGAAGCCTTGCCGGAGAGCATACGCCGTCAGCTGAGCCAGATGAATACGGCCGCACCGCTTTCGGGCCGGGGTTCAGCCCTGCCCGAAGTGCGGGAAGTAGTGCGAGATCAAGGGGAATGGACCCTGGTAACCCTGGCCCTGGTACAAGAAGGTTCGCCCGGTCCCGCACCACCGGAGCAATTCCTCGGTTACCTGCAGGTAGCCCGGTCCCTGGAGACGGTGGAGGCCACTCTCCGCCGGCTGCTGGTTCTTCTTCTGGCCTCCGTACCCCTCACGATCTTGGGAGCGGGGGTAGGCGGCTACTTCTTGGCGGGAAGGGCACTTCGCCCGGTGGACGTCATGATCGATGCCGCCGAACGAATCGACCGGCAGAATCTCTCCCAACGTCTTCCCGAACCGCGCACTGCTGACGAGGTGGCACGCCTGGCCCGCACCTTCAACCGGCTGCTGGAACGGCTCGAAGAAGGATTTCGCCGCGAGCGCCAGTTCACAGCGGATGCCTCTCATGAACTTCGCACGCCCACCGCCGTCATCCTGGCGCAGGCCCAGGCCGCCCGGGCACGACGGCGTTCACCGGAGGAGTACGAACAGACGCTGGATACGATTGCGGCCGAGGCCCGCCACATGAGCCGTCTCCTGGATCAACTCTTGTTCTTGGCCCGCTCGGACGCGGGAGTGGACCCGCTTGACCGCGAAGAGCTCGATCTGGCAGAGATAGCCCGGAGTGTGGTCGACCAGATGCAAGAAAGTGCCGCCGAACGGGGCGTTCAAATAACCTTTGCCAGGCCGCGCGAGGCTGGCCCGGAGGGCACTACCCTCGTAACGGGTGACCAGACCCGGCTGATGCAGATCTTCCTTAACTTGCTGGACAACGCTTTGCGCTACTGCCCGCCCGGTAGCCACGTGACCGTGTGCGTTCATCTAGGGGATGGTTGGGTGGTGGCTGAAGTGGAGGATGACGGCCCGGGTATTCCTCCTGAACAGCTGGATCGCTTGTTCGAAAGGTTCTACCGCGTGGACCGTTCCCGCACCCGCCAGCGCCCGGGCAGCGGTAACGATGCCGGAACCCAGGGTAGTGGCGCAGGGCTGGGACTGGCCATTGTGCGGTCCATAGTTCAGGCCCACGGCGGACGAATAGAGGTTATGAGCAGAACAAAGGCAGGAGAGGCTCAGGCGGCCGGCGGTGTCGACGCCTTTCCCCAGACCCGGGAACGGCCGCCCATCCACTCCACTCACGGAACTTTATTCCGAATCATACTCCCGGCGGCCGCCCGGGGCCGGGAGGCGTCTTCACCCGCCGCCCGGCCCGGCCAGCAAGGCCCGGGCTGACCGGCAAGGCTAACCCCTGGCTTTGCCGCCCCGCCGGGCACGGACTTCCCATTTTGGCCAAGGGAAGGAAAGAGCCCCCAGGCAGCGAAGCGACAACGCGAGGAGCCCGCGCTTTACAATTAAAAAGAAGTGGCAACCACACGGGTCTGCGCGCGGCTATCTGCAACACCCAGATGCATCGAAAGGGGAAGACGAAGAGCTCATGCCGGACGGACGTGTGCGGCGGCTCCTGGACCAGCTGGAAGCAGGTACTCCCGTCGTCCTTTGGCTTCGCAACGGAGTTCGGCTCACCGGAGATTTCCTTGACGCTGATGAGGTCTCACTACGTCTCAGAACGCCCGACGGCATTGTCACACTCCTTAGCGATTTCCTCATGGCCTGGCAGACGCCGATCAACCGGCCGGTGGGGTCGGCAACGACTGACGTTCAGTATGGATCTGATGGACACAACACCATCGACGGTCCTGGCGTGAGCACCCCTCCCGCGAAACCAATGGAACCACCCGGGCGTCCCGTTACCATCGGCGTCTTTTCTACGCGTGAATCGCTTCTGGAATGGATCCAGGGACGAGGTGCAACGGTGCTAAACTACCGCCGTCTCGATCCGCCGGACCTCCTCGACCAGGTAGCCAATTTCATGGGCCGGCGGTATGCTACTCTCTCCCGCACCATCGCCGGTTTGTTACGGTCGATCGCCTCCGGGCAGACGATTTCTATGTCCGTGGACGGTGCAGATGCCCGGGAGATCGCTGATGCAACTCAACTGTGCACTAGATTGAAACAGATCGGTTATTTGTCCCAGTACCGCTACATCAAAGCGATAAAGCACATAACGGTCCAGGTGAATCGAGACGCTCATGTAATCCGTTTCCTTCAGGGAGAGTGGTTAGTTCGCTGTGCCAGATCCGAGGTGGATGAGTGGGCGAAGGCCCTCGGCCTCGCTACTGAGTGGCTCGCCGATGTCCAGGTGGCATGGCCGGCCGGAGACGCATACCAGCTGCACCTCCTCGCGATGGTGCAAGATCAGCCTTTCTGGTTTCAGTTCCGGGCGTCCGGCTATGAATCAACGATAAGCAAGGTCAAGCTATTTCAGCAGCGCCTGGGCTTGGGCGAAGGCCGGGCATTTCTCGTCGTGCCCGCCATAGACGAGCAAACTCGCGGTACGTGGTGGGCACTCCACAAAGTCGAGGTGATCCCCGTAAGCAAACTGGCAGAGCGCCTTCGTTCGCTGACGCTGCCTGCCGGGAGGGCCGGGGCAGATGTAGCGGCGGATACGGAGGGCACGGATGCGAAGGAGACGGATGCCGAGGAGACAGATGCGGAGGAGACGGATGCAAGAGACTTAGCGGCGGCATCACCAGCAGCCGGTTCAGCAAAGTAGGGCTGTACTGTCCTCCTCATAGACGGTTGCTGCTGCTGCTGCTGTTCCTGCTGCTCCTGCCTCTGCTGCGGCGTCGGCGGTAGCGGCGACTGAACTGTGCAAAAGGGCCTCTTGGACCGGGGTGGGTCCCGCTACCCAAAACCGCTCTTTCGGAAGGAGAGGACTACGGAAGTGAACGGCAACCCGCTCCCCACCGCTCCTCTTTCCCCCGCGGTGACCCTTCTGCAACGTGATCTTGCCCTCGGCCAGTATTTGACCTGCTGGCTGGAATCGGGAGAAAGAGTGGCCGGTCGAGCCGTCGAGCTGGGTCTTGACCATCTGGTCATCGACCGGCCTGACAGACGATTGACGGTTCTACTAGACGCGGTGGTTGCGTACCTGGTGGGGGAATCGCCGGCAGCCAGGCGCGACAAGGAAAAAGCGAGTGCTGGCCCCTCCACCCTCTCACCCGTCCCGTCGCCCGTTCGGCCCGACGCCGGGCCCGACGGATACTCCCGGCTCCTGCGCGAGATCGAGCAGCGCATAGAGTCAAGAGCGTCCCGAGCGAAGATCGAGCCGCGACCGGTCAGCTTCGAGCTCGATCTCCGTACGCTGGCCGGCCCGCAGGCGGCGGTGGCGGCCAAAGGTTGGCAACAGGCCCGGAGCATGTACGAGTATGCAGTGCGCATGAACGAAACGCATCCGAGATTCGGAAGAATGTCAGAGATAGGGCGGGTGCTGCTGACCGTTCACCGGTTATACCCCCATATCCCCGAGATAACCAGGCATCTTGCTTTCATCTACTGGTGTCTCGACGGGCAAGACCGGGGGGAAGCTCTTGAGTTGTACCGGAACTTGGCCCGCGGGTCGTACAGCGCTGCCGCTTACCTGGACCGGGCAGCCGCTGCCCTGTCCCTGGGGAAGATCGGAGAGACCTGCACCTCTCTTGAAGAATTCTTCCTGGTCCTGGGCGACCGGGCAAAGAAGACAGCAGCCGGAGCCGACCCAATCGGCAACAACCTGACGGTTGACAGCTCGACCGGCAACGGGCTTACCGGTGACCGACTGCTGGACGCCTGGTATACTTACCTGGTGTGTGCGGGCCAGCTGCCCGCCTACCGACCGAGTATCGGTTTTTGCCATGTGCCGGCGCGGCTGCCCTCGCAGTACCGCCGCGAGTGGGTAGAGGGGGCGATTTACCTGCTCGCTACCCATGCGGAAGTGGCAGCGGCGACCGAATTGCTCAGCCGGTGGTATCCGTCGGGCGACAGCCGGTCGACGCCTCCGGAGGAGGCCGTCAGCCAGGTCTGGGAAGTTGTGGCCCGGCGTCTCGGTAAGATCTCCGGCCCCGGTCCGGTGCTGCCCGTTCCCCCGGACCCGCCCATCTCCTCAGATCCCATCCCAACAGACTGCATTGATCCCCGCGAGTGGCTGCACGCCCGCAACTGTCACGTTTGCGGATACTTAGTCGTGGACCATAAGGAAACACTGCGCAACGAGCTTGCTCGTCTCCTTGGTGACCATTACGCTTACGTAAGGACGCTTTACTGGAAAATCAGAGAAGTGGTTTCTACCGGAGGGAAAATTGAACTAAACGCCACCGACTGGGAAAAAGAGAGCGTGAAACTATCACGCGAGCTCTGTAGACACCTCCTTAAGCTCCACTATCTAAGCGACTATAATTACGACAAGACGCGTAGCCGTTTCCACCTCTCCGTAGCTCCTAACCCCAACGGGACAGGTAATTTCCTGTTGGGAGGATGGTTCGAGCGTTATGTATATCTTAAGCTCAACGAGATGCTGAAAGATAATGGTTGGGTCGGAACTTGTCTGTGTAACGTTAAGATCATACTCCCTGTTGCTTCACAGTGCGAGTTAGACGTGTTCGGGATGGTGAACGGCAAGCCGGTATGGATAGAGTGCAAGACTAACGGCTTGTCTGGGGATTTGGGCAAGTATACGGACATCCGCCCCTACCTGGGGGTGGACAAGGAGCTGGCCTTCGCCGTCGAGCTCGACTTGCCGGAAGAAAGATGCGGCCTGTTGACTGCGGCCTTCGGTGTAACGGTCGTCAACCAGAACCAGCTGTTTGCGAAGCTGCAGGGAACACTAACGTCGCTGAACTTGTCGCCAACTGAAGCGTCGTAAATACACATTGTCAAGATGGCCGGGAATGCCAGCACCGCACTGCCGGCGACTCCTCAACCAGCGCCGGTTGTTGCCCGGCGCGAAGACGGGCAACGGCCTCCGTCACCTCCCCTCCGAGCCTACCCGTCTACCGAGGCAGGCAGATTCCAGCGGGATGTTACTCGCAGGGAGTCCCACGCCGGCGGTCTGTCCTACCCTGCGCTCTCGCGCCAACACCAAAAGTTCGAAAGCAGCAACCACCAAGGTGGCCGCCCCCACGGGCAGGACCGCTTCGTCAACGTTAAAGGTCGGACTGTGTAAGACCGCGGCAGCGTCTTTGCCTGCCCCCAAGAAGGCGAAGACACCCGGCACCCTCTCCAGGTAAAACGCGAAGTCCTCACTGGCGAAAGCCGGCGTGTCCAGCCAACGTACCTCGATCCCGCTCATCCCGCGGCCGCCGCTGATGGCTCGAGCCAGCGCGTTCAAAGCTTGCTCGTCGTTGACCAGGGGCGGGTAGCCCCACTCCCAGGTGGTTTCGGCCCGAGCGCCCACGCCGGCCGCGGCACTCGCCACTGCTTCCTCGATCATCTTCGGCAGGCTTTGGCGGCAAGCCGGATCTACCGTTCGCACGGTGCCGGTTAGATCCACCTCTTCTGCGATGACATTCTCCTGCTTCCCCCCGTGAACAGTCCCTAACGTCAAAACGGCCGGCGTCGCCGGATTTACCCGCCGGCTGATCAGACTTTGCAGAGCGAGCACCACGTGGGCCTGGGCCACCACCGCATCGGTGGCCAGGTGAGGTGCCGCGCCATGGCCGGCTCTACCTATCACCCGAATGTGTACCCGGTCCATGGCGGCCATGGCGACGCCGCGCTTAAAAGCCACCGTTCCTACCGGCAGACCGGGCCAGAGATGTTGAGCGAAGGCCACGTCTACCCCCGCGAGCACTCCCGCGGCGATCATCTCCCGCGCTCCGCCCCGCATTTCCTCCGCCGGTTGGAAAAGGAGCCGCACCCTTCCCGGCAACTCCCGCCGGTGAACTGTGAGCAGCGCCGCCGCCCCCAACAGCATGGCCATGTGCCCATCGTGGCCACAAGCATGCATCAACCCGGGGTGCACCGACGCGAATGGCAAACCGGTTCGCTCCTCGACCGGTAGCCCATCCATCTCCGCCCGCAGCAGCACGGTGGGGCCGGAACCCGACCCGGCATCGGCCCCCGCAATGTCGCACAGCAAGCCGGTTCCGCCGGCTTCCCCCACCCGGCGCGGGCTTAAGCCCATCTCCTGCAATTGGGCTGCCAGGTACGCGGAGGTTTCACGTTCTTGAAAAGCAAGCTCGGGAATCCGATGCAGGTGCCGGCGCCACTCCACCAATCGAGTCTGCAAGGCCCGGGCTTCTTGCAGCCAACGCGACGCCGGCCCGATCTGCTCCTCCATAGCGCCCTTCACCGACCCGCCCCCGACCCTAGCCATCGGTCGAGCCCCGCCCGAACAAACTCGTCATCTTGCAGGTGGGGATAAGTGCGGCAGACCCGCTCGATTTCCTCCGCCTGTCCCTCCGAGAGCTCTTCGTTCGGATCGAGACACCATCGCCCCTCCAGCAGACCCCGGCGGCGCAGCACCTCGTGGATCCCGGGGATACAGCCGCGAAACTGGTGGGCGGCGTCAAACACCGCGCCGTTGGCATCGGTGATCTGCGCCGCCAGCGTGAGCAGTCGTGCCGGGATGACTACCTCACCCTCGGGCTGCTGTTGCCATACCTGTTTAACCTCTTCGAGCAGCTTCACGGCCTGCCGGGTCCAGATCGCCCAATGACCGAGGAGCCCTCCCACGAACCGCTTCTCCACCACCTGCCCGTTCACGGTGAACCGGTAGGTGGTCAGCAGGTCCACCAGGAAGTTATCATCATTCCCGGTGTATAGTGCGATCTCATCCCGGCGGGACGAAAAGCAGACCGCCCGCACCACCTCCAGGGTTTGGTAACGGTTGAACGGTGCCACCTTGATGGCTACCAGGCCCGGGATTTCCGCCACTTCCCGCCAGAATTGGTAGCTCAGCCGCCTCCCACCCACCGCCGGCTGCAAATAGAACCCCATGACGGGAAGAATCTCGGCAATCCGGCGTGTCCGCTCCACCAGGGCCTCCTCGCTCCAACCCTCGAGCCCCCCATTGCTGACCAGCACCATGTCATAGCCCAACCGTTTCGCCAGTTCCGCTTCCGCCAGCGCCTGTTCCGTTGGGCCCATGACGCCGGCCACCTTGATAAACGCCCTTCCTGGCCCGGGTTCCCGTCCTGCTCCGTATTCAGCGATGGTCTCGGCCGCCAGCCGCAAAACGGGTTCGAAGAGGCCCGCCTGCCGGATGGCGAACTGGGTGGTGTGCACCCCCACCGCCACCCCGCCGGCCCCCGCGTCCATGTAGTAGCGAGTCAGCGCTCGCTGGCGGCGTTCGTCCAATTGACGCCGGGAGTTCAACGCCAGGGGATGCGCCACGATGACCGTTCCCGCGTGGAGCACTTGCTTCACGCCGGGCGATAGTTGAGGTGTCTTCCCCACGTTCAAAACCTTCCTTCCCTTTCTTGGAAATGAGTGGGTTTCTGCCATGTGGGCCCGCCGGCTTGCACCCAGGCGGCCGTCCAGTCGATCATCTGGCGCAGAGAGACCTTCGGATACCCGAACAGTTGATGAGCCCGGGTCGCATTGCTCAGCAACGCGGTCTCCGCCTCTTCGTAGGTGAACCGCGGCTCGACCCCGAAACGGTGGCCGAACTGCTCCGCCAGCCACCGGATGGAGATGGTCTCCGGCCCCGTGACGTTCAGAACCCGCGGCGGAGTGCTGCACAGGGCCAAAGAGCGCAACGCAATGGTATTGGCGTCCCCCTGCCAGATCACGTTCACATGCCCCATGCGTAGATCAATGGGCTGCCCTTCCTTCACCGCCCGTGCCACGTCTAGCAGAACCCCGTAGCGCAGGTCGATGGCGTAGTTCAGGCGCAGAAATACCATGGGAGTCCCGTACCGGCGGGAAAAGTATTCCAGAACCCGTTCGCGCCCCAGGCAAGATTGGGCATATTCGCCCACGGGGCCGGTGGGATGTTCCTCGTCGGCGCCACCCTGGCGGACCGGGGTCAAAGGATACACGTTACCGGTGGAGAAAACGACGATCCGTGCCCGCCGGTACTTTTCCGCCACCCTACCCGGCAGGTAGGCATTGATGGCCCAGGTGAGGTGCTCGCTGCCGGTGGTGCCGAACTTGTGCCCCACCATGTAAATGACGTTGGCCACCTCGGGCAGCCCACGCAGCTGATCTTCATCCAGCAAGTCCGCGACGATCGTCTCCACGCCGTGGGTCTCCAATTCCTTCCGCGCCTCGGGCTCCGAGAAGCGCGAGACCCCGATGATGCGCTTCTTCACGCCGGCCCGGTCGGCCGCGTTCTTCGCCAGCCGGGCCAGGGTGACCCCCATCTTCCCGCTGACGCCGAGGATGACAATGTCTCCGTTCAGCCGGGCGATGTCAGCCACCAGTTCATCAGAAGGCTCGGTCAACCTGGCGTCCAGTTCGGCAACGTCTCGGATTTTCTCGCACTCTTCCATCCTTTTCTTCCCCGCCAACACCTGATTTTCACGCCTCGCGGTGCCGCACGATATCGCGTGCCGCCAAACGGCGTCCGCTTTTAACTCTACGCCAGCCCTTGGCCGGAGACCTTTCGCGCCAGGCACATTCCCGTGGGGATAGCAGCCAGCCCACCCAGGCCCGTTTCCATCAGTCCGTGGTTTTGGGGTTTTGAAAAGTCGCTGGGATTGCCGCACTACAAGCCGCTCCAACAGCAACGTACGCCGCATGAGATGCCGGCACCTTGCCGGCCGGTGGCCAGGTCGAAGCGGCGAGGCGTGTGCCCCGGCGGCGTGTCGCACTTGTGAAGACTTCGGCTAAGCCGGGCACCACCGGTGGGGCACCGCCCATTCTCCAGACAGGAGGACACACATAAAGCTTTACGACCGAAGCGAATCCGACACCGCTGGCTTTCGGGTCGGGGATCGGTGGTGGGCTTCTAGTACCTCCTCATTGAACTCACCGAGATGCCTCCGGAGGCGGTTGGGTTACGGGAGAAACGATGGCCAACCTCCTTGCTCCGAGAGACGGCGCTGGCGCGGCGTTGGGTGTACGTCGCCAACCTTGAAGTCATCGAAAAACTTCTGGCCCAGCACCCGCATTGAGCATCCACCCTCACGTCCCGTGGCTTCCAGAATTGTCTGACATCGCGCATGTCCATCCGGGAGCGGCACTAGCCGACAGCCCGGAAGGTATCTCCCGCCCGGATTCCCCAGGCGTCTAGGTCTATTCTCTAGAAAGTACCCGGCAGGAACTTCTAGACTGGCATCGAATGTAAATTACAACGGGCCCAATGAACCGGCTGAACCGGTATAAGGGGTACCAGTAGGCCTAGATCATCAGGCACGTATTGAACGAGCCACCGAGGCTTGGTTTCTCGAAGCATGGAGCTCCGAGACGGTGTCTTCGTTGCTTTGTTCTTGAGCTACAGGGGCCACGGACGCAGACTGAGTGCCGAATGGAGGGTGGGATCAGCAGGTCTATCTAACTCTGGATGGGTTGGCCGGGACGAATGCTTATGAGAGTCGGGCGAATACGTTCCAATTACTATCATACAAGGAGGGAGAAAGATGGCTTGCTTTCTGGTACCGATGGGAGAGGCCATTGTAACCACCGTGGTGCAGAAGGTGGTGGAGAAAAAGGAAAAGAAGGCCGAGGGGGGCACTTCGCCGTTGGGACTAACCTGGGGCCGCAAATTGAGCTGGCTCAATAGGCTACTGTGGGGCGGAGTCTTGCTGTTGGCATTTGAGCATTTATGGCACGGAGAAATTGTCCCATGGCCGCCTTTCTTGACGGCCATGAGCAATCCCGCGGATGTAGGACCCATGCTTCATGAGATGGCAACAATCGGTACGGGGATGGCCGCACTGGTAACCATTGTATGGTTTATAATGGTTTTGATTGCTGATCAGAAGGCCACTTCTGCTGCCAAGCTTAAAATCCAGGCTTGAGGGGTGGTGAATCGTGTACCTTATAATCACTGCCTTAGCGGCCGTAGTAGTGACCATCATATGGTATGTTAATGCTCCGAAAGACATGTATAAACTGAGCCTGTTGTGCTTCATTTTTTGGGGAGCAACACTCATGTGGCTCGTCGACCATGTGATGGCATACCTAATGGAAGGCGGGAAGTTTTTCGAAGTAACCGCAGATGCCACCTTGCTGGGAGTTAATGTCGTTCTGTTAGGCCTTGTGGTGTGGCTGATTGTGCTGCTGGTCACCGACCCCAAAGGAGTGTTTAACAGGCTCCTAAAAGGCTGACGTGTGTTCGGCCCTTATGGTCGAGAAGTCAGGGGGCATAACCAGAATCAGGGTTTTGGGCCATGGGTCAAGGAACGCGCAAGCAAGGGGGTAGGGGGTGCCCAAGGGGGGTCAACGGTTCTATCATCCGTCTCGCTGGTGATTTCCCCTTAGCTTCTAAGAAACAGCTACCCAGGGCCACACTGGAGGCCTCCGGTGAGGTCCTGGATCCGGTGTAAAAACGACCTCCGGTAGAGTCTGGGTGTTCATGCTACCTCTTGCTGCTTTGTTACGGTGCTCTTTAGGTCAGCCTCCGATTGGGCCTTCCATCGCCAATACTCCGACTGCAGTTTGACAGGAAAACGCCCGTTTCGGGGACTGCCTGGGGAAGAACTGCTGCTCAGTTAGTCGGGGGGGAGGTTCGCGCGGCGGAAAGTGTAGTGCCAAGGTTGTGATTATTATCACTAAGGAGACGTGTTGCGCAGGCATGGCGGACGTGCTATGGTCCGTAGTG
>DUMU01000030.1 GCA_012839805.1 Bacillota bacterium | reverse complement strand
TGTGGCAAGCGATCAAGGACGCCCAATTGGAAGAGCTGGTGGCATCACTTCCCCGGGGTTTGTATACCGAGTTGGGTGAACGGGGTGCGAACCTGTCGGGTGGCGAGTGCCAGAGAATTGCTATCGCCCGCGCGCTGATACGGCAAGCCCCGATACTGCTCATGGACGAAGCCACCGCCTCTCTCGATGCTCTCACCGAGCTCCGGCTACGGAAGGCCCTGAAGGCCGCGGCGGCGGGCCGGACTTTGATCGTTATCGCCCATCGCCTCGCAACTGTCATGGACGCCGACAAGATTCTCGTGCTGCAGGCAGGCCGTGTGGTCGAATACGGTTCACCGGCTGGACTCTTGCGCCGGCAGGGCCTCTTCTACGAGCTGTATGAGGCCCAGAAACTGAAAGAGGCGTGACCCGCCCGCAAGCCCGTCTGTGCGGAGGAATTCGGCGCAGACACGAAGAAAACGGAAAACGACGTTCGGCCGTTCTCCTTGATGCTCATAACTCGTTAGTAGCCAATCCTCTACTGGGCCGATGGGAGTGGCGGGACGGAAAAGTCGTAGAAGAGGGAGATCACGATGCCCTGATGGCACGAGATGGCGAGTACGCGAGACTCTTCCGAGCGCAGGCGCAGTGGTATCAGTGATAGGGACACGGCAAGAAGGAGGGCTTCCCATGCAGAACGCGCTTCGCCAGTGGCTAGAAGAGCTCGGTCGTCACCAGTACCGCAATCCCTCCGGGCGCTTCAAGACCTATGGTGAACTGCTCACTGCCTTCCCCTCCGAACCAGCCTACCTCAGCGAATACTGCCGGGCAGCGTACCAGTGCGGGCGGCTCGAGGAGCTGGACAATACCGTTCGACGTTATCTGACGAATACCCAGCTCACAGCAGTGGTACTTCCTTGGGCCGGCCATCTGGCGTGGGCCAGAGGTGAAGCAGCGCAAGCGCTGCAGTACTGGACAGAGTACAGCCGGGAGGCAACCTGGCCGGGAGCTCGGGCCGAGGCCGAAATGCGCCAGCGCATCACCAGGATCACCTGGAAAGTACAGCGGCCGGCGAATATCGACGGCAACGTCATTCTCTATGTCCACCCACAGCTGGCTCAAACGCTCTCTGATCAGCAAATTCAGACCCTTCTCGACCAACTCGCTGCCGCCCGCCGCCGCTTTGAACACGTGGTAGGGCAGCCGTTCACTGCTGCCAGCCGCATCTACCTGTATCCCGACCGCCAGGCCGGCGAAGAGACCGTGGGAAGAAGCCGGTTTGGCTGTGCCAACACTGAACTCGGCGAAATCCACGATACCCCTGACGGTGAACTCCTTCCTGAGCTTCTGTTCACCGTCGACGGAGGGTGGCCCAATTACCACTCGGAGCTGTACGCAGGCCTTTGTTGCTGGGCCAAGGCCGATGCCGAAGCCTTGCGGACAAGCCATGAGCATCCTCATCGGGCGCCGGTATACCGCGCCTTACGGCTGCCCGACCTGCTCGTAGGGTGGGATGCGGGTGGAGAATATAGCGAACAGTTCCGCTGGGAAATCGCCTCGCTGCTAGAGTTTTTAATCGAAACCAAGGGCTGGTCGGTGATCATTGATTGGATGCGAGAGAAGGAGTTAATTGATTCCTTCGGCCGCCACTTCGGCCTGACCTGGTCACAAGCGGAGACTGGCTGGCGGGCATGGCGGGCCTCGCGGGCACGGCGGGCGTGGCCGGGTGAGGAGGCGGAGAGGAGTGGTATTTGCTCTACTGAACTTCAGCGCACGGGTTCTGAACCTGTGGGGGTTGGTCCCGTAGCAGCTGGTCCTATTGGTCCCGACCCGGCAGCTCGCGAGACGGCGGCCTTCTGGGAGGCAGTTCGCGGGGGGCGGTGGGCGGACGCCGAACGATGGTTGGCCGCGCCCCTCGAGAATACCAGCCTCAGTCTCGAGTTGGGCGCAGACCCGGAGTACCTGTACCATGCCGACCTCGTCCCACAGGTAGCTGCGAGAGTGGGCGACGACGTGGTGATACAGCATTATGTGCTGAAGACACGCGCGACGCCCGAGACCCTCTGGGGTGTGTGCCGGCTCCGGTGGGTGAGCACGCCGGCAGGTTGGCGCATTGCTGGGCTTACCTGCTACGCTACCGACCCGAGCGCCTGGAGGCGGCGAACGGCGGCCGGGTACGCCCCCAACCGTCCCTGGCCGGGGGCTGAGTTCCGCCGCCACGTCCTCGAACTGGCCGCCGCCCGTGGCCTCACCAGTCCGGTCATCTGCGAATTGGGCATCGGTTCGGGGCGCGTGGCTCGGAGCTTTGTCGAGGCTGGCGATCGGTACATAGGCATTGATAGTGACCAAGTTATGATCGATGAACTCATCAGCTCGTGGGGTGGCGAGTGTCCGCCCAATCTTCAGCTGGTCAAAAGCGATATTAAACAGGGCATCCCGCTGCCCGACAACTCGGTGGACATCATTATCGAGGTCCAGGTGTTTTCGTCGTTTGAGCCGGACATTGCCCGGGAATGCGCCCGAATTCTGCGCCCGGGCGGGTTCGTCCTTGCCCGGTTCAGCGGTAATGCTGAAAGGGGTGTGGGGGGCGGCGACCCTCGTTCATGGCAACAAGTCTACGACCATGACGCCTGGATTCATCGCAAGTTCAATGTCTATATGACTCGTGGCAGGGAGCCCTGGCCAAAGGAGTCCGCGTTTCAAAAGCCGCGGCCCGCCGCCGACGCCGCAGGTGAACAGCGCCCTGCAACTGCACCATCTGCTTCGGCCTTGGTCTCGGCCTCGCCCTCGGTCTCAGTGGCGGACTCTATCCCATTTGCGTCGGCCGCTCCGAACGAGTCGCCGCCTCCTCCACCTGATCCCGATTACCGTTGGCAAAAAGAGAACCCGTTTGCATCCTTGACATACCGTTTTAGCCTGCGCCAGCATTACCGCGAGCTTCGGCTCAACCGCCTGGTCTTCATGACGGTCGGACCCGAGCCCTGGTGGTCCGAGCGCGCCCGCCTGCTTGACGCAGAGGCAGAACGGCTCGGCATCACGTTCACCGACAGTGTCTTACGGGAGCGGTGGGTCACCGGTGAACTATGGGAGGCCAGCACTCTCAAACGCTGGGCCGCACTGGCGGTATGAATGCCATTCTCCCCGTGCCCTTAGCGGCCGGCGGACGCTGGCTGGCCCCGCCCGGCCCCTGGTGCGAGCGCCCGGGCCTCGCCACCAGACCCGAGCGCTCGCAGGGCGTACGACCTACCTCGTTTCGTGACCCGCACCAACTCAGTTAGCCGGGGGCTTGTAGAGGCTCTCTACGATGTACCTGGGCGGATCCCGGCGCCATTCGGCGTCGCCCTTCTGGCGTGCTTCCTCCAGGGCGACCACTGGGGACTTGGTACCGTTGATGATGGCCTGGTGCAGAGTTCCGAGGGTCTCCCACATCCAGCCCGGGATCGGCCCAGCGTATACGGTGTAAGGCGCTTGCTGGGCGAGGACCCGGAACATCGAGTTATTGATCACTTCGGGACGGTTCCAAAGTGACGGCCGCCCGGGGATGCGGCCCAGGGCCTGGTTCAGCCGGATGTAGAACTCGTCATTGTCGTAGAGCCACTTGATGAACTCAAACGCCAGACGCTGTCTTTCTTTGGGCACTCCGGCCGGTACCGAAAGGCCGCTCTCGTAGTTGTTCCGCCCGCGGGCCGGGAGGCTGGCGCCGGTCGGAGTCGGGAGGGGAGCGACTTGCCAGTCCACCTTGGACACACTCCGAAGGAGACCTCCGTACCACGTCCAGTTATACTGCATGGCTACCTGGCCGTTCTCGAAACTCCCGTTGAAAGCCAAGCCGGGTTGAGCGCTGATTCTCGCCTTCAGCATCTTGTCAAATAGCTGAACTGCCTTCTTGCCCGGCTCTTCGTGGAAGGCCACCCCCGTCTCCCCGAACAGGCGGCCCCCGTGCTGGTAGATCATATCGACCAGCACACCGGCATCGTAGGCGAAGTTGAACCCTACCTGCTTCAAGGTCCCGTCGCTATTCATCCTGGTCAGCTTCTGCCCTACAGTAGCCATTTCGTCCCACGTCTTGGGAACGCCCGCGATTCCCGCCTGCTGCAGCAGACTGACATTGTAGAAAACGACACCGCTCATGATGCCGTCGGGGAAGTAGTAGAACTTGCCATCAAAGTTGAAAGCCTGGTCAAACATGATGTATTTCTTGCGCATCTCTTCGAGGGGGAAGAGGTCCTCCGGGAAGGGGGTGAGCATGCCGTCGAATTTGGAATACTGCTCATTGTGAAATTCTGCGATATCAGGGGCAGTCTTGGAGGCAATGGCAACGGCCAGTTTGCTCCAATAATCGTCCCACGGGACTGTTACGGTGACGATTTCAATGTCAGGTCGGATTTTCTCGTACTGCTTGGCGTACTCCTCGAAGAGTTTCATGCGAGGTTCATGCCAATCCCACAGTACCAGCTTGGTCTTTGCCATTCCTGGGGTCGGCAAGACTACCAGGGGTGTTACTGCCAGCACTACTGCCAGCACTACGAGGCTTAAGCGGTTCAGCACCGGACGAGTAGCCTTCATGGACAGATTCACATTTCTCGCCCCCTTGCAGTTCTTTCTAGATGCCTGTGGTTCTACCTTCGTAGTTTGATCCGGATACACCTGACCGGCAACCCGTTGATCCCCCCTTTCTGTAGTCTGCGTGATCGTCATGACCTGGGGGCCAGGCGGTAGACGCCGGCGCCGTAGGGCGGAAGTGCAAACTCGAACCGGCCGCCCTCGGCCCGTGCCCCCTGCCTCGGGACAAGCCCGGCTCCGTTCGACGGCTCGGTCTTGGCCACGGATTGGCCTGTAAACCCGGGCCTGGCTTCGATCGCGGACCCGGTGTCAGTTCGGGCTGCACCGCCGGTGTCGGCCCCGGCCGCAACCTCGGCCTTGGCTGCGGCGCCTGCCCCAGCCTCGTCCGTTCCTGCCCCGGGCTCATCCGCTCCCGCCCCAGGCTCACGCGCCCCTGCCCCGGTCTCTCCCCACGATGTCCAGAGCGGGATCACCTCGACCTTCGCCGGGTCTTGACCGGTTCCCGAATACCATAAGTCCGCAAGAGCAAGACGAACACTTCGAGTCTTCGGGCGGAAGTTGGCTGCGATCAGGACTGTTTCGTCGCCGTAAATGCGGCCGAAGGCAAGAACCCCCTCACCTTCGTCAACGGTGATCGGAACCAGTTCACCCCGCCGTAGCGCAGCGTGGCTTTGCCTCAAGCTGATCAGTTGCCGGTAGAGTCCGAAGACACGGTCGTTCCGGGTGTTCCAATCCACCTTGAAGGGGTCAAACAGCGACGGGCGAACAACTGCACCGATCTCCTGCCCGGCATAGATCATGGGGATGCCCGGGAGCGTGAAAAGGACGGTTGCGGCCGGTATCAACTCTTCTTCACTGAACCGTCCGAGGAAGCGGTCGTGGTCATGATTCTCGAGGTAACGCAGCTTTGGAATAAGCTTGCCTTCCGAATCACGCCAATAGTTAATTTCGGCCAGGATAAGCTGCGGGTCGTTCTCCTTCTGCAGAGCGTCGGCGATCATCGTCAAGAAGCTCCAGTCGTACTGGGCGTCAAAAGCCTCCATCAGCCATGATTCGCCTGACTCCGCCAAAAGGAGTGCGTGCGGGAAGCGGGTCTTGATTTCTGCGGCAAACTGACGCCAGAAATCCAGCGGCACATAAGCTGGGGCGTCGACGCGAAACCCATCAATACCCGTTGCCTGCAGCCAGTAGGTGGCCACGTCGATCATGTAGCGGCGAAGACCCGGATCAGCATAATTGAGCTGAGCCACGTCGAGCCAATCCTTGTTGGGCGGGAGCGGGTTACCGTTGGCGTCCCGAACATACCATTCAGGACGCTCGGTAATCAGCGGGTTATCGAAAGATGTATGGTTGGGCACGAGGTCGAGCAGCACCCGCAGACCCAGCGCGTGGGCCCGGCGCACGAGCTCCTGCAGATCGGCCAGCGTGCCCAGGGCAGGATCGACCTGCAGATGATCTCGGATGCTGTACGGACTACCTAAGGTTCCGACCCGCCTGATTTGCCCGATGGGATGAATGGGCAGCAAATAGACGGTATTTACGCCGAGCGAGGCTATGTATTCCAGGCGATCGGTTACGCCCTGTAACGTTCCCTCGGGGCTGAACGTGCGCACGAATACCTGGTAGATAATAGCATCTTCCACCCACTCCGTTGCCTTTACCGGAGCTGTTAGGGAAGAACTACTAGGGAAAGTAGTACCACCGGCGGCTCCGGCCGCAGTTGAACTAAAGACAGGAATCAACAGGGCCGAAGTAGCCAAAACGACGCCGCTTCCCCGCAAATCCATTGAAGTCGCCTCCGAGTCCGTTCCGGGTTGGCCAAGCACTACTGACAATAACGTTATAGTAGCTCAACGTTTCGCTTCATTCTGCAGCCGCCGTGTCTTGAACCGATAGGCCTGACGCTATCGAGCGGGATTTGCTCGAGTAGCCACAGGAACGACGAATCACCAGTTCAGTTCTCACCAGAGTAGAGTGCGGCTTGTCTATCCGCCCGTCCAGGAAGTCGAGGAGTGTTCTTGCCGCTTCTCTTCCCATCCGGTCGCCGAATTGCCGGACCGTTGTTAGCGCAGGAGTGACATGGGAAGCCGCGTCGATGTCGTCGAATCCGACCACTGCCATGTCGTCGGGGAGCCGCAGTCCCCGGTCACGCAGGCACTCCATGGCACCGAAGGCCATCATGTCACTGGCTGCAAAGACGGCGGTAGGTATCGTCCGGCTCAAGATGCGGTTCATCGCCTTGTAGCCACCGGGTTTAGTGAAATCGGCGACCTCGACCAGCTGGGGATCAAACGGGATTCCCGCCTCGGAGAGGGCCAACCGGTACCCGTCCAGCCGCTCCTGGCAGATCTGTCCCCCCAGACCGTGGATGTAGGCAATGCGCCGGTGGCCCAGGCTGAGGAGGTGGCGGACGGCTGCGGCCGCTCCTTCGGTATCATTCGACTTAACCCAGGAGACCCGGGGACCTTCCAAGATCGTGTCCACGAGCATGGCAGGGATGCCGGATTCGATGATGGCTTTCGCCACCGGGTGATCCTCCGCGAAACCCATGGCTATCAGGCCCTCGAAGCGTTGTTCCTTCCAGCGGTTCACCTCCTCACGCCAAGAATGGTCGACCTCTTCGGCCACCGACAGAGTCAGTCCGAAGCCGGTGCCGGCGATCTCCTCGGCAACACCGCAGATGACGGCATATAGAAAGGGATGGCGCATGCCCGCCCGGCCAGGTACGACCAGTCCGAGGAGGTGACTGCGGCGGGAAACTAGGTTACGGGCGAAGGCGTTGGGGTGATAGTCGAGCTCCCGCGCCGCTTCCCACACTTTCTTGCGGGTGACAACGGGGATATCCCGGTAACCGTTGAAAACGTGTGAGACGGTGCTGACCGAAACCCCGGCTTTACGGGCAACGTCCCTGAGGGTAGGCAAGGCCGCCACCCTTCCTATAACGTTGTAGTACCACCTATAGGCTAAGGGCTGCAGAGGCTAACTGTCAAGGGGTTCACATTCAGGAGAGAAAGGACTTTCCGGTTCGGGGGCTAGCGGTCATGATCTCTGATCTCCCACCCGCCGGGGGGCGACGCGACTTGCCGACCGGGTCTGCTCGCCAGGGTGTAGAGTACGAGGTTGCAGCCGTCAAGTAGGAGGCAGCAGCGAGGAGGTCTAAAGAGTCCATCCGGTGAATAGTCACTCGATCGTGGTCATGAGGGGGTTTTGGGGGTGCGGTACAGGTCGCAGTTATGGGGGATATTCTCGATTGCCGTAGCGTGTCTGGGAGGGGCGGGGGTGATATGGGCCTCCGGCGCGTACACCGTTCCTCTCGATGATGTGGTGGAGCCTGCTCAGGATGGGCATATGCTTATCCCTTTGCCGCAAAGCGTGACGTGGCTTGACGGTGACTTTGCGGTCGGGACGGATGTACCGATTGTCGTTGCGGACGATCCGGCACCCGCGGATCTCGCCGCAGTGCGCGACGTGAATCTGACCCTTGCGACGTTCGGCATCAAAAGTCACGTCATCCGCGCTTCGGACGTCCAGGATCCTAAGGGCGCGATCGTGCTCGGTCAAGCGGCCACCAACCCCTGGGTTGCACGCTTGCTTCCGACGGCGGCCGATGCAAGCTCGGCTTTACCAGCCGAAGGGTATTGGCTTTGGGCGACGCCGGATGCCGTCGTCGTGGCCGGCGTTGACCCTCGCGGGACGTATTGGGGTGCGCAGACGCTGAGGCAACTTTTGGCCCGGACCGACCAGGGCGTGGTCGTGCGCGGGGTCAAAATCAGCGACTGGCCCGATTTTCCCCTGCGGGCGCTGCATATGTTTCCCAGCTACGAAAGTGACCGTTTGCATCTCAAAATCGTGACCGACGTGATGGCTCCCCTTAAGTTCAACACGCTGATTCTGCAGGTTGAACAGTCCAAGTGGGATTCGCATCCGGAGCTGTGGACTTCCAATGCCGCGTCCAAAGAGATGCTGGTGAAGTTGGCTGAAGCGGCGCGGCAGCATCAGATTGAGGTGATCCCTCTCGTCAACTTGTTCGGACACATGGAATGGGCGTTCCGAGGCGGCAACAACCTGTCGATGTCCGCAGACCCTGCCAAGGCGTACGCGTACGACCCGTTAAATCCGGCCAGTTACGCCTTTGCTGAGCAAATCCTAAGCGAGGTGATAGAGCTCTTCCATCCCCGTTACGTTCATATCGGTCACGACGAGGTTCGTATGAACGGCCCCATCCCTACGCACGGACGTCCGTTCGGCCAGGTGTTTGTCGACGAAGTCAAACGTCTACACGATTATCTGGCGTCTTGCGGCGTCGGCACGATGATGTGGGCTGATGAAGCCCTCAAACCCGACGTGTACCCTTATCTCAGTCAGCTTCCGAAAGATATCGTCATGGTGTACTGGAACTATGGCGATTCTGCAACGTATTCCGACATGACCAAACTGCAGCGCTTAGGTTTTCCGGTGCTAGCCGCCGCTTGGTATGATCCGCAAAACATAGAGGAGCTCACCCGAACCGCCAAGAGCTACCAAGTACAAGGTATGGTAGGCACCACCTGGGCCGGCTTCTTCCCCGGCATGGAATCGCTTTATAGGGCATCGCGCCAGTATGTGGCGTACGTGCTCGATGCCGAGTTCTTTTGGAACGCGTACGGTCGCAACCGCGCCGCCCTGCCCTATGATCCGGCCGCCGTCCTGAGCAGTCTGCTCTCGTTGGTCCCGCGGTCGGTTGATTACCAAAAGTTAGGGTTTTCGGTGGACCTCAAACGCGTAGCCAACGCGAACGCAGCCCGGTTGTTAGGTTCGGTCGTGGTCGAACGTCGAATCGATGGGTTCAACCAGCCGCGGGGTACGAACCAGTTGATAGTTTACACCCCGGCTGCCGGTCGGTCGACGACGCTCACCAACAAGTGGGGCACGGAGGTAAGCGTCGAAAACGGACGCATTACGGCGATCGGTGGTAACAATCGCGCGATTCCTGCGGACGGGTTCGTCATCTCGGGGCATGGTGAGGCCAGTTCGTGGCTCGTGGATAACGCCGTCCTCGGGGCCAGGGTGATCATCAGCGGGCAAACGCTTCGCCTTATTACCGACGATAAGACGGAGCCGTATACAGACTTGGTGGCGTTGCCCAGGGGCGTGCAGCGGCTCGGCGGCATCCGGTTTGATCTCATCGATCCCGCCCAAAATGGCGGGCTGGACGCCGTTGCGGTGCAAGGCGACGTGCCGGGGGACTCCGGGCTGCCGGCGCGGGTGCGGATCCCGGTCAACCACAAGGCCAGCGCGCTGTGGTTCTTGCAAAGCGCGACCCACCGCCTCGACACGCTGGCGATGGCGGGCTCGTATACCGTCATCTACAGTGACGGGAGTAAGGCCGGCGTTCCCTTGTTGTACGGCCTTAACCTCATCGCGTGGAACGACCGTACCAACGTCGACGTGCGCGATCCGTCGGTGTGGGCCCGGAACGGTCGACGACTCTACGCGCTGCGCTGGACGAATCCCAACCCCGACCAACCCATTGCGTTCGTCGAGATGAGCGCGGGGTATGCCGATACGTCCCTCGTTTTGCTGGCGTTGACGGGGGTGGAGTAGGGGTCGGCTAGCCTCGGCCCCACAGCGCGGGACCTTGAGTAAGTGGTGAGGGATGCGCGGAGGGTTCCGCTCCGGACGGGACCCTCCGTCTGCATCCTGGTCGTCCGCGCCTCGTGGACGACGCTTTCACCCCCCTTGACTAGTCTCGCGTGGGGTGATATGTCATCGCTCAGTTCGTTGGGAATTCGTAGTGTCAAGCAGTTAATGATGCTGCCGGGGGAGGCGGGGAAGATGAGCGGTGTGATCATCCGTGCGGCACGACCCGGCGACGAGAACGGCATCGCCCGAGTTCACGTGCAAAGTTGGCGCTCTACCTACCGGGGCATTGTGCCCGACGAGGTGCTGGATGGGCTTTCGGAGGAAACAGGGGCCAGACGCTGGAAAACAGTGCTGGAGTCTCAGGATAGCCGGGAATTCGTCTTCGTGGCCGAAAGTTGCCCTGGGGAGTCCGGCGAGATCGTCGGGTTCGCAGTCGGGGGGCCAGAGCGGGACGGTGACCCGGTCTACAAGGGCGAGCTTTACGCCATCTACCTGTTGAACACCCACCAGCGCCAGGGTCTGGGGAGTCGCCTCGTCCATGCCGTCGCCGCCGAGTTGATCCGCCGGGGATTGGACTCCATGCTGGTCTGGGTGCTGGTCGACAACCCCGCCTGCCGTTTCTACGAGGCGCTGGGCGGTCGCCGCCTGCGCTCTCGGCCCATTACCATCGGCCCGGCCACCCTCGAAGAAGTGGCCTATGGCTGGCCTGATCTGAAGGCCAGCGGGTTTACCGGCTAGACTGTGAACGAGTTCCGCTTAGGTTCGACTTAGATCGCGGACCGGTTCGGCCGGAGGAGGTGTGCCGTTACGCTGCGGTTTGAGTCTCTGCCGTGCTGGTAGGGGCATGAGCCCCCATGCGGGGCCGGGAATCCTGCCCCTGTCCCTGCCCCTGCCTCTGCTCCGGCCTCTGCTATGCCGTTCGGGGCTGGCCGTATCCCGGTCCGGTTGAGTTGGGGCTGGACGGGGCCCATGCCCGGTTGAGTTGGAACAGTTGTGCACCAATTCCGGAGCGCGAGTTGGAGCCAAAATGCGCCCGTTCGGGCCGGTGAACGGGGGGCGGAGTGCCAGGGGTACGCTCCGGCACGAGCAGGCGAGTTGCCTGGCGGGGGCTCGAGTGTGAAGGCCCAGCTAGAGGGCGTGGCTCTGGCTGGCCCTACCCGGGTGAATTAAGCTACGCCCGGCGGGTTAACAGGTGTCGGGTTGAGATGGTGCGTTTATGCTCCACCTGTGGCCCCCAGGCTGGTGCAAGAATGCTCCCAAGCCCGCCCCTTCCACCCCCGTGATGAACTTCCGGCAGCAGCGCGGGCACGAGCTGCCGGAAGTTCATCACGGCGGGATTGTGCAGCGCGCGGGCGAGCTCTACCGGCGCGTTTCCTGATCTCCCGCCATCGCTTCCTTGCCCTTTTCGATCAGCTTCTTCACCATCTGGCCGCCTACCTTGCCGGCTTCCCGGACGGTAAGTTCATCGGGGTCTTGGAGGTCGTCGTCGAGGCCGAGCCTCTCGGCTACCTCCCACTTCAACTCCTCCATGGCCGCGCCGGTGTTGGCGTCACCGTCATCCGTGCCGGCCCGGCCGGCGTTGTCGCTTGTCGCCATGGCCCGGTTACCGGTAAGGCTGGTGGTGGGCGAATCGCTAGGCCCGTGGCCAGCGCTGGTACGTCCTTTGACAGTTCCTGCCTTCTTGGGGGTGTTAGCGGCCCCGCGGTTCTTATCTACCATCTACTCCACCCTCTCCCGGTTCAGCAGCACGTTGTCCTTGCTCGGTGGCGTTTTTAGTATTTCCTGAAGGCCCCCCTGCAAGACCCGGCGAAGCTACAAGGGCACGGCTCGCTGACTCGCCGGCAAAGCTTCCTGACGCTATCTAAGAGCCTGTAACCCGTCTCAGGCTCTCTTGGGGGTACGGCGTAAAGGTCACGATCACGGCGCCGAGGCGGGCGCTTGGGGTGGTTGGTTTTGAGTTCAGGATGGCTCGAGAATACTAAGATTGCACCGGCCAGGGCGCAAGCAAGCGCCCGGTGCCGCCGGCTCCGGTATCCGGTAGAATAAGTAGGTAGTTTACAGAAGAGAAAGGAGGTGGGCAGCGTGGCAAAAGCCATCGATCCGGTCTGCAGGATGGAAGTCGATCCGGCGACGGCTCCGGCCAAGAGCGAGTACCAGGGCCAGACGTACTACTTCTGCGCTCCGGGCTGCAAACGGGAGTTTGACAAGGACCCGAGCAGGTATGCCGGCCAGGGCTCAGGCGGTGCTGCGGCGCATGAGCATCATCACGGAAACGGCGGGGCTGACCATGGTCATGGCCATGGCCATGGACACGGCCATCACCACGAGCACGGCGGCCGTTGCTGCTGACGGTCTGTGATACCAAATGCGTGGTCCAAGGTTCGGGGCTTGGGGCTCGCAGCTCGGGGTTCGGGGCGGACTTCGCCGACGGCCCCCAGCCACCAGCCTGGTCGCCGGGCCGTTCGGGCCGGGAGCAAGTGGCGGGACCGGGTGGCGGGTGGGCGCGGAGCAGTCGAGGGGAGTACGAGCTAGGCAGGCCTGGTCGGCAGCACGAACCGCGCCCGTTGACCGGAGGGTTGGAGTGGCGCATTTTTCACCATCCCGGCGGCCCGAGGTTTCCGGCCTGCCAGGCCAAGGGGGCGGTCACCCTCGACCGGCCGCGCCCGAGTGCTTGGCCAATAAGAACTCGTAGGCCGGCCCGGGGACGAACTGCCGTACCACCTCTTCCCAGCCCTCTGGCCCGATCAGGCCGCGCACGAAACTCGAGCTGATCTCGGCCATCTCCCGGGGCGGCATCAAGAAAACGGTGACCACCTCCGGGGCGAGGTCGGCGTTGATGTTGCGCATCGCCCGTTCGTAGGCGTAGTCGCTCTCATTCCTGATACCCCGCAGGATGAACTTTGCTCCGACCTCCCTTGCGTAGTGCACCAGGAAGCGGTTCTCGAAGTGGCTGATGCGAACGTTGGGGAAACCCGAGGTGGAGCGGCGCAGGAGCTCCATGCGCTCCGCCAGCGAGTAATAGCAGCGTTTGTCCGGGTTGGTCCCGACGGCCACGATCAACTCGTCGAAGAGCAGGGCTCCCTTCTCGATCATCCACATGTGGCCGTTGGTTACAGGGTCAAAACTCCCTGCATAGACGCAAACTCGCAACCTCTTCACACCTCGCTTGTTTGGTTACCCGACCCGGTCATCCGTTACCCGGTCACCTGAGCTTCTGCCTCGGCCGCGGCCGCCTGGACATCGATCTCTTCCACGTCCAGTAACTCGTATTCCCTGGACCCGATGCCGACCTTTTCCGCCTCTTCCACCTGAACGTACGGGTTCTTGGCTCGCCCGAGGACCCGCTGGAAGGGATGACCTTCCTCACCCACTACGAACTGCCCTGGTATCATGTCGAGCAGCAGTTCCTCGCGGGCAATCAGGTCGAGCGCCGCCTGGTCGATGGCCACGGGATCACGGGAGACCAGCACTCCCACATCCCGGATGAAAGCCGGCATGGTGAACGGGAAGCAGTCGCACCAGGGCGTAACATGCAGAATGAAGTTCACAAAAAGAACGTTTTCGGGCGCAAAGGTTGACAGAACCGCCCGGGCTGCGTGGGCCATCCCCCGCTGGAAGGCCCGGAACATCTCGTCGGGCTTGAGGTCGAGCGCGTCGCGCGGGCAAGCCTCCTCGCACTTACCGCAATAGGTGCAGGAATGGACATCGATATGGAGTTCGTCTTTGTTCTGTCCCGACCAGTGTACGGCATCGACCGGGCAAGCGTCGAAACAGGCTCGGCAGGGCTGGCCCGAGAGGCATTTCTCCCGGTCCCAATAAGGGACGGTTGCGATCAGCCGGTGGATTGCCCCCCGGGAACGGCCGGTGACCAGGCCGATCCCGATGTTCTTGAGCGTTGCTCCCATGCCGGTGTTTCCGTGCCCCTTGACGTGCGAAAGCACCACCAGCGCCTCGGCATCCTCGATCTCGCCGGAGACGTAAACCTCGCGAAGATTGGGTTCATCTACTGCGTGGGGGTACGCGTATTTTTCCAGGGTGCCGCCCGAAGGAAGCACCGGGCAGCCCACCGTCTCCGCGGTATAGCCCCGTTCGTACCCGTCGAGTGCCCCCCACGAGTGAACTACGAACGGTCTGCCCCCGGCTTCCTTTATCTTCTGAACCACCATCCGCACCAGTCCGGGGTGAATGGTGGAGAAGTTCGTTCCCTCACCCAGATGAACTTTGACCGCCACTCGCTTGCCGGCCACTACTCCGGCGAGTCCGGCCAGGTCGAGTGCTTTCAGCATCTTGATCGGGTAGGTATGCTCACCCTGCATCCGCTTCATCTTAACGGAAGCGAAGTAGACTTTGGCCTTGGTGCCGCGTCCGGCGGCAGTGGCGGCGGTGACTTCGGCCTTGGCCCTGGCTGCTTGTGGCTCCATTCGAAAACCCCCTCGATCAACTGTCATCCGGTCCGGCGGCCGGGAAGGACGGCCGGCTAGCTCCAGCTGGCTCGGCTAGCTAACGGTAACTATAGCATGTTGAACCAGCCGGCGGCGAGAGCGCCGGCCGCAACCGAGACGGTAAAGTGATGGTAATGGTAAAGTTATGCTAAAGTGGGGCGAGAAGCGGTCATCGCCTGTAGAGGGGCAGGGCCACGCGGCAGGACAACCCTTTTCCGGCAGGCGTGCGCTACAGGTATGGCACGGGGAGACGAAATGGGGGAGGCGGAATGGGGCGATACCGGTTCATCGGTTTTCTTACCGACTTCGGGCTCGCGGCCGAGTCGGTGGGCATCTGCAAAGGCGTGATCAAGCGGATCAACCCGGAGGTCGAGATCATCGACATCTCCCACGGCGTGCCGCCCTTTGACGTGGCGGCGGGCGCCCTCTCCCTCGCCGGCGCCGTGCCTTATCTGCCCGTGTCGGTGGTGCTGGCGGTGGTTGACCCGGGGGTGGGCAGCGACCGGCAGGCTCTAGCAGTCGAGGTTGCCCGGGGAGATGTGCTGGTTGGCCCTGACAACGGCTTGTTGCTGCCGGCCGCCGCCGAACTGGGCGGTATCGTTCGGGTTCACCGGCTGGAGAACGAGGAGTACCGGTTACACCCGGTATCGGCTACCTTCCACGCCCGGGACGTGTTCGCGCCCGCGGCCGCTTATCTCAGCCTGGGGATCGACCTGGCCCGGTTGGGGCCTGCTGTCTCGGCCCCGGATCTTGTTCCGGCCCCGTGGCAGGATCGATGGTGGGAACCGCCGGAGGAGGTGCGGGAGACGAGGGTGATGGCGAAGATCATCGGCTTCGACCAGTACGGCTCCGCCCGCCTGGACGTTCGGCTGCCGGTGCGGGCGCCGCGCCCGCACCCGGGTGGCGGCGGCCGCGTCGTTACGGTCCGGGTGGAGGATGGCGAGCGCGCCTTCCGGCTGCCGTGGGTGCGTACCTATAGTGATGCCCCGGTCGGAGAAGCATGCCTGCTCGTGGATTCCGACGGGAGGCTCCTGATCGCCGTGAATCAGGGAAGCGCTCGGGAAAAGCTACGGCTGAACCGGGGAACGACCCTCCTTCTCGCCGTTGCACCACTCTCTCGTGGCTAGGCCACCGTGCGGTGCGGCAGGCACAAAAAGCACCCGGGTTTCAAACTTCACCAGGCCTGGGCGATGTTCACGCCAGGACAAAGGCCCGGGTGGCGAAGGAAGCCAGCGTGCCGATGACCGCTCCGGTCAGCACGTCGAGGGGGTAGTGGTGACCCAGGTACATGCGGGAGACCCCCACCAGAGTAGCGAGCAGCCAGGCGACTGCCGAGACCGGCCACCCCAGGGAACTGAAAATGCCCGCCATGGCGAAAGCGGCCGTGGTGTGACCGGAGGGGAAGGAGTAATCCATCAGAGGGGTAACTAGAGCCCGGTACCCTTTCAACACGAAATAGGGACGAGGCCGGTGAACGAGATGCTTTAGCAGCTGAACCGGCAGATGACTGGTTACCACTGACAAAAAGGTGGCCAGCGCCAGAGGACGCCCCGTAGGCAGTGCCCACATGGCCGTGCCTATCCCGAGGCAGCTCCAAAGACTCCCAAGATGGGTGAGAGCCGCCATTACCCGGTCGAGCCAGTGCCGGGCCCAGCGGCGATGCACCCACCAGAAGAGAGCTTGCTCTTTCGAACTGACTTTGACGAGCCAGTGCCGGCCCATCTTGGGTCTTACCGCCTCCCACCGTACGACCGAGATGGAATTGCTCAGGGATAGTACTATGATACCAGCTTGCCGCGGGCCTGGCGACGGGCAACGGGCGGGTCGACTTCGTAAAAGTTACGTTTCCCCCGCTGCTAGCAGGGAACGGAACTCCGGCGTGTAAGCTTCCATGGAAACGTTAAAGAGACATCAAGGAGGGATGCACGTCATGGTGGTTAACCCCGTCACCGGGTGCTTCGGGCGAAGGATATACCGTCACTCCCGGGCCGTACTGGTAGCAATTGCCGGCATCTGGTTGGCCATAGCCGTCTTGGCGGCCGGACCGGCCCGGGCTGAGCTACCCTTCGCCGACGCCGAGGGTTACTTCGTCGTTATCACCGACATGCACGTCGGCAGCGGAAAGGGTGATACCAACAGCAAGAAAGTAGTTCAGGACATACTTGATCTGGGGCTCTCTCCCGATTTCATAATGCTTCTCGGCGACACTACCGAGATGAACCGCTCGTTCGAGTGGCGTAATGCCGCCAGCATCCTTGCTCCCCTGCGGGAACGGTTTCCGCTGTATGCAGTTCCCGGCAACCATGATGCCAGGTGGGCGAGCTTGGGCGAGGCCAAGCTGGCCGGCACCCTCGGCCCGACCCGTTTCGCGGTGGATTGGAGAGGACTTCGGGTGGTCGGTATCAATACCGCGGTCGATCTGGAACAACACGGCCATGTGGGCCCGGAACAGCGAGCCTGGCTCGATCAGGTGCTGGACGGAGCGCAAGCGGCTATCGTCGGTTCGCACCATCCCATTGGCTGGGATGCGGACTTCGTGGACGACCAGGAGGAGACCATGGCCGTCATGGCCCGGCATAACGTTCCCCTGGTGCTTTCCGGCCACGGGCACTCTTTTTCCACGCAGGTGATGGACAGCCGGATCAACCAGATGATCGGAGCTGCCCTCGATGGGTGGTACGGGGTGGTGGCCCGTTACGAAGACCGGCTGGTAGTTTACCGGCGACAGGCGGGGAGCGCTTCGTACCCTGGCGATCGGTTCGACGACGTGATGGCCGCGCTCTTGCCCGGGCCGGTGCGGCCGGAGCTTACCCTGACGCCGGTGGACGAGGCCGGCGCCACGGCCGATCCGAACTCGCTTCGTCGCTTCCAGCTCACGGTTGACGCGGCGCCCGGTGGGGAATCCGTGGAGGTAACAGGGGTGGAGTTCAGCGTTGACGGCGGCACCTGGCAGCCGGCGGAGGACCTGCCCGGCGGGTGGCTGATCGAGCTCGACCCGGCGCGGATGACGGATGGAGTACACCGGGTCACGGTGAAGGTCCGCAGCGGCTTCCGGGATTTCCGTACTACTGCCACCGTGGTAACGAGCGCTCACGGGAACCAGCTGAAGTGGCAGCTTCCTACCGGTGACTCGTTGAACTGTCAGCCGCTGGTAGATGGTGAACTCGTTTACGTGGGGAATGCCTCAGGACGATTCTTGGCCGTAAACCGGGCGACCGGGCAGATCGCCTGGGAGTTCAGGGTAGAGAGTGCGGAAGCGAGCGCGAAGATAACTGCGGGAGCGACGACCACGGCGACGACGGGGACCGTGCGCACTGTCACCGGCAAGACCGGCATCTTCTCCTCTCCGGCGGCCGATGCCGAGCGAGTCTATTTCGGTGCCAACGACGGGTTCTTGTACGCCCTGGACAAGGCTACGGGCAAGCTCACATGGCGGTTTGAAACCGGGGGTGCCATCTACGGTGATCCGATCGTGGACGAGGAGAACGATACCGTCCTTGTGGGCTCTGGCGATGGTCGCTTCTACGCCGTCAAGCGGGCGGACGGTAAGCTCGCGTGGTCGGCCCTGCTGGGGGGGACCGCTGAAGGGGCGGCGCTGATCGTGGGGGACGAAGTGTGGGTGACCTCATGGGCGGGAGCAGTGCACCGGCTGGACCGGAAAACCGGCAAGATCAAGCAGCGGATCGCCAACGGTGGCGGCTACTACACTCCCGGGCCCTGTACGCCGGCTTTCGATCCCGGCGCCGGTGTGGTGGCGCTGACCAACACCGACAGCAAAGTCTACGGCTTTGATCTGTCCACCGGCAGGCAGCGGTGGGTGGTGGCCAAGGCCTCGGGCTACGCATCGCCTGCCTGCGACGGGGAAAACGGCCGGTTCATACTCTCCACCCTCCAGGGTGAGGTATACGCCGTCGAGGCGTCCACGGGCGGGGTGGCCTGGAGCAGCTCGGCGGGAAGGGCCGTGTACAACTCTTCACCCGTCCTTTGGCAGACACCGTGGGGCAGCCGGGAAGTTCTGGTCGGAACTACCGGTGGCCATCTCGTGCGATTCGCCGCTGACAGCGGACGGGTCCTGGGTAGCTTGCAGCTAGACGAGGGCTTCATCTTTGGCCGGGTCCGGCCGGTGGACGGAGAGAATGTCGTCTACGTCGCCTCTATGAACGGCACTTTGTACGCCATCGAGCTGGCCCCGAAGTAACCCGAATCCGCCCTGGCTCGAATAGGCGGAATGCCGGCTCAAGATGCGGGCGGTTCCGGGCTTGCCTGGCCCGGAGCCGCCCCCATGTGGAGAGATGAACCGCACAAATGGACGGAATGGTCGCGAAAACCCTCACTTTGATAGCAGTAACTCTTGTGCCGTGGATCGAATTGCGGGGTTCGATCCCGCTGGGCCTGGCTTGGGGCATGCCCTGGTACCTCGTATCCGGCTTCGCCGTCCTTGCCAACGTGCTGGTTTTCATTCCCGTGTATTTCCTGCTCCACCTCTTCTATGAGCGGTGGTTCTCCCGGGTGGCATTAGTCCGCCGCTGGGTGGAGAGGGTGCGGGTCAAGGGACGGGAACCGGTCGAGAAGTACGGGGTATGGGGGCTGGCGGTGTTCGTAGCGATTCCGCTCCCCGGTACCGGCGCGTACTCCGGCACCCTGCTGGCATTTCTGATGGGGATGCCGGCGGGCCGGGCTTTTTTGGCGGTGGGGAGCGGGGTGGTGGGCGCGGGTGTCCTGGTTACGCTGGCCGCCACGGGGGTGCTGGCGGGCTTGCGGGCCATCGTACCCGGGGTGTAGACGGGCAACCGCCTGCGCGCCGGTGGCTCACCGGCAGGCTCCCGGGCTAACGGAAGCCGACCAGAAGAGAAGGGGGGATATCGTTGCTTCCGGAGTTCTCCCGCCGGGCAATCGAAGCATGGGCCGGCGGATTAGTACGTGACCTGGGCGGGTTCATCTGGCAGTGGACCGGCCGGCTGGTTCTGGTCGCCGTCTACTTCCTGGCTGCGGCCCTGATCGTTCAGATAGTGGTGCGGGTTCTGCACTTTTTCCGATACAAGACCCGGTGGGATTTCGGCCTTGGAATCCTGCGTCGTGAGGGTAGCGCGGTCTTTTTCTCGCTGGTTCAGGGAATGATCACTTACGCCGTCTTCATCGTAACCACCCTGCTCGTCCTGCGCCGGGTTTTCCAGGTGGATACCGCCGCGCTGGTCACGGCTTCAGGGATTGTGGGCCTCGCTATCGGTTTCGGTACACAGGGGCTGGTTCGAGACTTCATGAGCGGTCTTTTCCTCATCCTGGACGGGTCGCTGCGCCCCGGCGACGTGGTGGATATCGGCGGCCAAAGCGGCGTGGTACAGGCGGTCAGCCTCCGTACCACGACCCTGCTGGACGCCCAGGGGGAGGTTCGCTACCTGCCCAACGGCAGCATCGGGGCGATCGTGAACTACCGGGGTAAAGGCCTGGAAGCCGTGGTTGCCGTCTTCGTACCGGAGGGGACCTACCGTTCGGAGGAAGACGCCCGGGAGCAAGTGGCCCCGGCCGTGGAAGGACTGCGCAAAGCGATGCCCTTCTTCGACGAGGACTGGGCCGCCGAAGTACGTTCCGTGCCCGGAACCGGAGCGGAGATCCTGCAGCTATCCTTCCGGGTTCTGCCGGCCCGCCGTGCCCTGATCGATCAGGTGCTCGTCCCCGTCCTCCGGGATGCTCTGGCCCGGGCGGGAGTAAAGGTGCATCAGGACCGGGTCGTGGTGTACTACCGCGAACCGGGGGGCGGGCGACGGGAGGCCGCCGGACGACGGGAGGCATCCTGGCGCCGCGGAATATCCGGGCGGCCGGATGCGCCCGGGCCGCGGGAGAAATCAGAAAGCAGTCATAAACCTTAGAAAAGAGTCATAGGCCGCGTCCCAGGCGGCACGGGTCGCGGGATCGGGGTCGGGGGAGACCACCTCGGGGGCAATGGTAGCGGCGAGGTCCCGGCGGGCGGCGGTAAGGTCCGGGTAGAGCCCGGCGGCGACCGCCTGGAGCAGGAGGTTGCCGGTGGCGGTCGCTTCTTGCGGGCCGACCAGTACCGTAGTGTTGGCCGCCTCGGCGGTCAGCCGGTTGAGGAGTGAATTGGCCGAGCCGCCTCCGACCAGGTGCAGACGCATCTCCTGCCGCCGGCGTCCCGTGACCGCAGCGAGGCGTTCCAGCACCCACCGGTACTTCAAGGCGAGGCTCTCAAGACAAGTACGGACGATCTCCCCGGGCGTAGCCGGAGGGGTCTGGCCCGTCATCTCACAGTACCTGCGGATCCGCTCGGGCATGGGTGCTGCCCCGGCCGCGGTGGCCCGGGCGAATTCGGGCCAGTCCGGGTCGATCAACGCCCGAAAAGGCGCGGCCGCCCGGGCCATTTCCGTAAGCTCGGCATACCCGTACTCCTGTCCGGCCGCCGCGAACGCCCGCCGGCACTCCTGAACCAGCCAGAGTCCGGCCACGTTCTTGAGGAGCAGAAAGTGGCCGCTGGCACTCCCCTCGTTGGAAAGCCCCGCCTCGAGGCTTGCTTCCGTGATGACGGGGTCGGGGACTTCCAGGCCAAGCAGGGACCAGGTCCCGGAACTCAGGAAGGCGTGGTCCCAGGGAGCTTCGTGCTCGCCCAGGGGGATGCCGGCCACCGCCGAGGCGGTGTCGTGCAGGGCGACCGCTACTGCCCGCACTGGCTGCTGCTCCTTTTTGGCCAGCAAGCCGCACTCCTCGTGAACTTCCGGCAGCAGTTCACCCAGGACCGTCCCCGGCCACACCAGGCGCTGCGGTAACAGGTTTGCCGGCAGGCCGAGGGCGTTTAGAAGTTCATCGTCCCAAGGGGGTCGGTTGATTCGAAACCGCGCTCCCGAAGCGGCAGGCGGCCACTCTCCGGCGTCGAGCAGCTGGGTTGTGGTGACGTTGGTGAACTCGGCGCACCGTTCACCCGTGAGGAAGTAGGTGAAGAGCTCGCCCATCATGAGGAGTCCTTTCGCCTGGCCAAGAAGGCCCGGCTTTTGTTCGGCCAGGGCGAAGAGCTGGTAGATGGTGTTGAAGGGCAGAAACTGGATGCCGGTCCGTTCAAAGATGCGCCGGCGTGGGACACGTTCCCAGGCTCGCTCCATCGCCCCTGCGGTCAGACCGTCCCGGTAATGCAACGGATTGGCCAGCAGGTGGCCTTCGGCGTCGAGCAGGCCGAAATCCACCGCCCAGGTGTCTACTCCCACGCTCACCAGGCGAAGACCCAGGGAATCAGCCCGCTCGGCTGCTTGCCTGATCGTCTCCTTGATTTCGGCAAAGAGGGCGAGAACGTCCCAGTAGAGATGCCCGAGGACGTGTACCGGGCGGTTCGGGAAGCGACGGACTTCCACCATTTCCAGCCGCAAGCCAGTGCTCCCGGGGTCTTGTGGCTTGAACCAGCCGAGGACTCCCCGCCCGCTTTCTGCCCCCAGGTCAAGGGCAAGGAATGCCTGCCTGTCTGCCTGCCTGCCTGCCATGAGTTCTCCCCTCAGACGCCGCCGTTGCCGTTCACCAGAGCCAGGATTTTCTGCACCTCATCGGGTGGGAGCACGTTGACCTTGCCGAGGAGGCGGGCAACGGTCACCACCCGGGCCAGTTCCTCGACGGTCTCGGTGCGGGCATAGGCTTCGGCGAGGGTTCGTCCCACGGTGATCAACCCGTGATTGGCGAGTAACCCGGCCTGGTGGGTCTTCATTACTTCGCCCACCACCCTCGCCACCTCTTGAGTGGTGGGAGTGGCATAGGGAATGAGGGGCACTTCACCTATGCCCAGGACGACCTCGGGCAATATGGGGTCGGAGAGGTCGAGGCCGGCCACGGCAAAGGCGGTGGCGAAGGGAGCATGAGTATGGCAGACCGCGCCCACATCGGGACGTATCCGGTAGATCGCGATATGCATCGGCGTTTCGGAGGTGGGGCGGTGGTGACCGTGAGAGTAAAGAAGATTACCCTCTTCGTCAACGGCAATGAGATCGCTTTCGTGGAGGAAACCCTTGTTAACCCCCGAGGGACTCACCCATATCTCTCCGGGAGCGACTCGTATCGAGAGGTTGCCCGAGAATCCCGGAATAAGGCCGGCGCGATAGGCCCGCCGCCCGAACTCCACGAGCTCGCGGCGGGCTTGGGCGCGTCGCCTATCTAGTTCGGGATCGGAGCAGAGACGGTTGACGACACCAGATTGGGAGCCGCAGGACAACCAAAGCACTTCCTTTCGAGCCGGGCAGGCTTAGCCGCGCCCGGCCGCGATCTTTTCCTGATAGGCAACCGCCGCGGCGAGAGGATCGGCAGGCACCCCTCGCCGCGACCGCCACTCGGCAAGTAGGGGCCGGACGTCGGTAAAGAAGGCCTCGCGCACGATCTCCTCCGCCCTTACCAGGTCGCCGGCATGCTGAGCCTCTCGGAGTGCTTCCTCGTTCACCAGGAGCGCTTTGGCGTAAAGCTCCTGTGCCCGGATCACTGCCTGAACCATGGCCAGGAAGGGCGGCTTCAGCGCGTTGGTCTGGTCGATCATGTAGGCGATGGGAGCAGACGCGGTGGCCCCGGCGGTCGTCCGGAAGAAAGCGACGATTTCGCGGAAGATCAGAAAGAGCTCGTACGGGTCGATAGAGCCCACCGTCAGATCGTCGTCGGCGTACTGGCGGCTGTTGAGGTGAAAGCCCCCCAGCTTTCCTTCGGAAAGAAGGGTAGCGATGATATAAGGAACGTTGGTCCCTTGCGGGTGGTGACCTAGATCAACGAGCACCTGGGCCTGGGGCCCGAGCTTGTTGGCCAGGAGCAGCGCGAACCCCCAGTCGGGGATATCGGTATGGTAGAAAGCCGGCTCGAAGAACTTGTACTCGATCAGTAGCCGGGCAGTGGCGGGCAGCATCTCCACCGTCTCCCGTAAGGCTTCCTCCAAGCGGCATTTGCGTTCCAGAAAGTTGTCCTGCCCCGGGAAGTTAGTTCCGTCCGGCAGCCACAAACTGAGTATGTTTGAACCGGTAGCAGCCATCGCCTCGACGCAGTGACGAACATGGGCAAGGGCCTTTCGACGTATAGAGGCATTCGGATGAGTGAAGCTCCCCAGGGCGTATTCATCCCGTTGGAAGAGGTTGGGGTTGACCGCTCCCACTCGCACCCCGTGCTCCTCGGCGAATTGGGCAAGGGCCGGGAAGTCGTCCACCTCGTCCCATGGCAGGTGGATGGCCACCCGAGGCGCGCATCCCGTGAACCGGTGAACGGCAGCCGCATCCTCCAGCCTTTCCCAAACCGTCCGTGCCGATCCGGGTTGGCGAACCACGTGGAAACGGGTGCCTCCGCTACCATAGCCCCAGCTGGGAGTTTCCATCTCGAACCGATCAAGCGCCGCTAGCACCTCTTCTTTCGTCTCCAGTACCCGTCCCACGTCCACCCGTTTTCCCATTGGTTTATCCGACCTTTCTTTTGGGGTCGATGCCAGCTTCGCATACAGCCCGCCATTCTCCGCCCCGCCGCGGCCGGCGACGGCCGCGCTGGAGGGAGGCGCTGCGTATTGCCGGGAGGCCACCTGCCCGGCAAGAACTGCCCACACCTCACATGGCAAACTTCGCATACTAACCTAGCATAAAACCACGTCGGAGACAAGGGGACCGGAAGTAAACTCTCATATACGCAGACCCGAATCGGCTCCATGCCGGCTTCACGCCGGTGCGTTCGCCTTGTCGACCTTGGCCACCATCACCTCTACCCCGGACTCCCGCACTTGATCGAGGATGGCGCCCGGAGCCCCATCGTCGGTAATGAGGATGTTCAGATCCGA
This sequence comes from Bacillota bacterium, assembly GCA_012839805.1. Classification (GTDB taxonomy): domain Bacteria; phylum Bacillota; class Limnochordia; order Limnochordales; family DUMU01; genus DUMU01. The sequence continues at coordinate 37,548 of DUMU01000030.1, read as the reverse complement.
GATGGGCACTATGGTGGCAAATGCCACATGCCCGAACTTGCTGCTGTCCACCATGGCCACGGCGCGGTGGGCGTGGCTGACCATCAGTCGTTTGAGCTGGGCCTCGAGTTCGTTGGATTCGGTCATGCCGCGCTCTAGCGTGAACCCCTTGCAGGAGAGGAAAGCCCAGTCCACGTGATACTGGCTGACGGCTCGTTCGGCGAGGGGGCCAACGAAAGAGAGCGAAGACTCGCGTAGCAAACCTCCGGTAGCGATCACCGTATATCCGGACCGGGTAGCCAGTTCCATCACTATCCGTACCCCGTTGGTGAGAACGGTCAGCCGTTGTTTGCTCCGAAGAGCCCGGGCGAGGGCGAGGGCGGTGGTACTGGAATCGAGGAATAGGGTTTCCCCGTCCTCGATGAGGTCTACCGCTTTTTGTGCCATAGCCTCCTTTTCTGCTCGGTGTTCAAGCTCTCGACGGCCAACCGGGCTCTCGACGGGGGTGATGCCCGCTCGCACCGCACCTCCGTATGTCCTCTGAAGGATACCTTGCTCTTCCAGCGCTTCGAGGTCACGGCGGATGGTCTCCTCGGTCACGTTAAAGCGTACGGCCAAAGTGGCTACTCGCACGCTTCCCTGGGCTTCGAGGATACGGATGATTTCGGCTCTTCTTTCCATTGGTAGCGTAGGCATGATGGTTCCTCGCTCCTTCTCGCGGGAAATCGTACAGGTTGTGGATGCGAAGTCATTGTAAACAGAAGCCCCGTTCCGGGCAAGTACAGCCATTCGCTGATTGCATCGCAACGCCCCGGCCGCTAAGATGAAAGAAATACTCAGCTGGTTTCGAAAGACGAGAGGAACGGGCCGGCCAACAGGAAGAGGAAGAGGAAGCGTTGGGAACGACGGGAACCGGTCAGATTCAGTCCGACGAGGCTGCAAGAGAGTTCATAAGGGAGCTCCGGCGAGGGGTTTTGCTCGCCGACGGCGCGATGGGGACACTCCTTTACTCGCGCGGCGCGTCGACGACCGGGTCCCTCGAGTTGCTGAACCTGACCAATCCGGAGATGGTCGAACGGGCCCATTTGGACTACTTGCTGGCCGGAGCGAGGGTGATCGAAACCAATACTTACGGGGCAAACCGCCTGCGCCTGGCTGAGTACGGGCTGGCCGAGAAGGTGTGGGATATCAACCTGCGGGGCGCCAAGCTTGCACGTTCCGCCCGCGAGGTTGCAGGTGAACCGGCGCTGGTGGCGGGGGCGGTCGGTCCGCTACGGGCAGCCCGGGTCGGCAGCCCGGGCAAGGAACTCAGCCCTGGCGAGGTACGTGCACTCTACCGCGAGCAGATGGAAGCTTTGCTTGCCGGAGGCGTGGATCTCTTCGTGGTGGAGACCCACGCCGACCCGAAAGAAGCGGTAGAAGCAATCCGGGCCGCCCGGGAGATCTGCCGGCTCCCCGTGGTGCTCGAATTCGCGTTCTGGCCCGTCGGGCCGACCGAGGGAGTACCGGCGGGGCCGGGGAGGCCGGGCTTATGGGAGGAGGACGAGGATTCCGGGGGATTGACCACCGCAGCTGGATATACTCCGGAAGGGGTCGCAGGTTATCTCAACGCCCTTCCGGAAGGAGATCGCCCGGAGGTGATCGGGCTCAACTGCGGCGGGGGCGTGGTTCACTTGCTACAAGCCCTCACGCGGTTAAAGCGAGAGCTCCGCTTCGAGGTACTTTGGTGCGCCATGCCTAACGCGGGTCTTCCCCGCTATGAAGGTGGGAGGCTCTACTACGCGGCCAGTCCCGCCTACACGGCCTCACGAGTCCCGGCCCTCATTGAAGCAGGGGTCAAGCTGATCGGTGGGTGCTGTGGCACTACGCCCGAGCACATCCAGGCCATGCGACAGGCGCTGGCAGGAATCTCTTCTCCCGCCGGCCTTTTCCCGGGCACTACCCATGCGGCTGGCCGGGCCGCCACCCGGGGCGGGACCTCAGCCCACTTGCCGGCCGGTGCATCTACCCATAAAGAGGCCCCAAAGACCGCACCGGTCGAGACAGGAGCGCTCCCAGGTATGGGGATAGGGGCGCCAACGTTCCGAGCCAAGCTCGGGAGGCAGTTCATCATCAGTGTGGAGCTGGATCCGCCCCGTGGCTCCACCGCCCGCAAGTATCTCGAGGCCGCGCAGGCCCTGGGACGGGCGGGAGCGGACGTAATCAACGTGGCCGACAGTCCCATGGCCAGGGTGCGTATGGGGGCAGTGGCAGCCGCCTCACTGGTTCAGTGGCAAGCAGGGGTGGAGACGATCGTTCACTTTACCGCCCGGGATCGGAACCTCATGGCCATCCAGTCGGATCTCTTGGGCGCGCACGCCATGGGCTTGCGTAACGTCTTGGCTCTTACCGGTGATCCGCCCTCCCTCGGAAACGTGGCCCGGGCCACCCCGGTGTATGACGTGGACTCCATCGGCCTCATCCAGGTTCTGGCGGCCCTTAACCGCGGCGAGGACGTGGCCGGCAACCCCATCGGGCGGGGGACGGAGTTTACCATCGGTTGTGCGCTGAGCCCGAACGCGGACGATCTCGCCCGGGAGGTGGAACGCTTCCGGCGCAAAGTGGCCGCCGGTGTCCACTTCGCCATGACGCAGCCCCTCTACGAACTTGCCCCGCTCGAGCACCTCCTGAACGAACTGGGTGGCGGCCCGGTACCCATCCTTCTCGGTGTAATGCCGCTTCACAGCTTCCGGCATGCCGAGTACTTGCACAACGAGGTACCCGGAATCTCCATTCCGGAGCGCATCCGGGAGGAGCTGGCGCGGGCCGGAGACGAGGGGCTCAAAGTAGGACTGGAACAGGCTGCCCGCCTGGTAACCGAGGCCCGGTCCCTCGTGGCGGGGATCTACGTGGTACTTTCCTTTGGCAAGCACGAGCCGGTCTGCGACTTCGTCCGCTGGATACGGGAGCTCGTGACCAAGGAATCGTGACGGCGTAGCAAGTGGAGGTGCGGCGTAATGGAATATGCAGTCCTTGGCGATTCGGGGGTCAAGGTCACGCGAGTTGCCCTGGGCACCTGGGGAATGGGCGGCTGGCTTTGGGGTGGAGCGGACGAGGCGGCCGGACAGCAGGCGGTTGAGGAAGCAATTCAAAACGGCATTACCACTATCGATACGGCTGCCGTCTACGGCTTTGGTCTCTCCGAGAAGCTGATCGCCCGGGCCATCAAGGCGCTGGGAGTGCCGCGGGAGAAGCTGGTTTTGGCCACCAAGTGCGGTCTCTCCTGGGACGACAAGGGAAATACCTGGCGGGACTCCTCACCCGCCAAGATTCGTCAGGAATTGGAGGACAGCCTGAAGCGCCTGGAGACGGACTATATCGACCTATACCAAGTCCATTGGCCCGATCCCAACACCCCCATCGAGCAGACGGCGGAGGTTTTGCGGGAGCTGTGGGAGGCGGGGAAAATCAAGGCGATCGGCGTGAGCAACTACAATGTGGAGCAGATGGAGCGCTGGCGGAAAGTGGCACCTCTGCACACGCTGCAGCCGCCCTACAATCTCTTTGATCGGGGTATCGAGGCGGAGATACTTCCCTATGCCCGGGAGCACGGGATTGCGGTGCTCGCCTACAGTCCCCTCAAGCGGGGTCTGCTGGCAGGGCATATGACGCCCGAGACCACGTTCCCGCCGGGCGACAGCCGGGCGGAGAAGCCCGAGTTTCAAGGGGAAAGATTCCGGCGCAACCTGGCCATTGTTGAACGGCTGAAGGAGATTGCAGCCAGGAGAGGGAAGAGCGTGGCGCAGCTAGCAGTCAGGTGGGTGCTTGACCAGCCGGGAGTGACCGTGGCGCTGTGGGGCGCACGGCGGCCGGGGCAGATAAAGGAAGCTCTGGGTGCGATGGACTGGAGCTTGACGGAGGAGGAGAGGGCGGAGATCGAAGCAGCGTTTGCGCAAGCTTAGGGAGGATCGCTGAGGGCGGGGGGGTGGAATGAGCTCACCCCCCCTCTTAACCAGCCACGTATCGAAATGACGAACGTTTTGGCGGCAAACTGCCGCCCAAGCCCGAATCAGTCTTTATGACTCCAATGAACCTTAACGCGTTCGATCGAGTCGCCGTCAAGGATGTACTCGGCGTCGGCGGCCCGGAAGGAGATCAGGCGCTTTTCCGTGTCTATGGTGGTGTCACCCAGGTGAAGCTCAAACTCTTCCCCCGAGGCCGTTCTGATCATAACCTCTCCCCACCGCTTCAGCTGCTCCTGCACGACCTCCAGTTTCATCCTTCCGCACTCCTTTCTTACGAGTCCATCCTAAACAGTACCGATTATAAACACAAGGTACTTCTGTACCGGTCGCCTCCCGTTTTTGCTACTGCCTTTACCCTAGGGAAACCACGCAGTGCAGACAATCCGGTTAGATCGTAAGCCTTAGCCCGTCGTAGGCGACGCTGAAGGCGTCAGCGGGCTGGCCGTGTGCGACTGCCCGTTCACGGAAGTTGGCGAGCAACTCGTCGTGCAGCAGCTTTCCGTTGTGGGAGAAGTGAGTCGCGACGAAACGGCAGTGGGGGGCGGTGAGGCCGGCCTCTATCAATCGCGCCCGTACTTCCAGGTTTACATCGATATTCATGTGGCCGCGGCGGCCCGAGTTGAGCGGCCCCCCGGTGCAGTCGAGAATGGCCAGGTCGATCCCGCCCGAGGGGGTGACCCCGATCCACTCGCGCCCTTCCGGGCTTTCGAGCCAGGCCCAGGTCTCGTCGGGGAAGTAGCCCGTATCGAGGGCGTAGAGGATGGTCTTCCCATGACGGCGGAAGAGGTAAAAGAGTGCCTCTTCGTCTTGCTTGTGGTCGGCACGGAGCGCCACTGCCTCGGCGTCGCCGACGCCAAAGGGTCGGAACGCAGTGACGGTATGTACTCGGACGGGGCGGCCGGGGTCAGCGGGGTTTTCGGCCGACACGCCGGTGTCCGCTTGGAGGCTAACTTTGAGCACTTCCGCATTTCCGTAGATGTCGAGGCCCGGATCGCTTTCGCCCGGGGCGGGGGAGGCGAAGGGGGGACGGCGCATTTCCAGTTCAGCAGGGTAGAAATGGTCGGTGTGGGTGTGGGTGATGAGGACGTGGCGGACCAGGCCCAGGTCGAGGCCGTAGGTGAGGGCCTGGTGGTAGGTATCCGGGCCGAGGTCGAACTTGAAGATTCCGTCGACCAGGAGAGAAGCGCGAGTGCGGATGTTCTTGCCCCCTGCGGCTTTGGCGCGGCGGCAGGCTTCGCACCGGCAGAAGACGGCCGGCCAGCCTTCGGCGGCAGCAGTTCCCAGAAACAGGAGCTCCACGGCAGTTACTCAGTCCTTTCCGGTTTCCACGCCTTTCCGGCGTGTCGTGCTTTTTCGGTGTGGTGAGTTTCGACCGGGCAAACGGCGCCTGCATTATACTGCGCCACGAGGTAAGATAGGGCCAGAAACTACAAGGAGGGCGTTCAGGTGGCAACGCAGATAGCAGCGCAGCTTTATACGATAAGGGACTTCCTCAAAACGCCGGTGGAAATTGAGCGTTCATTCCAACGCGTCCGGGAGATCGGCTACCGGGCGGTGCAGCTATCCGGCTTAGGGCCGATTGAACCGGAGAGGCTGGCGGAAATAGCCAGGAATAACGGGCTCGAGATCTGCGCCACCCACGTGGATTACTACGCACTGCGGGACAAGACGGACGAGATGGTACGCGAGCACAAACTGTGGGGTTGCCGCTATGTGGGGATTGGCGGGCTCCCGGGGGAGTACCGGACGGCAGAGGGATACGTCCGCTTTGCCAGGGAAGCGTCGGAGGTTGCCCGCCGGCTGGCTGACGAGGGGCTGGTCTTTATCTATCACAACCACGCCTTTGAACTGGAGAGGATGCCCGCAACCGGAGAAGGCCGCGGCCGCACCGGCCTCGACATTCTCTACTCGGAGAGCGATCCCCGGTATTTCTACGCGGAAATCGACACCTATTGGGTACAGTACGGTGGGGGCGATCCGGCGGCCTGGATCAGGCGGTTGTCCGGCCGCATTCCGGTGGTTCACCTGAAGGACATGACCGTGCGCGGGCATACGCAGCTCATGGCAGAGGTGGGTGAGGGCAACCTCAACTGGCCGGCGATCCTGGCGGCCTGCCGGGAGGCGGGGGTGGTCTGGTACGCCGTGGAGCAAGATGTTTGCCAGCGCGACCCCTTCGAGAGTCTCGCCATCAGCCTGGAAAACCTGCACCGGATGGGGTTGGAATAAGTCTGCGAGGGCCAAGGGTTAAGGTTACCAAGGGGTAAAGGGAGCACCCAGACCGATCGCCTGCAACAGGCGATGGCCGTATTCGATGGCCGGTTGCACTAAGCCTTGGGGCCTGAAGCCCAAACCGTAGGCGCAAAGGAGCGCGAGGCCGGCGGTCGACAGCAGGCTGACTGTTGTCACCGCCCGCCATTTCTTATGGCGAACCAGATGGGGAATCTCGAAGGCAAGGACGGCGATGTAATAGAGCAAGGACAAAAGCAGGGCGGTCATCTGCGTAAGTTGCTCCCCTCGGTTCCCCTGCGCCCGTGCATTGGTACCCCGACGCTCAGGCCGGGGTTGAGGGTGCGAAGTTCCACCCGGATGTCGATGGGAGTGCTGGCCAAGAGCTGAGGCCAGTGCTGTTGAACTTCACTCCAGCGCTGCGGGTGGCTGCGATAGAGTTTGAGGCCAAAACCCACCGGATCAACCTGAAGCTTGGCGCACCTATCCAGGGCGACCTGTATTCGGCGCCGGATCTCCTGTTCGATTGACCGTTTCACCTTGTTCAGCACTTCGGTGTTGAGGAGATCGTAACCGCCCCACACTTCGGTCAAAGTGGCGTTGACCTGCAGAATGACCCGGAAGCGGAGACCGCCGGAAGGAGTCACAAGGGGCTGGATCTGGGGAGCAGACGCGAAAAGCAGGGCCGACAGCCGGCCGGCGGGAGGCCGAGTGGAACTCCCGGGGGGCGTTGCCGGTACGGAATGGTACTGGGTAGAGCTCCCCTTTCCGGGTGGGAGCGACGGGGGAGCTATGCGCACGAGGGGAGGCGTTTGATCCGGGGGTAAGGTCACCGTGAGGGGGGTATTGTTGAAACCCCGCCGCAAGGCCACCAGCCCGTAGGTTTCGTCGCCGTCGAAGAAACCCACCAGCTCATCGTTGCGGAAGGCGGCAAGCCCGGTCACCTGCAGGGTCGATCGCACCCCTCCTTCCATGATGGGGCTGCTCGGGCTCTCGGGCGGAACCCCCTCCGGCTCCGGCGGGGAGGAGGGTTCCGCAGGGGTGCCTCCGAGTTCGGGGAGGGTGGCGGAAAAACGGCCGACGTTCTGGGATTCGGTGGGAACGCGCTCTACCACGGGCAAGACCGGGTCCTGGCCGGGATTCGACATCATCTGTTCGAACTGGCCTTTGGTCACCATTTCCGAAAGGCCGGTCTGCCCGGCGTGGTCCAACGCCTTAGTGATCAAAATTGAGGGTCGCTCCTCGACTGTGCCCCGCACGTCCAGGATGTCACTCGCGAGCCCCTTCGCGACCAGGAAGCGCTGCGCTCGGCGAAATTGCCGGTCGCGGCTGAAGAAATCCTCCAAAGGTGCGATTCCTTGTTTCGCGACGTCTCCTGCGATGATGATCACATCGGCGAACACATAATAGGCTCTCCGGCCCAGGCGAGCGGTGAGCAGCCGGCTGGCCTCGAGAAGGGAAGGGGCTTCGGCGCTCACTACGAAGTTGGCAGGTTCGGTAGCCGAACCCTGGGGACCTACGGGGCCGAAGGTAGTACGGGTGTTGATCACCATAGCGGTCACACGGTACCAGCCCGGTTTCGATCCCAAGTCGATGCCCATCCCCAGGATCCAGGCTACGTCGGGCATCTCAAGGTGGTCCCAGCAGCCGGCAGTAGCGAGGAGGAGTAACCCCAGGATCGGGATGAGGAGCGAGAAAAGTCCCACCCGCCTCGATTCTTGCCCGGGCTTTCGCCTCATGGCCGCGCCACCTTGCGGGGGTGGTCGCTCGGTGCGGGCCGTGACTCCGGGGGGCGTACCCGGCCCTGGAGTAACCAGATGAAGAAGAGCGAGACGGCGAGGAGAAGCACCTCGAAGGGGAAGCTGACAAACCCCCAGACCATGATGTAGTTCTGAAAATGAACCGGGTCGCGGGTCAGCGAAAGAGCCAGGAAGACCAAGGGTCCTAACAGGGTCAAACTCACGACTTTGGCATCGCGCAAGCCGAAAGTAACTGCCCACGCCTCGCAGGCCAGAAAGTGCAAGATCGCGGCTTTGACGAAGATGGACCAGGTCCAGAAAAAGAGAGTGCCGCTCTCGAGTCGCTGCAGGAACTCACCCAGACGGATCACTCTCAGGTACTCCAGAGTGGGTATAAGCATGCGGGTCACCTCACGCGGGCCGAAGGCAGCGATTACCACGCCGGTAACGACCAGACTGATCAGCGTGGTCGTCAGCACGATCAACAAAACATTACGGTAGGCTTGCCAGAATCGCTGGCCGCGGTTTCGGCTGGCTGCCCTCACATCCCCCATATTTCCCCAGATGAGGGCAAGCAGGAGCACTTCGTTGAAGAAACCGGTGGCCGGTTGGCTCGCGGCCAGGACCGGCTCCCAGCCGGTGGCGAGCACGGGACGGAACTCATCGAAATGGATCATGTTGAGCCCCAGGATCACCATGAGCGGGGTCAACACTATGAGGGTGGCAGCCACTAACGTAGCGACGCGAGATATGGTTTCGAGACCTGCCCGAGCAGCGCCGGCTGCCAGCAACCCAACTGTGACTATGAAAAAAGTGGCGGGAGTCTGAGCCATGGTCGCCTGCTGCCAGAGGGTACTCACTTCGTCGGTCACGAGCGCCTCCAAATGCAACAGGAAAAGACCGTAGACAAGGGCCACGGGACGAGCAAGCCAGGTGGTGCGTTCCTCCAGGGCGCGCAAGAGACCCTTCCCGGGAGCGGCCAGGGTAAGCAGGGGGAGCAGCGTTCCGCCGGCGGCCAGGAACATCCCGGCCAGGAGCACGGCCAGCCAGGCGTCTTGCTGAGCAAACTGGGTGACGATACCCGGGGCGTATATGGTCGCTGTTCCCAGCACGAGGTGCGTCCCCAAGGCCCACATTTGGAAGGGCGAGATCTGTTCGATCGGTTGAGGAGTTCCAGCAGAAGGGTAAGAGGGGGCGGATCCTCGCGGCGTCTCGATCAGATTCTTTCATCTCCTTTGCCCTTTTCATTCTTTTTCTCGGTTACCCCGTCGTGCCCGTTCGGCGAAGAGCGCGGGTTGGGGAACGAGCCCGGCTGTAGCCTGCCGGCTGCCCCGGGTATAGAGATGCGGGCGACGCCGCATGGCCCACCAGGGGGCGCGTACGAAAACGTCTTTCCAGTCCTCGCCGAAGAAAGGCACCACCGGTGAGAGAAAAGGGACACCAAAAGAACGCAGGGCGGCCAGGTGCAGGCTGATTACCAGGGTAAACCAGGCGATTCCGTACAGCCCCGCCGTTCCGGCCACCATGATCATGGGGAAGCGGAGGAGCCGGAGGCTAATTGCCACCGAGTAACTGGGGGTGGTGAAGGAGGCGATGGCCGTCAGAGCGACTACTACCACCATGACAGGGCTTACGATGCCGGCCGAGACCGCCGCCTGCCCGATCACCAGTACGCCGACGATGCTTATGGTTTGACCGAGCGGCCGGGGCAGGCGTAATCCGGCCTCCCGGAGGACCTCAAAAGAAAACTCCATCAACAGGGCCTCGAAGACCGCGGGAAAGGGGACGGCTTCGCGGCCGCCGGCAATCCGTAAGGCGAGCGGAGGTGGAACCATCTCGTGATGGAAAGAGACCAGGGCCACGTAGAGGGAGGGTAGGGTGAGGGAGGTGGCCAGCATGATGAACCGCAGCATGCGCACGAAGGACGCGAGATATGGGCGCTCGTAGTAATCCTCCGGGGACTGGATGAATTCCCAAAAAAGGGTAGGCACGGTGAGGACCATCGGAGTCCCCTGCACGATTATGGCCACTCGTCCTTCCACTAGCTGAGCCACTATTTTGTCGGGCCGTTCCGAATGGTGGATGGTAGGGAAGAGGCTAAAAGGGTGGTCCTCGATGAGCTGTTCCAATGCTCCCACGCCCAGGTTGAAGGAGTAACGGGAGGCGATCCGCAAAAGTCGTGACCGCACTTCCTGAACGAGCTGCGGATGGGCTACTCCGGCAACGTAGGCAATGTTGCACGGAACCTGCGACTGCCGCCCCAGGCGGATTTCTTCGAACCGGAGGGCGGGGCTTTGCAGGTGAAGGCGGAGCAGCGCGGTGTTGGTGCGAAGATCCTCGGTGAACCCGTCGCGCGCTCCCCGAATGACGGACTCAACTTCCGGTTCGGCTACGGAACGAGCGGGGACCTCCCGGGTCTCGACCAGCAGTGCCTGATCGGCCCCGTCTACGAAGAGGGCGGTCCGGCCGTTGAGGACGGCCTTTAACACGTCCTCCCAAGTCCGGCCCAAAGAAACGTCACTTGCCGCGAGGAGGTGCTGGCGGAGGAAGTCGACCAGCCCCTCAGATTCGCGGGGGCGCGGCCGCGTTACTACGTGGGAAGTCTCGCCGATGCCCTGGACCTCGCGTGGTGCTGATCCTTGCTCCGGCAGGTTTCGTGCCGGCCCTTCTTGCAAGCTTTTCCCCTTCTGTAGCGAAGCCACGATGTATTCGCTCTGGCGGACGCCGTCTACCAGCCCCTCCAGCCAGGAAAGGCCGACGAGCCGCCCGGAGAGCGCCGGTACGTGCAGAGTGCGGGTTACGAGATCCGCACTGTTGCCCAGGATGACCTTGATACGCTGTAGATTTTCCGCCACCCGGTACGAAAGAGGGGTCCGGGAGGCCCGGTCCACCAGCGAGTAGATGGGAGGCGTGCCTTCCACCGGGGCCCCTGGCCGGATCTGTGGCCCGGGGGTCGGCCGGCCAAGCCCTTGACCCGACCCTAGGCCTTCTCCCTGCTTCGGGCCGTGGGCTGGCCCCGGCTGTTGGCCCCGCCGGAACGGCCGTCCCGGTCTCGAGCGACGACCCGGGGGAGTCCGGCCGCCCGGGGGCACGGCACGTGACACCGGGCCAGCCTCCTGAGGTGGCAAAACGCGCTCTGGCAGGAGGTTCACCGGCAGCAACTCCTTCGAGATAGTAGTCTTCCCGGATCCTCAGGTTGGTTTCAGTTTGAGAGCAGCACGATGTGCTAGACTAAGTTTGCTAATGGAGGCGAGGTTTATTATGCCTGCGAATGACAAGCGGAAGAATCTTCAGCGCATTACCCTGGATCTGGGGGGAATGAGCTGTGCTTCCTGCGCCGTCCGCATCGAGAAGGCTCTGGCGGAGGTGCCCGGCGTACGGGCGGCCAGCGTGAACTTTGCGGCCGAGAAGGCGGCGGTGGAGTTCGATCCGGAGCAGGTCGACGTTCACGCGCTCGTAGACGCGGTGAAAGATACAGGGTACTCGGTCCGCACCCGGACCCGGCAGGTGGGTATCGTTGGGATGAGCTGCGCTTCCTGTGTGGCTCGCATCGAGGAAGCCTTGCGGGAACTGCCGGCAGTTCAAAAGGTGAACGTCAATCTGGCGACCGAGCGGGCGACCATAGAGTACGTGGGCGAGCTTTCCTTTGCCGACATCAAGCGGAAGGTGGAAGAGGCCGGCTACCAGGCGCTCAACCTGGAGGAGACGGACGCGGTGGACCGGGAGAAAGCGGCCCGGGAAGCGGAGATCCGGGGGATTTGGCGCCGGTTCGTGGCGGGGGCGGTATTGTCCTTGCCGCTTTTCGTCTTCATGCTGGGCGAGCTCCTTCCGGGTTTGCGGGCGCTCTTGCCGGCCGCGGCAGTACAGTTGCTCTGGAGTCCCTGGTTTCAGCTGGCCCTGGCGACCCCGGTACAGTTCGGCGTGGGCCTGCACTTTTACGTGGACGCCTACCATGCCCTGCGCGGCCGAACGGCCAACATGTCGGTGCTGGTTGCACTGGGAACGTCCGCAGCCTACTTCTACAGCCTGGGCGTGACCGTGTGGGGGCAAAGGCTCGGAACGCACCACGTGTACTATGAGACCGCCGCCATCATCATCACCCTGATTGTGCTGGGGAAGTACCTGGAAGCCCGGGCCAAGGGCCGGACGTCGGAGGCGATTCGTAAGCTCCTCGGGCTGCAGGCGAAAAGGGCGTCGGTCGTGCGGGACGGGCAGGAGGTGCAGGTGCCGGTCGAGGAGGTAATGGTCGGCGATCTGGTGGTAGTGAGACCCGGGGAAAAGATCCCGGTGGACGGCGTGGTGGTCGAAGGGACGTCGGCGGTGGATGAGTCGATGTTGACCGGGGAATCAATCCCGGTGGACAAAAAGCCCGGGGATCCCGTGATCGGAGCCACTATTAACGGGAACGGGACGTTGCGCTTTGAGGCCACCCGAGTGGGGAAGGAGACGGTGCTCGCCCAGATCATCCGGGTCGTGGAAGAGGCGCAGGGACGGAAAGCGCCGATCCAGCGGTACGCGGACCGGGTGTCGGCCTATTTCGTTCCCGTGGTGATCGGGATCGCCGTGGCCACCCTGCTAGCCTGGTACTTCGTGGTGAGGCCGGGGGATTTCGTGCGAGCGCTGCTCAACATGATCGCGGTGCTGGTGATCGCCTGCCCGTGCGCTCTGGGACTGGCAACTCCCACTTCGATCATGGTGGGTACCGGCAAGGGGGCCGAGCGCGGTATCTTGATCAGGAGCGGAGAAGCGCTAGAGGTAGCCGAGAAGCTGAACGCCATCGTTCTCGATAAGACCGGTACCATCACCCGGGGCAAACCCGCGTTGACCGACGTGATACCCATGTTGCCCATGCCGTCCGGGGTGGCTGCGAGGAGCGAGCTGGAACTGTTGCGACTCGCTGCCTCCCTGGAGCGAGGCTCAGAGCACCCCTTGGGCCAGGCCGTCGTGGCCGGGGCAGAGGCCCGCGGGCTCAGCCTGGTCGACCCCGAGGAGTTCGAGGCCGTGCCCGGGCGGGGGGTCAGAGGGAGGATCGAGGGGCATGAGGTGGCCGTCGGGAACCGTCTAATGATGCAGGAGGCCGGTGTGTGGATCGGGAACGGCCCGTCAGGTGTCCGTGCGTCAGGTGCCGAAGAAGCGGAACGAGAAGCCCGCGGAAACGGAAGTACCATAGCTAGCTCCCGGCATGGGCTGGCGGTTGGCCGGGCGTCGCCGGAAGAGGCGGCCGCGGTGGCGAGCCGGCTGGAGCAAGCCGGGAAGACCGCGATGTTCGTGGCCGTGGACGGGCAGATCGCGGGTGTGCTCGCGGTGGCCGACACGATCAAGCCCGAATCGGCGGACGCGATCCGCCGGCTGGAACAACTGGGGCTGAAGGTCTACATGATCACGGGCGACAACCGGCGGACGGCGTCGGCTATTGCTCGTGAAGTTGGGATCCCGGCTGAAAACGTCCTCGCCGAGGTTTTGCCCCAAGAGAAGGCGGCCAAGGTTAGGGAGCTGCAAGAGCAGGGACTCCGCGTGGGTATGGTGGGCGATGGTATCAACGATGCTCCGGCCCTGGCAACGGCCGATGTCGGCTTTGCCATCGGGACGGGCACGGACGTCGCGATCGAGTCTGCCGACGTTACCCTAGTTGGGGGCAGTCTCGTGGGCGTCGTCGATAGCATCCGCCTCTCGCGGGCCACGATGCGCAACATCCGCCAGAACCTCTTCTGGGCCCTGGTTTACAACACGCTAGGCATTCCGGTAGCGGCAGCCGGATTCCTCGCCCCGGTCATCGCCGGCGCGGCCATGGCGTTCAGCTCGGTCTCGGTGGTTACCAACGCCTCAAGACTGCGCCGTTTCCGGTTCGAAGGGTAGAACCTCAAACCACCTCGAGCCCGTCTTTAGGCGGCAGGGGCGGGTGGGGAGTGTGAGGTTCAGCTTGATACCAGAAAGCCGTCGACGCGATGTCGTCCTGCAGCGGCAGATAGCGCCCTTCGCTCCGCCAGCCCAGCGCCTGGATGGTAACCCGCAGGTCCTGTTCGAACCGGATGGGGTCCATGATGTGCCAGCGATACATGCCGAAGCGCTGCTGGCTGCGGTAGAGACCGTCCGGCTTGATCACCTGGCACAGGCCGCTGAAGGGAGCGGTGAAGACTCCGTATTCGCCGCGGGGGAACTCGAAATTCCACGCGCCGCCGAAATAGTCCTCGGTCCCCGTTCCGCAGATGGTGGGAAACTCCCGGTCGCCGTCGATATAGAACTTGATCTCGCCCTCGCCCCACCAGCCGTTGTTGTTGACGCCCCAGGCGATGTATGTGCCGACGTAATGGCCCTGACCTTTGACGTCCGATACCAGCGTGTGCACCTCTTTGTAGGGCAGGGGGTTGTTGCGGCGCCATTCAGCATGAAAATAGGCGGCATCGGCGGGGATCTCGGTCCTGGTGAAGGTGATCTGGTAGTAGAGGATCACCGGGTGGGGGCTAACGTTTTCGATGGTGATCCGGGCCGACCTGCGGAAGGGCATCGGCCAGTAGGAGTTGAAACCGCCTGCCGGGTTGCAGGCAACCGGTATTGAACGTACGAGGGCGAGTTCACACCAGCCGTTGCAAAAGAAATCGCCGTAAGGAACTTCCACCGACGGATTATCTTCGCCGTCCCAGTAGAAGCGCAGGATCAGGAAACGCCAAAAGCGGGAGTCACACGTCATCCAGAGGTGTTGAATCGCCCCGGACCCCGTGATGTCCGCCAGCGTGTAAGTGCTTTGCGGCTGCAGTTGAACAGAGGGTGAAACCTTCCATCCTCGGCCGAGGTCCCGAGCCGCGCTGGCGCCGGTGCCCTCCGTCGCCATGCCGCCCTTACCTTTTTCTCCGGTGGGGTTTTCTGCGCTGATGGAGAACGTCTTGGCCTTCGAGAGACGCCAGATGTTGCCCAAACCCGGGGTCAAACCGTTGAATTGGTCCACCTTTCTTTGCCTCCTTGATTTCCTCGATTTCCTCGCTAAGCGGGTGGCGGGGCCGGTGACGAGCGGTTCGGGGGGACGGCAGCCGGCGGCCCGCGGTCTCGCCAACGATTGCAGCCCGCTTGGCTCTATACGCCACGTGGGGGCGTGATCCTGCCGGCCATCCCGGTGAACGGTCAGCCTCGTTCGCCTGGGGACCCGAAACCGAAACCCGGGCCCGCGCAGGTGATTGCGAACCCGCCCTACCTGGGGAACCTTTTCACGAGGGAGAAGCAATGAAGGAAGACGACCTGCGCCGGGGCGGCCGGCGCTCCGATGAGAGGGGGCCAGGTCCGGCATCCGAGGGGCCGGCCGAGCAGCTGGGCCTACTTGACATCGTCGGCCTAACGGTAGGAGCGATCGTGGGGGCGGACATCTACGTGGCCTCGGCCTTCGGTTCGGGAAGGCTCGGGCCGGCGGCGCTGCTCGTCTGGGCGCTAGCCGGCGGGGTGGCCCTGATCCTCGCCCTCACCTTCGCCCGGTGCGCCATGTACGTTCCCAAAGCAGGAGGCCCCTACGCCTACGTGGGCATGGCCTATGGCCAGACGGCCGGGTTCTTGGTCGGTTGGACCCTGTGGGTGGCGGAGTGGACGTCGCTTTCGGTTTTTCCCATCGCTTTCGTCCGCTATTTGGCTGTCCTCTTTCCCGGGATGAACTCTACGGAGATCGTACTGGCCAAGATCGCGTTCATTGGCTTCATCACGCTGACCAACTTCTACGGAGCGCGTCTTGCCGGAACGGTCAACGATCTCTTGACGGCCTTCAAGTTGGCACCGCTGGCCCTGCTTACACTGCTTGGACTCATATTCCTGTTAACTGAACCGCAGGCGGCCGCGGCCCACCTGACGCCGTTTGCCCCCAAAGGGTTGGCGGGGATCGGTGACGCCCTCGTGCCCATCTTCTGGGCCTACGCCGGCTTTGAACTGGCGACGATCCCGGCCGGTGAGGTCCGGCGGCCCACGCGGACCATACCGCTCGCCATCATGCTCGGCATGGCGGTGGTGACCGTATTCTACCTGCTCACCAACCTGGTATTGCTGAGCACCGTACGTTGGGAGGTGCTGGCCGCCGCGGACGCGCCGCTTACCCTTGGCATTGAAAGCATTCTCGGGCGCCTGGTGCCGGCGCTGGTGGGTGTCGGCGGCCTCTTCATGACCATCGGGGCGGTGGTCTCCATCGCAGGATCGGACGAGTCCGGTACGCTGGCCACTTCCCGACTGGCTTACGCGATGGCGGCCGACGGGCATTTGCCGCCGAGTTTCGCCAGGCTCCACCCGCGATATCGCACCCCCTACGTAGCACTACTTTTCCAGAACGGGACCGCCTTGGTCGCGGCGCTGGTCGGCACGCTGGGCACCCTCATCCGGGTAACGGTCTTTTCGCTCGCCGTAGCTTACCTGCTCACTTCTCTCGCTGCGATCAAACTGGAGCGCAGCCACAAGCACGGCCCATCGGTAGAGGCAGAAGCAGTGCCGGACCGCCGGGCGACGGGGTGGCTGGTGGCAGTGGCCCGCCGGAGCATGCGTTACGTTCCCTATGGGGGTGTCCTGGCCAGCCTCCTGTTACTTTCCCATGTGGGCTGGGTACCGGCGGTACTGGGGCTTGCCCTTTTGGGGGTCGGCTTTCTGGTTTATAGCTACTTGTCTCCCGAGCAGGAACTGGTCGAAATCAAAACCTGGATCACTTCCCGGCGCTACCAATACCTGAAGGTATACGATACCGGGCAGCGATTCCTGGCCTGGCCCCTCAGCTGGTGGCGGAGGCGTGGCGCGGAACGGAGACACCGCCAACCGCTGCCGGATCAGGCAGAGCCGCGGCCAGCTTCGATGGCAGACGTCGAATCCGACGACAGAGGTGGCTTCTGAGGCGATGACGGCAAGACTACGGCTAGGCGGGTTGGCCGGTCACTGGAACTGTGTGCTGCCAGCAGGAAAGCATTGGCGATGCTCGTGGTCGTCCCGACGGGGCGCGAGGGCGCTACGGAGGCCGCGATCGCGGCGCTCCTGGGGTGGAGGCACTCATGAGGGAGCTGCAGTACGTTCACCACCCGGTGGCAGGGGGACTGAACCGGCAGGCGGCGCCCCGGGCGTGCGGCGAGCTGCCGACGAATCCGGCTGCTCATGACCCGGACAGAGGATAAGGACGCAGTGCGGGAAGGGTAGCAGTGGGAGGCGGGTTGAAGAAGGGCATCCTGGCAGGGATAATGGCAATCACTCTGAGCGTCGTCGGAATGGAGCGGATTTACCGGCTGGCGGAGCGACTTACCGCCGTATATCCCGCCGAGGGGAGCCGCCCTGAGGACGGCCGGCCCGCGGCCACCCTTTTGCCGCTGGTGAACCGCTTGCGGGAAGTAGCGCAAGCCGCACGTGCTGCGGCGCCGCTCACCGTGCTGCAGGCGCAGGTCGCCGAATTGCAGGCGGTAGTTCAGGGGACTTCGCCAGCATCGGACCTGAGCCGGGCTCTGGACGCTCTCGTGCCGCTAACGGTCGAGGCACTCCAGACCGAGCTAGCCTACGTTCAGCACCTGATCAGCCTGGGGCTTAGCAGGGCGGGAGAATAGCGTGGCATGACCTGGCCGCGGGGCCACCGGCGCGCCCTGGCGCATTTTGCACCAACTTGCCCCGTTGGGTCTGGCGCATTTTGCGCCATCCAGGTCCGGGTAACGCGTCGCCAAGGGATGGGGGTGTGCGGAGGGCGCGCGCCGGCGCCGCCAACCCGGACCTCGCGCCCTAATGCTTTCCCTGGTGGAGTTGGCGCATTTTGCGCCATCCTAACCGGCGCGGGCTGGCGCATTTTGCGCCACGCCCCGGCCGTGGGCAAGGTTCATACAAGCTATCGGTCTTGTGGGCGACGGGAAATCCGCCGGACGTTTGGTGGGGGGAAACCGGACCGATGTCCGGCAAGGCCGGCCTGATGTGGAAGCACCATTACGTGCCGAAGACCGGTGAAGGCCGAAGAGTGGTGGGAGCAGCCCCGGCTGCGGGCAGGTCGGCCCGGGGCCGTGCCTGCTCCCCCGCCGGTAGCGTGGCACGAGCAGTAAACGACACTGCCGGCTGCCTTCCTGCCTGCCCCTGATCGCCTCAATCGGGACGAGTAGGGCTGCCGGCCAACAGGAATCCCACGAGGACTACCAGCGGGGCGTTGTAGTCAATGGCCGGTTCATTCACCGAGTAGGCTGCGGTTTCGTCAATATAGCTCAGCGGCCCCAGACCTGCGGGAGCAACCCGGTCCTCGGCTCGACTGTTGGGGCCTCCCACCAATAGCCCGGGTACGGCCTTTCCCAGAGCTGCCGAGAATCGGTGGTGAGGATGTTCTACCGGATTTGCTCCCACCCCGGTTATGAAACTCTTGCCGAGCGGGTTGCTACCCAACATCCAGTCGAGCTGGCGTTCAGCTATCTGCACCCATTCCGGATGGGGGGACAGGTAGTGCGCGAGTAGCAGATTCACACCCCGAGCCAAGGCGATCTTGTTTGAGGCCCATACGAAGTCGGGTTGGCTCAGGAGCAGGGAATAAGGGTTGGCGGCTGCGGCCCTGGCGTCTTCTTCGGCCCGGTCGAGGATCAACTGCCGGGCGACTTCCCGGACGTAGGTGACCGCTTCGTCTTCGGTTGCCGGCGCCGGGCCAATCACAAAGTCGAACACTCCCAGGGCGGACGGGTCGGTCCAGCTCACGGCCTGCCAGTCGATCATGGGGGTGGTGAACCGGAGGAACTGCCCGTACTTTGCTTCGCCGGTCGTCACGTAGAGCTCGGCGGCTGCCCAGTAGCGGTCGTCGGCATCGTTCCGGTCACCGTATTCGCCCGAGCCACGGTTGTCCTCCGGGCGGGTTTCGTCGACCGTTTCCGGATGCAGCTCCAGGAAATGCCAGGCCTGGCGGGCGGCGGTCAACAAGCGCCAGGCAAAACCGGGGTCGTAGGGTTGCCACAGCCGCGCGCCCATCGCCCAGGCGGCAGCCGCCTTGGCCGTATCCTGGCTGGTCACGCCGTAAACATAACGATGGGCGACATCCTTCTCCGGGCGGATCATACCCGGCCAGATGAGCGGTCCCACCTTGTGGTAGACCGCGCCGTCCGCCCGCTGCATGCGAAGCAGCCATTCCAATCCCACCCGAGCCTCGTCCAGGAGATCGGGCACGCCGTTGCCGCTCTCGGGGATCTGGAGCTGGCCGTCGGGAAAGGCAGCGGGTGCAAGCTCGTAGAGCAGCAGTAACTGCCCGGCGGTGATGGCCGTGGTAGTCGAGTATTTCCCGTAGTCGCCCGCGTCGTGCCAGCCCCCGGTGACGTCAAGCCGCTGATTGGCCGGTGCAAAGGCATCCCCGCAGCGCAGGTAGGCATCATGCGTGTGGCAGGGCGAATGGGCGAACCCGGAGATCGAATCGTCCAACGCGATACCGCACCGCTGCAGATAGTAACTGCGGGTGACGGTTGTAAACAAAGGAGTCAAGAAATCCTCACCTATGGTGAACGGAACGGAGCGTAGGGGTGCGGAGTCCCCCACTTGCAGCACGTACCGGCCCGGTATCTGCAACGAGGTGAAATCGACCCGGTATAGACGTTCGCCGGTTAAGGGATCCGTCACGGGCCCCTCCAGGTGGCCGGACCAGGCGGGCGCTGACCCCGAAGAAGACTGGTTGGTGGCCGGCGGGTTAGCCCCGGAGGTGGTGAAGGCCTGGGGAGGCCAGGGGAGAACCACTGCGGGCACGCCGGGATCGGCCACCTCGCGAGCAGGGATCAGAGCGACCTTGAGGGAGGAAGGCAGGTAACCGACCTGGTTGAGCCGGATGGCGGCAGTGGCGGCGGTAGCACCGGAGGCAGACGACAACGAACCGGCCGCTTCGGCTTGGGCGGCTGCGGCCAGGTGAAGGCGACTGTTCAAGACGTTCCCTCCGTACTGGACTATGTTCTGGACTATGTTCGGGCGAAAGAGAGCCAAGCTAATAGCAGCAAGAAGGGTTAATTTGAAGGCAAGCCGCTGACGCCGGGGCTCGGCACTGACACGACGGGCGCCATGGCTGCACGCGTCGCGCCTTGCACCCGCTGGAGAATGCCCAAAATCGCTGCGGATTTCCGCCAATCCGACCTCCTCCTCTTGCGTAAAAGAGCTCCGCGCCGATTCCCAGGCCTGGTTGTGCAAGCGTCCTCACCGGCTGGCTGACACGATATAGCTGGCTGACACGATATAGACAGGGGAACGGGCCCGATCGCCCGGTCTCGTCCCTTCTGGGCCAAAAGAGCGACCGCAACCCGCGCCCCTGCCCGCTCCGATACCGGCTGATGCCAGTTTACGGAATTACCTCGATCAAGTCGATGACAATGTACCCCGCGCCGCCCACGGAGGCAAACGGCTGGAAGTCCTTGATGGGCCAGGTGATGTCCAGATCGATATCGGCGTTCTCTGGCTGCCAGTCTTGGCGGCTGGCGAACTCCTCGAACGGGATCACGATCTGCTTCCAACCGGTGAAGTCATCTGTAATGAGCGGGCTACGGAAGTGTTCTTCGCCTTTGTCATTGAGCTCAACCACGAACATCTGGCCGGAGTTGGTTCCGAACACCCACAAGCTCAAGGCCCTGAAACTAGACCAATCAAACACCTGGTCCTTGGGCGGCTGCACGACCACACCGTTCCAATCCTTGAGGACAGAGTCGATGCGCAGGGCATACCGGCCCTGGACGGCCTGCTCTACAATGGTCGTCTTGATCGACGAGGCGGGGCCGGCGTAGGTAGAGAGGCGATCTCCCAAGTCCGTCTCGAAGTCGACCAGGACCAGCCCGCCCGGGGTCGGCTGCGCGGTCTGCGCCCCGACCGGGCCGGCAATACCGGCTACCAGAGAAAGGCCGGCGATTGCCACCGCAACTAGCTTGTTGAACCGTACCATCTGCCACTTCCTCCTTTTTCCTCCAGAGTCTTCTCTGAGCCTGCCACGGGTCACGGGGTCTAAACCGGTTTCATGCCAGGTTCTTCGACGCGTGGTCGCAAACTCCTGCTGCTTCCTGCCGCTCCCGGCGAAATTCGCTCGCGGGAGCAAGCCATTCCAGTGACGGAGCTCCCGGCCGACCGCCGGCGGAAATGGGGCGAAGCCCTGCCAAACCCATGGAATTCCCGTTGCGCTATGCGGGGTATAGAGGGGGGACCTTCGGACGGCGCTTTCGTTATAAGCAATGAAAGCTCTGGCCAAGCGGGACTGGTAACCGGCCCGAGGAGGGCTCGATCTGTCAAAGCAGGAATCCCGGGGATGGCAAAGAAGAGTATCTTCGTAAACCGGTTTCAGACTGGGGAGAGCCTGGCCCACGGGTACTGCATCCGTCGCGCGACAGTGAAGACGGGAATACAGGAGGGGAGTTCGATGTACCCAGGTGGCGGCTGGAAGCAGGCTTCGCACGCAGCAGGGACGGGAAGATCGGGAGGATTGGGCCGGAACGTCGCAGCCGTGCTGCGGCGCAGCTCAGTTTGGTTGGCAGTAATACTCGGGGTGAGTGCCGGCGTGGGATGTGTGGAATGGATTCAGGCGGTCGAAGCCAGCAGCGTTACCCTGACCGTGTTCGTAGGGTTCGGGACCGGTAACAGTCCCGAGCAGATCGGGCCACAAGACGAGGTGGCGCGAGCCTTTGAGGCCCGCCATCCCGGTGTCAAGGTGGATATCCAGCATGTCGACTGGGCAGTCCATAACGCCAAGTTTGCTGCGGCCCTGGCGGGAGGCAAGCCATATGACATGGCCCTGCCCATCGGGCTGCGGGGATTTCACGAGTTCAGTCTGGACAACGTCTGGATGCCCATCGACGAACTGCTGGAACGGGACAAAGTGGACCTGAGCGAGTACTCGCAGGATCTCATCAACCTCACCAAATGGCAAGGGAAGAGCTACGGAATCCCGTTCGACTACTACACCGACGCCCTGTTCTATAATGTGGACCTCTTTGATCAAGCCGGGCTCGCTCCTCCGCCCTCCCGTTGGGATACACCCGATTGGACGTGGCAGGCTCTGCTAGAGAAGGCGCGCAAACTTACCCGGGACATCGACGGTGACGGCAGGATCGACCAGTGGGGCCTCGAAACGGTGGGCAACATGGAAGCGTTCGAGATGTCTTTCGGCGCTCGCCAGCTATCGCCGGACAACCGTAAAGTGCTTCTCACCACCCCCGAGATGCTGGCCGCCTACCGTTTCTGGCAACGGCTCTTCTGGGAGGAGCACGTCAGCTGGAACATCACCGATGATGTGAGCGCGATCACGCAAAGCTGGCCCTTCTTTATGTCGGGCAAGATCGGTATGAGCGTGCTGACCAGTTACAACTTGAAGGACATGCAGCTGGTGGGCGACCGCTTCCGCTGGAACGTCGCGGCCAAACCCCGGGGTCCGGCCGGGGTGAAGCCGTTGATCTACGTTGATAGCTTTGCCATCGTGGCAGCTTCGCCCAACCGAGACCTGGCTTGGGAGTTCGCCAAGTTCATCCTGCAACCGGAGATCTCGACCAAGCTCTCCCTGGCTTACGGGGGGATTCCAGCGACCCGTTCTGGGGTGACGGCCTTCCTGGCCATGGCCGGGCGCGAGCTCCCGAAGGTAGATCTGAAGGTATTCTTAGAAGCGACCCGCTACGGCGTGAACGTCGAGCCGTGGGAGCCTCCCTACCTGGTGACGTTGCGGGACAATTTCCGCGGCAAGATTCAGCGCCGGGAGGTCAGCCCCGAAGCGGGGTTGGAGGAGGCCCAAGCCAAGATGCAGAATGCGGTAGACCGCTTCTGGCGTACCTATGAGGCGAAGAAGCAGAAGAAGTAGATTCGACCTAACATCATGACTCGATCGGCGGAGGGCCCGAGGACTCTCGGATGACGAGCTGCACAGGGAGCACGATCCGCAGGGGCTCGGGTTCCTCCCCCGATATGACCTTCAGCAACTTGCGGGCGCCAATCCGGCCCAGCTGCTCGAGGGGCTGGTGAACACTGGTAAGGCGCGGCCGGCTCAGCGAGGCGACGACCAGGTCATCGTAGCCCACCACCGAGATATCTCCGGGTACGCGCACCCCCTTTTCCTCCAGAACGCTCAGGACTGCTTCAGCCATTAAGTCGTTGAACGCGAAGATCGCGGTGGGGCGCAGGTCGGGCGGCAACGCGAGGAGTCGCTCGGCCGCGGCTGCTCCCGACTCGGGTGAGTAATCGCCCGTGGCAATCCACTCCGGGCGGGAGGGAACGCGGGCGTCGGCCAGGGCGGCGCGGTATCCTTCCAGGCGTTCCTGAGTCTCGGGAGCGTCGGGCCGGCCGGTAATCGCCGCGATCCGGCGGTGTCCAAGATCCAGCAGGTGTTGAGTAGCCATGCGCCCGCCGCTCCGGTTGTCCACCACGACGGAGCTTACATCTCCAGAACGCGACTCGGCATCGATCAACACCAGGTGTGATCCGGACTGAACGACGTACTGGTCTAGCGTGCGGTTGTCGGTCTGGCGGGGGGTGATGAGCAGGACGCCGTCGACGCGACGCTGGGTTACGGCGCGTACAAAGGCGAGTTCCTTGTCGGGCTCGTGGTTGGTGCTCATCAGGACCATTGCGTAGCCCTGCTCGGAAAGCACCTCTTCGATACCGTGAATGATGCGGGCAAAGAACAGATTGGCGATAACCGGGATGATTACCCCTACCATGCGGCTGCGACCAAGGGGCAGCCCGCGTGCCTGGGCGTTGGGTTGAAAATCCAGCCGGCGGATGGCTTCCACCACCCGTCGCCGGGATTCCTCGCTGACCGGACGGCTGTTTATTACCCGCGAAACCGTAGCTTTCGATACACCCGCCACGCGTGCTACTTCATTGATGGTGATGCGGGCAGGAGTTCGGGCGGGGGCAGGATGCTTGCCGGCCGGGTGCCTGCGGTCACTCGCCATGTTACTCCCTGTTCCTCCGGGATAAGAGACCACCTAATTGGCTTCTACACCTGCGGCCCTCGTCCCTGCCGCGGCTTGCGCTCGGTCCCCGCAGAGTCGGGGCGACAGCAGCTTACCTAACGAATAACACTAACTTAACAATGGCCGCCACCAATGGGGCAGGCCTTCGGCCTCATACTCCCGGCCGCGCACGTAGTGTGAGTTACGAGTGATATTTGCTGACCCGGGCTTGACATCCAGCTGCCGGTAACATACGGTATAGACGGAGCTGGCGGCCGGCATCATCCATGGCCGGCCACCCCCTCCCGAACGACGAAGCCGGTCCGGCGCCACCCCACCCGGGCGCCGGACCGGCTTCGCGTCCACCGGCCAGGTTGTGGCGGCCGGTCGCGGCGCCGGCCGGTTTACTTGCGCTTGGCCTCTCGAGCGAGAATCTTGCGCATCTCGTCGGCTGCTGCCTTCATCTCGTTTTCGATCGGCTTGTGGTCCGCTATGATGCTGTAAAGGTGAGCCCCCATGATTCCCGCCATCTCATTGTAGGTGGGCCAGTAGTTGAAGTTCCTGACGATGCCCGCCCCGTACAAGTTCTTGAGAATCCAAACCTGCAGGGTCTGAGCCTGCTTCGCCGGCAAGAAGTTCAACCACAGCTCCCAGAGTCTGGCGTCGGGTCGCATCGGTTGAACGCGACGATGCTTGATGAAGATCTCTTCGGCCTCGCGGCTGGCCAGCCATTCACACAGTTTCCAGGCATCGTCGGGATGGAGGTTGTTGGCGGCGATACTCCACATGTGACCCTGGGCAAAGTCGAATTGCCCATAGGGGCCGGCCGGGAAGGGCAAGACGGTCCAGCGGAACATACTTTGGCCTTTGGCCTGCCGTTGCTCGAGAGCGGCATTGAGCCGCTGGAAGTAGCTGAGCCAGCCCTCCCAAAGGCCCACGTAGCCGGCCCATTCGTTCCGCTCGGCGGTCAGCGTCAGGGTGGGAGGTGGTGCTGCTTTGTGATTCCAAACCAGGTTATACCAGAAACGCAGCATCTTGGCGGTGCCGGCGTCGTCGACCGCCACGTCCCGGCCGTCGTTGGTCAACCAGTAGTGGCCGGTATAGTTGTACGTCCACTGGAGGTTATTCAGCCCGCCCCAGAAAACCGGGTTCATCGTGCCCCAGACGCCTGCCTCCGGCCGGGTGATCTTGGTTGCCGCCTTTTCCAGGTCATCGACGGTCCAGTTCATCGGCGGCACGGGGAGGCCCGCCTCATCCAGCAGGTCGAGGTTGGCAAACCAGATCATCGCCGAGAAGTCGAATGGCGTACCCCAGATCTTACCCTGGTAGCGGACCGACTCCTGGGCGGGAGGGATGAACTGGCTCAAGTTGGCGACGGAGCTCGATTCGACCCTCTTGGTGAGGTCCATGAGCATGCCGTTTTGCACCCAGCTCGGTTTGTACTGAGCCCAGGTCTGGAAAACATCGGGGGGTTGGCCGCCCAGGAACAGGGTCAACACTTTGCTCGGATACTCACCGTAGGGAGTGATTTGAATCTTCAGTTCATACTGGGGGTATTGCTTTTCGAAAGCAGCTTTGATGTCTTTGAACACCTCTCCTTCCAGGACCGGATCACCGTAGGTGGCAAGCGTAAGGGGGATACGGGTGGCTCCCTTCACTACCGTTGCTGGAGTCACCGCCAGCCCGGCGATGATGGTCACTCCCAGCAGTATGGCGGCAACACGTGCCAGCAAGCGCAAAGGGGGTCGGAGTGCAGACGGGGTGTTCGGGGTTGTCCCGATTATCACGAAACTCGAGCCTCCTTCTGGGGTTGATTCGCGCCGGCCGTTTCTAGATGCAATCAGAAGCATCCGCTGCCTTTCCGCGACCATGCGGAGGGTTACCCGGAAAAGGATGCCGGGGCCACCTGCTTGGTAACGCGGTCCTGCGGCCGGCATCTTCGCTGGAGTATTTCTCCGGTCAGCCGGCAGGTCCTGCTCGGATCAGACGAGCCCTTGGGATATGGAGGTCAAAGGGCGCCAGGACGATCTGGCGTGCGACGTTAGCATCGAAGCCCGCTCCGGGAGAGATGGCAGCCAATTCCTTCGGAAAGCGAAAGAAATTCCGCCCGTATCACCGGTGTCGATGTTATAATATCTGAACTGGCACCCGGACCATAAGGGGGGAGTGTCTGGGTCTTGCGGGAGTTTCTTACGCTTCGAGACTTTTTCGCCCGTCACAAGTGGCGCTATCTTGCCGGCATAGCCTGTCTGCTGACCGTCGACCTCCTGCAGGTGTTCACGCCGCAGGTCCTGAAAGCGGCTGCCGATGCCTTCGAAGGCGGCGTGATCACCCGCGCGCTTCTCCTGCGCTATGTCGTAGCCCTCCTCCTCCTTGCCGTTGGCATTGCCGTGGGCCGCTTCGGCTGGCGCTTTTTCATCATCGGTGCTTCGCGCCTGCTAGAAATGGAGCTTCGCAACCGTTTCTTCACCCATCTCGAGAAACTCTCGGCCAACTTCTTCAACCGGCGCACCGTCGGTGACCTGATGGCCCACGCCACCAACGATATCGGTGCCGTTCGCATGGCAACCGGGCCGGGTATCGTGACGGCGGTCGATTCAGTCTTTCTTACCATCTCAGGTATAGCCACCATGGTATATACCATCGACTTGAAGTTGACTTTGCTCGCTCTTGTCCCCATGCCGATCTTGATCATTGCCATCATCCACTTCGGGCGCGAGATCAACCGGCGCTTTCGTCGAGTTCAAGAAAGTTTTTCCAACATAACTGCTACAGCAGAAGAAAACCTGAACGGGATGCGAGTAGTGAAAGCTTTCGTTCAAGAGGAGGCAGAAATCGAGAAGTTTGCCCGCCAGAACGAGGAGTACATTCGTCGCAACCTCTTCCTGGTCCGTGTGTGGGGGCTTTTCGACCCGCTCATGCAGTGGTTGTCCGGACTGAGCCTCGTTATCGTCATCGGCTACGGCGGGTACCTGACCTTGCTCGGGCGAATCAGCCTGGGTGACTTCGTCGCGTTCACCAGTTACCTCGGGCTCATCACCGGTCCCATCATGGGCTTTGGCTGGGTGATCAACAACCTCCAGCGGGGCATCGCCTCCATGGCCCGGATCAACGATATCCTACATGAAGTCCCCGACATCCAGGACGCGCCCCACGCCCGTCCCCTTCCGGAAGTGCGAGGCGAGATCGAGTTTCGCGGGTTGACCTTCCGGTACCAGCCCGATCTGCCGGTAGTGCTCTCCAACATCACTTTCCGGCTGCCGGCGGGGAGGACCCTCGGGATCCTCGGGCGCACCGGGAGCGGCAAGTCCACTCTGGTGAACTTGCTGCTGCGTATCTACGACCCTCCTGCCGGTACAATCTTCATCGATGGGAGGGATATCCGGGAAATACCCCTGGCCGACCTGCGGGAAATCATAGGATACGTGCCCCAGGAGAACTTCCTCTTCTCGGCGACGCTGGCCGAGAACATCGCCTTCGCCCGTGATACCTGGACCGAGGAGGAAGTCCGCCGGGCGGCCGAGATCGCTGCTCTTACCGAAGACGTCAATGGCTTTCGTGACGGTTTCCAGACCGTGGTCGGCGAACGGGGCGTCACCCTCTCCGGTGGCCAGAAACAACGAGCAGCCATTGCCCGAGCGATCTTGAAGAACCCGAGGATTCTGATCCTCGACGACTGCCTATCTGCCGTCGACACTCGCACCGAAGAGATGATCCTGCACCGGCTCGAGCAGGTGCTCGCCGGGCGCACCGGTATCGTCATCTCCCATCGCGTCTCCACCCTGGAGCGGGCTGCCGATTTCATCATCGTTCTTGATCAAGGCCGGATCATCGAGGCAGGAACCCACAACGAGTTGCTGCGCCGGCGTGGCCAGTACTGGCAGACCTACCAGCGGCAACTCCTCGAGGAAAAGATAGCGAAGGAGGCCTGAATGCCGGCATGCCACCTTTCCAGGCCGAAGAAGAAGTCCTCGGCAAAGCTTACGATAGCCGCCTGATGCGGCGGCTCCTCCGGTACTTGCGCCCTTACTGGCCCAAGATGGCACTGGCCATGGTCTTGCTGGTCGTCGTATCCGCGGCCGGCCTCCTGCAGCCTATCATCATCCAGCGGGCGATCGACGACGGTATCATGGCCTTCCACGCCCAAATCTCGGGTAATACCCTCGACCCGGTGCAGGTAGGCGCCCTGCGATCGCAGATGGCGCGGCGGGTCGCAGGCTTATCCTTCGTACTGCTCGCCCTCATGACGCTGGGGTTCGTGGCGAATTACGTTCAGACGTACCTGCTTCACTGGACCGGGCAGCATGTCATGTTCGACCTCCGCCAGGAGATATACCGGCATCTGCAGGGGCTCGCCCTCTCTTTCTTCGACCGCAATCCGACCGGGAGATTGGTGACCAGAGTCACCAACGACGTGGAAGCCCTGAACGAGATGTACACCGGTCTCTTTGTCGGCCTTTTTCGTGACGTCTTTCTCCTCGTTGGCATTGTCATCGCCATGTTTGGCCTCAGCCCGTATCTGGCTCTGGTTTGCCTTGCAATCCTGCCGCTCATCGGAGGGGTGACGGTCCTCTTCCGGATGCGCATCCGGGACGCCTACCGGCAGGTACGCATTAAATTGGCGCGCATTAACGCCTTCATGGCCGAGAACATCGCCGGGATGCGGGTCATTCAGATCTTCCATCGTGAAGAGGCCCAGGCGCGGCAGTTTGCGCGGGTGAACCGCGAGTACTACGACGCGTCGATGGTTCAGTTGATGATTTTCGCTACTTTCCGGCCGGCCATCGACCTAATCTCCACCGGGGCGGTAACGCTGCTTTTGTGGTTTGGCGGGTTGAAGGCGATGGAGGGAACGGTCAGCCTCGGAGTACTCTTTGCCTTCATCAACTATGTGCAGCAGTTCTTCCGGCCCATCAGCAACCTCACCGAGCAGTACAACGTCCTGCAGACCGCGATGGCATCGGCCGAACGCATCTTCCAGCTCCTCGATACCAAAGAGATTATCCCGACGCCAGCCCACCCGCGCTCGCTTCCGCCCCGGCTGCGGGGTGAGGTCGAGTTCGATCATGTCTGGTTTGCCTACCAAAATGATGATTGGGTCCTTCGTGACGTCTCCTTCCGTATCGAACCCGGCCAGACGGTGGCTCTGGTCGGCCATACCGGGGCGGGGAAGAGTTCAATCATCAGCCTGCTCAGCCGCTTCTACGAGATACAGAAAGGCAGTATCCGGGTAGACGGGATCGACCTGCGCGAGGTTGACCCGGCCGAGCTCAGGCGTCACATCGCAGTGGTGCTGCAGGATGTTTTTCTCTTCACCGGGAATATCCGTGACAACATCCGGCTGAACCGTACGGAGATGGGGGACGAGCGCATTCGGGAGGCACTGCAGGAGGTGGGAGCACTGTCCTTCGTGGAAAGCTTGCCGGGAGGGCTTGACGCCACCGTGACCGAACGAGGTTCGACTTTCTCGGCGGGCCAACGGCAACTCCTTGCCTTCGCAAGGGCCCTCGCCTTTGATCCGAGCATCCTGGTGCTGGACGAGGCGACCGCCAACATAGACACCGAGACGGAGCGGCTTATCCAGGCTGCGCTACGCCGGGTCTCCGCCGGCCGTACCACCATCGTCATCGCCCACCGCCTCTCCACCATCCAGCACGCCGACCAGATCATCGTCCTGCACAAGGGCCGGGTACACGAAGTGGGAACACACCAGGAGCTTCTCGCGCTGGGCGGCCTTTACTACGATCTCTACCGTCTGCAATACCAGCAATACCAGGAAGTGGCCGGGCCCGCGGAGGTGCACTCGGCGCACTCCCGGGCGGCCCAGTAACCCACGTCTGCCGCCCGGCCGTCCAACCCCTTTGCTCTAGCAGCCCAGCAATTGCAACAACAACCTCTGCCGCTCCGGCAGCTCCAGCGGCTCAGCTACCCCCGACACCGCGGGAGCCGCGCGAGCCCCTAGGAGGCTGCCCCGGTTGCCAGCTATTCCGGCTGGCGAGTTGCCCCGTTACTCCGGGCAGCTCCGCCCGGCAGATTGCTGGTTCAATAATGCACCAGCCGCCGGCAGTTCACTGGTGCGAAATTGCGCCAAGCAGGACCCGAAAGCCCCCGCCGGGCCGCGAGTACCCGATTCAACCTCCACCGGGGTGCAAGGGAGCTGGGGTTTTGATACTGCGGCCGCCGGGTGAAGCCGGGCGAGGAGTCTGAGGAACGCCAACGTGGAGCAATTTTGCACCAGTGACGCTTCCGGGGTTGGTGCAAAAACGCACCAACTAACCGCCGGCGCGCCGAGCTTGCCCGGAAAAAATGCATCGAGCCCGGGTGGAGCGCATATCGGCCAGCGTTCTGAAAAGGCCCTCAGGAAGCAGCTTCCCGCGGCCGGTCCCCCTTCGAACCCGTGGAGCGATAGTCGGCCACGTACTTATCGAAGTCCCACTTCTCAAGGAAGGCACGGGCCGCCTGGTATCCGGCTTCGTACAGCTTTTGGCGAAGGTCGGCAGGCAGGTCGAACTGGGTCGTGCGTACCCCCGAAGTAGGGATGTCTACAGTCCGAACCCGGTCGGCTGCCGCCAGGTCGCGCGTTACCCCCGCTGACAACAGGGTATCGAGCAGGGCGTTCAAGTATCCGAGCGGTGTGACGGGACCTGCCGTTTGCAGGGCGGGGTCCTCGGACGAAGTCACCAACCGGAAACCAAAGGTGGGCCACGGCGGTTCCCCGGGTACGTCGAAAACCCAAACTGGGAAGTTCGAAAGGAGCCCGCCGTCGACGATGAGGATCTCTCCGCCATCGGGCCTGGGCCGGACACGGACGGGAGTGTAGTAGACGGGGATGCTGGCGCTCATGCGTACTGCCAGCGCCACCGGGAGAGTGTCCGGCGCTTGCCCGATCTGCCCGGCATCGTCCGGTAAGAGTAACAGGCGCCGCCTGGTGACGTCGGAAGCCACCACGTGTAAGCGGTAGCGAAAGCGCGATTCGGTGGCCTTTTCGTCCGCGACCAGGTCACCGAAGGCTCGGACCCCGCGCTCGGCAAGGCGTGCCGCCAGCCACTGCTCCAGTCCGTCGGCCGAGTAGACGCCCAGTGAACCTATGAAGGAAATCACCGGACCGGCCAGGGGGAGCCTGGCGATGCCTTGTCGCACCGCAAACTGGGTGAGGTCCGTTCGTTGCAGCAAGGAACACATCTCAGCCGCGCTATAGCCGGCCGCCATCAGCGCTGCCACCAGCGCCCCGGCACTGGTGCCGGCCAGCAGCTGCCACCTGTACCCGGCCTCTTCGAAGGCCGCCACTGCCCCGATGAAGGCGATGGCACGGACGCCCCCGCCTTCGAAGACGGCATCTGCCGGTAGCAAGTCAATCGCCTCGCCTTCCCGGCTCCCGGCGGTCTGCCGGGCGCCCGTCGTAGGGCAGCGGTATGAACCCAACCGAAGGCCGGCGGCTGGGAGGCTGCGGGTATAACTCCATCAGCTGGTAAATCTCGGCGGGCATGTCGGTGCTCACCCGAAGGCCCATCTTCTGGGCCTCTTCGGCGGTGATGGGGTAGTCATGGGTGAAGCGCCCGGTACTGAGAAGATCGGCGATCTCTCTTGCCTTGTCCTCGGGAATGCCGTTGGCGGTAGTAATCCTCACCACGGTGTCGTATACCTGTCGCAACGCTTTGCGCCCGACTTCCGCCAGAATCAGAGTCTTGTCGTCCACGTCGCCGATGGGCTTGGTTTCGGCCACCTTCACGATATCGGCCGCAGCATACCCGCCGATTTGGGGATCAACCGGGCCGAGCACGGCATTCTCGTCCATCACAATCTGGTCCGCGGCCAGCGCCAGGAGCGTCCCGCCCGACATGGCGTAGTGGGGAACGAAAACCGTAACCGGACCTTCCCGGGCGACCAGAGCGTGGGCGATCTGCTCGGCAGCCAGGACGAGCCCGCCCGGAGTATGCAGGACGAGGTCAATAGGCATCTCCGGCGGAGTCAATTTGATCGCGCGCAAGATCTGTTCCGAGTCGTCGATGTCGATGTAGCGGCTGATGGGGATACCGAGCAGGGCGATGGACTCTTGCCGGTGGATCAGGGTGATGACCCGGCTCCGTCGTCGCCGTTCCAGCTGCCGGATTACCGCCATGCGCTGCATCATGATCCGCTGCTGCCGCCACAGGGGGGTCAAGGACGTGAGCAGGATATAGATCCAAAACAGATCGAAAAAGTTGAAGTCCATCTGCGAACACCCCTCGCTCGCTATTGTATCCGTGGCTGGCAGAAATGGCTCCCATGGGCAAGCGGGGCCGGACCGAAAGGAGGCGGGCCTGGCGCGGAAGGCAGGCAGTTCACCTGCCGGTGAACTGCCTGCCGCCATGGTTACCGCGGCTCGTCACCGCACCTTTGCTGCGACACCTTACTGTTGCTCATTGCTGTTCATTGCCGTGCTTCCTGGCACGGCTCCTCAGCGTTGCTTCTTGCCGCAGCAATCCTTGTAGCGTTTCCCGGATCCGCACGGGCAGGGGTCGTTGGGGCGCGGGTTGCCCTCTTTGGCAGCCATAATCACTCAAGCCTCCTTTCTATCCTAACCTGCCCGGTTCTCCCTGGTTTATCCCACGCGCGTTGACCCTTCTACGGAGGCCACCCGCCGCGGGCCGCGCCTCTTGATTCCGGCCTTCCTACTGCGGGGTGTTCGAGGCGGGTGAAACGGAAGGTGGGGGCGCGCCGGCCGGCTTCCGGTGTTAAACTAGGGGCAAAGGGACAAGGAAGTCGTTCTCGACGGGTTCTACATCCCGCCTCGGTATCCCAACAGTCACCCCGCGGGTGCGCCCTTCGAGCACTTTGGCGCGCTGCCGAGCGAAGAGGCGATCCGGTATGCCCGTGAGATCCTTGAGTTCGCCCGTCTTAAAATGGCCAAACGGCGCGGAGGTTGATCGCGCCTTTCGAGATTGTGCCCACCGCATAGGCCGGCGTCATCCGGGCGTAGTGCGGATCGGCTACTTCGGGTCGTACGCCCGTGGAGACTGGGGCGTGGGCAGTGACCTTGACGCCGTCGTCGTGCTGCAGTCGTGCCACGAGCCGTTTGAGCGGCGTGCCGCCGCCTGGTATCCCGAAGGGATCCCGGTGCCGGTAGATCTCCTCGTTTATAGCATCGAGGAGTGGGAGCGCCTGGTCCGGACCACGCCTTTCGGGCGTCGCGTCGCTGCGGAGACGGTGTGGGTCTACGAACGTCCGAAAGACCTGGGGCCGGGATCATGAAGAAAATGCCCGTAGCCGGCGTCAGAGTGCTACTTTTCGTCATCGTGCTCATCTGGGGCGGGACCTTCCCGGTCCTCAAAGCCCTGGTGGCTTCGCTCCCGCCGGCGTTGCTGGCCGGAATGCGGTTCACCATGGGCGCTTTGGGCTTGTGGGTCGGCGTGTCCTTGCCGGTCTCCTGGCTAAAAGCACTGGGCTCGTCAGAGACGCAGGCGAGAATGGGGGCCGCGCCAGCGGCGAAGGCGGAGAAAGAGACAGGGCGGCGCTGGTCGGGACGGCTCGTGGGCAAGGGGATGCTTCTCGGGTTCTTCCTGGGGCTTGCCTACCTCGCCCAGACCACGGGGCTGGTCTACACTTCGGCCTCCAAAGCGGGCTTCCTCACCGGTCTTTTCGTAGTTTTCACCCCTTTCTTCGAGTGGGCGTTCTTCGGGCGACAGCCCTCCTCTCGTACGTGGGGAGCGGTGATACTCGCAACTTTCGGCCTCTGGCTCCTCTCCACCCGGGGGACTGGCTGGCAGGCTCTTTCTGCCCCGGTCGCCAGCCCCAGCCTGGGCGATTGGATAATCGTCCTCAGCGCTCTGTGTTACTCGATTCAGCTGGCACTGGCGGGCCGGTACGCGCGGGAAGAAGATCCGCTGCTGCTTTCTACGATCGAGATCTCAACGGTGGCGCTGCTCGGCTGGGCAGGCTGGTTCCTTTCTTGCCTGGACCCCGTGCCGGGGCTGGGCAATGCGGCCGGCCGCCTCGTGGACTCCGGGGTGCCGGGTGCGACTTCGATGCGGGCAGCGTTCACCCATGCCGTGGCGAGCCTCTCCACCACCGGTTGGCTGGGTCTTTTCTATCTCGCGCTTCCCGCTACCACCTTTGCCCTGGCGGGGCAGCTTTATGGGCAGCGGTTCGTTCCCGCGGCCGAAGCCGCCGTTATCTTCGCCCTGGAGCCCGTATTCGGCGCCGCTTTCGCCTTCCTTTTCCTGGGTGAACGCCTTACTTTGCTCAACCTCATTGGCGCGGCGGCGATGCTTGCCAGTTCAGTGATGGTTTCGCTGCCCGGACGAGGCAGGGACGTGCCGCGCGGAAGCAAAACCACTGCTTCGCCCGTAGGCGCGGGGCGTTGAAATACGAACTACGCTCGCGAGGTCTCCTCCCTCCGGCAAGTCAGGGCAATCCCCGGATCATCCATTCTTTGGCCAGCTTTCTTTCAAACGAAGTTGAGCGTGAATCCCCACACGAGCGGGAGGGGAAGGGGGCTCTGCTCGACCAGGGACGCGGGTACGGCCAGCCGCCGTGAAAGCTCTTCCACCCACTTCGTGCGGGTTCCCGCCCACCAGCTCTCCTTGGCGCCAAACAAGATCGGAAGTACCTCGCCGGCCACGGAAGTGCCTTCGGCCGCCGTGCTCCGGGCCGGCATTTGCTCCAGCCGGTCCCCAAGCTCACGGCCGAGGAGCGGGGTCAGGTCTCGGACCAGCCCGGCCGGATCCAAGGCCAGCCAGGTCCCACCCCAGCTGTTTTGTGGTAGGGTTTCCCAGGCGATTCCGGCGGTAGCGGCCACGTCGAGCAGTTCATGGTCGGCGTCGGTAACGGGAAAGCGAACTCCGGCCACTCCATGTCGAGCCGCCAGTTCCTTCGCCATGCTCCAGACCGCCCGTCGTACGCCGCCCCACTCCATCGCCTGCCAGTATACCGGCGTGGAGGCGGGGGCGGGCAGGGGAGGGGTGGAGGTAGCGGCCGGAGCCGCGCCGGGAGCGGTGGCCGGCCCGTCGGTTACGAGATAAGCTTCGACCCGCTCTTGCCCCGCCGCCCGGTCCGCGTTTGGGGCTTCTTTGCCGCCCTCCCGTACCGCCACCCACAGGCGCCGGAAGCGAGTTCCAGCGTACGCGTGGGGCAGGGCCGAGACGAACGCGCGCAGGTCGGCGAGACTCCTTTCGAATCGTAAGGGCTCGCGCTCATAAAGCCTCAAGACCTGGACGAAGTCGCTCTCCCGAGCTTCTCTCACCGCCCAGGTCCGGCCGGGCAGCGGGTTACCGTCCAACGGATTGCCACTCCCGGCGGGATCTGCCGCGGGCGCGACGATCCAGCGGACGAGCCCGGCCGTTACTGCCCCCGCCCGTCTATACAGCGAACGGTCGCCCGAGATGATAACCAGATGCACGCCCCGCTCACGTAAATGATCGAGGAGCGCGGCGAGAATCCGTCCCGCCAGCCCCTGACCGCGGTACTCGGGGTCGGTGCAGACCGTGCCCAGGGCTGCGGCCGGTATTCGGCACCCCTCGACCAGAACCGGGCGTTCGAGAAAACCGACCAGTGATACCACCCGTGAACCGTCCTTAATGATCCACAGCCGCTCCGGGTGATCGTGGCTGAAGACCAGGGGAAACTCGAGATGCATGGTACCTTCTTTGAATTGGTCTAGCGGACGGAAAACCCGGTTGGAAAGGTCGGCGGCGGCCGCGACCTCGCTCGCCCGGGCGGGGAACGGTCCTTCGATGCCCATCCACAAGCCTCCTACCCCATGTTTGTTGAACGTCACGTTCTCCCTCTGAAGCCCACCTCCTGCAAGCAGGTGGTTCACCACTTGGAGTCTTGGGCGCATTCAGTCCGGTGAGTGCGCCCCGCAGCCCCAGCCGGGTTAGCCGGGGTTGGTACAGCTAAAGACATTGCCACCATAGGTGGTCAGCGCCGTTCCCCCCAGGGTCTTCTGCGGTATGGATCACCCAAGATGTTTACCAGCGCAGCAGAAACGGAAGGAGACCGGCCCGAGGTAGAGAATAGACTTGGCGAGTTGATAGCGATTGCAACAGATCCGGGACCGGCTATCCGACTACTCCGTGCGGACGGCTGGAGAGCGGCGGAGCGGTAGACTACGATTGCAAAACGTTGCCCCGGGACGGCCGCCGGTTCTTTCTGCGGGCGGGAGAAATCCGCTACTTCCGAATTGCCCGCGTCGGGCGGGCCGATCGGGATGCTTCAGCCGGGAAACGAGTATGGCATCTTTGGAGACGAGCCGGCCTACCTCTACGTGGAGGACGACGACGTCATTTAACGAATCTTTCCTGGCGTTGTAAGCGACGAAAGCAGCCACGAAGAGCGTCCTCCAAGTTGCAGGAAGGGAGTAGTATGAGTGCAGCGATCGAGGAGTAACCGGGTCACCATCGCCGACGTGGCCGCCAAGGCAGGGGTTTCATCCTCCACGGTCTCCCGAGCTTTGCGAGGATTGGATGGTGTCGACCCCCGGACCAAAGAGGCAGTACTCAAGGCGGCGCGGGAACTACGGTTCGAGGGCCCTGATTGGTTTGCCCAGGGTCTCAAGACCGGCCGGTCGCCGGTGATAGGAGTCCACATTGAGAGCTTCCGCAACTCTTACTACGGTGAACTGGCGGAGGCGATCGAGGGCGCGGCGCGCGGGCACGGCTTCCTGGTGGTTCTCGGTGCCGCGCCCAATGAGGGAGTTGAGGATGAAGAGCTGGTGAAGCATTTCTTGCGGACGCGGGTGGCCGGGCTGATCCGCATGCCTCTGCGAACCAACGGGGCTCGGCGGCTCTGCAAGAGCCTGGCCGAACGCGGATCGGTGGTGGTCGTCGTGGGCGACGACATGACCGAAAGCGACTTCCACCTGGTGGGCGTGGACACCTTGTCCGGGGCCCAGGCCGCGGTCAGACACCTCTATGAGCTCGGCCACCGTGAAATCGCCTTCTTGAGCCGGCAGATCAGTTCAGACCGGTTCGCCGGCTACCGCACGGAGATTCACAAGTACGGGTTGCGGGAACGGCCTTATTTCATTCCCAGCGGTACATCCTTCGTCCGCAGCGCCTATGAGACTGCTCTACGTCTTCTGGACTCTTCGACGCGACCCACTGCGGTTTTGGCGTTCAACGATCTGATTGCAGTTCAACTGCTGCAAGCCGCCCACGAACGAGGGATTCCCGTGCCTGAAGAACTCTCCATCGTGGGTTTCGATGATACGGCAGAGGCCCAATTGGTGCACCCGCCACTCACTACGGTGGAGATTCCCAAGGCTGAGATAGGGAAACGGGCCGTGGAGATCGTGGTGAAGGGTATCCAGAGCCAGAGCCCACTCCCGAGCCAAGCCCGGAGTGAAGCTGAGGCCGGCGAGCCGGTCCCTCCCGCCGGCCCCAAGGAGAATGAGCGGATTATCCTTCCTTGCGTCCTGAAAGTACGGGGATCGACTGCACCCGCCCGAGGGTAAGGATCGGATGGGCACATCGCACCGGCACGCGTAGCGCTTGAGTGAGAGGTGAAGGGGCGGGTGATCTACCCGCCCCCATTAGCTTGGGCAGCACTTTGACACCCGTAATGCAAAGAAATGGCTATACAAGGGCGTTTCGGGCGCGCGAAGCTTCCGTTTTGGCATCACGGTCGTCCTTCGCCAGGGGCTCGATGCGTGGTGGAATGCGGTATCCCAGCGCCTGGAAGATGGTGACCGCCTCCGGAGACGCCTCGGAGCGCAGGCGATACATCGTTCCCTTGATCTCGATATGGGCTGACCTGATCCGAGAGAGGTGCTTGAGC
>DUMU01000029.1 GCA_012839805.1 Bacillota bacterium | reverse complement strand
TTGGGAACGTGAGTGCTGAGTCGAACGTGGTATCCACGATTGTGGACAGGACAGGACCGGTGGTGAGTGTGGTCACGACTCCGACGTCGCCGACGAACAACCCGAGGCCGACGTGGGAGTGGAGTGGTTCGGACGCGGTATCCGGCGTGAAAGGCTACATGGTGACTCTCGACGGCCAGGCGGCAGGCTGGACGACCGATAACTCGTTCACGCCGAGCTCCGATCTGGCTGATGGTGAACACGTCTTGCGGGTTGTAGGTGTCGACAACGCGGGGAACGAGACGCAGCTCGAATTCCCGACCGTGACCATCGACGCCACGGCTCCCGACACGCCCGTGATGACAGATGAGGAGGAGTTCACTCAGGGCACGACCAACGTCGTGTCGTGGAGTGTGGTGTCCGGAGCTGCGAAGTACCATGTGCAGTGCTCAGAAGACTCGACCTTCGCCACGTTGGACTTCGAAGACAGCAATGTGACTACCACCTCCTGGGAGTTCATGGGTCTGGATGATGGCGTGACCTATTACTACAGGGTCCGCGCCATCGACGAGGTTGGCAACGCGAGCTTCTGGTCGAACATCGTCTCGTCGACTCAAGACGCCACGCCACCGCAGCCGATCGGCTCGATGCCCACCATCACGCCGCTGGTCACCAACGGCGACGTGCTGACCTTCCAGTGGCAGACCGCGATCGACGAAGTGTCGGGTATTGGAGAATACACGCTCGAACTCTCGTATCTGGCTCCGGACGGAACGGAGGACACGAACTACGAGGTGTTGCCTGGCGAAGTCACCACCTACACCGCGAGTGACGCGCCTGAGGGACGCTGGATGGTCCGCGCCCGCGCTGTCGACAAGGTTGGTAACCAGGGTGACGACGAATACTGGTCGCCGTGGTCGTTGCCGGCGATCGTGGACCGCACTGCTCCGCCGGTGCCGGCGATGGTGACGGAGCCACAGTACACGCCAGGGACCTCGAACATGGTGTCCTGGAACGCCGTAACCGACAGCGGAGTGGCAGAGGCAGTATCCGGACTTGCCGGGTACGACGTGCAGATGAGCACGGATCCCGGATTCTCGGCTAGCCCGGTGATCCAGAGCCTCTCGGCAGACGCGACGAGCGCCACGTTCGTAGGTCTTGCTCCTGGCCAGACCTACTACTACCGGGTCAGGGCCAAGGATAAGGCCGGCAACGTAAGCGACTGGTCCGAGGCGACCTCCTCTACCCAGGACCCGATGCCGCTCACCGCACCGGTGATGGCAGCCGAACCCGAGTTCACACCGGGTACGTCCAACACGGTGTCGTGGGGTGCGGTGTCCGGTGCGGACCGGTACCACGTCCAATGCTCGACTGACTCGACGTTCGCGACGATCGTCGCCGAGGACGAAAACGTTACGAGTGCATCCAAGACGTTCGCTTCACTAACCGACGGCACGACTTATTACTACAGGGTCCGCGCGGTCGACGTCGATGCATCGACGGCGGTTTACAGCGGCTGGTCCAATATCGTCCATTCGACCCAGGACGCCAGCGGCCCGAGCGTGCCCGGTCGGCCGGCAGTAGCCGCCAGCCCGACCAACAACCCGAGACCCAGCTGGACCTGGGCTCCGGCCGTTGATGCGGGATCGGGCGTGGCAGGCTATCAAGTGCGCTTGCTGGCGGCAGATGAAACCGTAATCGCGGATGAGTGGATCGGCAACACGACCAGCTGGAGCCCGGCGAGCGACCTGGCCGACGGCCAGTATGGCCTGAAGGTGAGAGCGAAGGATCGTTTCGACCAGGTCGGCGAATGGTCCGAGATCGGCTATGTCGTGATCGACCGTACGCCGCCGGTTATCACGATGATCAACCCTGCTCAGAACGGCGTTACGCTCAACACCACCACCTCCTCCACGATCCTGGCTCGCCTGTCGGGCGACTACGCTTCCGTGCTCGTGAAGGTGGACCAGGGCCAGTGGAAGGAACCGACCGCGATACTCTCTGGCGGACTGCTCTTCCACTTCCTGGTCCCGTCGCTCCTGCCGGGTGAACACACAGTTCGGATCAAGGTGGCGGACGAGTTGGGCAACACCGCGGAGGTCATCGTGACCTTCACCGTAGAGGGCGGTCGTCTCGGCTTCGGCTTCGGGCGCTTCCGGTTCGAGGAAGCTGAGTGAGTCGAGCTTTCGAGGAAGTAAGCGAACCCGAGCCCGAGATGGACGACTAATCTGACGAAGGCTGCGGGTGGCGGGTCTGCCGATGTCCAGGATCGAGCAGACCCGCCCCTCCCGCTGGCCGTGCTTTGAACGAAAGGAGGATCCAAATGTCCAAGAATTGGCGACGGGCGACCCTGATCGCAGTCTTGGCCACCTTCGCGATGCTGCTCTCCTCCTGCGTCCAGGGGCCGCCGTCCTTTAATGAGGCTCAAGAGAGGGCAGCCATAACGAGCATGCTCCAGCAGTTCGAAAAAGGCATCGAGGACTATGACATGGACAAGATGCTCGGCAGCCTGACCCAGGCTTTCTCCCTGGTGCTGGAGGAAGGCGGCAAGACGTTCCCCAAGAACTACAGCACCCTCCGCGGTGAACTGGAGTCAGACCGGGACAACCAGCTCTACTGGCGACAACAATACCAATACGCGCTCGATCTGAGGCTGGACCGCTTGACCGTTAAAGTTACCTCGGCGAACAGCGCCGAAGGCAGCGCTCTTTTCAGCGTGGTCGAGAAGGCTTCCGGTATCGCCCCGATAACGACGGACAGCGGGGCGATCAGATGGCAGTTCGCCAAGCTGAATGGGAGTTGGAAGATTACTACCATGAATACCCACTTTGCCACTTTGCCGGTCCCCCAGAAGGTCCACTCCCAGGAAGTTCAATCGCGGCAGGGACTGCCGGGTAAGAATCCGTTCTTCGGGCGCTGAGGCCTGCCGGCCCTCGTGGTTCACATCGATCCAGGACTGCCTAGTGACCCGAACCGATGGGGAGGGAGCAATGCCCCATCGGTTCGGGTATCCACAGCCGAAATAAGTGCCGGTACCGCTACCCCCAGGGAGGACACGTCAAATGACGGGGCAAGGTGCCAGAGGCGTTAGACGGCCGATCATAAGCATGTGCCACTTCCGGGCCGGCGAGAGGGCCGCGAGCGGGTGTCGCCGGGTCAGAAGGCCGGCCGCAACCCTGACCCGGAGGCTCATCGGCTGCTCCGTCTTGTGCTTGGTTCTCCTTTTCTTCTCTCCGGGTTCTCCGGCGGCAGCACAGACCCCAAGTAGCCCGGACTCCGGTGGGTCGAGCGGTACCGCGCCCGGGGTGACCGACTTGCTTCCCCCAGTCATAGTGCCGCTCGCACCTCTGCCCGGCAGTAGGGTCGCGGAAACCAAGCCGCTCATCCGAGTCGAACTTCGCGATGGCGGCAGCGGGATCAATCCGGACACTCTCAGTCTCGTTTTGGATGATATCGAGGTATCCGGCCAGGCCGTCTTCACGCCTCCCTACCTCGAATTGAGGCCGGCCTTCGACCTGGCCGCCGGCGAACACCGGGTGAGAGTTCAGGTGGCCGATTGGGCCGGGAACGTGGCCCAGTTCAGCTGGGCGTTTACGGTGTTGCCTCCGGCTGCACCCCCCGAGGGACCGCTGCGCGAGCAGTTCCGCCTTGACCTAGTCAACCGCCTTAGTGTTGACGTTCTTCCCCTTTTGCGGATCGGTGATACGCTGACCCTTAACCTCACCGGCAGCGTCGGGCCCTGGCGAGTGCAGGCTCGAGCCGAAGGCGAGGTTAATAGCGGGTGGACCGATTGGTACCGGGTCGTGCCCTCTTCTGAGTGGTCACGGTCGCTCAAATCTTATTCCCTTTCCCTCAAAGGACCAGGTGGCGGTTTGCTCCTGGGCTCAATATCGGTCCCAATAGGCTCTGCCCTTCTCCTTCCTCCCTCGTCGCCAGGCGGAGCGTACTTCTACTGGAATCCCTGGGTCTCGCACGGGAAGGAACGGTCTGGCCAGCTTGCGACCGGTCGGAGTTCGGAGCTCGACGGGTCTCTTCTCGGTTTCACGGGAGAGGCTATCTCCTCCTACGGCTTCAGCCTGCGGGTGGTGTCTTTTCAGGGCGCTGCCCTGCTGATTGACCTGGCCGGGGGTCCCGAATTGTCGGCGGCGGCCATCTACACCCGAGACCGCTCAGGCGAACAGAGTTCCTACCTCGCCTCCGCCTACGGAAGCTCCGCCCGGGGGTTCGAGTGGGGAGTAGAGCTCGTCACTACGCGGTCCGGCGAGAGTGCGGAAGCTGAAAAAGGCACCGCGTGGGCGCTCATGGCCAGCGGACGGACGGGAAACGGGAACTGGGCTATTGAGTGGGAACGTAGTAACGCCGGATTCCGTTCACCCTTTGCCGTCCAGCACCTGCTCCTCACCGGGGGAACGGAGCGCTGGCGCCTGCGCACGTCCACGGTCCTCAGACCGCAGCTCCTGCTCACCACCGACTGGGTCCGTTCTCGCGACAACGTCGACGGCCTCGTGGACACGACTCGAGTAAGCAACGATGGAACAGCTTCACTGACTCTGAGCTTTGCCGCCGGCCCGATCTTACGCGCTGGCTATTCCTTCAACCAGACGCAAGCCAGGGGAGCGGCCCCGTCCGAAAGCACCCGGCAGCACGTGAAGCTTGAGGTGGAGCATAAGTTCAAACTCGGCGGTTATCAGGTTTCGGGCCGGCTGGGCAATACTCTCTCCGGGCCGACTATCGCCAGCCTTGTCCCCGTTACCTGGGAAGTCGAGCTGCGTTCTCGCCTGCAGCAGGCGCCGGTAGCGCTGGAGCTGATCGAAAGCCGCACGAGCAGCGGCAGCACGACCAGCCCGTCCGCACCCCAGCACATCATCCGGCTGGCCCTTCAGCCCGGTACGCGGGACGGACGCTGGACGGGGGAGGTCGGGCTCGAATGGAAGCGCCAAGACAACCTGGGGCAGGGCATCAGGTCAACCGACTTGCAGTTCGCCGGCAAGCTGAACGGAAAGCTCACCCCCAGGGATACGCTCTCCGTCAACTACCGGCACCTTTGGCGAGTTCGGGAAGGCGAGAATGGCAGCAACACCGGAGTCTTCTCCTCGAGCGACCAGGATTACCTCCTGAACCTTGCCTGGGAGCGCCGCTTCTGATGGTTTCTCCTGGTTTCTTCGCTCCCGGCCCCCCTTGCCCGTCGGCCCAGCGGGTAGCCGGACCAAACCCGCCATTCAAAATGCAAAACTCCCTCTCGGCTTCAGTCGTACCTACACCGCTAGAATGGCCTCGCAGAGCCTGGGAAGTGAACTCGGGGATACCTCAAAACGGATGCCTCAAAATCAAACAGGGCTGCCCCCTTGGGCAGCCCTCTCTTCGCTTCCCCAGCTTCCCCAGGGCCCGGATGGGGATCTGGATGGGGTTAGACCCCAGACCTCCCCTTCCCGTCCGGGCTTTCGGGAATGCGTAAGAACTGGCAGGGGAGACAGGACTCGAACCTGCAACCTGCGGTTTTGGAGTGCCGACTGCAGTTTGACAGGAAAACGTCCGTTTCGGGGAGTGCCTGGAGAAGAACTGCTGCTCAGTTAGTCGGGGGGGAGGTTCGCGCGGCGGAAAGTGTAGTGCCAAGGTTGTGATTATTATCACTAAGGAGACGTGTTGCGCAGGCATGGCGGACGTGCTATGGTCCGTAGTG
>DUMU01000028.1 GCA_012839805.1 Bacillota bacterium | reverse complement strand
GCTCTTCTCCTCCCGGATCAATTCGAGCGTAACCCTGGCTTTGAACTCTGGCGAATACCTCTTCCTCATGGCTCAGTTATAACTTAAAACGGCCCGGATCGGTGCCCAGTTTTCTGGGTCCACTTCAATTTGTGCACTGGTCCTGGGCCTGCCAACATGATCTCAGAAGTTGCGAACGCGCCATTCCGTTCAAGACAGCCCCGGGGCCTACCCAGCGCACTAGTAAGTACCGCGGGTAGTAGCATGGACTCATTTTGCCTTCTCCGCCCTCTCCTCTTTCGTGGTATTGGCGAGCACCGGGGAGTTGTCCTTAGCTCCTTACAGCAGCTGGCTCATAGCTCTGACCTCGGGGTAACATCCACTGGGAGTCCTCCACTATGGGTTAGTCGGAGTTGTGCCTGGGTTGTTACACACGGCGGTCCTTCCCGTAGGAGTGGTACCAGGCGACCGGCACGTTGCCCCAAGCACTTCATCAGCCAGCTCCCCAACTTCAACAATGGCAGGGGCCTCGTACTGGACCTCCGTCTTCTGATCCATGTCCCTACCCTCCTTTCCACTTAGGTTCATACCTCCATACCTCCCCGGTGCCCGCCAAGTACTAATCCTTCGCATGGTATACCACACAACGCTGCATCCGTACAGTGACGGCCTTACAACTGCACGACTACTTTTACCCCGGACCCCCGTCGTGCAGAACTCACATATCAAGCATCTCTCAACAATTGGCTAGGAGACAGTCTAAGAATTAGTCCTTGTGTGTCTAGCCATATCACCGCTTGGGCTACCAGGCCTGTAACCATACCCCAAGTAGTGATCAGCACAGAGTAAAGGCCATTTCTTGGACGG
This sequence comes from Bacillota bacterium, assembly GCA_012839805.1. GTDB lineage: Bacteria > Bacillota > Limnochordia > Limnochordales > DUMU01 > DUMU01. The sequence goes on along the minus strand of DUMU01000028.1, from coordinate 57,661 downwards.
TCTCCTAGAGAATCATCTCATGCTATGGCAAGACCCTCCTGATTTCGTCCCATATCGTCCCATCGCGCGTAAACTCGAGTTGCCAGCAACTGGTCGCTTTCACCAGTCTGCAAGCGTTCTCGAACGCCCTTTTGTGCAAATTCAGATCGCTTACGACATTGTAAGCGATCTCGAACATACACGTTGCGACCTGCACAAGTGCTGCAGTGGGCGACAGCGGAACAAGCCGTGTACGTTCAGCTTTCTTAAGCGAGACCAACGCTCTTATTGGGTACCAGTTCTGCTGTGCTGCGTACCAACAGGAGCTGCGTACCCACGGCGAAGCCGTAGCCATCATACAGTCTGAACTCGATCGGATAACCACCAATTCGTCGCTTAACACTTGCATGCCCGCGGACAACTTGCAGACCGTAGACTTCCCAGCACCACTTGGCCCATAAAATACATAGCAGCCCTTGGCATCCACTACGCCTGCCCCATGTATACACAAGAAGCGACCATCAAAACCGGCGGCGAAGAGGGCCAGCGGAATCAAGGGACGTGAGTCACCATAAAACATTTGCATATATGAGGTGGGTCCAACATAAGCCTCGCCTTCCTCACAACGATGAGGAACGAAAACGCATGTATCACCTATGGCAAAAAACGATGTATCACGTGCCAAGATGACCCGGTCCATCCAGGGACTGAAACCATTAGCCCCGAAATGGCATAACATATTTGAAATGAGTCGCCTTAGGCACTCCTCTCTGGCTTCGGGTCGAATATTGCTGCCGAGCAAACGTTCATATCGCTCTGCAAGATAGTGCATGTACCGTTCGTCTACTGCTACCTGGCTGGGCTGAGGAGAGACTTTAACAGTAAGCATCAGGTCTGGCTTCGCGCCTGGCAGAGTCTGCCACGCGGGTGGAAGCTCAATATCCCAGTCCCACGGGGTCTGTAGCCCAACCCGGATATCAGCTGCTGAAACAACGATCGTGCCCACACGCATGCCTCCTGCACAACTAGTGGGTTGTCCCTACCGGAAGTTGCCGGGGCCCGCCTCGTCCCCTGCGGCCGCTCTACCTTGGGCTAGCCTGTTTGTCGGGAAAAAGCCCAGCCTATATGCCTCCTGGCACACAAAATATGGCGCACCTAGATTCCCGCTCACTGCAAACGCCAATGCGCGGCAGAAGCCAAGGCATAACTTTCGATGAATGCAGAGAGCACACACGCCTGTAAGGCTCCGCATGAGATCTTCGTCACTCGGTAGCACTGCTGTTGCTTCCTCCAACTCTGTCCGCCCCCACTGACCGAGCACTAATCCAGGCGTTGTCTGCCCTATTCCGCAAATCGATAACTTACCATCGCACAGGACGCCTAGCCTATGACAGATGTTACACTCCGGTTGGGCCCTCCGAAGGGCATCGAGCCCGCGGAATGCGAGCGGAATCGGGTACGACACTCCCACCTTTATCTGCGCGTACTTAACGTACTTTACTACTTCTTTATGCAGGCTTATGATATTCTCGACAGAGAGCAACTGGATACCATCCTGAAGCATAGCTCTACCAAATGGCATCACTGGATTGAGCTTGATTGAGTTTACTCCAAGAGCGTCCGCCATCTCTACCATCTCCCGCCACGCGCTAACATTTTGCTGGCATAAACTGCACACAATCTGAACGGAGACTCCAGCTGACAGCAAGGCCCTCACACCGCGGAGAGCAGCAGCGTGGGCGCCGGGACTTTGACGAAACCAATCATGGAACTCAGGATCCGGACTGTCAAGACTAACAGCTACCACTAGTGGCTGCGCTTTCGCGATCTTGCATGCAATGTCGTCGGTTACGAGGCTGCCATTCGTCTCCAGTACGGGGGTCATCCCACACTCTCGGATGTACCCTAATAGGTCAGGCACATCATTCCTGATCAGGGGTTCACCCCCAGTAACCTTCACCGCACGTACGCCTAGCTCGCTGCCTTTTCTTACAATCTCCCTCCAGTCCGAAGTTTCCAGCTCCTCGAGCCTGCCACCTCCGGCATCCACCCAACAATGCTTACAGCGGAGGTTGCACCTATTCGTAACATGAAGAATCAACTCGTCTAAACGATTACTCATCGTACGCAAGCCTCCAAGCGTTTAGTAAACTCCAGCAGCAATTGGGCAACCATGGCCACCACCAAACAAATCCCCATGGGCCCACGCCACCGCTCTACAGCCTCCCGAACACAAGTCATTCACCCGGCACCGGCGGCAAACCTCAATGTCGGCTGTAGTCATATTGCGGAGGGATCGCATTCTTCCGAGGAGTTCAGATGATCTCCATACTTTTGCAAAGCCGTCTCTAAGCACATGCCCACAGGGAGCATCCCACATCATATCGCACGGCACGATTTCCCCATCTGGCCGGATAGAGACCGTGGTCCACCCAGCGCCACAACCCAGCCTGGCTGGCGGACCGAGCCTCTCACCCTGGTGTCTTTCCTCCCATTTCTTATACAGCAAAGCTCTACTCACAAAGGAGCCATCTAGAAACGAGCCAAACGTTTCTCTTAAAGCATAAACCACTTGGTAAGCACGCACTTCTTCGTCTGTCGACAGACTAAGCTTTGCTTCATGCCTCTTTCCTACCGACACTGGACAAAAGCAATTTAAGGCGATGCTATCGACACCCAGTTCCTTGGCGTTCTCAACTATGCCATGGAGCCGCCCTACATTCAACCTACTTACCACGGTAAACAACCTAACTCTCAAGCCTGCATTAACGAGTTTCTTTATCCCGGCTACGGCTCTTTCGAATGTACCTTGTCCTCGCAGACTCTCATAACTGTCCCTATCATCGCCATCAAAGCTGACAGTTATCAGACCAAGGCCCGGAATGTCCCGAAGGACTGATACAACCGCTTCGGTCACCATAAGAGCGTTGGTATTCAGACTACATCTCATACCCGCTCTTACAGCTTCCTTAACAATGTCAACCCACCATGGCACCATAAGTGGCTCACCGCCAGTCAGCACGATCTCAAAAACATGGCTGCGAGCCAACTCCCGAATCACTTCCAGCCACTCCTCCCGCCCTAAATCGGGTACGCCCAGCCCCTCCCCAGCCGATGCCGAACAATGAAGGCACCTAAGGTTACACCTAGAAGTGATCGCTATAGAGACGACAATCGGCGCACTTAGCATCCAACATCCTCCCATTGAACCAATCCACGTTCTGACATCTTACTCAGAAAAGCATCCAAATCTCCAACTAGCCTTTCAGCACTAACCCCAGGAAAGGATTTCGCTAACTCCACAACTATGTCTGCCGGCGCCATTCCCTGCGTTAGGCACCGGCAAACCACGAATCCCGCGCGGTTTAGAACCTTGAGGTCAGCAGTTGCTACATCGTAGAGTAATCCACCACCTTCCTCTTCTCGTATTGTGAGTCCGCTGCGAAGCTTCGGAAGGCTTCTCCGGAACAGTAGATCAGTGGTGTACACCCGTCCCAGCAGGTGATTGTCATCTATTGGAGGGTCTTGGTAAGGCAAGGCGTCTCCTTTAGTCACTATGACCCGTCTATCATTCTGTTGGCTCACACTGACGACGCGGTGTAAGACAAACCACTGTTGTACATCGCTCCAATAAACCACGCAATCGCCAACTTCTATTGGATCTTGACGGAGTGGTGTTACAAGCACTCGTTGTCCCTCCCAGAACAAGGGGGACATACTGCACCCTCTGTAGGTTAGTGCGACTACACCCCAGTTGCTCAACATGGTATGAATGAGCCGACGAGATGAGTGTTTTAGGAGAGTCGCTTTATTCAACACAAGTAGCCAACCCCTTGTCAAGCAGTATCGCAAGGAAGGCCTCGCAGTCCCTAAGAATGACGTCGCGGGATGCAGAAGAACACGAGGCCAGGTATTCAACTAGGGTAGCTATCAACTGCGGTTGCCTTAGCTTGTTAATGATCATAGCTCCCGTTTGGTTTACAGTGAATACCATTTTAGTGGTGGGATCAAAGACAACACATTCGTCACCGATTTGATCAACAAGGACGTCTTGCCGCAGCACAAACTGTTTGTCGATGGCAATATTCTCCGGGGTCATTGTATAGTACGCGCCTCCTTTCAACGATGCTCGTCGTGGTTTCCAAGAGATGTACAGCAGCTACTAGATACAACGAATCCATTGGCACAGTTCCAGTTCCCGCATGAATCTCCTTTTTCGTCGCGTCTCGCCCCCGCTAGAGCTTATTGTCACTCGAGCGCATGATAGGTCGGATTTCTGGGCTTAGCTTCTGGTGATTGCTACTCGGCGTTGTCAGAGGTCGGGGAGGAGGTCGTCACACACAAAACTCGCCATGCCGCTAAGAGACGAATAGCGCTCAGTACCGATCGGTAGCACTGTCCATCTGCCTGGGTGAACTTGCGGAGCACATCCCCAACGGTTTGGCCCGAAGTTCTTCTGAGGCCCTGCCACAGCGACGTCTGGACGGTCAGCCCAAAGAACCACCCAGGTTTCGTGAGGTGGGTCCAGCCTTCTTGGTCTTCTGTTTCCTGTAGTGTCGGATCGATGTGCAATGTCGCGTTGTCCCTAATTTCTCCACCCGAAGGACGTAGCTGACCCAGCTCCGGGGCCAAACAACAACCATAGAACCGTACCAGTCCGTTGTCCATGGCTATCCTCCCATTCCGAAAAACCGGGAGGCCGGGTTAAAAGGCCCAATGAATTCCTGCCCTCCAATGTCCAAGTGTTGGTCCTCCGCAGCGATCTCCTGCTTCCTATTCGCACGTAGGTAAGAATACAAAGCGAGAAGAGCTTCCAAACACCGTTCGGTGTCTGTCTGAAAAAACCGTTGGGCCGGAGGCAAAGACCACTGCCCCATCACCACTTCATGGTCGAATAAAGTCGCGTCTGCGATTGTCTGCGCCACGCTAGGATGATCCTGTAAACGGTCGAACGCCGCGGGCCAGGGTTGCCGACCAAAGCATTCATCAACTACCGTTCGTACAAAGGCCAACGCCGGCTCCAAGCGATTCCTCTGGGCGACTTTTAAGACTTCCTCTCCGTTCAAACAGTGACCATAGTGCCGCAACAACTGCACCACATCCACAAAACGACCCATACGGAAATCCTCACCCTGAATGATCGCATTCAGCGAACGGGCATGCCTGTAAGCGTGACTCACCGCAACAAGGAGGGTCATCTCGGGTCTGGGAATCCGAAAGGGTCCCTCGCCAATCTGTAGGAGCATAGCTCCCGAAAGGACATCGTCTCCTGGAAGGCTATAAGGCTCTGCGGCTGTAGTCAATCGGTGGTGAACTTCCACTGTGATGCCAGGTAGGATCGAATCCCCCGTAGGCCGGAAGTAGGGGGGTAAATGTTGGAGCCGGGCGCGCCCCGCCCGAACCTTTCTGGCCAAAGCTCGAATATCATATTCCTGGTCCTGCCGAAAATCTTGCTGGACTAGAGCTTCATGGGCCAACTCCAGCTCATCTGCTGCCACCAGTACGTCGATATCACCGCAGATTCGTAACCACGGTTCCGGATAAGCTGTGGCTGCAAACGCAGCTCCTTTGAGGAGGACCCAGTTACACCCGGCTTGAGACAGAGTATCTGCTACTGCCCCTACCTGCCGCACGTAGGCAGCCCAGACTCTTCGGGCATTTGCTGTATAGGCCCAGCACAGTGCCCGTACATCCGGCCGGATTGCGAAGGGCGCACGCAACAAGTTGTAACTGACAATGGTGCTTGTTCTCTGACGAACGGCCCAGGCCAGAAGTTGGTGGGCGCTTTCACTGACGTCCTCGGCAGGAAGATCGCTCTGGGCCTCACATGGTAGGCACCAAGGGAACCACTCTGGATGACCTTTGGCCGGTCGGTCCGTTTCCTGATGGTGAGCGATTTGAGGTTCCATCCTCACACGCTCCCCTTCGTCGACGCGCCTTCCCTTCCCTCCGACACGCGGATACTTCCTGAATCTTTTTTGTAATTCGTCGTTACTGTCATGACTCCTTCTTGAACAGACGAGGAAGTTTATCGAGGCACTAGCAGATAGTGGCGCGACATCGGATCTCGGCGCGCTGCGAGCTACAGCGTTCAGACGGCGGGCCACTTGCGGAAGGGACTGTTGCTACTCACGCTCTTTGCCTAAACATTTCGCACGTTCGGTGGCTGATGAGCAGTCTACGAGAGGGGCCGGCTGGTCACCTGCATGCATGAGCCGTATCGGTCAGGAAGGGCCATCAAGACTTGCGCGCCATACTGTACCGTACAGGCGACTGGTGGAACAAGAAGCGATCGGCAAGAACCCCTAAGAGAACCCCTAAGCGGTCAGCCAATCTGAGAAGAAAAGGGACGGAAAGCCCGGGACGAGACAACCCTGCTTCGGGTTTACCGCGGGTCTGAAAGAGCAGGGCGGGGAGAAGCCGGGCGGGCCTGGAATGACAGGGCGGAAGGGCCGGCGCGAGATCGAGGATGGCCCATCAGCGGGTGGTTCGCACGATGAGCACAAGCACGCCGGCCAGCGCGACCGCGCCCAGGGCGGTGAAAAAGCCGCGGCCGAAGGCTCCGAGCTGCTGCGCGACCGCCAGGATAAGGAAAGCGATGGTGGCCGTGAGCCCGATGGGGACGAGGTGGGTCTGGCGCACCTGCACCCAACGCCAGGTGAGAGCGGCCAGAGCCAGCGTGATGATGAGGAAGAGCCAGAACATGGGAATAACGCCTCCTGACCTCGAGCGATTGCTTGACGAGCAGGGCCACTCCCAATATACTCAGCCGCGTCGCCCCTAGTTTATCTTTCCCTATTCTCGATTCGACTCGAAGGGGTTGACTCCTCTTGAACGGTCGAACCTCATGGCTTCCCTTGCGAGCCCTCGTCACCGGCGCGCTTTTCACCGCGTTAACCGCCGCCGGTGCCTGGATATCCGTACCGCTACCCTTCTCGCCTGTCCCTATTACGCTTCAGAGCCTTTTTCCTTTGCTCGCGGGCGCGACCATCGGACCGGTAGGCGGGGCATTGGCCGAGCTGGCCTATGTTCTGCTGGGACTGGCCGGATTTCCGGTGTTTGCCGGGGGTAAGGCAGGGGCCGCGGTACTCTTGGGCCCGACCGGAGGCTTTCTCCTCGGTTTCATAGCCCAGGCCGCGGTAGCAGGACTTGCTCCGCCGGGGCAAGGCCGCGGCAAGACCGTCCGGCGTGCCGTCGTCTTCGCCCTGGCCACTGCTCTTCTTTACCTGATCGGGCTGCCGTGGCTGGCGGTGGTGGCGCACCTGCCGGCCGGGAAGACCCTGGCGGTAGGGCTTTTACCCTTTGTACCCGGTGATCTACTCAAACTGGCGGCTGCGGTGGCGGTGACCGAAGCCCTGGCCCGGGCGGGGCTGCAGGCAGAGGGCAAAAACGGCCGCCGCAGCACGAACCGGTGACGGCAGCAGAACACGACAGTGAGGGGGCATCGACAGTGAAGGGCGAAGGGAGAAAGGGGGCGAAGTTGGCAGCCGCCCGGGACAGCAGCCACGCGGGTCAGCCGCCACCCGTGACGGCAGCCACCCGGGGGGCCAGAGCTATTGCGGCTCTACGCTCACAAAGGAAGCTGCTATGGACGTGAGGATGAACGCAATCCCCGCAATCAGAAACCAGAGGAGCCAGCCGCGGCGAACCTCACGATCCAGGTTGGCAAGGGCGCGCTCAAGCCAGGCCCGGTCGCCCGCGTAGTAGAAAGCTGCCGCTGCTTTCTGCCACTCTTCGCTTTCGAAGTATGCCTTGCCCAGGGCGAGACGAGCTTGCGGCAGTCCCGGCGAGCGGGCCGCCACGTTTTTCCAGACCGAAGTGGCATCGGCCAGGCGGCTCGCCTGCGTGAGCCGCAGAGCGTCCCGTATCAGGCGCCCGCTCCCATCCGGCTGGAAGACTGCAAAACGGTTGCCGCCCAGGACGACCACCCATTCTTCCTTCCCCTCCGGGTCCGACCAGGAGGCAATGGCGATCCGTCGCCGGGCGGGAGCATCTGCCGGTGAGAAGACCAGGCTGTTCCTCAATGTTAGCCGGGACACCGGGTACCCGTCGGGGGCAATCTGCACCAGTGAACCATCCCCGCTACTCAAAGCCAGATAGCGGCTGGGACTCATGGCGGCGGCCTGCCATGCTCCGGTGCCGCTTCCGTTTTTCCAAGTCGCATTCCGTACCGGGAAGGTGTCGTCGCGCTGGTAACCTACGCGTTTGAGCAGGGGCGGGGTAGCACGCAGTTCAACCAGGGGTAAACCGTCTTCGTAAGAGGGGACTAGCTCAATGAAGCCGGGCCCGTCGCGGTAAACCGGCACCCAGCGGCCACTTACCCACCCGTACACGGTAACCTGCTCATGGGTGCTCTTTCCCGCTTCTTCTTTGCCGTTCTTCGCCAACCACTTTTCCCGTACCACCACGTAAGGGCGGCCCCGGTGGTCGACGATTACCTGAGCTATTCCGATCTCGAGGAGCGACCGTGCTCCGGCCGGAGGAATTGGTTCGTTGATAGACGGAGGGACGGGCAGTTCCGAGGTCTGCTGGGACCCGGGATCATACCAGACCAATCGTAATGGCGAAGCCCTCGCGGCCGGCGAACCGGGCGGCCCTGCCGAACCGGTGGAACTGCCGGTGATCTCGAGGGCCAGCAGGAGGCGATCGCCGTCGCCGGGCGCGGGGGCAGCGTGGGTTACCCGTTCACCGGGAGTACCCGGTAGGGTAAGGGGCTCGAACGGGGGCTGCCAGGCCGTAGTGCCGTCGACGACCCGGGCGGAGAGGGCCCGGGCCGCGGCCGTCCACCTCCAGAGCCTGCCGTTCGTGTCGAGCAGTAGCAATGAACCCGAGTCAGTAAAGAAGAGGGGGCTGGGGGAGGTTTCAAGGGGGAGCGAGGGCAGTTCACCGGCTGCTCGCAGTTCCAGTCCCGGCTCGATCCGGGAATCGGGGGGCTGCCCGTATACCCGCTCCGGCCAGAGGGCCCGGAAGGCGGCCGGCCCGTAGAAGTAAGTGCCGAGAAAGAGCGCGCCTACCGCGAAGAGCAGAACCTGGAGAGCCCCCAGGGAGAAGCGGAATCGGAAACGAGGCCGGGACCGGGGGCGCAAGCGGGGCGGGGAGGGGGAACGATCGTACCCGTGCGCGACGGGAGCGCGGTCGAACGCGACCCGGTCGAGCACGGCGCGGTCCGCCGGAACATGGCCCGCCAGCAAGGCGGCCCGGCGCGGCGTCGACCGCGAAGACCGGGATTCCTCCGCCTCGGGCTGAAAAAGTGAGCGTGCTTCCTGGCTTGGGCCGGAGCGCCAGCGCTCCGGCCTCTCGCGCCTTTCACCCCGCAAAAGTGCCGCCTCACGTAACACTTGGGGTCCTCGATCCGCCGAGACGAACGGCCGGCCGTTCACCCGCACCTCTACCTTCTCTACTCCGGGGAGCTCGGAGATGAGCCCGGCGCAAAACGGAACATCCTCATCTTGCAGGGGGGCGTCCACGACGACGAGGCCGTCGGCAAAGCGGGCCTCCACCCGGGCCAGCTCGGCCAGGGAGGCAGGGCCACGCGCAGGCGGCCCGCCGGCCGGGGAACTGCTGCCGGCGCCCGCGGTGGGGGCAGGGGCGCCAGTGGGGGCTGAGCGGGCAACGGGGGCTGCCGGGGCGGCAGTGGGGGCGGTGGCAGCGGGGGCGGTGGCAGCGGGGGCAGAGGTAGCAGGGGCGGTCTGGTAGACAAAACGGGTCAGCAGCAGGTAACGGGCGGCGGCGACGGTACGTTCCTCCCAGTGGAAACGGGTGAACCAGTAGAGAAGCACGTCCTGGGTGCGGTGCAAGTAGTAGGGAACGAGGTAGAACGACGCGATCCACAGCAGGTACTGCCCGAGCAGCCAGTTAAGGCTGGGTTGAACGGGAGCCATTGCAGCCAGGAAATAGTAGAGGCCCCCGAGCGGAACGCCGATCGTCCATGAGCCCGGGATCTCAATCCCGAGGAAGCTCCAGCGCACGCGCCGGCGGATGAAGAGTTGCCGCCCGCGGCCGAAAAGCAGCGCGAGCAGCCCGTATACAATGCCGGCCGGCAGGAGGTAGGGAAGGTAGCGCAAGATGGTAAGGAGATTGTCGCGGAAAACCGGCCAGGGATACATGGAGGCGGGCAGGCGCGGATCGACGGGAGCATGAGTCATGAAAATGAGGTTCAATATGTATATGCTAAGGGCGTACAAAAAGTGGATGACCGGCAAGATGAATGCTAGCGAAAACCCGGCCAGGAAAGCCGAACCCAAGATAATTCGGTCCGGAGCAAACGCGGCTTGACCTTCCCTGAATACGTCACTCAGGTAGTCCAGCTGATGGAGATCGGCCCGGGAGATCGCCCGGTGCCCGAGCAGTGCCTTCTCGCGCCGGTCGCCCCAGTTCAGAAAGGCGAGAACGGCGAGATAGAGGAGACCGAAAAGCAGTCCGATGCTGGCTACCGCCAGGGTGAGCCGGAGGATGTAGATTGCCGGGTGTTCAGTAGCCAAGGTTATCCCCTCCGGGGGTGCTCGTTGGTTCGTCGCCCCTCTGCTTCATTCTACACCGGGTTTCCCAACTTCCTGCGCTGGCCCGAGCATGGTGCTACTTACATAAACCTCTTGGAAAGAGGGATGGAGCGAGAGTTCGACGTGTTTCATACCGCGGGCAAGCCTGGCTGCCTCGTGGTGCAAAGGGTCGTGGAGCAGAACGAGCCGGGCCCCTTCCAGGGCAGCGTTGCCCACGAACTGAACTTTGGATGCCGGGACGGGCGGTATCAGCCCCACCCGTAAAGCAGAGTTGCGGTCCAGATAGTTCCCGAAAGTGCCCGCCACCAGGACCCGGTCGAGTTCGGCGGGGGTGAGGCCGGCCAGATCGAGGAGGATGGTCACTCCGGTCGCCACCGCGGCCTTGGCCAGCTGGAACTGGCGCAGGTCGGCCTGGGTCAGGGCCACCGGGCCCAGACGAACGACGTTTTCACCGCCGGGAAGGCTGAGGCGCCCGTCGGGGCGGAGAGCCCCGGTACGCAAGAGCTCGGCCACCGCGTCGACCAGACCCGAGCCGCAAATGCCGCGAGCCTCCGATGCGTCCATACCGCCGATAACCTCGATTTCGAGCCGGCTGGTCCGGCCGGACGGATGAGTACCGGGCCAATAGTCGCCGTGTACCCGCACGGAACGGATGGCTCCGGTAGTCGCCCGCATGCCCCGGTTGATCTCGGCCCCTTCGAAGGCCGGGCCGGCCGGAGCCGAGCAGCAGTAAAGTTCCCCGCTAGCGGTGGCGAGGATGATTTCGGTATTGGTCCCGAGGTCGATGGCGAGCACGTTGCCCGGCCGGCCGGCCGCCTCCGTTGCCGGACCGCCTGCCGTTGCTCGGCCGGTCGCGGTCGCAGCCCGGAGAAAGGCCGGGAAACCGGCGGCCAGGGCCACGCCCACGGTGTCGCCCCCGACGAAACCGGCCACGGTGGGGAAGACGAAAACCCGGGCCCGTGGGTGCACCAGCAAGCCCAACTCTTGGCGGGCGGTGGCACCGTCCAGGACAACGGGGTCGTGGGTGGCGGCGACGAAGGGGCTCACTCCCAGGTTGGCCGGGGAGATGCCGAGAAAGAGGTGTTCCATGACGCTGTTTCCGACTACGGCGACGTCCAGGATGTCGCCCGCGGGGTCGCCGTGGGGGCCGCTCCCCGCCTTGGCCAAAAGACGCTGAAGGAGCGCCTCGACCCCCTGCCGTACCGCCTCATGCAGCTCTTGAGTTCCCTCGGGTCTGGTCCGGGCGTAAGCAATCCGGGACATAATATCGGCACCGAACCGGATTTGGGGGTTGGTCTCTGCCTCCACCGCCACGGTCCGGCCCGAATCGAGGTCGATCAGCGCTGCTGCGAGCGAGGTCGTGCCTATGTCCAGGGCGAGCCCCCAGATTGGCCGGCCGGCGACCCGAGAACTGCCGTGATTCACACCGGCGGTGGCGGCCGGCGTCGTGAGCGATGGCGGATCGGCCGGCAGCGGCCGCCAGGTCACGATCTCGTCGCCGACCAGGATGAGCTCCACCTCGGCTTCGGATCGAGGTAGCTGGGGGAGAGTCCGGAGAAAGTCGAGGGAAACACGGGCGTGGCGAAGCCGGACCGGCAATGCTTCCCGTACCCGGGCGATGTCGCTGAGCGGTCGCTCCCGCGTCGGCCTACCCAGCCGGACGACTACCCGCCGCACCGCCGGCACGAACTTGGCAGCGAGTTCACTACCGGTTTCCCCCGCGGCCATCTGCTGTTTCCAGCTCAGGTGCTCCGCCGAGTGAACTTCCAGCCTGGCGGGGCCGCGCACCCAGTGCTGGCAGAGGAGGCGCCAGCCGGCAGCCAGTTCAGCGGGGAGGAAGTGGTCACGGTCGGCGGCCGTCGGCGGCGGGGCTCCTTCGACGAAGCGGGCCCGGCATTTTCCGCACGTCCCCTGGCCGCCGCAAGGCGCATCCACGGTAAACCCGGCCCGAGCCAGCACGTCGAGATAGGGGCTGCCTTCTGCGACCAGGATCTTCCGGTCAGGAAGAATGCCGATCTCGTACTGTCGTACCACCTGTCCTACCACCGCCAGCCGTCCTCTCCGTCGGATCTGCTTGCTTCGCAGTCCAACCCGGGAATCCGGGGTCGGGCGAATCCGGTGTCACCGGGAGGCTCCCGTGCTCTTCCATCCCAGGACCGTGGTGAGCGACTTGGCAGGGCGCATCATACCGCTTTCGTTGATAACGATGCCGAGCTTGGAGGCTTGGACCAGGTCTAGAAGGCCGGACTGATCGGTGATGGGCCAGTCTTGATAGCCCGGGGCATATCCGCGTACCTGCTTAAACCCGCGGCGTTCGGCCTCCGCTTTCAGCTGCCGGACGAAGAGATCGAGGGCTCCGCCTACCATAGCTGAACCGACTGCATCTAAAACCACCGCCAAACCCGGGTTTTCGGCAAAAGCCGTATGGATGGCATCGTCGACCCCCGGTCCCAGGGTACAGGCCAGAGCGACCAGGCGGTCGCAGCCGGAGAGGCGGCGAGCCAGCGTGGGCGTCTGCCAGACTTGAGGGTTACACGCGCCCGGTTTACCGTCCCCACCCTCACCGATGTCCCCATCGGCCAACACTTCGACGGCGGCATCGTAGACCCGGAGGCGACGGATCACGGCCCGACCTTTGATGCCACCTGCCTCGCCGACGCGAGCGGCCACCAGGTGACGGGCTTCCTCCATCAGCGCCGCTACGGTGCGCGAGACCGGGCTCGTACTGGCATAGCCGAGATAGCCCCAGGCCGCCCGGGGGCGCTCTTCCAGAGCCTCCCAGGGACTGGCAACCAGTTCAAAGATGCATTCGGTAACGGGTAGAACAGAAGCAGGCATACGGTCTCCCGGCGCTCCTTCGGTCGCTCGCGTTATTTCTTGTGGAAGCGGCGGCGCAACTCCTGCCAGGTGGCGCCCTCCGCGGCTGCTTGCGCTATGGCCGGCGCCTCGATGGCCTTCTCACCGTAGACTCCGAGCGGGAAGCTCTCGCAGAACTCCTGGGTAACCGCACCTCCACCGCAGGCGAAGGGGAGTTCGAGCCCTTCCGTTCGCAGCGCAGCCGCCGTCCGGGGGAAGGCGGACATCGTGGTCGTCATCAAGGCGTGGCCGACCAGCAGCTGGGGGCGGTAGTGCCGCACGGCGGCGACTACCTTGTCGGTGGGCACGTCTATACCCAGATCGATCACCTTGTACCCGTACGCTTCGAGCAGGCTTTTGACAATGTTTTTTCCGATAGTGTGGATATCTCCTTCCGCGACGTGGGAAACCACGAGCCCTTTGGCTTGGCGCTGGGCACCCATCGCCTTCTCGCACAGCCGCATACCTGCCTGTAAGGCATCGGCAGCCAGGATCACCTGCGGCAGGAAGTACTCGCCGTCCGACCAGAGACGCCCCGTTTCGTTCATGCCGGCTACGAGCCCCTTTTCGATCACCTCGAGGGGCGGCAGGATGCTCAACGCCCTTTCTACGGCCCGGGAGACCTCTTCGGCGGAGCCGGCTACCACGGCCTCTACCACTCGAGCCAGAAGGGCGCGGCTTTCGTCTTGGGGGACGGCCAAAGGCGAATGAGCGAAAATCCGGACGCTCTCCCTCCGGTCCCGGGCCAGCTCGACGTCGTACCTCCGAAAGACGGTGACGGTTGCGCTTAGATGGCCCGCTGCCGCCGTCCCGGCGCTCACCGCGTTCGGCAAGGCTCGCGGCATAGAGGCGGAAGCAGCGAGTCGATCCCGGGCGGCCATGATCCCGAGCTCGCGACCGGCTTGCACAAAAGTGCGAAGATTCGAGGCCGGCGTCTGAACGGGAATACCGCACCCAGGGGCCAGGATGCCGATACCCTCACCCAGAGCTTGTTGAACTGCCTGCCGGATCCGTTCTGGTGTACCCTGAAGCAGAACTGCCGTCGGGGGAACGTTACCGATCAGCGTCACGTGGTCCTTCGGGCCTTTCCCGGCGACCTTTAGACGGGCGGTAGCCAGGTTGGTGACCGCGTCTATGGAAAGGCCGGCTGCCCCCGACTCTGCCATAGCCTCGATCTGCCGGTCCACGTGCCCGCAGATGTGCAGAATGCCGGGGACGGGAATGTTGGCAAAGAGCCATTGGTGGTGGGGAAGGACCAGGTTTCGATAGGTCTCGGGACTGATCATGTCCCCGGAGGCAGTCATGTCTTCCACGCAAATAATGTCGGCGCCCGCCGCTACCATAGCTTCGGCGAGCATAGCTGCGCCTTGCCTTGCCACCTCCATTAGCCGGCTCACCTTCTCTGCCGCCAGCACGCTTTGGACGAGCAGCTCGTCGGTGCCGATCCAGTACCCGGCCGTAGTGAAAGGTCCGATAACCCGGCCGATTACGGTAACTTGGGCGCCAACCCGGCTTCTCAGGCGGCGAAGAGCTTCGAGTACGGCAGGGATTCGTCCCCGGCTCAGAAAGTCGGGCGGGAACGGCGGGGGTTGATCGAGGGTGTAAGGATGAGAGACCACGGAGAGGGGGTCAAAGCGCCCTCCGTAACGGACCTCGCATCCCCAAACCTCTGCTTCCACACACTGGTCGAAAGGAAGACCCACGGTTTCGAGGCCGAATTGTTCGTAAGCAGCGGCGGCCAGCCGGGCCATGGGCCCGGCCTCCCTGTACGCCTCAGGGAACCAGGCTTGGACGGCCTCCATCTGCGATGCAGTAGCGGTGGTATTCACCGCCGCTACCGGCGGCCGGTCCATCGGCAAACCATGGAGTGCCCGCCAGAAACGAACTCGTGGTTGCATTATTCATCCCTCCGGTTCCGCAGTTCGTTCGCCATTGCGCGCGGCAATAACCGGCCCACCTGAAGACGCAGCGCAGAATTGTCAAGAGAATCCATAAGAGGCCGGCCGGAGCTCTTCTAAGTTTTGGTAACGACGCCATGCTAATGCCAGGAACTCTTCCTCGTCATCTGGTAGGGCGGCCACGGTGTCCAGCGCCTCGCTGAGAGCCCGCTTTTCCAAGGGCGTGAGAAGGAGCTCTTGCTTGGCGCAAGCCTCCTGGATCAGCTCGCCGGCTCGCAGGCAGGCGGCCCGCGCCCGGCGGTAATCGGAATCGGTTTCCTCGCTTACGATAGCCTTGCCTATCTCGTAGGCAACGTCCGGGGAGATGACGAAGGCTTGGGGATCGCGCAGCCGATCGGAGTGGATCAGGATGTCGCGCTGTTCCCGGCTATAGCCCAGAGCCCGGGCCGCATTGAACTGGGCTGCATCATACCCCAGGATTTCGGTGAAAACGGCCGGCGTCGTGCCTCCAAACATATCACCGTACTGCACTGCCTCATTGCTCCACAGATCGCAAACCGCGGCGGCAATGTTCCCCATAAGGTCGGAGTGGGCACAGGCACTACTCTTACCTTCCATGGAGATCGGGCACCCCGTTATCGCCTTGATCACGGGGCCTTCGTAGCCGCAGTCCTTGTCCGGGCCGGTCGCACCGCATTCGAAGGCCACCAGAGAGCGGGCTGCTCCGATGGCCCGCACCAGAGCGGCAAAGGTGTGGGGAAGTTCGTTGTTCAAAAGGCCTCCGGCAAGGAACATGGCGCTATTGGCATGGGCGCAGTCGGTGTCACCCCCGGGAACGATTCCGTGGGCATTGGCAATGGCGACGATGCGCTCCCAGAGAAACTCCATGTCCGCACTTCCCAGCACGCCGACGGCAAAAAGCATTCCTGCGATGTCCTGGCGGGTGACACAGTGGTTGAAGACTTCCTTTCCGCCAATCGACTCGATCGAGAGGATGTCGGCACCGGCCGCCGCACACCGTTCGAAGCTCTCCAGCATCTTGGCAAGCTCGGGACTACCTTCCCGAAGCCCGTGTTCGGGGCGGCGAATGTCCGCAATCGTTACGCGGAGCGCCAGTGGAATGCCGTATTTCTCATGGTATTGAACCATCTGCTCCTTCGTCTGGGCGGTAATACCGGCGCCCCAGGCGGGGTTATCGGTCAGCTGGAACACGTGTTCCAGCTCGAGCAGCAGGCCGGGGAATCCGAGCTGCACCGCGCGCTCGAGAACCTGCTCGGTGACATGGGCGTACTCCTGGCGCAGCGTGTCGTAGTCGGCTTCCTTGCCCGGGCGGGGTGCGTACTTTACTTCGGGGATTACCTGACCACCCCCGATGGTGATTCCCAGGCCGCAGGTGACCGGGTGGAGCGCTTGACCGAACTCCATCTCATCCCAGCGGGAGTATGCCATCGTCCGCAGGCGCGTCCGGGGGCGCGTCGGGATCATCGGGTACAGCCTCCTCTTCGGGCCGGCCCCGGCGGCAACGCCGGGCCAGGCGTCGTTCATTCATCGGGTAGGGAGTATAAACCGCGCCCAGCGACTCTCCTGGGGACAATGCTTTAACGATGCGGGCTTTCTTGTGTTGCGAAGTCCTCGTGGCCAACCCTTTCGGAAGAAACTCCGGACCGGCGAAGGATTGTCGCAAGGGTTGGGGAAGTCGATGTTCAATGGCTGAAACATTCGGTACGGTCGGTACCACGGGCTCCACGGGAGTCCGCGTTTAGGTGCAAGGCCAACATCAGCTGGGGGAGGAAAGTGTGGACATGAGCGCAGCCGGTCAGTGGGACGTGCTGCAGCAGGCGATCATCGACGGAAAGACGGCCGCGGTGGAAAGCGAGGTACGCCGTCTCCTCGAGGCCGGGGCGGCCCCCGAGTCCATCATCAATGAGGGCATGATCCCGGCCATGATCAAGGTAGGCGAGCTCTTCGAGGAAGGGCAGTTCTTCGTGCCCGAGATGCTGATCTCCGCCCGGGCCATGCGGGCCGGCCTTGCCATCGTTAAACCGTTGCTACGAAGCACTGAGAAGGTAACCAAGGCTAAGGTGGTCTTGGGAACGATCCAAGGCGACCTGCACGACATCGGCAAGAACCTGGTGGGGATGATGCTGGAGGGCGCGGGTTACGAGGTAATCGATCTGGGAACCGACGTTCCTCCCGATAAATTCGTACAGACGGCCAAAGAGCAGCAAGCGTCCCTCATCGGGGTTTCGGCGCTGCTCACCACCACCATGATTCGCATGCAGGACGTCGTCCGCTCCGTCGAACAGGCCGGTCTCAAGGGGAAGGTGGGCGTCCTGGTGGGAGGCGCACCGGTCAACGAACGCTTTGCTAAGGAGATCGGTGCCGACGGGTACGCGCCGAACGCCTCGGCGGCGGTGCGGGTAGCCGACAGCCTCCTTGGCAAGCTCAAAGGTGCTTGAACAAAGGAAAGGGTGGCAGCAAGGTAGCCAAGGTACCGCACGTACCGCAGGAAGCATCTGGGGTTCACGGGTAGAAAGGCGGCATGAGAGGATGCGTCTTGATCAACTGGCCGTCGCGGCTTACCGCGACGGCCGGCGGATGGTCGCGCCCTTGTTGGGGTACCCGGGAGTTCAGCTGACCGGGTCAACCATCCGGCAGAACACCTTCAATAGTGAACTACATGCCCGCTCCCTCCAGGCTCTCGCCGAGCGGTTCCGGCCGGACCTGCTTTTCTTCATGATGAACCTTTCGCTGGAAGCAGGTGCTCTCGGCCTGCCGGTGCGCTATCCGCTCCAGGAGTCGGCAAGCGTAGAAGAGCACCCGGTGCGCCGGGCATCTGACCTGGAACAGTTCCGGCAAATCGATCCGCTGGCAGACGCGCTGATCCAGGCCCATATCGACACCATGCGGAGGATGAAGGACCTCCTGCCGGCAGGGATCCTGCGGGGAGGCTACGTGGTCGGGCCCTTCACCTTGGCCGGGCTTTTGATGGGAGCGACGTCCCTGGCCCTGGCCACGGTCGAGCAGCCCGAGCTGGTGACCGAGGTCGTGGAGTTCGCCCGGGGCGTGGTCGAGGCGTACGGGCGAGAGCTGGTCAAGGCAGGTGCGCAGGTGATCGCGATCTTAGAGCCCACGGCCACCTTCTTGTCTCCGGCCGCCTTCCGGAAGTTCGCCGGCCGGGCCGATCGGCAGGTCATCCAGGCGTTGCAGGAAGAAAGTAGCAGGAAGGCGGCGACTGCGGGCGAGGAGGTCATGACGATCCTGCATATCTGCGGTGACGCCGGGCACCTGGTCGAGGCCATGGCCGAGACCGGAGCCCAGGGCCTTAGCCTCGACAGCGACGTGGACCTGGCCGCTGCCGCTCGGCGGGTCCCGGCCGACGTGGTGCTGGTCGGCAACATTGATCCGGTGGCCGTAATGGGAGCCGGCGATCAAGAGGCGGTGGCGGCGGCGGTGGAGCACCTGCTCGAGGCCATGGACCCGTACCCCAACTTCATCCTCAGCACCGGCTGCGACTTGCCTTGGAACACCCCTCTTGCCAACGTCGAGACCTTCATGCGGGCGGGGCGCGGGTGGCGCCGGCAAGCGGGCCACGACAAGTAGCCCGTGGCGCACCCGGGTCGAGAGTGACGACCTCCCGGAAGGAATACCGCCCTGGTCGTCAAAATGGACCGAAAGGGGCCGGCATGGCGTAGCCATGAACGGCGGTCCAAACGCAAAAGGGCGGTGCGAACTGGCATGAAGAAGGGAATCAACCACTGGTGTTTCCCAAAGGGGTATTCGTTGGTCGAGGCGGCACAACTGGCTGCCAAGGCCGGCTTCGACACGTTTGAACCGAATGTGGAGCTTCCGCCGGCCGCGGCCGGCCGGACGGCCGCCGCGAGCTCTGAGGGCCAAGCGCGCCTTCCGGAACGATTGACCACCGAAACCACCGAAGCCGAAGCCCGGTCGCTGGCGGAGGCGATCCGGGCCACCGGGCTCGAGATTTCCAGCCTGAGCACGGCAGCCCTCTGGCAGATTCCTTTGTCGTCGCCCGATGAAAAGCAGCGCTCGCAGGGCATTGCTTTCGTCGAGAAGATGCTGGAACTCGCAGCCTGGATGAAGGTGGAAGTCATTCTGGTGGTTCCCGGCGTGGTGACGGCCGATGCCCCGTACGAGAAAGTTTGGGATCGCTCGCTGGAGGGGCTGCAGCACCTGGCCCGGGTGGCCGCGAAGCACCGGGTAGTGATCGGCGTCGAGAACGTCTGGAATAAGTTCCTGCTCAGTCCCCTCGAGTTTCGCCGCTTTGTGGAGGCGGTGGGCAGCGAGTGGGTAGGGGCATACTTCGATATCGGCAACGTCCTCGTGAACGGCTTCCCCGATCAGTGGATCCGGATTCTCGGGCCGCTGGTCCGCCGTTGCCACGTGAAAGACTTCCGTACCGACATCGGCAACCTCCAGGGCTTCGTGCCTTTGCTGCAGGGGCACGTAACTTGGCGGGCCGTGGTCGATGCCCTGGGCGAGATCGGGTACGACGGGCCCTTGACCGCCGAACTCAGCCCCTACCCGACCGCTCCCGAGCAGCTCATCTACGATACGGCCGCCGCGCTCGACCGCATTATCGGCGGCCGCCTGTGATTTTCCCGGCACCGGCGCCGCCGGTTGCCCTCTCGACAGGAGGTAGAGGCCGTTGGGAGCACTCCGTTATGCGATCGCCCGGCCATCCGAGAGCCGGGAAGCACGGGGAGCAGCACGACCGGCCGCGGGCTTCTCACTTTACGCCGTGGTCGCGGCCCTCGCTTTTGCCGGTGCCGTCGCGCTGGCCGCCGGCAGCGCCGTCCAAGCCGCCCGAACTCCCCTGGTCCTCGTTCGCAGTGAACGCACCTCCGCCGCCCGGCAGAACTACCCCACCTACGACGAAGAGTTCAACACGGCCGCGGGATGGCTTGATCGTTTCTTCTCTTTCGACATCATCACCGAACGGGACGTAGAGGCCGGGAGGCTCTCAGAAGCAGGCTACAAACTGGCTATCCTCCCGGAAAATGCTGTGATGACCGGCCGGGAAGTGCAGGCCTGGCAGCAATTCGTGGCCGATGGCGGTAAGATCATCGCCGTTTTCTCGACCGCCCTGCGGGATGAAAACCTAACCCTGGTCGGCATGCAACTGGGTGAACTGCTGCGCATTCGCTGGTTACGGTGGATGAACGATCCCACGTTCCGGCAAATCCAGCTGGTTGAACCGTCTCCCTCGTTCACCGGGCTGCCGAAGGCGATCCCGGTCCGGAGTGGCAGCCAGATAGTGGAGCTTCTCCCCGGCGGGCGGATGGTGGCGGGACGGGCGGACGCGAATGGGGTTCTCTCCCGGTCATATCCTGCCGTCATCGTGGAGAGCGACGCCGGGCTTTATTTCGCGCTACCGGTCTTCGAAGAACAGATCCTGGTCGTACCCGAGTTGCAGCAGGCTCTGTATGCGGCGATCCGGGCATATGTTCCGCAGGCGGTGAAAGCGGAGTTTAGCCCGATCTCGCCGGATGACTTCTTCCGGCACTACTTGCCTACACCGGAGACAGTTCCGGTGGTGAATAAGGTTGTAGAGGCGATACCGGGGGAGGTGCCACCTGCTTCTGGTTACCCCTGCTTCCTCGGTGCTTATTACCGGAAGGCGGTCTCAAGCTTCGACTATTGGACCGGCATCGAAGGGGTGGTAACGCTTCCGAACCTTATTATCGATCCGGCGCGAAACGGACCGGACGGTCCTCGGGACGGAGCTTCGATTTACATGGGCGGGCAGGCTCGCGGCCAGGAGATCGATGCCGGCTTAAGCTGGGATCACCAGTTGGGCGGCTGGCGCCCGTTCTGGCGGAACCAAACCTGGCACAATGCTCCCGGGATTCCGGATAAGTTTATCTGGTATCCGGGCGAAACGGTCAGGATGTCGGTGGTGGTGGCCGGGCCCGGTAAACTCCGGCTCACGGTAATGAGCGTGCCGCCCGGCGATGGGAGGGGGGCCGGAAGCGAGTTTCCCGGCGAAAGGACCGGCAGCCAGAAGGGTTTTACGGTGGTTTTCGATGCCTGGGGCTTTGGGCCCGGCATTGTACAGCAGTTCAAGCGGGTCAACGCTATCGATCAGGCTGGCAACGAAGGCCGCCCGGTGCAGCCGACCGCGGCCCGGGTTACGGCGGCGGTCTGGTCGGAGGTCTGGCTTTGGCGGGGCGATGTGAAAGTACCGTTCACGGCCGAACGGTTTACCGACATGCGCTGCCCGGCACCGGAGCACTTCGTGGTCCGCACGGCCGGGGCGGCAGAGGGCGGAGACCCGGGGAGTGGGACGAGCGGCGGCCCGGGAGCGGGGCTGACCGGCCCGGGAGCTGAGATGATCGAGATCTACGGGACGCCCCCGGACCCGGCCGCTTCGTCTTTCCTCAACTAGGCCCTCCTGGCGAAGCCCGGCAGGTGATCACCCGCCGCCTGCCTGGCCCCGGGTGCGGGCAAGCAATACCCGGGCGAGAGCGCCCGTGAGGAGCAGCCCCAATATCGTGCTGCTCAAGCCCTGGATTGCGTCACCGGGGAGGCTCGCGAGTGCCGTTCCCCAGCTTCCCAGGATTCTGTAGGTGAATTGGTATCCGACCACCATCCAGGCGGCGGCGGCGACGAAGGAAAGCGCGGTTTGCCAGGTGATCCGGCCGGTGCGCGCGACCAGCCGGCGGTGGGCCAACCATCCGGCTATGAGGCCTTCCAGCCCTTTGACCACCAGAGTGAACGGGGCGAACACCGGCGCGGCGATGAGGTCCGCCAGGGCTGATCCAATCCCCCCGGCGATCATGCCGAGGTAGGGTCCGAAAAGGGCGGCCAGGGCGAAGATGAAGGTGTCGCCCACGTTGACGTAGCCGCCGGTGGCCGGGAGCGGGTAACGGATGATGAGAGTGCCGAGCATCACCAGGGCGATGCCGAGACCACCGTAGACAACAGTACGCAGAGCACGCATGCGGATCGCTCCTCCCGTGAATTTCGCCACGGGGGGCGGCCGCTCGCCGGGAATAAGGGCAAAAACGAACCCCTGGAGCGCCTCCAATGGGAATCAGGGGTACTCCAGGGGCTTCCTCGGTTTTCTTGCGTGGGGAGAACGGAAAGCCCGGCCGCCCGGCTCGGGCCTTACCAGGCCCACCGGTCACCGGCTCTGTCTCCGAACGCCTTCGCCCATCCAGACTTCAACTGGCGGCTCCGGATTCTCACCGGATCGACTGCTGGGGCTGATGGGCTCGTCCTCCCGTGCTGGCGGGAGGCATCACCACCGGTCGGGAAGCAGGACGACCCCGGCGAGTCGTCCGACCCTGCCCCGAAGGCTCTGGCTCAGATGATAGCCATCGCTCGCCGCCCGGTCAAGCCCGCAAATGCAGCCAATGCGAACCCGAGTTCCAGATCCGGTGCAGGTCGCCGGCCGCCGCTCACCCCTCACGTTCTGCGGACCACGTCGGCTACGGCGTCCGCGGTGAGGCCGAAATGGCGGGCGACCGCTTCCGCCGGGCCGCTTTCACCGAAGTTGTCGATGCCGATTACCACGTCGCCGGGCCGGGCCAGGCGATACCAGCCGTTCCCCACCCCGGCCTCGATGAAAACCCGGCGACCGAAATTGGGCAAGACCGAACGCTGGTAGTCGGTGGGCTGGCGGAGGAACCGCTCCCGGCACGGCATGGAGACCACCCGGCAGCGGTAACCCTGTGCGGCCAGCTTTTCCGCGGCCGCAAGCGCCAGCGCGACCTCACTGCCACTCGCGACCAGGGTAAGCTTGAGGTCATCATCGTCCGCACCGTTGGCGGGGGGTACGGCGGAGTTGACCGTGCCCGGCGCTGCTGCCGACGAACCGTTTGCTCCGGCCGCGGCGGTGCGGTCGGGCAGCACGCTTTCCGGCGTGACCATCTGCAGCAGATAGCCACCCCGTCGCACCCCCTCGGCCACCGCTTCTGCCGTATGCGGGAGAACCGGCAGGTTCTGCCGGGTCAGGATGAGGGCGGTCGGCCCGTCGGTCCGGCGCAGGGCTTCGATCCAGGCCTGGCGGCTCTCTTCGGCATCGGCCGGCCGGAAGACTTCCAGGCCGGGGATCAGTCGCAAGCTTTCCGTCTGCTCCACGGGCTGGTGGGTGGGACCGTCCTCGCCCACGTAGATCGAGTCGTGGGTAAAGACGTAGATGACCGGTTGCCGCATCAGCGCGGCCAGGCGAATGGCCGGGCGCATGTAGTCGGAGAAGACGAGGAAAGTCGAACCGAAGACCCGCAGACCCCCGTGGAGGCTCAGGCCGTTCAAAATCGCACCCATGGCATGCTCCCGCACGCCGAAGTGGAAGTTACGGCCGCCAAACGCCCCGCGCCCCACATCCCCTTCGCCCTTGAGATACGTGTGGGTCGAGGGGGCAAGGTCGGCCGATCCACCCACCAGATAGTGAACCTTCTTCGCCGCCGCCTGCAGGACTTTTCCGCCGGAACTCCGGGTAGCCACCCGGTCGCCGGCCGTGAAGTGGGGTAGTTCGGCTTCTAGGTC
This sequence comes from Bacillota bacterium, assembly GCA_012839805.1. Taxonomy (GTDB): domain Bacteria; phylum Bacillota; class Limnochordia; order Limnochordales; family DUMU01; genus DUMU01. The sequence continues at coordinate 33,915 of DUMU01000028.1, read as the reverse complement.
ATCCGGGAGCTTTTGCTCCATCGCCTCTTGCCAGAGCCGGGCTTCCTCGGGGTGAGCCTGTTGCCAGGCCGCGAAGCGCTGCTCCCATTGGGAACGGGCAGCCGCCCAGGCGGTACGGCGTTCGGCAAACAGCTGGTAGACGGCGGGAGGGACATAAAACGCTTCCGCCGGCCAGCCGAGCTTCTGTTTGAGCCGGGCGACCGCTTCTGCCCCCAGGGGCGCCCCGTGAGCCTCTGCGCTATCCTCTTTGACACTCTCTTTACCGATGCGGGTGCGGGCGATGATGAGGTGGGGGCGCTCCTCGTTGGCCCGTGCGGCCGCCAGGGCCTGGCGCAGCGCGTCCGGGTCGTAGCCGTCGACCTCGGCTACGTCCCAGCCCAGGGCGCGGTAGCGCCCGGCCACCGACTCGGTGAACGCAAGCTCCGTGCTACCTTCGATCGAGATCCGGTTCGAGTCATAGATCACAATCAGGCGGCCGAGACCCCAATGCCCGGCCAGGGACGAAACCTCGTTGGTAATCCCTTCCATTAAATCGCCGTCGCCGACCAGGGCGTAGGTCCGGTGATCGACGATGGTGTGTCCCGGGCGGTTGTACCGGGCGGCCAGCATCCGCTCGGCCACGGCCATTCCCACGGCGTTACCCAGGCCCTGGCCCAGCGGGCCGGTGGTCGTCTCCACCCCGGGGGTGCGCCCGTACTCCGGGTGGCCCGGGGTCCTCGATCCGAGCTGGCGAAAGCGTTGTAACTCGTCCAGGCTCAGATCGTAGCCGGTAAGGTGGAGCAAAGAGTAAAGCCACATCGAGCCGTGCCCGGCCGAGAGCACGAACCGGTCCCGGTCCGGCCAGTCGGGCCTGGTAGGGTCGTGCTTGAGGAACTCGCCAAAGAGGATCACGCCGATCTCGGCCGCTCCCAGCGGCAGGCCGGGATGGCCCGAGCCGGCCTTCTCGATCGCTTCGGCGCTCAAAACCCTCACCGTGTTGGCAACCAGGCGAACCTGCTCGGTGGACAAGGGCGGGAGCACCCCCGCCGGTGCAGCCGCCGGCGCAGACCCCGATGCAGGCATAGACTTGCGGACGTTTTTCTCCGTTCCCACAGGCCGACTCCTTTCGTTGACACGATGTATCCACGCGGTGGGTCACTAACCCGGAGTATACACCCGGGCGGTCCGGGGCGTCTGCACCCGAATCTAGCCTGCCCTGCGACCGGCCAGGGTCCGCCAGGCTTCCTTCCAGCTTACCCGGCGGAAGCGCAGGATGTTGGCATGGTAAAGCCGCGCCGATAACACGAGTCCGCCCACGATGGTGGCCAGTGTGAGCACGATCGAAAGCGCCACCTGCCATGCCGGCACCGGGATCAGGATGACCCGGGTGAACATCACCATGGGCGTGAAGAACGGGATGAGCGACCCGACAACCACCAGCGGGTTATCCGCCCGGGTAAACGAAGCGAAGGCCAGGAAGTACGCGATCATGATCAGAGTGATGCCCGGGAAGATGACGGCGTTCATCTCTTCCACCCGGCTGGCCATGGAGGCGAGCCCCGCGTTCAGCACGGCGTAGAGGAAGTAGCCGAGCAGGAAGAAAACCGTGAAGTATAGCAGGATGGGGAGCGGGATAGAGGCTAAGAGTGAACTCCCGTCCTCCAGCCTTAGGAACTGTTGCAACGGGTCGGAAAAGAGCGTTATCGCCAGGCCCCCGGCGGTCCAAACCCCGAACTGCAGGAGCCCCGCGAGCCCGATTCCAAGCACCTTCCCAACCAGGATGTGGATGGGCCGTACCGCCGAGACGAGGAGTTCAACCACCCGGTTACTTTTCTCGTGAACAACTCCCATAGTGATCATGTTTCCGTAGAGAACCGCGGCCATATAGAGAGCTATGAGCAAGAAATAGGTGAGGATTTCGGAGAAGATCTGTGCGCGATCGCTAAAGCGCGGGCTTATGCTTCGTACCTCTATGTCAGTGGGAGCGTTGAGGATGGCGAGCTGAGCCGGAGACAACCCGGCTGCAACTGCCCGCTCCGCGGCGGCCAGGGGTTCGACCAGGGCGCGTACGAAGCCCATGTCGGTGTTGCTTACCTCTTTGCGGGTGAACCGGGCGGTCAATCCGCCTGCGCTTGCGCCGGGGCCGGCCTTCGTGCCGGTACCTGCGCCTGCGCCTACGTCAGCGCCCGGGAACTGGCCTGAGCCCGTGCCCTCCTCCTTGCTTTGTCCGATCCAGAGGTAGCCGTCTATCCGCCCCTGTTTGACCAGGGGGTCAAGCTTGGCCTGGACCTGCGGCCAATCGCCGCCCGGCGGAAGCTCCACGGCTTGCTCAGGATCGGTGGCCCCAAGATCCGCCAGGGCCCGGTGGGCAGGGACGAAGCGCCAATGGGGCCGGAAACCGGCCGGAACAGCCTTCAAAGCGTTCTCCAGAGCTTGCGCGAGCCCGTCCTCCCCCATGCCGGTAGCACCCGGCCCGGCTACCACTACGATTTTCAGGGGATGGGCCTCATCGCGAGCGGCCAGGTAATCGAGGAGAGCCGGCAAGAAGGAGAATCCGACAAGAAGGAGCAGCCCTATGACGGTAGTGACAATGTAGGCCCCGTTTCTTACCAGCATGGTGAACTCTCTGCTTGCCACCACCCACCAGCCGGCAGGAGCAGGGCGCAGTTCACTCGTTATTGGCGCCATTCACTTCGCCTCCCATGAGCATGACATAGGTCTCTTCCAGCGAAGGCGGAGACACCTCAAAACGCGTGATGGAGAGGCCTTCCGCCAGGGCCCGTTCAAGCACGGCTTGGGCCCGGAAAGCGGCCGGCAGCTGAACTTCCCAACCGAAGGGGGTGGGGCGGGCGGGGGGCAGTTCATCAAAGGAGGCCAGGAGTTCGGCTGCCCGCTCGCCGGGCTCGGCCGCGAGCCGCAGCCGCAGCCGGCCGGTGGAGCGGCGCACGTCGGTAACCGTGCCCTCGGCAACGATGCTGCCGCCTTTGATCAACGCCATCCGTTCACACAGCTCCTCGACGTGCTCCATCCGGTGGGTGGAGAGAAGAATGGCCGTGCCATTTCGCGCCAGGTCCAGCAGGGTGTTTTTGAGGATGTGAACGTTGACCGGGTCAAGACCGGAGAAAGGTTCGTCCAGAATGAGGAGCTCGGGATGGTGGAGCAACGCGGCAATGAACTGGACCTTCTGCGCGTTGCCCTTGGATAGTTCTTCTACCTTCTTGGCGGCATGCTCGCCCAGGGCCAGCCGCTCGATCCACCGGTCGATCTCCCGGTCGACCGCCGGACCGGCCATGCCGTGCAGGGCGGCGAAGAAGCGAAGCTGATCACGGATGGTCATGTTGGGGTAAAGCCCCCGCTCTTCCGGTAAGTAGCCGAACTTGCGGGAGGCGACCTCGGCTACCGGCCGGCCGTTCCAGCGGATCTGGCCGCGGTCGGGTACGAGAATGGTCATCACCATGCGCATGGTGGTGGTCTTGCCGGCGCCGTTCGGCCCGATCAGGCCGTAGACCGTGCCGGGTTCGACGTGGAGGGAAACGCCGTTGACCGCGGTCAAGTCGCCGAACGATTTGGAAACCTCTTCGATGGTGAGCCCGGCCGAACCGTTCTGACCTGCGACCTTCAACCCACCGGGTCCGGGCGAACCCGCTGGCTCTGTGCCCAGGGGCGTTAGCCTGGCCATCATCACCCGTCCTCTCTTTGCGCTGTCCGCGCCGAAACCAACCGGGCATTTTGCCGGATGGTAGGGAACTTTTCGGGCAGGGACTTCAACATGGCAAGCATGATACACTGCGATTGTAACAGAAATGAACCGGCGGGGGCGGCCGGCCCGAGCGGGCGCGGCCGGCGCGACCGGGACGTCGCCGCGCCGCCGGTACAGGCGCACAGCAAGCGTAAAGCGGTGGTGGCGAGAAGATCGAAAGGAGCAGGCTTATGCGGCAAATCCAGGTTGAAGGTCTAACGGTACAGGTATACGAGGATCGGAAAGAGATGGGACGGGCAGCAGCCCGGTGGGTGGCCGGGCTGTACCGGCGAATCGCCGGTGAACGGGGCCGGGTGCGGATCATCTTCGCCGCGGCACCGTCCCAGAACGAGTTTCTAGCGGCGCTCCAGGAGGAGACGGGCGTAGATTGGACGAAAGCGATTGCCTTCCACCTCGATGAATACCTCGAACTGGCCGCCGACTCGCCCCAGTCGTTCCGGAGCTATTTGCGCAAGCATATCGTCGAGGCGACGAGGCCCGGGGTTATGCACTGGATCAATGGGGAGACCGGTGATGCGGACGCTGAGTGCCGGCGTTACGCGGCGCTGCTGGACGAGGCGCCGCTAGACATAGCGTGCATCGGGATTGGGGAGAATGGACACCTGGCGTTCAACGACCCGCCGGTGGCGGATTTCGAGGACCCGTTCAGCGTGAAGGTGGTCGAGCTCGACGAGCGAGATCGGCAGCAGCAGGTGAACGACGGTTGCTTCCCTTCGCTGGATGAGGTGCCGCGGCAGGCGATCACGGTCACGATTCCGGCCATCATGCGGAGCAGGTTCATATCCTGCGTCGTTCCGGGGGCGAGAAAAGCGGAAGCAGTCAAAGCCGCTCTGCTCGGCCCGATAAGTACCTCCTGCCCGGCCTCGATCCTGCGCCGGCATCCCCGGGCAGTCTTGTTCCTGGACAGAGAATCGGCGGCGCTTTTGCCGCCGGACTGGTCCTGGACCGAACAGGCACAGGCGCCAGCTTGAGCCGGGCGCAAAGCGGCAACGCCGGAGGAGGTGCAAGGGTGGGCGGGATGGGCCGCTTTCTGATCGTCTTCGGGCTTTTGCTGGTAGCGGTGGGCCTCGTGTTCGAGCTGGGAGGCCGGTGGTTTCCCATCGGGCGGCTCCCGGGCGACATCGTGGTGGAGCGCCCGCACTTTCGCTTCTATTTTCCTCTCGCAACGTCGCTATTGGTGAGTCTCTTGCTCACCGGGCTTTTCTGGCTGCTGGCGGCGCTGCGCCGGTAGGTCTACACCCCGCCCCCGGGATGACCGTGGGTAGCGGCTAGAGCCGGACCTGCACTACGTCCCGGTCGAGGCCGGTGAGGGCGGCTTCGACCCGGGACTGCAGGGCCTGGTCGTCTGGCAGGGCGCCGGCCATCTGCCGGAGAAGGTCGATGGTCTGCCGGCAGAGGGAGACGAAGTCACCCGGCTCCAGGTCGAACTCCTGGAGCACCTGGGCAAGGGGAGCACCCGCGGCCCAGGCCTGAACCGGCGGCGCGACCGCTACCTGCACGGCAAGCTCCGTTTCGGCCAGGGGCAGGCGGGCGGTGAAGGCCGCCCGGCGCAGGCGGTCGGCCAGGGCCGACACCTCGCCCCACCAGCGCGGCGGCGAGAGCGGTATCCGGAGCCCGAGCCGGACTTCGGCCTCACCCTCGTCGTACACCAGGGCCGCGGCCAGGCCGGCGAGTTCGGGCGGCGACAGGCGCTGGGGCAGCCCTTCGTAGAGGAGTTCGGCTACCAGCAATTCCCGAACGTACAGGTTACGACTGATCTCGCCCCGCGGCAGCAGCCCGACGGGGCCGGGGTTCGCCGGACCACCGGGGGCAGCCGGCACTTCCCCGGGGGAAACGCCGGGCGGCGCGGGCGTTTCGGTAAGCGGTGGCACAGAGGACAGAGCAATATGGTTGAGAACGGCGAGGAGCTGCAGGCGGCTACGATAGTCGTCGACCAGGCGCCGCCAGACGGGCGCTTCACTCTCTTCTTGTTCCTGCCGGTCTCGTTCGCTCTGGTAGACGCCGAGGGAGCGGCGTAGCAGCGTTTCCACGCCGGCTACGCCCCGTTCCAACGTCAGGTTGAGTACCAAGTTGAACGATAAGCGTAACTGGCTCAATATGGGCTCGGGCTGCTCCCTGGTCCAGTCGGTCGCAAGGAGCAGGTCCTCGCCGTCGTAAGAGGTCAGCCAGCGTTCGAGATCGGAGAAGTCCACCCGGCTGATGACGGTACCCACCCGGTCCAGGCCCCGGCGGCCGGCCCGGCCGGCCATCTGCAGGTACTCGTGACGGTCGAGCAGGCGCAGGCGGCCGTCGACATGCTTTTCCAGCGCATCGAAACAGACCGAACGCACCGGCATATTAACGCCGACCGCGAAGGTTTCGGTGGCGTAGACGACCCGGAGCACCCGCCGTTCCAGCAGGTTTTCGACGATGCGCTTGACGGCCGGCAGGAGACCGGCGTGGTGGAAGGCGATGCCGCGCCGCCAAAGCTCCATGAGGCCTGGCAGGTCGGGGATCTGGGCGGGGCGCAGACCCTGTTGCTCCAGGGTCTGCTTGACCGTGACCCGAACCGTTTCCTTCTCTATCGGGCGCAGAAAGTCACGGATTCGGGCCAGCTCGGCCGCCCGCTCTTCGGTGCCGCGACGGCTGAAGACGAAGTAAAGGGTGGGGAAGAGGTGTTCGTGCTGGACGTAGCGGATGAGGTCGAGATGGCCGGTCCGGCGGGGCTCAGCCGTGCCACCACCGCGGCGGGGATGAGTGCGCAAACGATGGGCAAGCAACTCCACGGTGTCGCGCCAGTCGAACTGCGGCCCGCCGTTTCCCGCCCCCGGCTCTTTCTTCCATTCGAGCTCGGCCAGGTCCGGCCGGTAGCCTTCGATGAAGGCTCGTAGTAGCCCGGGCAGGTCGACGGCTCCCGAGTCACGGTTGAAGTACCGGTGAACCAAAGGCACACTTCGTTCCCGGGAGACGACCAGGGCACAGGGTTCGTCCCGGGCGGCCCGAAGCCAGTCGGCAAGCTCACGGGCGTTGGCGATGGTGGCCGACAGGCCGAGCAGGCGCACGCCGCGGGGCAGCAGGAGGATGGCTTCCTCCCAGACCGTGCCCCGTTCGGGATGGCCGAGATAGTGGATCTCATCGAAGATTACCCACGCGAGAGAATCGAGGCGGGGGTGGCGGCCGGTACCATGGCTGCCTAGCCGGCCTTCCGGATCGTCCGGGCCGTTTAGGCCCGGCTGCTGCCGGAGCAGCATGTTGCGCAGGACCTCGGTGGTCATAAGCAGCAAAGGGGCCTCGGGTTGGAAAGAAATGTCGCCGGTGAGGATGCCGACCCGGGCCCGGCCGAAGCGCCAGCTGAACTCCCGGAATTTCTGGTTGACCAGCGCTTTGATGGGGCCGGTATAGATCAGGCGTTGGCCGGCGTGGAGGGTCTTCTCCACCAGGTAGTCGGCGATCAGGGTCTTGCCCGTCCCGGTAGGTGCGCACACCAGAGTCGAGGTCTGCTGGTCGAGGCGCAAAATGGCCTGGGTCTGGAACTCATCCAGCGCCAGGCCCCGGTAATACCGGACGAGTTGCGGCAAGCGTCGTCGCGGCTGCCGATGGCCCCTCAGACCGCCCGGTCCCAATCCATTGCTCCCGTGGCTACCGCCCAACGCCCTTGTACCGCCCTCCTGATGTTGTTGTATGCACTCACATGCGCCGGTCGTGGACGCGTCGATGCTCTAGCCTGTCCTCGGCGGCTAGGCCGGCCGCCGGTCGTTGATGGCTTTGATCAGCGCCGGGTCGACCTTGGGCTTCCGATCGTAAGTGAGCAGCCCGTTGATCTCCTGCTCCACGTCGGCCAGCTGGGTGTAGCAGATGCCTTGAACCAGCGGGCTGGCGAAGAGGGCTTCGGTGCTGGCGCGGTAGCGCTCCAGTAGCTCCTCCTCGCTGGCCGCCAGGTTTCCATAGCCCCAGCCCCGCTCTTGCTGCCCCTTCCGGAAGCCGATACCGCCGTACTCGGTGACCAGCAACGGTTCACCGGAGTAGGTGGTGCCGGGCGCAAAGAGGCTCCGGTTGCCGGGGCGGAAGCGGAGCACTTCATCGAGGGATTGGTAGCGGCGGGAAAGCTCTTCGGGACCGCTATAATCGTGAACGGTCAGCAGATCCGAACGGGCATGCTCCCAGCCGTCGTTGGACATAACGAAGCGGGTGGGATCGAGGGACTTGAGGGTATGGTAGAGGGAGAGCTGGTGGTCCACCTGGCGGCGGTCATGAGCCAGGTCGCTTAAGCCCCAGCTTTCGTTGATCGGCACCCAGGCGATGATGCAGGGGTGGTTGTAGTCCCGGGCGATCACCTGCAGCCATTCGGTGAGGATTCGGGTAGCGTAATCCTCGCTATAGCAATAGGCGTTGGCCATCTCGCCCCAGACTAAGTAACCAAGCCGATCCGCCCAGTAGAGGAAGCGGGGGTCTTCGACCTTCTGGTGCTTGCGGCACCCGTTGAATCCAAAGGCCTTGCCCCATTCGATGTCGGCCCGGAGCGCTTCGTCGGAAGGGGCTGTGAGCAGGCCTTCCGGCCAATATCCCTGGTCCAGCACCAGCTTCATATAGTACGGTTTACCGTTCAGGCAGACCCGGCCGTTCTCGATGCTCACCCACCGCAGGCCCATGTACCCGTTGACCGTATCGAGAACCCGGTCACCCAGGTAAAGGCGGTAGGTCAGCTGGTAGAGGTTGGGCGTCTCCGGACTCCAAAGATGGATCTCCGTGGGAATGAGTTCAGCATCGAGCCTCAGCCAGGGGTCGGAAGCGGTGGGGGCGGCGGGGACGGAGGATACGGCAGTTGTACCGGACGGAGCCGCCATGCCGGCCGTGGCCAGGGCAGTGGCTACCGTTCGACCGTTATACCGGGCCTCGATTTCCAGGCGGAGGTCGGCATCGGTCCGGCTGGAGTCCCCGGCGATCCAGGCCCGCACTCGAACCTTCCCTCCGCCCGGCTCGGTGGTGAGCTGCACCCGCTGCAGGTACGCGACGGGGGAGACGGGCTCTAGCCAGACCGTTTGCCAGATGCCGGAGGTGCGGGTGTAGAAGATGCCTTCCGAGTCTACTTTCCAGTACTGCTTGCCGCGGGGGATTTCCAGGTTCGCGGACGGATCCCAAGCCCGGACCACGATGGTGGCGACGGGAGCTTCGGTGCTGCCATGCGGGACGCTGAGGGCATCGGTTATATCGGTGGTGAACGGGGTGTGGCCGCCTTCATGGTGGGCGACCGGCTGGCCGTTCACCCAGACGGTGGCGGCGTAATCCACGGCACCGAAGTGGAGCAAGACCCGCTTATCTTGCCAGGCGGGGTCACGCGGAATTCTTACCTGTCGTCGATACCAGATTACATCGTGAAAACTGCGGTCGCCGATTCCGCTAAGGGGGGTCTGGTAGGCAAAGGGGACGCGGATACGCAAGGGGAAGGTGGCGCCGGTGGCAGTGCCGGCGTACCACCTCTCCTTGAGCCCCCGGTTCTCGTCGTCGAAGGCGAACTCCCATTCGCCATTGAGGTTTAGCCAGTCATGGCGTACGAAATCCGGGCGCGGGTATTCGGGGCGCGGGCACTCCAAGACTTTCACGGTCGCGTATCTCTCCTTTGGGTATGGTGCGTAGCTCTCACTGCCCTTGGGTTTACGCTGCCAACCTTTACTTTTCCTCCGAGGTGAGGCGAATCGGCACCGGGCAAATCGGAGATGGTTCTAGCCGGTTAAGGGTACGGTGGGCGGTTGACAAAGGCCGGCCCTTGGCGTAACATGGCTGCCAACAAGCCACCGAGCCGGATAGGGCAGGGTGGCAGTTACACGGCCATACGGCAATACCGCCATGGCACGGCAATGGCGATGACGAAGAGGAGTAGCTGGCGGAAAGCGGTGTCCAGAGAGGCGGTCCGGGGGCTGTAAGGCCGCCCGCCGGCGCTGCCAGCGAAGTTCGCTTCTGAGCTGCCGGCTGAGGCGGCCGACGTGGGCAGGATGCGGTCGTGGTAGGCCGGGCCGGTGTTCCCCCGTTACCGGGAAGCGGGCCTCACTTGGGGTTGGCCGGGTACAGCCGGCCGGCTTGAGTGGCGCCCGGCAGAGGGGCTTTCGTCGCGTGCTCCTCCATCGGGAGGGCCAAACGACGGGGCAATTCAGGTGGTACCACGAGGTGGGACCTCGCCCTGAGACGGCGAGGTCCTTTCGTTTTATCCCGGGTGCCCTCGTGCGGCGTGAGTATGTCACCGCTGCCCGGGAACATGATCGCAAAACATCATTGAGGGAAGGGGTCGGTATGATCGTCGTCATGCGGCCAGGGGCTTCGGAACTGGAGATCGCCGAGGTGAGCCGGCGCTTGGCCGGCTTTGGGTTCAAGCCGCACCCCATCTACGGTGAACATCATACCGTGATCGGTGCGGTCGGTAACGGCCATCTACCGGATGTGGAGGCGCTGGAGTCGCTCGCCGGGGTGGAACGGGTGGTGCGGATTATGCACCCGTTCAAGCTGGTGAACCGGGCGGTGAACCCGCAAGGCAGCATAGTACGCATCGGCCCCGTGGCGGTGGGTGGTGAAGAGGTGATCGTGGTCGCCGGCCCGTGCGCGGTGGAGAGCTGGGAGCAACTCATCGACACGGCCCGGGCCGTGAAAGCCGCCGGAGCAAGCATCCTGCGGGGCGGGGCATTCAAACCCCGCACCTCTCCCTATAGCTTCCAGGGGCTGGGCGAGGAGGCGCTACGCTTGCTCGCTGCCGCCCGCGCCGAGACCGGCCTTCCGGTGGTGACCGAAGTGCTTTCCGTTCGCCAGGTTGAACTGGTGGCTACCTATGCCGACGCCCTACAGATCGGCGCCCGCAACATGCAGAATTTCGAATTGTTGCGGGAGGTGGGGCGCCAACCCAAGCCGGTGTTGCTCAAGCGGGGGCTCTCGGCGACGATCGAGGAGTGGCTCATGGCGGCCGAATATGTCGCGAGCGAAGGCAACCAGCAGATCGTGCTGGTCGAGCGCGGGATCCGGACCTTCGAAAACGCCACCCGCAGCACCCTGGATGTGAGCGCCGTCGTCGTGGCTCGAGAACTTACTCACCTGCCCATCCTGGTCGACCCCAGCCACGCGGCGGGGCGGCGGGAATGGGTCGCGGCTTTGAGCCGGGCCGGGATGGCAGCCGGAGCCGACGGCCTGATGATCGAAGTTCATCCCGACCCCCGGGCCGCCCTCTCCGACGGCCCCCAGGCCCTGACCCCGGCCATGTTCGCCGAGCTAATGGCGACGCTGCGGCCTCTGGCCACCGCCCTTGGACGTTCGCTCTCCCCGCCCGGGCCCGAGGATAGGCTCGCGTCCAACGCCGCCGTCACCGGGGGCGGCTGACCGGCCGGCCCGGAAGAAAGTGTGCAAAGGGAACCGCGAGCTGAAGCAGAAGTAGGCGAATAGCATGTCCGGCTGCTGGCCGGGTAACCGGCGAAGGAGCGGGGCATGAGCAGGGGTGCCCCGTCTTCCACCGGGAGGCCGCCCGGCGTAAATCGGTAGGGAGGGATGGACACAATGTCGGAACATAGCGGCGCGGCGGCTCGCACCAACTCGTTCCTGGCACTGCTAGGTTCTATGCTGCACGTTTTCGGGACGGCCGGCCTCGTACTGGTGCTGGTAGCGGTCACGGCTGGACCTGCCGCTGCCGATTCATCCACCGTGTTAGAACCTGCTCCTGATTTGCCTGCTACGGCCGAGCTCCGGCCCGCCGAACTGCGGATCCAAGTCGAGGGCCAGGGCGATGCCCGGGTCACGCCTGACATGGTCTATGTTTGGATCGGCGTGCAGACCACTGCTCCTACAGCGTCAACGGCCCAACAGAAAAGCGCGGCCGTTACCTCACGGGTCCTTGACGTGCTACGCCGCTTCGCACCGCCGGAGCGGATCAGGACCGTAGAGTTCCAGCTCTATCGAGAGGAACGCTGGAGTGAGGCCGAACAGAGGAGCATTCCCGGAAACTTCGTGTTGCGACATCTCTTCGAGGTGCCCATCGACGACCTGGCTAAGGTAGCTACGGCCGTCGACCAGGCAATTCAGGCCGGGGCGAACGTGGTTCAAAACGTGGAGTACACGGTCAAGGATGCCAAACAGGCCCAGGACGATGCCCTCCGGGCCGCCATGCTGGACGCCGAACGGAAGGCCAAGCTGCTCGCCGCAATCAACGGGTACACGATCCTCAGAGTAGCGGAAATCGAAGAGAGCGCCACGTTCGGGCCGGTCTTCGCCGCCGAGGGCGGGTCGCCGGTGAGAGCGGCCGTCACTCCCTTCATGCCCGGCCAGCTGAAGGTCAGTGCCCAGCTGCGGGTGGTCTTCATTGCCGTGCCCGCATCGCGCTAAACTTATCCCGCCTTGATCTGTTTCCAGGAGGAGGCAACAGGCATGGGGTACATGGACGGCGGGCATGATCCCCACGAGCCGGTCCGGCACGCGGGCCTGGCGGGGATGGCCCTGGCTGATCTTTTCGAACGCTTCGACCACGACCGCAACTTGTGGCATGCTCCCATCCGGCGCTTGCTGGAGGGGTTGACGACCGGCCAGGCCCTCTGGAAACCCGCTCCCGAGCGGCACTCCATCTGGGAGATCGTACGCCACATGAACTTCTGGCGAACGTACGTGATTGCCCGGCTGACCCAAGCCCCGCTCCCTGATCCCGCGACCGGTGATTGGTCGGTTCCCCGCGGCACCGGTGAAAGCGACTGGCAGGCAGAACTGCAGGCGTATGACCAAGCCCAGCAGCGTCTCGTCGAGGTGGTCCGTTCCTTGACCGGCTCGAGGCTAATGGCGGCTGCCGATGACGATACGGGTGTGCGGGTGTACCACTGGGTGGTGGGCCTGTTGGCTCATGACAGCTACCACGCCGGGCAGATCGCGTACCTGCGGGCCATGCAAGGAATCCCGGTGTCCTAACGGTCGGCCGAGGTACCAGCCGCTCGAGCGGCCGGGCCGGCCGGGTGACCTGCTGCTGCTACCCGGTCAGGTTGTTTCCGGTGGCCGTTCGGACATCCAGGGCACGGACGGCGACGCGGACAGACGCGGACATAAGCAAAATAAGCAAACAGGACGGCCGGCACTGGTAACGCCACCGGTTCTACAACCGGTAGGACCTGCCGGCCATCCTGGTTTTCTCCTTTTTGTTCTTGCCTGGGTGCCGTGCCCGGCCTTTCCCGGCTACGGGCCGAACCTCAGGACTTGCCGCCTGGCGTTCTACCGGCCCGGGGCTTCATGCCGGTCAGGACTTCTTGCCGGGCGATCCCCACTTGGCCTGGAAATCTTCCGCCGAGAGCGAGTACCAGTCCGCGTTCTTCTCGATGAAGGACTTGGCGTCGTCCGGGACGTCGTCCTCGGGGAAGATGGCCTGTACCGGGCAGACCGGCTCGCAGGCGCCGCACTCGATGCATTCATCGGGGTTGATGTAGAGCTGCTCTACTTCGTCGTACTGCTCCTCCGACTTGCCGGGATGAATGCAGTCGACGGGGCAGACCTCGACGCAAGCGGTGTCCTTGGTGCCTATGCAGGGTTGGGTGATGACAAATGCCACCGGTATTTCCTCCTCGAATTACCTGCTGACCCGGGTATTATACCGCAAAACCGGCCGGGCCAGCGAGCGAAGTTGTCCCCGTGTCGTCTTTTCTGCGTTCCCTCTTATTGCCGCCACTTGTTTCGCCCGTTCCATCGCCTCCTCCTGCGAACCCTGTTCTCTTTGCTCCTTCACGGGTTCACTCGTGGGACGGTAGCGACGCTGCTCCGCCGGGGGCCGGTCCGTATCGTCCAGCAATTGCAGCACGTGAACGGCGTGTACTCCTTCCCCCGCCCCCGACCGCACCAGCCCGTCTTCGAGCTGCATCATGCAGGCCGGGCAGGCGGTGGCCACGAGGTCGGCACCGGTAGCGGCGATCGCCTGGGTTTTTCGCCGCTGGATCGCGTCGGAGAGGTCCGGATGCTCGAGGAAGTATATGCCAGCCCCCCCGCAGCACCGGTCTGCCTCCTCCATCTCCACGAACCGTGCCCCCGGAACTCGCTCAAGGAGCTGCCGGGGCTCCTGGCGTACACCCTGACCACGGGCCAGGTGGCACGGATCGTGATAGGTCACCGTCACCGGCCGGGCGAGCGCAAACGGCCCCGGTTCGTAATGCAAGACATCGGCCAGGTACACCGTGGCGTCCATCACCCTGCCGGCTACGCGGCGAAGGCGGGTGATGATGCTACGATCAGCGGCCGCGGTATGGTGCTGCTCGTCCTGCCCGCCGGTCGTTCGTCCGGCGGCGGAGACCTCGAACAGCTCGAGCATATGGTGGGACAATTGCGACCCGCACGACGCGCAAGCCGTTAGTATGGCCTCTGCTCCCTGGTCGAGAACGGACTCCATAATCTCCAGGTTCTTCAGCACCTGCCGACGGGCGGTGGCCCATGCGCCGTGCACCTGCGCCGGCATGCCGCAACATTGCCACTGCCGGGGAGCGATCATTTCGACCCCCCGCCGGGCCAGCATCGAAGCCAGGGCAACTCCCACGTCGGTGTAAGCCGCCGAGATCATGCAACCGGGGAAGAACGCTACCCGGCGCCGGGCCTTGGGCGGCCGCGGGATCTGCTCCAGCCGCCGGTAGAGGCTATACCGGGCCGCTCGCGGGAAGACCCGTCGCCCGACCAGCGGCAGGGAGCAGCGCGGCTGCTGCACTCCCATTCCGTCGGGTACGCCGGGCGACCGGTCCCGGAAAAGAGCTCCTTGAACCCAGGAGGCCAGATGGGCTCCCTCCCGCAGCAAGAACGGATGGGCCAGCGCGCCTTGAATTGCCACCCGCTTGATAAGAGGGATACCGTAGCGGCTGACGTAATCGGCTCGGGCCGCGGTGATCAGACGGGTAATGGGTACTCCCGGCGGGCAAGCCGTTTCACAGGCCAGGCAGGAGAGACAGGAGAAAATGACCTCCTTGAACTGCTTCCGGCCTATCTCCAGCCGCCGTGCCGTTGGCGGTCGATCCACCCCGTGAGCGACCTTGCGGGGCGGGTGATTACCCGCAACCTGGCCGGCCGGGCTGCAGGCGTCCTCCCCGGCCGTCGCTGCCGCAGGCGCTGCTCGCGCCGCCTCCACCACCGGCAGGGGGTGGAACTGCTGCTGGATGAGGTTGAGCCGGCCGCGGGCCACGAACTGCTCCTGCCCGGTCGCCCCGTAGGTGGGGCAGACCGCCATGCAGAAACCGCACCGCAAGCACCGGTCGAGCTCGTCAAAGAGAAGCTCCATCTCTAGGGCTGGTAACCCCTGCCGTGGCCCCGGCACGCGCCGCCCTCCCGCGGGCGCCGGGTCGGAGTGAGCCGGCATCAGGGGATCACCCCCAGGGCCTTGCCGGGGTTCAGAAGCTGGCGCGGATCGAAGACTTCCTTGATCTGTCGCATCAGCCGGACTTGGGCCTGCCCCAGCTGGCGGTGGAGGAAACGGTTTTTGGCGAGCCCGATCCCGTGTTCGCCCGAGAGCACTCCCCCGAGCGACAGGGAGGCCGCGAAGAGTTCTTCGACCGCCGCCTCTACCCGGTGGTATTCGGCTTCGTCCCGGAGGTCGCAGAGTATGGTGGGGTGCAGGTTTCCGTCGCCCGCGTGCCCGAAGGTTCCGATCTCCAGCTGGTGACGCCGGGCTATGGACTTGATCTCGGCAAACATGGCCGGGATCTGCCGGCGGGGAACGGTAACGTCCTCGAGCACGGTGGTGGGGCGCCGGCGAGAGAGAGCGGCCAGCGCGGCCCGGCGCGCGGCCCACACCCGGTCCCGAGTGGCCTCGTCTTTCGCTACCTGCCATTCTTTTGCCCCGCTCTTACGCAGTACCTCCGTCACCCCTGCGGCCTCTGCCTCGACCTGGGCGGCAGCGCCGTCCACTTCGATCAGAACCAGAGCCTCAACCCCTTCGGGGAGTCCCAGCTTAGCGTACTGCTCCACGGCCTGCAGCGTCACCCGATCCATGATCTCCAGCGTGGCCGGTAGCACCCCCGCCTCCACCAGGGCGGGGACCATGGCCGCCGCAGGCTCGAGGTCCGCGAAAAAGACGAGGAAACTCCGCCGGGTAGCCGGCTTGGGGATGAGCCGTAAGGTGAGGCGGGTGAAGAGGGCGAGGGTCCCTTCCGACCCGCACAGCAACTGGGTCAAGTTGTACCCCGTCACGTTTTTCAAGGTGCTACTACCTGTATCGATCAACGTACCATCGGCCAGAACTACCTCGAGCCCGAGCACGTAGTCACGGGTGACCCCGTATTTTAGCCCCCGCAGGCCTCCGGCGTTTTCCGCCACGTTGCCGCCCAGGGTCGAAACGGACTGGCTGCTCGGGTCAGGCGGGTAGAAAAGTCCCCGGGCTTCCACCTCCTGGTGCAACCTGGCGGTGACCACCCCGGGATCGACTACTGCCACCTGGTTGGCCGCGTCGATGGAGTGAATCGTCTGCATGCGGGTAAAGGCGATCACTACTCCTCCTGAGACCGGCACCGTCCCTCCGCTGAGATTGGTCCCGGCACCTCGAGGGGTAACGGGGACACCTTCCTGCGCACAGAGGCGGACCACCCGAGCCACTTCCTCCGCGGAACCCGGCAACACCACGGCGTCGGGGAAAGCCCGGTATCCCGGCGTGGAGTCGTACGCATAGCTCTCCCGAGCCGCGGCCTCCGTCAGGCAGTTACCCGCTCCTACGATCCGTGCCAGCTCCTGGATGAACGACCGGCGCAGCCGCGTCGCTCCCTCCTGCTGAAGTGCCACCTTCTTCCCCCCGATCCCGGCCCGGCTCCCCACCCCGGGGCACTCTTTCCGGTATATTCCCGAGGCAGGGCCGCATTCCTGCCCGGAGGATGGTCAAGCCGAAGCGCCACCGGGGTGCGACCGGGAGCTACGGGGACGCCGCGGCTATTGGCCTCCCGCCGCTCCGGCCGTTTCCGATGCAGCCACCGCCGCGGCTTCGCCATTCAGCCCCGCCCGCGCCTCGGCAGACAGGTACTGGCAGGCGCTTTGCAGCAGCCGGATGACGGACGGAACTACGTTCTCCGGGATGCTGATTCCCCGGGAGGGGCGCAGGTTCCCCTGGTCGTCACGGTAGAAGGTGCGCACGTCAACGTACGCCCGGCCGCGCTTGGTGACGTACTTGACCCGGATCATTTCGCCACGGGCGTTCTTGGTGACCTCCCCGACCAGCTTCTCCTGGTCCCAAAACTCGTTGTCTGCTACTCGGGCCTGCCCGTTCGTCCCTGTGTGTGCATTCGTCATGTCGAACCACCCCTTCTTCCGGTTGTCGCCGGTAACGGTAACCTGCTTCGCTCGTCGGCCGAGGCCAGGAACAGGGTTCGGGGGACCACCTTCCCTCAGTCCTCTGCCCGGATTTAGTCTAACCGGCGCGGCTGGAAAAGTCTGTCGATCCGTGTCGTGAGTTTACTTTGTTCTTATGGCCTTGACCTGCGGTAGAGGAAGGGAGCAATCGGTTCCAGCCCGTACGATCCAGGTTCGATCAAGCTTTCGGTCGCCCCCACGAAAAGGAGCCCTCCCGGTCGCAGGCTCCTGGCCAGGGCCTCTTGGACCCTCTGCTTGGCCTCGGGGGTAAAGTATATGACGACGTTCCGGCAAAGGATCAGATCCATTCCGAGCGGATATTGGTCCCGTAACAGGTCGTGGCGGCGGAAGGTCACCGTTTTCCTCAGGTCGCCACGTACCTGCCAGCCCGCCTCCCCCTGCGGCACGAAAAACTCGCGCCGCCGTTTATCCGAAAGGCCGGCCAGCTCTCTTTCCTGATAGACTGCGGCCGCGGCGACCTTTAACGCCTCCTCGTCGACATCGGTCGCCAGGATGTGGAAAGTGACCGGCAGGTGAAGCTCGGTCAGGAAGATCGCCAAACTGTAGGCTTCTGCTCCCACTGAACACCCTGCACTCCACGCCCGTAGTCGCGGCCGCGATCCGCGGGCCGGAAGTTCATCCAAGACATAATGGCGAAGAGGGTCAGCAAGGGTTTCCCAGAGGTGCGGGTCACGAAAGAACTGGGAGACGTTGATAGTGATAAAAGAAGCGAGTTCTTCGGCCCGGCGCCGGTCCCGCCGGATCAGAGCGGCATATTCCGCCAGGTCCCGGCATCCCACCCGCGACAGCTGGTGCTCGAGGCGGCGGTAGAGCTGGCGGGGGTTGTACGAAGTAAGGTCAAGCCCGATCAGCTCCTTGACCGTGAGCGCAAAGAGCCGAAAGCCGGGCGGAGGGGAAGGGGGCTCGAGTTCACTCATAGTTTCCTCGCCCCGAATAGTTCAGCGTGGTGACCGTTTGGACCAGGGCGGTGGCGATCTCGGGCAGCGGGCAGACGAGATCGGCATCGCCCTGTTCGACCACGGCCCGGGGCATGCCGTAGATGGCACTCGTGCTTTCATCCTGGACGATCACCCGGCCGCCGCGGGCGCGCACGAGCCTGGCGCCCAGGGCGCCGTCGCTGCCCATGCCGGTAAGGATGACCGCTACCACCGGGCCCGGATAATGGCGGGCCGCGCTTTCCAGCGTGACGTCGACCGAAGGTCGGACGTGCTGGCGGGGTGGGGAGTCGTCGAGAGAGACCGAGAGGCCGCCGGACCGGATGAGCAGGTGAAATCCGCCCGGGGCAACCAGTACTTCGCCCGGCCGCAGCGCCGCCCCGTTTTCGGCCTCCCGCACGTGCAGCGGGGAAAGGGAGTCGAGGCGCTCGGCCAAACTCCGGGTGAACCCGGCGGGCATGTGCTGCACCACGATGACCGGGGAGGGCAAGAGCACGGGGTCGAGGGAGGCGAAAAGTTCACAAAGAGCCGCGGGTCCCCCGGTGGAAGAGCCTATGACGACCAGGGGCGGGCGCACACGCGGGTCGGCAGAGGCGGCCGGCGACTTGAAAGGCTTCTGAGGTTTGGGGGGTGCGAAGGCCTGCGGGCCCGAAGAGACGGGCCGGGGACGAGCCCGGGCCGCGATGCGCACTTTGCGGGCGAGTTCATCTGCAAAACGGGCGAGGGCGGAGGGGTCACGCGTGGAAGCCTCGGGCTTGGCGACGACGTCCACCGCCCCGCTGGCCAGGGCTTCGATGGAGGCCGGTGCTTCCCGCGCGGTCAGCTGGGAGACCATCACCACCGGCGTGGGTCGAGAGGCCATGATCTGGCGGAGCGCGGCCAGCCCGTCGAGGACGGGCATGTTAACGTCGAGCGTTACCACGTCGGGGAGGAGGTGCAGGACGCCGGAGACGGCCTCCTCCCCGTTACGAGCCACGCCGACCACCTGGATACCCCGCTCGGCGAGACTCCGCCGGATGAACTGGCGCATGAGCGCCGAATCATCAACGACCAGACAGCGAACCATCGGAGTGCGGCGGACCTGGTTGGCGCTCACCTGACCGGTAGCGGGGCAACGTGCTTGGCCAGGTAGGCCGGGACGTCGAGAATCAGGGCGATGCGGCCGTCGCCAAGGAGCGCCGTGCCGGCCAGACCCGGCAGATCGCCCAGAAACCGGCCGAGGGGCTTGATCACGACCTCCTCCTCTACCAGCAACGCATCGACGAGTAAAGCTACTTCTTGCCGGCCCCCCCGCAC
Source organism: Bacillota bacterium (assembly GCA_012839805.1). Classification (GTDB taxonomy): domain Bacteria; phylum Bacillota; class Limnochordia; order Limnochordales; family DUMU01; genus DUMU01. Next base: position 14,637 of record DUMU01000028.1, on the reverse strand, counting down.
GATAACCGCAGGCAGCCCCGCTTCGGCCGCTGCGGGCAAGCCGGCGGCCGTCGGCGCGCGCTCGCCGTCGACGGGCCGCCCCCACGAGCCGGCCCACCAGTCGCGAAGCCGGACGACGGGTAGGACATGATCACGGTGCCGGAGCATGGGCTTACCCCGGACGGTGGCCAGCCGTTCCCGATCGGCTCGGACCGCCTCCACGACGTAGGCGAGGGGAATAGCGACGGCAACGCCGGCCGCTTCCACCAGGAGCGAACGGATGATGGCCAAAGTGAGCGGCAGCCGGAGACGAAAGGTCGTTCCCACGCCGGGGGTGCTTTCCACGTCCAGCGAGCCGTTCAAGCGTTCCACCGTCTGCCGAACCACGTCCAGCCCCACACCCCGGCCCGAGATCTCGGTCACTTCTTGACGGGTCGAGAAGCCCGGCCGGAAGAGGAGCTGAATCGCCTCATGGTCGCTGAGGCGAGCTGCCGCCTCTGGCGATAGCTCACCCTTTACCACCGCTGCCTGCCTGATCGCCTCCGGATCGATACCCCGTCCATCGTCCGAGACCTCCAGGTAGAAGCTCCCCTCCCGGTGATAAGCCCGAAGGCTGATCAGACCGGCGGGGGGCTTACCCGCGCGCTGCCGGGCACCGGCGTCTTCAATGCCGTGGTCGATGGCGTTGCGGATCAGGTGAAGCACCGGCTCGTGCAAGGCCTCGACCAGGGAACGATCCAGCTCGGTCTCGCCCCCGCTCATCTCCAGCCGTACTTCCTTGCCGGTCACCCGGGCCGTTTCCCGCACCAGCCGCGGGAGCTTGCGAAAGAGCGTCTCCACGGGGACCATGCGCAGCTGCATGACGGCAGTCTGCAGTTCACCCGTGAGGCGGGAAAGGTGACTGGCGAGCTGCGGCAACTCGTGAACTGCCTGCTCGCCGGGGGCGCCTCGGCTGGCGAGAAGCGCCAGCCGGTTACGGTCGATGACCAGCTCTCCGACCAGGTCCATGAGCGTGTCGAGAACGTGCACATCGACTCGTATCAGGTTGGACGACGGAGAGGCATGGTCGGCGGTTACCGTCCCGCCCTGGTCGGGGGTGAGGGTGGCCGCCGGGATGGCTGCCGCTCGCGACGCACCCGGAGCAGCATCTGAAGCAGCGGCTGCAGGAGAAGCCGGGGCAGTTCCGGGAGGAGTGGCGACTGCTGCCTCGAGCTGGTCCAGCAGCTGGGTTACTACCGCTGCCGGAGCGGCCTCGCCCCGTGGGGGCATTGGCCCGTTCTCCTCCCCGCCCCCGTTCACAGCCCCGTTGGCGGAGGGGGGAGCGGAGGGGCTGAGGAGGCGGTTCACCACATCCGCCGTGCGCAAGAGCAGGTCGATGAGATACCGGTTGCCGCGCAAGGTGGCCCGCCCGTCCCGGACGGCAGCGAAAACTGACTCCATGGCGTGAGTGAGGTTGGCGACCGCCCGGAAGCCGGCGAGAGCGGCATTTCCTTTCAGAGTGTGAGCAGCCCGGAAGAGGCGATCGACGACGGCCCGATCGTCCGGTTCGCCGGCGGCGGCAGCGGGTGACGAAGAGGAAGAAGACAAAGGCGCAGCGGACTCCAGGGAGAGCAGGATCCTTTCCAGTTCGGCCAGCTGCTCGCGACTTTCGGCGAAGAAGAGTTCGAGCTCTTCGTCGGAAAGGGTGAGCACCAGGGATTCTTCGCCGGATGGCGGCAGTTCACTCATGGAACTCCCTTCCCTCGGCTTCCTGCTGGAACTCGACGAGTTCCTGCTGTTCGGATTCACTCAAGATGCGCGCGAGATCGAGCAGCACGACGAGCCGTTCGGGGAGCTTCAATATACCGGTGATGAACTGCGTATCTACGCTTACGACATACGGGGAGGGCGGTTCGACCGCGGCGGGATCGACGGTGAAGACCTCGGAGACCCCGTCGACGATCATGCCCAGGGTCTCCCCGTGGTGTTCGACGACCACGATCCGGGCTTCCCGGCCGGGGGGGTCAGCGGGTAGACCAAGCCTGCGGCGCAGGTCGATGACGGGAATGACCCGTCCCCGCAGGTTGATGACGCCTTCCACGAAGTCCGGCGTGGCGGGCAGGCGGGTGATGGGTTGAAGGAGGTTCACTTCCCGTACGAGGTCGATACTTACCGCATAATGCTCGTCCCCCAGCCGGAAAAGCACCGCTTGCCTGGGGATGGCTGGTTTGGAAACGGCTTGAGTTGCCATCGGCGTTCCCCCCTCGCCGGCTTGGCTACCGGTCCGGCCGGCTGCTGGCCGGGGCGGCTTTGCCTTCTCTTGATTTCATCGGCGCAGGCTGGCGGTATCTTGAACCTTCGACCGGTAGGCACGATGCCGGGCGGGGTCCGGGGTGAAGGTGGTGCCGGCCGGGGGCGGGAGTTCCTGCTCGCCGAAGAGGTCGCGAAGGTTACCGCTCGCCCACAGGGCAAGACGCGCTGCTCCCCGCAATGCTGTTTCGGAACTGCCGGCCACCGTGATGGGTACCCCGAGGAGGTCGGCGAGGATCTGCCCCCAGACCGGCCAGCGGGCGAGCGCCCCGCCGGTGGCGACCAGAGCGGGGGCGAGGGGGGCGGCGGTAGCGGTGCCGGCGGCGGCGGTGATGGCGGTAGCGGGGGAGGCGGCAGTGGCGGCGGCGGCGGTAGCAGTGGCGGGGGTACCGGCGGCCGTGGCGACCGGGGTAGTCGCAGAGATGATGGCGGGGTTGAGCAGCTGCTCGCGGAGCTCCTTTTGCAACTGCTCGTAGACAACGGCCAGCCGGTAACCGACCCCCTCCAGGCAGGCCTGCAGGATCTCGATGGGCCGGGTGGAGAGAGTGAGCCCGGAGATGATTCCGCCGGGGGAATGGGTAGGCCAATCGGGGCTACGCCGCCCGCCCCAGTCGGGAACGACGTGCAGGCCGTGGGCGGCAGGCGCGGTGCTGGCGAGACTCGCCAGCTCCTCCTGGAGCAGCTCCGGGTCACCGGGAAGAAGGAGCGTACGACGGAGCCACTCGATCAGGTTACCGCCGGTACTGAGCGCGCCGCCGACCACCAGCTGGTCTCGCAGCAGCCGGTAGAAGAAGAGGTTCGGAAGATACGGGCGGCTAGGACCGGCGCTCGGCTCAGCGTTCGAGCCGGCGCGCGGGCCGTGGCCACCTGGGCCGGCGCCCAGTTCAGGACCGGACCTGGGGGCCGAGCCGGGTGCCGGCGGGGCAGGCGGCGTAGGTAGCGCCCGGGCCGGCACGATCGCCCGCAGGGCCGCGCTCGTCCCCACCATCAATGCCCATCGCCGGGGGCTCAAAGCATGCGCGCCCAGGTTGTCACAGGCACCGTCCCCTGCCGGGAGCAGGAAGGGGGTGCCGGCGAGACGGGAAAGGTGTTCGGCGAAGGGAGAACGCAGGCCGCTCATGACCGAGTCCACCTCGCCGATGGGGGATAGCTGTTCGGGATAAACGCCGATCCGGGCGAGGAACGGCTCATACCAACCGAGTGTTTCCTGATCGAGGAGACCGGTTCCCGAGGCCAGGGAGAAGCTGGTGGCCGTGCGACCGAAAAGCCGGAGATAAAAGTACTCGGCCAGGGTCAGCCAGCGGGCTACCTGTCGGAAGCGATCGGGGGCGTTCTCCCGCCACCAGAGGATCTGGGGGGCGGAGAAGCTGGGATGGAAGAACGCTCCGGTGCGGCGATGGTACTCATCAGGATCCAGCTGGCGGCGTAGCCGTTCGGCCTGGGGGCTGCTACGGCGATCCGGCCAGAGCAGACAGGGGGTGACCGGGTATCCGTCCCGGTCCACACCGACGAGGGAGTGCCAGAGCGCCGAGACCCCCACGGCGACGATGGGGAGCCGCTCAGGGGAGAGCGCGGGGTTGAACCGGGCAAGGAGCTGCTCCAGGACGTCGACCAGCACGAGGAGCGCGGCTTCGGGATCGATTTCCGCCCGGTCCGACTGCACGACTACTGGCTGCGGTTGGGTGACGTAGAAGCCGGGTAACGGCTGGAGCAGGCGGTCGAAGACCTGCGCCCGGCAATGGGTAGTGCCGATGTCGACGGCTATGACAAGAGGTAGAGAGACTTCGCCGGCCCCGGCGTCGGGGTCGAGGGCGCTATCGGCCCTGGCGGCGAGGCGAGCGCTGGTGATCATAGCACTCAACTCCGGCCGGACTCACTCCGTCTAGGCTAGCGGTTCAGACTCATTCTGTTCCCAAGGAGCTCCCAGGTCAAGCCGGAAGAGAGAAAGCGGGAGCGCCGGCTGCACCAGGAGGCGCGAATGTGTATAATTATCCAAACACGGCCGGTGGAGCAGCAGGCCAGAAGGCCGCCGGCTCAACAGGTTTCCAGGAGCCATTCGAGAAGGACGGTGTTTTAGCTAATGAACGGTAAGGCGGTAAGGCGGGCGGTTCTGGCGTATTCGGGGGGACTCGACACCTCGGTCATCATCCCCTGGTTGAAGGAGCATTACGGCTGCGAGGTCGTGGCCATGGTGGCCGATGTCGGCCAGGGCGAGGACCTGGAGGCCATCCGTCGCAAAGCTCTGATGAGCGGCGCCGACCAGGTTTTTGTCGAGGACTTGCGGGAGGAGTTCATTCGGGATTTCCTCTTTCCAATGATGCGGGCGGGGGCTCTGTATGAGGGACAGTATCTGCTGGGAACCTCGATCGCCCGTCCACTCATCGCCCGCCGCCAGGTGGAACTGGCTCTGAAGCTGGGGGCGGATGCCCTGGCTCACGGCTGCACGGGCAAGGGGAACGACCAGGTGCGCTTCGAACTCACCTACAAAGCGTTCGCACCCCATCTGCGGGTGATCGCTCCGTGGCGGGAGCCGGAGTGGACTTTCCGTTCCCGGGAGGACGAAATCGAGTACGCCCGGGCCCATGGCATTCCGGTACCGGTCACGAAAGAGAAGCCGTACTCAATGGACTCCAACCTCTGGCACACGAGCTATGAGGGCGGAATCCTGGAAGACCCCTGGGCCGCGCCGCCCGAGGATATGTTCCTTCATACCGTTTCGGCCGAGAAAGCTCCTGATGAACCGCGGGAGATCCAGATAGGTTTCGAGAAAGGTCGTCCCGTTTCACTCAATGGGGAAAGACTGGCTCCGTTGCCACTGTTGCAGCGCCTGAACGAGCTGGGAGGGTCTTACGGGATCGGCCGGGTGGACATCGTGGAAAACCGCCTGGTAGGGATGAAGTCCCGGGGAGTGTACGAGACGCCGGGCGGGACGTTGCTTTATACCGCCTGGCGAGAGCTGGAGCACCTGGTACTTGACCGCGAGGCACTCCATTTCAAAGAGGCCGTAGCCCTCAAGTATGCTGAACTGGTTTACTACGGCCTCTGGTGGTCGCCCCTGCGGGAAGCGCTGGATGCGTTCGTCTCGACGCTGGTGGGGGAGGTGACCGGAGAGGTCCGGCTCCGGCTTTACAAAGGTAGTTGCACGGTGACCGGGCGCCGGGCGGAAGGCTCGCTTTATCGAACTGACCTCGCCACCTTCGGCGCCGATGAGGTCTACCGGCAGTCCGATGCCACGGGCTTCATCAATCTCTTCGGTCTGCCGCTGGCGGTGCGGGCCGCGGTCCGGGGGCGGGGCTGGGTACAGGGCCGAGCGCAGGACCAAGCGCAAGGCCAAGCGCAGGACCAGGCGCAGTGAGCTTGCAGTAAGCTTGCGGCCGAGCCGGGGCGTTCCGGCTCGCGGCCCGGGCCCGGGTGCAACGGGAACGTGCGCGCCTGCAAGGCGCCGGCAAGCCTGCAGGGCGCCGGAAAGAAAAAAGAAGGTGAGCAAGTGGAGACCAAGCTTTGGGGCGGGCGGTTCGCCGGTGAGATCGCCAAGATCCTCGCTCGTTTCCAGAACTCTTACCGGTTCGACCGGCGGCTGTGGCGGCAGGACCTTCGGGCGAGCATAGTTCACGCGCGGATGCTGGGGAGGCAGGGCATTATCCCTGAGGAGGAGGCCGAGCGAATCGTGGCCGGCCTGGAAGCGATCCGGGCGGATCTGGAAAGTGGCCGGTTGCGCTGGCCCGAGGCAGGTTCAACGTGGGAGTCCGCCGTGGCCGGACCGCACGAGCCGGAAGAGCCGGAGGACATACATACGCTGGTCGAAGCCTGGTTGGTGGAGCGGGTAGGGGAAGCGGGCAAGCGCCTGCACACTGCCCGTAGCCGGAACGACCAGGTGCAGGTGGACACCCGGCTCTATCTAAAGGAAGCGCTGGCCGGACCGGGCGGGGTCGACGAGGCGGTCCGGGAACTGCAGCGGGTGCTCGTTGAGCTGGCCAAGCAATACGGTGAGACCATCATGCCCGGCTATACCCACTTGCAGCGGGCGCAGCCGGTGTTGCTCGGCCATCACCTTCTTGCTTACTTCTGGATGCTGGAGCGGGATCGGCAGCGACTGGCAGATTGCCTGCGCCGGGCGGACGCCTGTCCCTTAGGGAGCGGGGCGCTGGCCGGAGTTCCCTACCCGGTGGACCGGGAGTGGGTCGCCCGTGAGCTCGGCTTCTCCCGGATCAGCGAGAATAGCCTGGACGCGGTGAGCGACCGGGACTATGTGGTGGAGGCGCTATCGGATCTCTCCATCATCATGATGCACCTGAGCCGGCTGGCAGAGGAGATAGTGCTCTGGTCGAGCAGCGAGTTCAGCTTTGTTGAACTCTCTGACTCGTACTCAACCGGGTCGAGCATCATGCCGCAAAAGAAGAACCCGGACGGGGCGGAACTGGTACGGGGAAAGGCCGGCCGGGTTTTCGGCGACCTGCTGGCAGTGTTAACCGTCTGCAAGGGGTTGCCGCTCGCATACAACAAGGATCTGCAGGAAGACAAAGAAGCGCTCTTCGACGCGGTCGATACGGTGCTGGGGAGTTTGCGGCTGCTTGCGCCCATGCTGGCCACCGCCCGCTGGCGAACGGAACGGATGGAAGAAGCGGCGTCTGGCGGCTTTCTGAACGCTACCGACCTGGCAGATTACCTGGTGAGGAAAGGGATGCCATTTCGAAGGGCCCACGAAGCAGTGGGCCGCGCCGTGCGCTACTGCCTGGAGAAGGGGTGCCGGCTCGAGGATCTTTCCCTGGATGAACTGCGGGGGTTGGTGGGCGCGGGTGCTGCCCAGCTCATCCAGCCGGACGTGTTTGAGGCCCTCGCCCTGCGGAACGTGGTAGCGGCGCGCCGCGCTCCGGGGTCCACCGGGTATGAGCCCTTCCGGCAGGAGCTCGCCGCGGCCAGTTCGCTCCTGGAGAGAGGCCAGGTGGGGAAAGAGGACTAGATGGGTAGACGGGAAGTAGACGAGAAGCAGAACAGGCCGGGAGAGGAATAGGCCGCTACTCCCGCCCCCGGCCTGAGCTATAAGCCCCGCCTGCGGCCCGGCTTGCCGGGCCGGCTAACCGGCAGGCCGGGTCTCGGCGGCGGCCCAGTTCGCAGCCTATTTCGCGCCGCGGCGCACCAGGATCGCCTCCATCCGGGCGTTGGCGTTTTGCAGCACGGTGTCAGGCGACTTTTGCCCGAAGAAGATATCGGACATCGCCTGGGTCCAGACCTGCTGGATCTCCGGATAGGTCGGCCAGTACGGGAAGTTCAGCGCGTACTTGGGATACAGATATCCGAGTAAGAAGGCCGCGGTTTTCTGGTATTTCTCCTTCGGCAGGAAGCTGAGGTAACTCTCCCAAAGCTCGGTCTTGGGCATCAGTGGCTGGAAGGCGTGCTTGCGGGCCCAAACTTTCTGACCTTCGTAACTGGCCAGCCACTCCGCCAGGACCCAAGCTTTTTGGGGATTCGGATGCTTGGCGTAGATGCTCCACATGTGGCCCTGGGCGAAGTTGCGCTGCGCCACCGGCCCGGCGGGGTAAGGAAGCATCGTCCACTCCCAGAAGTCCTTACCCGCCGCCCGGGCACTCTGCTCGGCTTTGGACAGTTGGTCCAGATACGCGACCCAACCTTGCCAGACGCCGAAATAGCCGCCAAACTCATCTTTTCCGCCCTGTGCTGGTTTTAGGACCGAGGGAGCGGCCTTCAAGTCAAAAGTCAGCTTCAACCAGAACTTGACCATGTCTATAACCTTCGGATCCGCAACCGCCGCTTTGGTGTTATTGTCGGTCAGCCAGTAGTGACCGCTGAAGTTGTAGACCCACTGGAGCCCGCCTCCCCACTGCAGCGAATGGTTGGTTCCGAAGATTCCTTCGTCCGGCCGGGTCATCTTGGCTACATAACGTTCGAAGTCCTGCCAGTCCCAATCCAGGGACGGGATTGGCAGTCCCGCTTCCTCGGCCATGTTCACGTTGAGATAGTATACTTCGGAGTTGAAGTCGTGCGGCGTACCATAGTACTTGCCTTTGTACTTGGTGGCCTCCCAAGCCACCGGGAAGTAGTCGTTCAAATCCAGTCGCTTGCTGTTGTTGACGAACGAGGTTACATCCAGAAGGATTCCGTCCTCTGCCCAGCGCGGCTTGTATTGAGCCCAGCACTGGAAAACATCAGGATATTTGCCCGTGGCAAACAGAGTGGTCAGTTTCGTGATGTAGTCATTGTAGGGAATAACGGTGTAAGACAGTTCATAGTCGGGGTGTTGGGCCTCAAAGGTCTTTTTGATGTCCTCCCATGTGTCTTTTTGGGTGATGATGTCACCGTAGGTAGCTACGGTGATCACAGTCTTCGCGAGGACGGGAGCGACGGAGGTCACGAGTGCCAAGACAACCAGGATGACGGCCAAGACGGCTTTTGGGGTGAGCCTACGCCCGAATGACGCAATTGACATCTGCTTCCCCTCCTTGCGGATAGGCGAATGAGTCGACTACGGAAACGTTGCCGTCGTGTACTAAACCGCTGCGGGTGTGCCTGTCACCACCTTTCCCACCCTTACCGGCCCGGCCTGCTTTGGCACGCTGCGCTGGCAGACCCGGGTGGGTAGCTAACCCCTAGGGCCCTGCAGCTGCCCTGGCCGTGCTGCCCCGTTCCACGTACCGGCAGGGCAACAGAATGATGCTCTTCGTGCTTGGCGGAAACGTAAGCCGGTTGGCCAGCGCCAGGCGGACCGCCTCGACCCCCATACGGTAGAGAGGTTGTATGACAGTCGTAATGGGGTTTTGATCCCAGAAATCAGCCGGATTGTCGTCGAAACCCACCAATGACACGTCGTGCGGGACCCGCAGCCCGGTGCGGAGAAGGTATTTGTAGGTCCAAATCGCGAGTTCATACCCGGCAGCGAAAACGGCCGTCGGGCGGTTGCTTTTGGCCATCCAACGTTCGAGTGTCTCTTCGGCTGCCGCGTTGATGTTGCTCGGAAGCACGCTGATCAGTTCCTGGTCGACTGCGAGCCCCATCTCGGCGAGCCCCGCCTTGAACCCGAGCAGACGATCACGGGTGTTGGGGGCGCCCGCAAAAGCTCCCAAGAACGCTATTCGCCGGTGCCGGAGCTTTGCCAGCCGCTTCGCTACCCGCCTGGCGGCTTCAAAGTTGTCACTATCGACACTGGGGGCGGGAAGGTCGTGCCAATGCGCGCCGAGTATGACGTAGGGACGTTTGGCTTGATACAGACTGCGCAGCAGCCCGACATGATCCTCCATGGGCGCAACGAAGATTAGAGCGTCGTTATTGACACTCTCGACTTTGGCAGGCTTCTGCCCGGAGCGTAACTCTCCAAAGGAGAAGAGGATACCCTGCTTCGAAGCTTCGTCGATCAATCCGCGCAAGAGCGGGCCCAGATAGTAATCGGTTCGCACGGTCTCCGGCGCCAGACTGGTTCCGAACAACACTCTTAAATGGACGTCCAGCTGTTGCTGCGGACTGTCGGCGATTACAAACGTGCCCCGCCCTACCTCCCGGCGCACCATCCCCATTTCACTCAGGCGCTGGAGCGCGCGGCTGACGGTCACGGGGCTGACGCCCAGTCGGGCAGCCAGGTCGCGATCGGAGGGAATGCGCGTCCCCACCGGCCATTCACCGGCGGCAATCCGCCGGCGGAGCATGTCGACAACCTGCAGGTATCGCGGCCCCGGAATTCCCGGGTCAACCCTTTCCAGCACCATCGGCCGAATCCTGCTCTCCGCTATAAGTTGCTATCTCCGAGCCTGTCTCCCAGGCGCCCTCGTTGCAGACCGGCAACCCAGTGCCTGCCTGGGGCCGGGTTACGGGATTGACATATATCACTATGGCATTCTACGGTCGCGTAGTCAACCTCCGGTTCAGCTGCGAAGATCGCCTCGATACCGGACGAACAGGTCAAGGATGTGGACGTGTCCCCGGCCTGGCCCGGTGGCGGGTCAACCCCGTTCGGCGCGGGGGAGTTAGAGAAGGTGAGCTGCGGTTGGGCGCCAGAATTCAGAAATTTCAAGAGCTTCGCTGCGAGGCGGATAAGAAGATGGACCGGGAGCGCTTTCCGCCAAGACCCTGGAGATCATGCCGCGCCGCCTGCCAGCGGCAGTAGCAGCGATTAGACAAAGAGCCGGCCGGCGTCCGGCCGGCTCTCTGCTACCGGTGATCACGCTTTCCTGCGGTGCCTCAACAACGCCACATATCCCGGCTCGGGCCGGAATGGAGCCACCTTACAGGGCGGTCACCTTTACGTTGCGGACCTCACCCCGGACGTAGTCGAACCGGAAGCCGACCCGCCCGCTGGGATAAACGCCGTCGGGGTCTTCGACCTGAGCAACCTGTTCACCATTGACGAAGACGGTCAACTGGTTACCCCGGATCTCTACTCGCACGTGGGTCAGCGTGTCAAGAGGGATACCCGCCTTGGGGTCCCATACCTCGCCCAGCACCTCCCGTACGTCCCAGTTGCCGTCGAAGCGGAAAATCATCATTCCGTCGGCCAGGAACGAGACGCCATACCCGAACCAGAGCTCGTTCATGTGCAGGAAGAACCGGAAGTTGCCGTACTGCGGGTATTCACGGATGATCACATCGGCCTCGAAGGCGTAATCCTTCCAATTCTCATCGCCGGCGAAGGCGTTGCCAAAGCCGACGGGATCGAAGACCATCGCCTTCGCTGCGGGGTCGACGAAGAAGTTGCTCGGGTTAGCGCCCGTACCGGTGTCCAGATACCACTTATCAAGGCCGGCGGAAAAATCATCCTCGAAGAGCACGTCGCCCGCCGCGGCCAGGGCGACCGCCCCGGTTGCCAGGACTGCCGCAGCCAGCACTGCTACCAGCAAGACACCCTTCTTAAGGCTCAACATCATCTCTCACTCCTTGTGCGTGATGTTGGAACCACATTGGCGAGCAACCTATGATTGGCCCATCTTGCCTGTCCTCGACCCATCCCGGGTTCTTTGTGTCGTGCTTCCGACCACCCCTTTCGGATTCCTTTTCCTTTCACTTTTTCCCTTTTCTTCTTCGATACGGCAGCGGGAAGTCCTGCTAGTACATCCGCCGGGGGGCCAATACAGCCGGCCCCCCGGTGCCGCCGGCCCGCCGTCCAACCTGGCCTCTTAGCGCTGTGGCGGGGGTACTATGGCGAGGGCACTGGCAGTCGGTAAGGGCGATGGCGGGAAGGCAATGGTGCACTGTTGCACCAACCCGGCTTTGATGACTGGTGCACCGTTGTGCCATCTCGCCTCCGCGACGCCCCCCCTCCGGCTCACCTAATCCCGGGATTGCCTGCGGTCATACTCGGGCCCGGGCTTTAGCTGGGCTTCGGCATCCTGCCCTTGCCGGTCCTCCGCCCTTGACCGGCCCCCAACCCCGTATGTGGTGCATTCTTGCACCACTATCTGGTGTGCGGATGGTGCAAAACTGCGCCATCTCACATCCACAACCTGACCGGGGGTCGGGGGAACTTACCCGGGGCCGCGCAACCCAGTCCTAGAGTCGTGTGCTGCTGCGGTTTCCGCCGCGCATAACCGTAACCTCAGCAGTAGCCATGTGCTCTCTCCCCCACGAAAGTCCCATTGCGGCGTCACGGGATCTTCCCTCAGCGACCGGTGCACTCCTTTAGCAGTTGACGGGTGGTGGCTGGCTCGGCCCTCGGCCAACCACCGGGTGGGTCTGGCTAGTAGACAGATAGTGCCAGTCATGGGATAATATGGATGCCAGGCTTGCAACTAGCACACGCGGTTGAAAAAGTGAGGGACTAATCTAATATGGAGCGGCCAAGTCAGGAGAGCGAACGACACGACCAGTCCCAGCAAGAAGAAGGGCGAAGCTTGGAGTTTGGACGATACGAGATCCGTGCGCCGGCTGACCTGCTGGTAGCCTCTCTCTCCGCGACGTCGAAGGTGGTTTTCCTTACCCTGCTGGCTTGGTGTCCCGATCAAACCGGGGAGGTTGTGGAACGCTGGAGCAGACTGGCCCGGCGATTCGCAATGGATCGCCACACGCTGCGCCGGCACATTGTCGAGCTGGTGGAAAGCGGTTGGCTCCGAGTCGAACGCACTGGACGCTACCAGACGAGGTTTGTTATGTGCAACCCGGTCCTCGCCGAGCGGGAAGCCGAACTCGAGCGGGTACAGGCCCGGCTCAGCCGGGCTCGCTTCGGCGGCGAGGCGCTCATGAGAGAATGGTTGAACTTGCTGGTCGATTCGGAGGAGTATAACGACAACGCTCGGCCTGGGTTCTTGCGCAACCCCCTTACCGGTGAGAATCTCGAATACGACCGGTGGTACTCGACCGGGGTAGCTTTCGAGTTCAACGGACCGCAGCACTACCGTCCCACGGACCTCTACTCCGACCTTCGCCAGGTCGAGGCGACGCAGGCCCGGGACTTGATGAAGAAGGGTATCAGCCAGGAGCAGGGGGTCGTTCTCATCACGGTCGAGCCGCAAGACTTGACGCTGGAGCGGATGCAGGCCAAGATCGCGGGGCATCTGCCGTTGCGGAAGATTCGCTGCGACGACCCCGTCCTCCGCTTCCTGGCCGCTTCGAGTGAACGGTATATGTTCAAGGCCGGCGGAGAGTGGCGAAGAAAAAGATTCCCCCAACCGTGATCCGGCAGCAGGATTTGGCAAGGAGTTGTAGAAGAGGAAAGCCGTAGCTTTCATCCGGGGGGCGCCCCTGGGCACCGGCCAAGGGGGCGCAGCCCCCCTTTGTCTTACGGGTGAAGCCGTTCCACCCGGATCTGGCGCTAACCGCTTCGGCAGTTCTAAGCCGGGTCGTCAGACCCGCCTCGCCGGCCTCGGTCCGTACGATGCTGTTCTCTGGCAGAAAGGGCCGGCAGGAGTCGATGCTGCCAGGCCGAAAGCGTTACCACATGCAACTCCTTCGGATCACGCTGGCACAGATACGCATACTCTGGCCGTACTGGCTTTTTGGCGTCGTGCTGGGTTCGCTGGCACGGGTAAGCGGCATAGAACGGGCCCTGGCGCTGCGCTTGACCTCCAACGGCCACCCGTCCGGGGCCGTTGCCCGTCCCGATGACGGGCCCGGAGTTCGGGGCGCTGCTGGTGGCCGCCGAGCGGGCCTGCTTCCTATCATCGGCGGGGCGGTCGCCGGCGCGGTTTCCCCGTTCTCGCTCTTCGGCGCCATGCCCATTCTGGGAACCCTTCAGCGCGGTGGTGTTCCCGAGGCCGTACTGGCAGCCTTTCTCGTCTCTTCTCCCCTCATCAACCCCGCCCTGTTCGTCTTCAGCCTGGCCCTGGGCTGGCCGCTGGCCCTCTTGCGTGCCGGGGCTGCCATCGTCCTGGGGAGCGTGGCCGGATGGTTGATCCAGTTGGCGACAATCAGCGACCGGAGTGGGGACGAGGTCGGGCCCACAGCGCAGGGCCGTTCCCAGTCCTGCTTCCAGCTCAGCCTGCGGTTCGAAGACCGGCCGCGAAGCCGGCGCCGTGGCCCGGGGCAGGACCGGAGCCTGCCCGATCAGTCGCTGCCCCGGCGTTCTCTGGCTGCCTTTGCCCGGGAGTTCGTGGCCGCCGCCTGGTTTTCCGGCCGCTACTTTGTGATCGGCATGGTCCTGGCTGCCGCCGTCGACCTCTGGGTGCCGAAAACGCTTTTGCTCCGGGTCCTGGGCGATGCCAACCCTGCCGCCATCCTCTCCGGAGCCTCGCTGGGCATCCCGCTTTACGCCTGCGGGGGCGGTACGATCCCGCTCCTTCGGGAACTGCTTCTTACCGGTGCCGACCCCGGCGTCCTCATGGCGTTCATGATCGCAGGCCCGGCTACGAAAGTGGCGAACCTAACTGCCATAGGCGCCATCGCCGGCCGCCGCTGGCTCTTGCGCTACGTGGCTTTTGCCTGGTTCGGAGCGCTCGTCTTCGGATATGCCGTCCACTTCGCCTGGCGGCTTTGATCCGGCGAAGGGAAAGGCGCTTGGGGTTTGGGTGCGTTGCATGGTAACAAATGGCAACAGGAGGTCGGGGTGGGGATGAGCACAAAAGCCAAAGCCAGTTTGGCCGTTGCCGTCCTTGCCGTGGCCGTGCTGGTAGCCGGTCAGGGTAATACGGGCCAGAGTGAGGTTCGGGGAGTTACTGGCAGCAACACGGGTAAGGTACGTACGGTTCAGCTGAACCCCCTGCCGGAAGACTACCGGGCCGTGGTCTCCATCGCCCGGGGGGCCGACTACGGGCAGGTGACCCGGCAGGCAGTCGAGTTTCTCACCCGGTACGAGGGGAGTTCGGGCTCTACGGCGGGCTCGGGTAAGGTGGCCGTGGGCTTCGACACCGGCGTACGGGGATCGAGTCCGGGTGGGAGCGGCGGGAGCTCCGGGGCGGGTGCGGCGGGTGCGGCGGGGACGGCGGGGACGGCGGG
>DUMU01000027.1 GCA_012839805.1 Bacillota bacterium | reverse complement strand
TCCAGGATCCGGCTTCGGCGGAGAACGTGGAGATCATTCCCGGGGACGTTATCTATCTCCCGGAGGGGCCACCCGAGGTGGTGGTTCTGGGGGAGGTACGGGCGCCGCGGGCTTATGCCTGGCGGGCGGGGATGCGTTTGGTGGACGTGATCGCGGCGGCGGGCGGGACTCTACCCGATGCCGATCTCGGGGCGGTAACGCTGACCGATCCCGTAGAAGGGAAAACAACCACGCTCGATCTGGAGGCGGCGGTGCGGGATCCGGGTGGGGCGGCTAACGTCCTGCTTCCGGCCGGGAGCATCCTGTACGTGCCCCAAGGCCGGCAACAGGTGACGGTGCTGGGCGAGGTAACCCGGCCCGGGCAGTACCCCGTGCAGCCCGGGATGACGGTGCTCGACGCGATAGCTCAGGCCGGAGGACTTACGGCCCCGGCCGATCGGCGGCAGGTAACCTTGAGCCGGGGAGGGCGCATGGACCGGCTTGACCTAGACGTCCTCCTGGCCAACCCCGGTAACGAGGCCAATCGGGTACTGCGGGGCGGAGAGGTCATCGTGGTACCACGACGCCTGCAGGCGGTGGCCGTGCTCGGAGCGGTACGTGTTCCCGGCAGTTACGTTCTGGACGAGCCGGCTACCCTGGTGCAGGCCCTGGCCGCGGCCGGCGGCCCGCTGGAGGCGGCGGATCTGGCGCGAGTTCAGTTTACGTCGGCTGAACCTTCGTTCACCGAGGAAGTGGATGCCCAAGCGGCCCTGGCCGACCCGGCGGGGCCTGCCAACCGGCGGGTTCGCGGCGGTGATGTCATCTACGTCCCGGAGCGAGAACGACGGGTGCTGGTCTACGGTGCAGTACGTTCACCCGGTGCCTATACGTTGAAAACGGGGGCCCGAGTGCTGGATGCTCTGGCGGCGGCGGGCGGGCCCACCGAGCAGGCCGATTATCCGGCGCTAACGCTCACCCGGCGCGGCGAACCACCGGTTCAAAAGGTCCTGGACCTCGCTCGGCTCCTGGCGAACCCGGCGAGCGACGAGAACGAGCTGCTCGAGCCGGGTGACGTTCTCTACCTGCCTCCGGCTCGCCAGGTGGCGATATTGGGGAAGGTGGCACGCCCGGGCGCTTACACCCTGCCGCCGGGTTCCCGCCTCCTGGATCTCATTGCACTTGCGGGAGGACCGTCGCCGGACGCCCGGGTAGAGGCAATCACGGTGCTGCGGCGGGTGACCGCGGGCCAGGAGACGCCCGAGCGGTTGTTTACGGTCAATTACACCGATATCTTGGGCACGGGAAGCCCGGAAGCCAACCTGGTGCTACAGCCGGGTGACGTGGTCTACCTCCCGGAGGCGCTCCGCCAGGTACTGGTGCTTGGAGAGGTCCGCAACCCTGGGCTTTACACGATCCAGCCCGGGATGCGGGTGATGGACGCGATCGGCTTGGCCGGCGGGCCGACGGAACGGGCCGCGCTGGAGGCGGTGGGTATCTACCGGGGGGGCGATCCCCGGCAGTCCACCACCTATAGCCTAGGCAAGGATCGGCTCGTCTTCCAGGGCGATGCTCGGGAGAATCCGCTCATCCAGCCGGGTGACATCATATACGTGCCCGAGACCGGCAAGCCCGACTGGCAGAAGATCTTCAGTTTCTTAAGCGGGATCAAGCTCTTCAAGGACCTGCTCGGACTGTAACCAGGGTATGGGTCCGGGTAAGGGGTATGAGTGCGGGTAAGCGGTGACGGTGCAGGTACGTCATGGTAGAGGCGCAGTAGGGGGTAACGGGGAGTGAGCGAACGGGCGGGGGCTATCGAGGCCCAGGAAATGGAGATAGACCTGCGGCAGTACCTCGAAGTGCTGATCCGGCGCAAGTGGGAGATACTGGCGCTCGTCCTGGTGGCGCTCATCGGTGCCGTGCTGGCTACCAGTATGAGCCCGAGGATATACGAATCATCGGCCACCATACTGATTCGTTCCTCGTCGCAAACGACGCAGCTTCCGTTCACGCCGGAAGGTTTCCTGGCGGGGGCCAAAGACCCCCTGCAAAACTACGCGGCCATCCTGCGCAGTAGGGAGATAGTGCGCCGGGCCGCCGGCCTGCTGGGAATACCGGCCGAATCGAGCAACCCGCGTTTTGCGGAGTTGTCTGGGAACGTCCAGGTTCAGCCAATCCAGGGTACCGACACGATCAAAGTGACGGTCCGTTCCCAGGATCCGGATTTCGCCCAACAGGCCACCAACGCGCTGGTCACCGCGTTCCAGCAGTTGAGCGAGGAATACAACCGCCGGGGGACCCGCAGCGCCCTTGCCTTTATCGAAGAGCAGCTGCCCAAGGTGCAGGCCCAGCTTCGCCAGGCCGAGGACCTGCAGTTGCGCTTCCGTGAGAGTTCGAAGGTGATTTCCCCCACCGAGGAGACGAAAGTCCTGCTCAACAAGATAGCCGAGCTGGAAACCATGCGGGCGGAGGCGGAAGTGGATCTACACCAGGCGGAGGAAAGCCGGCGGGAGGTGGAAAAGCAGCTTCAGGCCCAGCCCCAAACGCTGGTCACCGCGCGGCAGATCGCCGATAACCCCATGATCCAGTATTACCGGACGCGCCTGGCCGACCTGGAGACCCAGCTCGCCGGGGCTCAGGAGCAGTTCACCGAGCAGCATCCCCGCGTGCTCGATCTGAAGGCCCAGATCCAACAGGTGCGGGACCAGCTGGCGAAGGAAGTGGCTAAGGTCGTTCCTTCGGAAACCGAATCGCTCAACCCGGTCTATCAGGCACTTCTCGAAAAGCTGCTCAACTTGCAGACCGACATCCTTTCTCTCGAAGCCCGGCGTGATGCGCTGGCCAGGCTGATCCAGCAAAACAATGCCGTCCTGAACGGCCTGCCCCAAAAGGAGCTGGAGCTGGCACGACTCAACCGTGACGTGCAGGTGAACGAGCAGGTTTACATGATGCTTCGTACCCGTTACGAGGAGACCCGCATCGCCGAAAACATGCAGATATCCGACGTCTGGGTCATCGACCCGGCGGTTCGTCCCACCTCCCCGGTCAGCCCCCGGGTGAAGCTGAACCTGGCCATCGCTCTCATGCTCGGCCTCTTGGCCGGGGTAGGAGTGGCTTTCCTGCTCGAGTTCCTCGACACCTCCCTCAAGACCCAGGAGGACGTGGAACGAGAGCTAGAGCTACCCGTCCTGGGCCTGATCCCGTCTATCGTCGAAGCGCAGGCGAGCGCCGCCGGGGGTTGGAGCACGTCGGGGGTACGGAGCTGGTTTACGTTTCGACGCCGGAGCGGGCGATCCCGAGCGCACCGCGGCCGGCCGGGAAGGGGAGAATGAGTTGGCCCAGGAAGACATGCTGATAGTACACCATCAGCCCAAGTCGCCGGTGGCAGAGGCCTACCGGACCCTGCGCACCAATATCCAGTTTGCAGCGGTAGGACACGCGTTGCGCACCCTGCTCATCACCAGTGCCGGTCCGGACGAGGGCAAAACGACGGCCCTGGCCAACCTGGGGGTGGCGATGGCCCAGGCGGGGAGCAAAGTGCTCCTGGTCAATGCTGACCTGCGACGCCCGGCGTTGCACCGGCTCCTCAACCGGCCGGAGCGGGTGGGTCTCACCAACGTCCTCCTAGGTACGGTTCCTCTGGAAGAGGCGATCCAGCCGACCGGCATCGAAAACCTCTCCTTCCTGGGGTCGGGCCCGCTTCCTCCCAACCCTTCTGAACTGCTGGGCTCCGCGGCGATGGGGGAGATAATCGCTCGCCTGCAGGAGATGTACGACCTGGCTCTTTTCGACGCCCCGCCGGTGGTCGCGATCACTGACGCGGCCGTACTCGCCCCGCGGGTGGACGGGGTGATTCTCCTCGTTCGTTCCGGCCACACCGACCGGGAGGCGGCCAGGCAAGCCCGGCTCAATCTGCAAAGGGTGGGAGCCAGGATTCTCGGCGTCATCCTGAATGACGTGCAAATGCGGGGCGGTCGTTACGGCTATTACTACTATTACTATTACCGCCACGCCGCGGGCAGCGACGCCCGCTCCGAGGCGGCCGCCTCCGTTGATACCCCGCGGGATGAGGACCCGAGTCACGTAACCTCGCAACCGTCCCGTTCGCCGCGCCGGGGGGAGTAGCATCAAAGTGGATGCGCGTCCATCGCTTGGCCCTCGGAAAGTAGACTTCCACTGTCACCTCCTACCGGGCGTGGACGATGGCCCGGATACGCTGGAAAAAGCACTGGCCATGGCCGAGGTAGCGGTGGCCGAGGCAATTACTGACGTGGTGGCTACCCCGCATGCCCTGCACGACACCTATTCGCCGGCCGAGGAGGCGGTGATCCAATCCTTCCGAAGCTTGCAGGAGGCTATCCTCCGCCGGAACCTTCCGCTCCGGCTCCATCTTGCCGCCGAAGTCACCTTCCGGCCCGACCTGGTGGAGGTTCTGACCGGGCAACCCTCCCTTACCGTGCGGGGGGAGCGCCGTTACGTCCTCACCGAACTGCCCTTCTACAGTTATCCCAACTATGTTGCCCCCGTCTGCTTCGAGCTCCTGCTTCATGGTATCGTCCCCGTGCTCGCTCACCCGGAACGAAACACCTATCTCCAGGAACATCCTTATCTCCTTTATGAACTGGTTGCCCAGGGGGTCATGACGCAGGTGGACGCGGAAAGCCTGACCGGGCGCTTCGGGGAGCCCGTCCAGAACGCAGCCCTGCTTTTTCTGCGCCACGGGCTGACCCACCTCTTGGGCAGTGACGGTCACGACCCCGAGCGCCGGCCGCCACGGCTCGAGGCGGCCCTGCGTACGATCGAGGCCGTGGCGGGCAGAGAACAAGCACGACTGATCGGTTGCGAGTGGCCCAGCCATGTTCTGGCAGGAGAATATGTGGCCGCCGTCGAACCCATTCCTATCGATTCCCGTGGCCGGCCCCGATCGGTGCGGGCGGGCTGGCGCCGGTTCTTCTTTCCACAGCGGCCCCGGGCAACCAGGCCGGCGCGCTAGCCAACCCCCAGCCGGCTGCGGTGACGTTACGGGACGCCCGCACAGGGAAGGGAGGCGTCAGGTTTGATCACGGGCTGGTCGAAAAAGTCGTCCCGGTGGGTTTTGGCAGGCATCCTCCCCGGCTTTCTGTCATTCTTTCTCTCGGGCCTTGCCGCCGGGGTTAACCCGGCTTGGGGACAAACCGGGGCTCTGCCGTCTTCTCCGGCCGCGACGGGGACGGTGGTCACCGGTAAGGTGGAGCTCGAAACGGTGGTGCGGATCCCCCTGGAGCCGGTGCAGTCGCCCGTCTGGAGGCAGGCGGAGGCTGCCGCCCGCAACCAGACCGGCGCCGGCGCTTCCAGCGCTCCTTCCGGGGTAAGTTCCCAGATAGACAAAGTGTTCGAAACGCTGCTCGACGGAGGGGAGTTGGCCCTGGCGGGAGGCACGCTCCGTCCCACCCTCGGCCGGCAGGCCGTAAGTTGGGGTCCGGGTCGCTTCGGCCAGCTCACACTGGGAAGCGCTACCCCGCTCGATTGGCTCCTGGTGGATTACTCTCGCTCTTCGCTGGATTACCGCCAGGGGGTAGCGGCCCTCGACTGGCAGGACGGTCGCTTCCTGTTGGCCCGGCGCTGGGAATGGCAGGGGCTGCTTAACGCAACCAGTCGTTTCCAGCTGGGGGTCACGGAGACCGCTTCGGTTCGTGGCAGCTTTCCCTGGCGACCCGAATACTTCTTCCCCTTTGTTCCTCAAGGATTCTGGCAGTGGCTGGCCGGCGGTGAAGATGGTTCAGCGGGAGAGATGAATGAGAATCTAGGATTGGATGCCAGCCTCGAGTTGCCCGGAGGCGGCCGGCTGTACGGGGAGCTTTTCCTGGACGATCCACCCTACCTGGCTCCCGGATCTGGCCGGGGAGACACGGGCGGGGGGCGCCCGGAGGCGGGGAGTTCAACCTGGGATCGTAGCGCGTGGCTTCTCGGGTGGCAGAAGGATTTGGTCGTTAACCCGGGCAAGGCGGAGGGGACGCAGCAGATCCAGGTGGAATACGCGCGCACGAGCCCCAATGTTTATAAGGATACCAACCCTGCAAACAGTTATTATCTGAACGGCCAGCCGCTGGGGTTTTGGTTGGGTCCGGGGAGCGAACTCCTGGTGGTCCGGGTCGGCTGGCAGGGCACGCGGCCGGTGGCGTTGCCGGCCTGGGTCTTCCCTTTGCGGTTCGGTATGGCGGTGGATCGCGAGGCCCTAGAGGAAGCCGCGCGCCGGGTCGCCGGGAACGGCCAGGCCGGCGAGGAAGCGGCGGCTCAAGTTGCCCGGGTGCCGGTCAAAGCCGTGCTGGCCGCCGGTGAACCCGGGGGGGACCAGACCACGGTCTCCGTCCAGGCTACCGTCTCCACCTACGGTGAAGTTCGCTTCATCCGCCAGGCCGGCGAAGGCCAGCCAGTTGTCCCGCAGCAAGCGGGGACCAGCTCGGAGCAGCAAAAGGTTCGTATCAGCGTGGGCCAGAGCCTCAACTGGCGCGACATGAAGGTTAACGTGGAGGTGGGAGTGGAGCACGACCGCACGGGTCTGGGAGGTAGTGGCCAGACCTCTTTGGTCGCCTCGGTCCGGATCAGTATCCCCCTTGCTCCCTGACACGGACGGGAAGCCAGGGCAATGCCCCAGGACGCGGGAAGTTTCACGGATCAGCCGTTGGTTATCTTGACCACCAGCATGACCTCGCGGCCCTGGTGGGCGGCACGCTCGTACATCCCTCGCAGCGCGCCCCATACCTGGTCCGGCTCGCCCTTCACCGTAGTGCTGATCGGGCCGACCTCGTAGCTTACCTCGTAGAGGGCAAGCGTCTTTATGCCGTCATTGATGATTTCGTCCGAGTTGGTCGCCTCAAGCGGTAACAAAGTGGCCTCACATAGGAGCCGGCCGGACGTCGCCACGGTAGGTTCTCCTTTCCCCGGGGATTTCGCCCCTCTGGTTCTACTCCCCAGTATTGCCTCCCGGCGGCTTCGGGCATACGTGCGGCATCTTCAGAAGTGCCAGTGGCGGGCGAGGTAGATCGCGGCGGCAAAACCTACGAGATCTCCCAGCAGGGCGAGGGGAAGGGCTCGCCCGGTCTCCCGGACGCGGGCAGCACCGGTATAGACGGTGAGCACGTAAAAGGTTGTGTCACTGCTTCCCTGCATGATGGAGGCCATTACACCCACCAGGCTGTCGGGGCCGTAAGTGCGCAGGATCTCGGTGATCACGGCGAGGGACGCACTACCCGAGAGCGGGCGTACGATGAGGAGCGGCAACAGGGCGGCGGGGAGCCCGGCCCGGGTGAGTACGGGGTCGAGGGCATGGGCGAGCCATTGCAGGAGCCCGGACTCCTGGACCAGGCCAATGGCAAGGTAGACTGCGATTATGTAGGGGGCAAGCTGGTAGACGAGGACCAGGCCGTGACCGGCGCCTTCGACGAAGGCCTCGAGAACGTTGACCCCACGCCGCAAGGCCGCCAGGATGACGGCGGCCACCAGCACCGGTATGAGCCAGGCGGCGAGGTTCACGGCCGCCTCCGGGGCGGAAAATGCCGGCAGAGCGCGTCCGCGATCACCACGGTGGTGGCGGCGGCCAGGGAAGCGAGCGCGGCGGGGAAGGCAATCGCAGCGGGATGGGAGGCACCCATGGCCGCCCGCAGGACGATGGCGGTGGCCGGAACGGCGGTGACGCAGGCACTATTCAGAACCAAGAAAGTGGTCATGGCCGGGGTGATCCGTCCCGGGACCGGGTTGGTCTTCCCCAGTTCCTTCATGGCCTGGAGCCCGAAGGGCGTGGCGGCGTTGCCGAGACCGAGGAAATTCGCGGTGAGGTTGATAGCCATGGGGGCGAGGGCGGGATGGTCGGGCGGGAGGGTGGGGAAGAGCCGGCGAAGAAGCGGCGCGACGAGCCGGGCCAGCGCGGGCAGGAGACCGGCCTTTTCCGCTATCCGGCTGATTCCGAGCCACAGGACTACCACCGCCAAAAGATCGAAGGAAGCTTGCAAGCCGCTGCGTGCCTGGGCAAGCAGCGTCCGGGTGATCTCGTCGGGAGAACCGTTGGCCGCCATTACTGCCAGGCCGGCCAGCACCAGGAAGGCCCAGACGTAGGTCAAGCGCCACTCCCCCCGAGGGCGGGAGTATCCCCGCCTTCTCCCTACCTTCCTTGAGATGACCCCACCTGGATGCTATGAAGCGGGGAAGCCGGGCATGCCGCGTCCGTACTCCTGCTCCGGGCTTGCCCGGTCGCGAGGGGAGACCAAGAAACGAGGGGCCGGTGACCTCACGGCCACCGGCCCCCCGGCATCGTCGCTTCCGCGTTCAAGCCTCGCCGTCCGCTTCCTCGCCGCTTTCCAGGGAGGTCACGTCGTCGAACACGAACTCGAAGGTCACGACGAGACGCCCGTTTAGCAGCTTGATCGATTGCCAGACATTGTCGGGGGGTTGAGGAAAGGTGAGGGTCAGCTCAAAATCCTGGAACTCTTCGTCACTATTTTCCTCGGTGGGTGGTTCGTCCTTGCCGCTCTCCCCGAAGGGCCGGAAGTTGCCGTAATTCCGACGAAACCAATCGCCCATGCGGTTTTGCTCGCTCATATGCGGCACCCCCATTCGAGGGGCGGGAGCGCGGCTCCTCCCCCTCACTTCGGGCCGGGTCTCAAAACAAGACGATTATAACGACGCCCCCCACCCTTGTCAACGCGACGGTTCCGGCCCGGCCGGCCCGGGAGTCCCCCGGCCCTCCCGGCCCTGTCCCTTGGTGAACTCTTCGTCACTTACTACCTTGATGCCTTCGGCCACCAGGGCGGCGGTGGCGATACCCCGGCCCGGCACGATCCGGCCCTGAAAAGTCCCGTCGTATACCTGGTGAACGCCGCAGGAAGGACTGCGTTCCTTGAAAACCGCAAGCCGGGCACGGGCGGCACGGGCAAGGCGAAGAACCTCCTGCGCTCCCCGTGTGAAAGCTTCCGTCACGTCCTCGCCCCTCGAGGTGAACACCCGGCCTTTCCCCGGCCGGATTTCGGCGATGGCGCGAGGAGTGGGAAGACCGCCCAGCACTTCCGGGCAGACCGGAATTGCCTTCCCTTCGCGTACCATGCGCACCAAAGGTTCCAGCGGCCGGGCGCTACCGTCGAACCGGCAGGCGATGCCCGCCAGGCACGCGCTGACGAGAATCGGGCCGGTGCCGTCCTGCTCTCCCGGGCCGCCGCGCTCTTGCCCGTTCATTCCTCATTCCTACCCTTATTTCGTCTCGTCGCTTTCCGCGGGGGCCGTTTCGCTCTTTGAAGCCCGGCACCTCATCCCTCATTATGCACCAGCGGGCCGGTGGCAGCTACGGTTCGAGGGGCGAGAGGAGAATGCTCTCCGCTCGCTGCGCCACCTCGCCGGGGCTGAGGTTGCCCCGGGCGAGGTCGGGAGCGTAGCGTTCGAGTTCCCCGAGCATGACATCGACAGCCTCGGCCAGCCGGAAGGGAAGGAGATCACGCACTATCGCTCCTTGCGGTTGCAGGAAGGGGGCAAGCCCGGCCTGGTGCGAATCTGCTCCCTCACCCGCGACCGGCGAGAGGGAGGAGCGGGCGCCGGGGGCAACCGGTAGGAACCCCCACTCTCGCTGGGCCCACTCCCCGGTCCTGCTGGCCAGGAGAAGCCCCAGCTCGGTGCTGAGCCGTACCCGT
Source organism: Bacillota bacterium (assembly GCA_012839805.1). Taxonomy (GTDB): domain Bacteria; phylum Bacillota; class Limnochordia; order Limnochordales; family DUMU01; genus DUMU01. The sequence goes on along the minus strand of DUMU01000027.1, from coordinate 43,935 downwards.
TCTGACCCCGCGGCCTCTTGCTCCTTTTCAGAGGGGGTACGGTGGCCCAGGACCTGATACCCGGATACAAAGGCAGGGTAGCCGGGACGGGCGTCACCGGGAACCGGCACCAGAGCGGGGGCTTCGTCCCGGTCCGTCCCGTTCGCCGCGGGCTGCAAGAGACGATAGACGAGCGGGCCGGCGGGGCCGGCGGCAAAAAGCTTGCCTTGGGCAGCTCGAGCCGTCCAATCACTCAAAGCGTTCGACGAAAAGGGGCGCGGCCCGGCGGCCTGGAGCCAGTCTCGCCACGAACCGAGGATATCCTGGAGTACCTCCTCTGGCCAGGCGACCTGGGGGCCCCGTGCTGAGGGTTCATAAGGCCGGGGGTGGCCGCCGGCGAGCAGCAGTCCCTCCCAGGCGCTCGCCGTAGGGAAGAGGAAAAGGGTGGCCGGGCGGTCGGGCGAGCTGCTCGCCGCTGCTGCCCGGGCTTTCCTGGCCCAGGCGAGAGCCTGCTTTCGACTCCATCCGGAGGTCCGTACTTCGTCCAGGGGAAGCCCGGCCTGCTGCCACAGCCGCGGGCTAACCAGCCAGCCCTGCCACTCCATCCACCGGGGGATCAACCAGGGGCCTGCTCCGGACGCGGCGGGGAGATCGGCCAGCGCCCATTCGGGAAGGCAGATCGCGTTCTCGACCGGGCCGAACCACCCTCCCCGGAGGGTCGTGATAGCGGTCGCCCGTTCTGAGATCAAACGTCCTCGCGGCAAGGCCACCAGGTCCGGTAGGGGTTTCCCCTGCGCCGCGGCGGAACTTAGTTCGGCGGTGATTTCGTTTTCGGATAGCCAAGTGACTGCCACCTCAACCTGCGGATAGCGCTCCCGGAACTCGCTTGTGGCCGCCTCCACCACGCGGGCCTGGTCACCGGGGACCTGGCCTCCGAGGGGCAGCAGGCTTGCCCAACGGCCGGGTGCGCGGCCCAGCTCGGGAAGGCGGTACTCCCAGAGGTGGAGCGTAATCCGGTTCGTATCCCCCGTTCCGTCCGCGGGTTCGGCCTGCTCAGGACGGGGGCGCGGGTCCGGGCGAGGGAGAGGCTGGAGCTCCGAGCTTGCCGCCGGAACGACCGGCGGCGCCCCGCCCGGCAGGCGGAACCCCAGGGTCTGCAACCCGTTGATCCAGGCCTGCCTGACCAGGCTCGGGTTTTCGTCCAGGGCTACTGCCATCCGGGCCAGAGCGAGTCCCAGGACGACATAGACCGCGAGCCTGGCACCCCCGAAAACCAGGCCCCGGTATGTTCGGTCGCGAGGCATCGACCAACCTCCTTCACCGGTCCTCTCGCCCGTTCCCTCAGGTCGCGGTGGAGTTTCCCCTCCGGTTCGCAGTTCAGCCGGGGGTATCGTAGGCGGTCTTCAAGCCCGGCAGGCTCCTGAGACCAAGGAGCACCAGCACGTCGGTTCCGGCCCGGCCGGTGACCGGCAGGCGCAGGGCTGCCTGCAACTCGGCCACCGCCTTTTCGGTGAGGGGGCCAAAACGGCCGTCGGCCGCTCCGGCCAGCATTCCTGCCTGCTGCAGGGCCATCTGCAAGTAAACTACCTCTTGCCCGCTGGCCCCCGGAGCCAGCTCGCGCCGGGTGACCCGTACCGGCTTCCCGCCCCGTACCAGCACCGGTGTACCGAGGGGCACCCACTCGTAGAGCTCTTCCACATCCCGGTTGAACATGCGAAAGCACCCGTGGCTGGCGCGCCGGCCGATTGACCACGGCTTGTTGGTGCCGTGGATGCCGTAAATGCCCCAGGGGACGTTCAGTCCCAACCAGCGGGTCCCGAAGCCCCCGCCCCAGCCCCGGTCTTTCCAGACCACCTTCCAGTCGCCCACGGGGCTGGCCGTCCTGCTCTTGCCGACGGCGACGGGGTAGGTCTTGTAAGGCTTCCCGTCGCTATACACGGTCAACGTGGCCCGGTCGAGATCGACGTAGAGAAAGAGCGGTCCCGGGGGCGGTGGCAGGTGGGTGGAGGGCGTGGCGGCGACTTCGGAGGAGTCCACGCCGAGTAACGGCTTTCCCAGGCGATCCAGAGCCTGCCAGACCTCATCATCCACCACCCCGTCGGGTGGCAACGAGGCGAGGGTTTGGGCGAGCCGCACCGCCTTCACCGTTTCGCCCTGGTAGACCCCGTCGAGCGGGCCCGCGTAGAGACCGAGCTGCAGAAGACGGGCCTGCAGCTCCCATACGTCATCGCCCCGGGGCGGCGGGTCGGCCGGCCGCAGGGCCCGGGTTTCCTCGCAGGTAGGTCTGGTGAACCCGGAGCCGTTCAGGCTCGGGTTTTGGAAGGCAAGGAATACGAACAACATTACAAGAGACGATTGCCGCCGGCCCATTTAGAACTCCCGCCTAAATCCGGCCTTCCTGTAGTTGGTGCGTCTTCATTCTTATGAACGGCTTGCTCACTTCTTGACATGCCCGCGATGGGCCGTTACACTTGAGGCAAAGTTTCATAGGCGCTCTTCTTATCGAGAGAGGCGGAGGGACTGGCCCGATGAAGCCCGGCAACCAGCAAGGCCGAGGAGGCCTTGCCAGGTGCCAATTCCTGCCGGGAGCACCCGGAGAGATGAGGAGAGGCGGACGACGGTCTGACCTCTGCTCAAGAGGTCTTTTTTCATGCCCGGGGAAGCGACCGCGGATGCGGGCGAGGAGGATGAGAGAGGTGGCGGTGGCGACACAGGCAGCCGGGATTCTGAGCGATTCGCGGGAGGCCGCGCCACTGGTCGAGGTGGAGCACCTGACCAAGCGCTTCCGCCAGGGGCGGCGGGAGATCGTGGCTCTCGACGACGTGAGTTTCGCGGTCTACCCGGGGGAGATCTTCGGGGTCATGGGCCTGAGCGGAGCCGGGAAGAGTACCCTCATCCGGTGCATAAACCTGCTGGAGCGCCCGGATGCCGGCCGCGTGACGGTGGCGGGACAGGAGATGACCAGGCTCACCGGCCGCTCCCTGATGCAGGCGCGGCGCCGCATCGGTATGATCTTCCAGCACTTCGCCCTCCTCTCCTCGCGCACCGTGGCCGGCAACGTCGCCTTCCCTCTGGAGATAGCAGGCTTTCCCCGGCCGGAGATCCGCCGGCGGGTCGACGAGCTCCTAGAGCTCGTGGGCTTGAGCGACCGCGCGGCGGCTTATCCCAGCCAGTTGTCCGGAGGGCAGAAGCAACGGGTGGGTATCGCCCGCGCCCTCGCCCCCGAACCGGTGCTGCTGCTCTCCGACGAGGCGACTTCCGCCCTCGATCCGGAGACCACGTTATCGGTGCTGCGCCTGCTTCAAGAGATCAACCGCCGCATGGGCCTCACCATCCTCATGATTACCCATGAGATGCACGTGATCCGGGAGATCTGCCACCGGGTGGCGGTGATCGACCAGGGGCGGCTGGTGGAAATCGGCCCCGTGGCCCAGGTCTTCTCCCGGCCCCAAAGCGAGGCCGGCCAGCGGCTCTTGCGGGCGCAGCTGCAGGAGGACGTGCCCGCCGATATCCTCAACCGCCCCCGGGACAGCTCCCACCGCCTCTTCCGCCTGGGCTTCCTCGGGGAGGTGGCCCATGAACCGGTGGTAGCCGAGGTGGTGCGGACGCTGCCCGTCATGCTGAACGTCCTCTTCGGCCGCATCGAGCAGCTGGGCGGCGTGCCGTGGGGGCGACTGGTGGTGGAGATCAGCGGCACTCCCGCGGCGGTGGAAGAAGCCCGGCAGTACTTGAAGCGGCGCGGGGTGGAAGTCGAAGAGATCCGGCCGGTCGACCAGGAGAGCGCTGCGGTACCGAGCCCGGCCCGGGTGGAAGGAGGTGCGGCCTGAAGATGGGGTGGGAATCCCTGAGCGCTCTGCTCGGCCCGCTGGGAAGCCCGTTTCTCTGGCAACAGATGACGCAGGCACTGAAAGAGACGTTGCTGATGGTCTCCCTCAGCCTGGTACTGGCCGAACTGGGCGGGCTTCCCTTGGGGGTCCTGCTCGTCGTCAGCGGTCCCGGCCACCTGCGGCCTAATCCGGTTCTCCACCACGTGCTGGGCATCGTGGTCAACGTCGGCCGGTCACTACCCTTCATCATCCTGATGGTGGCCATCATACCGTTCACCCGGCTCATCGTCGGTACCTCCATCGGCACCTGGGCGGCCATCGTGCCGCTGACGGTGGCGGCCATTCCCTTCGTAGCCCGGCTGGTGGAAACTTCGCTGCTGGAGGTCGACCCGGGCGTGATCGAGGCTGCCCAGGCCATGGGGGCCTCCTTTTCCCAGATCATCGGGCGAGTACTCCTCCCCGAAGCGCTACCTTCTCTGATCGCCGGGGCGACCATCACCGCCATCAACCTGGTCGGCTACTCCGCCATGGCGGGGGCGATCGGAGGCGGCGGGCTGGGGGACCTGGCCATACGCTACGGTTACCAACGTTTCCAGGTGGGGGTGATGATCGTCACGGTAGTCATACTGGTGCTCTTCGTCCAGGTGGTACAGGTGGTGGGCGACAGCCTCGCTCGCCGGGTGGACCACCGCTGAGGGCGTGACGGGGTGGAGGCGGAAGCTGAGCACGTCAGGAAAAGCACGGTGAAAGAAGTTCGGCGAGAAAGGATGAGAGTAAACGATGGAGATCATCAGGAAACAGCGAGCCCGGACGGGCCGCCGGGCACCGGCGGGACCTGCCCGGTTGCCGGTGAACGTGGCGCTCCTGGCGGCGGTATTACCGGTACTGGCGGTGGCGGCGCTGCTGGCGCCGGCCGCGCCGGCGGCGGCGCCGGTGGTGATCAAGGTGGGGGCATCGCCCGTACCCCATGCCGAAATCCTGAATTTCATCAAACCGGCCCTGGCCAAGCAGGGAATCCAGCTTCAGGTCATCGAGTTCACCGACTACGTTCGACCGAACCTGGCCCTGGCCGAGGGAGAGATAGACGCCAACTACTTCCAGCATATTCCTTACCTGGAGACGTTCTCCCGGGATCACCACCTGGACCTCACCTACATTGCCAAGGTTCACATCGAGCCTATGGGCGTCTACTCCCGCCGGGTTAAGAATCTGAAGGATCTACCCCAGGGAGCGCAGGTGGGCATTCCTAACGACCCGACCAACGGCGGACGAGCCTTGCTGCTCCTGGAACGTGCGGGCCTCATCAAGCTGCGCAAGGGCGCGGGCATTACGGCGACTCCCTTCGATATCGTAGAGAATCCCAAGAACCTGCGGATCCGGGAGCTGGAGGCACCGCAATTGCCGCGGGCCCTGGACGACCTGCACGCGGCGGTGATCAACACCAACTTCGCGTTGGAGGCCGGTCTGGTTCCCACAAAAGATGCTCTCTTCATCGAGGACGCGAGCTCTCCCTACGTGAACGTGCTCGCGGTGCGGACTAAGGACAGGGATAACCCCGCCTTGCGAAAGCTGGCCGAGGCGCTGACGACCCCCGAGGTGAGGCAGTTCATCCTCGAGCAGTACAAGGGAGCGGTGGTCCCCGTCTTTTGATACGGCGTTTCCCCGGCCCGGGAGCCGGGGCTACGGTCGGGCTCTGGGCGGCAGGGCGGCGGCCAGGAGCAGGCCGCCGCCCTGCTATGCTCCTGACGAACGGCGCGCCCGGCAGGCGGAGTTCTGCGCCGGCCCGGCCCCGATCGCGTTTTTTTGCATCTTTTTGCGCCAGGGTGGGGAGGACGGCAGGAGACGGCAAGGTGGTGCCGAATTCCCACTCAGCCGGTTCAGCTGAAGGAGGGTTTCGGCATGATGCGGTCACCGAGGGTTGGGCCGCGGTTGGGATTGGTTACGGTGTTGGCTGTCGTCTTTGCATGTGCTGCTGCTTGGGGAAGCCCGGCTGCGTTCGCCAAGACAAAGATCACCGTCTACCTGCGCGAGGAAATACCGGTCGAGTATGAATGGGAGAAAAAAGTCATAGCCGACTTCGAGAAGAAAAACCCGGACATCGACGTGGAGATCATAACGGAAGCCGGTTCGGATTACGGCTCCAAGCTGACGACGCTCTTTGCTACCGGTAACCCGCCAGATGTGTGGGACCACGGCGGCCCGGTCAACACTTACCTCTACGACGGTTGGCTTCTTGATCTAGCGCCCTTCATCAAGCGCGACGCGGAGGAGATCGACGTGAACGATTTCCTCCCGGGCGCCTGGAATGCCTACCGGGATGGGGACAAGCAGTGGGGCATACCGTTCGTCTCCATCGGGAGCTTCTTCTGGTACAATGCGGATGCGCTGGAACAGGCAGGTCTAAAGACCCCCTCGCCGGATTGGGACGATACTAGCTGGACCTGGACCCGGCTGCAGGAATATGCCCGCAAGCTGACGGTGGGCAAACCGGACGGAACCATCGACCGGGCCGGCCTTGCCATCATCCACTGGTCGTACCTGGACATCCAGTATTCCTGGGCTTTCGGCGGTGACTGGTTCGACAGTGCGAGCTGGCGGACGGGCGTCGTGAATCGTCCAACTTTCGACACTCCGGCCAACCGGCAGGCGTACCAGACCGCCGTCGACATGCTCTACGGGCAGAAGACTGCCATTACCTTCGAAACTACGACCGGCGACTATAGCTCGAGCATGTATCCGACCCGCCAGTTCACCGACGGCCGGGTACCCATGGCGGTGGGCGAAGGCCCCTGGCTGGTGCTGGGACATGAAAGCGAGATCAAGTTCCGCTGGGGGATGGCGCCCTTCCCGCGGGGCGGCTCGGCCAGCACTTATACCAGCATGGTCTACACCGATCCCTGGATGATCTACCGCCATACGAAGAACCCCGAGGCGGCCTGGAAGTTCGTCAAGTACATCACCAGCGCCGAGGTCATGAAGGACTATGTGAACATCGCCAACTTCGCCCCGGCCCGGCGTTCGGCCCTGGTGGCCTACGTCCAAAAGCTCAGCCGGTTCTCCCGCTTCCATTCTGCGGCGGAGATCCTGACGGCCCTCGCCGGAAGCCAGAAGTACGGGCGAGAGTCGCTGGATCACGTAATCGTGGGCTGGCCCGATTTCTTCCAGGAGATTCAGGGACGCATGCCCGGCATCTGGGGGAATACACGGGCGGTGTCCACTGTTCTAAAAGAGATCGACGAGGCGGTAACCAAGCTCGTCCAGAAGAAGTTCGGCGCTAAGAAGTAGCCAGGCAGGAACTGGCCAAGGAGTAGCCCGAACCCAAGAAAATACCCGACCCGCGCCCGGGCCAGTTTCCCCTGGCCCGGTCTATGCGCGCGGGCGGGGACGCGACGATCAAAGGGATCGGGGACTGCCTGGCGAAGTATGCTCATCAAAGCGAACTCGTCATCTTGCGACCGGTCACCTGGGTAACAGTAGCTGCCGAACGCCGGGAGGAGGAGATTCGTGGACATGCCGCAGCCAGAGGTGGTGTTACTGATCCCCCACCGCCAGTTCCGCCAGATCGTGGACCGGGAGACCGAAGCGGCTCTGCGGGCCGCCGCCAACGTGCGCGACCTGGGAGGCCAAGGTGAAGTCGAAGCGGCCGCGCTCACCGAAGCCCTGGCTACGGCCGACGCGGTGATTACCAGCTGGGGGTCACCGTTCCTCTCCCGTGAACTGCTGGAACAAGCCCCGCGGCTTCGTTTCATCGGGCACGCCGCCGGCAGTATCAAACCCTACGTAGACGTCTGGGCGCTGCAAAAAGGGATAACCGTCATAAACGCCGCTCGGGTCATGGCGCGCGGCGTGGCGGAAATGACGCTGTTGTTTGCCCTGGCCTCGCTGCGGAGTCTCGTGGCCTACCAGCGGGAGAACAAGCCCGCCCATCGCTGGCAGGCCGACCAGCCGGTGGAGGGGCTCTTTTTCCAGCGCGTGGGCCTGGTGGGCCTCGGGCAGGTAGGCCGGGCCGTACTCGAACTTTTTGCTCCTTTCCGGTGCCGCTTCCAGGTCTACGATCCCTACCTCAGCGCCGAGGAGGCGGCTCGTCTCGGGGTGGAGAAGACGGGCGACCTCCAGGAACTTTTCGCCACGTCGCGCATCGTCTCTTTGCATGCTGCCGTAACCCGCGAGACCGCCGGCATGATCCGGCGGGAGCATTTTGCTTGCATGCAGCCGGGGGCGGTCTTTATCAACACGGCCCGCGGTCGTCTGGTCGATTACGCGGCGCTGGTGGAGGCGGCGGTGAACGGGCGGATCCGCATCTGCCTGGACGTGACTGACCCGCTCGAGCCCCTTCCTGCCGACAGCCCCCTCTGGGACCTGCCTAACGTGATGATCACCCCCCACATTGCGGGCCCGACTCCCGATCGCCGGGTAGACATGGGCCAGGACGTGATCGCTCGCCTTTTGCGCTTTTGGAGGGGCGAACCCATTGAAGGCGTGATAACCTTGGAGCAATACGAAAGAATGGCGTGATCCTGGCCGACCCTGCCGTGACCGTGAGGTGGTCCATCCGCTGTGGCAGCTGGGAGAACGGCGGGCCCGAGCCAGCCCTAACTGCGCAGCTTTGATCTCGGCGGAGGATGGCAGCCGGTACGGGATATGGTGACGGCGGCGGGCACAGCTCTCCAAGGACGGTGGAGTTTACGGTGGAAGCGTGGGCCCTCGAGCGAGTGGACAAGATCTTCAAAGATCCCGTACACGACTCCATACCGCTTTACTGGCGTCTGGTTCAAATGCTGATCGACACTCCCGAGTTCCAGCGACTCCGCCGGATCCGCCAGTTGGGAACGGCCTTCGGAGTGTACCACGGTGCCGAGCACAGCCGGTTCGGCCACTCTCTGGGGGCGTTCCACATCTTGAACCGGGTTCTCACCCACCTGCGTGAAATGGGTTTTGCCCTTCCGGAAGAGACGGCGTGCACCGCCGCGGTCGCCGCGCTCCTGCACGACGTGGGGCACGGGCCGTTCTCCCACGCCCTCGAAGGCACCCTCACACCGGGCGTAGGCCACGAGAGCTGGGCGGCGCGGGTGATCCTCGACCCCGAGACCCGAATTCACCAGGTCCTGGCCGCCGCCGATCCGGACCTGCCCGCTCAGGTGGTCGCGCTGCTGAGTGAGGGTGAGGGAACCATTCCGTTCCTGGTGTCGCTGGTCTCGAGCCAGCTGGACGTAGACCGTATGGATTACCTGCTACGGGATGCTCTATATACGGGGACGCTTTACGGGCGTTTCGACCTAGAACGCGTGATTCATACGCTCACGCTGTGCCGGGGCCGGGTGGTCTTCGTGGAAAAGGGAGTCCCGTCGGCCGAGGAATACGTACTCGCGCGATACTACATGTACTGGCAGGTATACTTTCACAAGACCACCCGTAGTGAGGAACTCCTGTTGCGACGGGCCTGGGCCCGAGCGGTGGAGCTTTTCCGGGCGGGTGCCCTGGCGGAGCATGAGATACTGCCCTCGCTCACCCCGTTTCTACGGGGTGAACCGTCACTCGATGAGTACCTGGCGGTGGACGATGTGGACGTCTGGATGGCGTTCAAGCGCTGGCGGTACGCGGACGACCCCATTTTACAGGACCTGGCCGGCCGGCTCCTCGACCGGCGGCTCCTCAAGCCGGTTTTCAAGACCCAGCGAAGCCTCCTTCCGGCCGATCGACTCCCGGCGGCGGCGGAGGTAGTTCAAAAGGCGGGTTACGATCCCCGTTATTATTTCCTCACCGACACTGCCCGGGACGTGCCTTATGACTACTATACAGAGGCCGAGGAGGAAGCGGCCCGCCGGGAACCGGTCGCATCGACTCCGGCCGCGGTTGCTGCCGCCGGGGGCGTTCCTTTGGCGGGTGGGCCGGGTGAACTTCGCGCCCCATCCCGGCGGCAACAGAGGGTCGAGCCCATTTTGGTGCTGGACGGGCAGGGACGCCTGCGGGAGTTGTCCAAGTTGTCAGATGTGATCCGAGCTTTGGTAAGCAGGGAACGCACGGCGGTAAACGTCTTCGTTCCCGAGGAGTGCCGCGAGGAGGTAGCCTCGATCCTGGGGGAGGTAGACGATCCGGTAAGACGAAGCGGGCCCGGCCCCTGACGAGGTAGCCACCGGCGGCGACCCGCAGTAGTAGTTTCAAGGAGGCAGGCGGGGATGGATTTGGGCATCAAAGGTCGACGGGCCCTGGTCACGGCCGCGAGCCGCGGGCTGGGGTATGCAATCGCGCGGAAGCTATACGAAGAGGGAGCAGATGTTGCCATCTGCGCCCGGCAGGAGGGGCCTCTCCGGGAGGCAGCCGAGCGCATTCAGGCGGAGGCGGGGCAAACCCGCGCGGGTACGGAACGGGAGGGCGGCCGTATCCTCGCGGTAGCGGCAGATGTAGCCCGCCTGGATGACATCAACCGGCTCCTCGACGAGGTGCAGCGCGGCCTTGGCCCGGTAGATATCCTGGTAGCCAACGCCGGCGGGCCGCCGCCCGGGCCGTTCTCGGCCCTGGGGGAAGAGGCATGGCGGCAGGGACTGGAACAGAACCTGCTCAGTACGATACGGCTGGCCAGGGGCGTGGTCGAAGGTATGAAGGCCCGTCGATGGGGGAGGATCATCGCGCTGACCTCCATCGGGGCCAAACGGCCCTTGCCCGATTTGATGGTCTCCAATACCGCCCGGGCCGGGGTGCTCGGGTTCATCAAAAGCCTGGCCAATGAGCTCGGTCCGTACCAGGTAACGGCCAACGTCGTCTGCCCCGGCTACACCCGGACCGACCGCCTGGTGGAGCTGGCCAAGGCCCGGGCGGCGGCCGCCGGCATCTCTCCCGAAGACGTCTACCGCAGCTGGATCCATCACATCCCCCTGGGCCGCCTGGGGCGGCCGGAAGAGCTGGCCGACGCGGTGGCCTTCCTCGCCTCGGAGCGCGCGAGTTATATTACCGGCGTGGTCTTGCAGGTCGACGGTGGCTGGGTGGAAAGCCTCTACTGATACGCCTGGCATGGGCGTCGGCCTGAGCATGAGCAGCGCCAGTATGAACGGTAGCAACGGGTGGAGGAGAAGAGTGACGGGAACACCGGTAACAGGACCGGCGGCAGTAGCAGGAGCACCATCCACAATGGCGGAAGGAAGGGCCTCCGCGGGAGGAGCGGCTGCATCAGGGAAAGCGACCGGGGCCGGGTGGCATTTCATCCTGGACCTCGACGGGGTGGTCTACCGGGAAAAAGAACTGCTTCCCGGAGCCCGCACGTTTTTCCAGGCGGCGGCAGCAGAGGGTTCAGATTGGGTATTCGTAACCAACAACTCGACCCGTACTCCGGCGAGCTTTGCCGAGAGACTGACCGGGCTCGGGATTCCCACGGAGCCCGAGCGGGTGTTGACTTCGTCGGTAGCGACTGCCCGGTATCTCAGGGGTCCTCTCCGGGAGGAGCTCGGCCACCCGGTCCGGGCGATGGTGATCGGGGAAACGGGGCTTTTCGACACTCTCCAGGAGGCGGGAATAGAGATTGTTGACGCCGGCGGAGCATGGGCCGAGCGGAACGCCCGCGATCGCGCCATCGACGCGGTGGTGGTCGGCCTCGACACCCGCTTCGACTATTCAAAACTCCGGGCGGCCTGCCATTTCATCCGCCAGGGTGCGATTTTCATCGGTACCAACCCTGATAAGACTTTCCCCTATGCCGACGGCATCGGGCCGGGCTGCGGTGCGCTCCTGGCGGCGGTAGAGGCTTGTTCCGGGAAGAGCCCCCGGCTCATGGGCAAACCCGGGCGGCCGTTACTCGAGGCCGCCCTGGACCGCCTCGGGCTCGCCGAACTGGTAAGTACGCTACCGTCCACCGGGGCATCCGCCGCCCGTTCGGCTTCGGAACCATCCTCGCCCGCTTCGAGCCCCGGCACCACCCGGGGCCTACCTTCTTTCCAGGGCAAGCGGGTCCTCATTATCGGCGACCGCCTGGACACCGACATCGCCTTTGCTCGTCGCCACGGCCTGCCCTCCTGCCTGGTGCTGACCGGCGTCACTTCGCCTCGAGACGTGGCCGATCTCGAAGCCCTGCCCGGGGAATGGCGGCCGGACTGGGTAGTGGGCGACCTTGGCGAATTGGCCGCCCGTCTTTTCCCCTCCGCCGGTGGGTCCGGCGGGTGACCTGTCCGAAGCGGATCTGGTTTACAACTGAGTCTGCCGCGGCCTCGCGGGCTGGGTGGGCTAGCGTAGCTATTCCTATAGTCTTGCGTCCAACCAGGTTAGATAACCGATGGCGGCCAGGGTCTTCGCGTCCATGATCTCGCCCCGGCGAGCCGCGGCCTGGAGCTCGGCCAGGGAGAGCCAGACATCCTCCCCGATCTCCTCTCCACCCTGCAGCTCCCTGCCGTTGGGAGTTCCGGTCAGCCCGCGAGCAAGGAAGACGTACATGAACTCCGAGGAGTACCCCGGGGCGAGGTAAAACCGGCCGAGCTCCTGCCATTCACTGGCAGCCAGGCCCATCTCTTCGCCGAGCTCTCGCTCGGCCGCGGCCCGGGGCGGCTCGGGCGGCTCGAGGGTGCCGGCGGGGAACTCCAGGATCTCCCGGTCAATGGCCGGCCGGAACTGGCGGATGAGGCCGAAGCGGCCGTCCCGGTAAGGGACGATGGTCACTGCCCCGGGATGCTCGATCACCGTATAAGTGTGCTCTTCGCCGCGCACGGTGCGGACTTTTTGAGTAACTCGAAACAAAGCGTGTACACCTCTCTTTCGGTTCAGCATACACCAGGCCGGCCGGCCCGCACCAGGGGCGAGGCGGGCCGGCGCGCGCCAAGGATGGCCGCTGGTTGCGCCACCGCCCGCAGGCGGCCGACCTGCCGGGCGTCGGGAAGCCGCCTCGGGCCACCGGGGATCGAGGGGCTTGGCGGCGGGCCAGGCGGGTGAGCGGCCGCCGGCGGTAACCGGGGAAGCAGTTGCGGGGGTTACCGGCAGGCCTGCGGGTCGCCGGAAGCGGAGGCCGCCCGGGAGTAGAGGCGGTGCCGGGGTGAAGTCTGGATGGTGCAAAGTGCGCCATCCGCCGGGAGTTCAGATGGTGCAAAATGTGCCAACGGTCCTTGCCACCGCGCCTTTCCTTGGCCGCCGGGCCCCTCCTTTTTTCTCCCCGGCCGGAGCTAGTGGCAGCGAGGCCGCGGATGCTGCGTTCCGGGAAGGTCCAGAACCAAACCAGAAGGAGAAAACGCGCCGGATGCGAAGCCACCGGACGATCGGTGAGATCAAGGACGAAGGGCGAGATCACGGCAGGAGTAGGGCGGCAAGGTCAAGATCACGGCGACAAGGTCGGGGCGGCAAGGTCAAGATCGGGGCGGCAAGATCAGGACGGCAAGGGAGGAAACCGGAGTGGAAGCGTTCATCTGGGAGGAACCGAACGGGCTGAGGGTTGAGCAAGACCAAGAGACAATCGCCGTCACCATCCGGGAAGGCCGGGGGAAGACGGTGTGGTGGGATGTCACCGGCCCCGGTCGGGCCGAGCTCGCGCTCCTCGAGAGCCTGGGATTTCACCCGCTGACGCTGGAGGACCTCGAGCATTACACGCCGGTTCCGAAGGTCGAGCAATACGAGGGCTACCACTTCATCGTCACCCATGCCCTCGGATACGACTTCGAGACGCAGCGCGTGCAGGCGCCCGAGATCCACCTCTACGTGGGGACGAACTACGTGATCTCCGTACACGAAGGGCCCTGTCCTCCCCTCGACGAAGCTCGCCGTCGCTGCCGGCAGCATCCGGCCGCCATCCTGGGCAGAGGGGTGGCATTTGTCCTCCATGCCATCCTGGACGCCATCATCGACCAGTATCTGCCTCTGGCGGATGCCTGGGCCGAGCGCATCGACCGCCTGGAGACCAGTATCGACCCGGAACTGGCCTTTCCCCACGACCCTCGCCACCGGCGCGGGCGGCCTGATCATCCCGACTGCCCGCCCGGGGCCACCACGACCACCCGCCGCCTCCTCACGCGGATCAGCCGTTCACGCCGGGCCCTCAGCCAGCTGCGGCGGCGCATCGTCCAGCAGCGGATGCTCGTCGAGACGCTGCTGAACGAAGATGCCCCCCTCCTCAACCGCTGGGTACGCCCTTACTACCGTGATCTCCTCGACCACTTGCAGCGAGCCGAAGACATGCTGGAAACCACTCGCGAGCGCCTCAACTCCGTCATGGAGCTCTACGTTTCGGTCCAAAACCTGCTCCTCGCCGAGCTTTCCACCAGCATGAACCGGACCATGGAGCGCCTGACCGGCGTGGCCACCCTCATCATGCCGCTGACCCTCATCACCGGCATATATGGTATGAACTTCCATCACATGCCCGAACTTCACTGGCGCTGGGGATATTACGCAGTCCTTTTCATCATGCTCGGCCTGGGACTCGGTATCTACGGATACATGCGCCGGCGCGGCTGGGTGTAGCAGCGGCTGTCCCGAGGTCCGCCGCGGCCGGACCGGCTAGAACCGGTCGCCCGGCTCCTCCCACTCCCGGACGACGACCAGGGTCCCCTCTCGAAGCTCAAGTTCAACCGGGGGAGCGGCCAGCCGGTTGCTGATTCCCCGGGAACTGCCTGCGTCGAGATCTGCTTGCGCCAACTCCCAGCGAGTTCCCTTCGTAGTAAGGCCACGGCATGCAGTCAGGGGAACGAGGGAGAGGAGATCCCCCGGTTGGCCCGGTATGAGTAGCCGGCCGGGCCCGGTGAGCACCCTGGTCTCTTCTCCCGGCTCGCGGATGGTGGCCGGCAGGCGGAGGCTTTCCGCCAGGCGGAGCAGGCCGAGCACCCCGAGGAATTGACTGGTCCGGCCACCACGAGTCCCGGTGAGGAGCACCCGGGTAGCACCCAGTTCAGCAGCTAGCCGCAGGGAGAGTTCACCGTCGGTAGCATCTTTCTCTTCCGGATAGCGGTGAATGATGGTCTTGCGGGAGGCAAGCAGTTCTACCAGGGAAGAGGGGAGGGAGTCGAAATCACCGACGAGGTGGTGGGGGGTGAGGCCGGCAGCAAGACAGGCGGAGGCGCCACCGTCGGCGGCGATGAGGAGTGCCGGCATCGAGACGGCCCACAGGCGGCGCAAGAAAGGGGCAGGGGAGGGCGTACCGTTCAGTACCAGCATGACGAGCTGATCGTCGCCCTTATTGACGAGGCTCCCGGTGCCCGGACTGCCGGTCGTGGCGGCCCTGCTCGTACCACTTACACCGCCGGCACTGCCGTCGTGGCTGCCGCTCTTGGTTCTGCCGGTGCCAATGAATCCGGACGCAGGACTATTCGACATCCCAAGCTACCTCCATTGAGAGCTACCCCTGACTAGCATACACCCCTCTTCGCTGCTCTCCATAGCATAGGCAAGAAGCGCAGAGCGCGCAGGCAGCCCAAGCCGGGGGGCAGGGAGCGGAGGGAAGTACATGGCCTGGCAGTACGGGGAGTGGCTGTTTTTGTCGGTGGCCCTCAGCCTTGACGCCGTGACGGTGGGAGTAGCCTACGGGCTGCGGGGGATCCGCATTCCCAATGTTTCGCTGCTTTTGATCAGCTTGACCTGTGCCGGGCTCTTTGCCCTGTCGCTAATGGGCGGAGGAGTGCTGGCGAGTTGGGTGGGCCCGGCAGCAGGGCGATGGGCCGGCGGGGTGCTGCTGATCGGGATGGGCATCTGGATCGCGCTTTCGCCGCCGCGAACGCGGGAACAGCATACCACCCTTGAACTCCCAGCCTGGGTGTTGAAGCACCCGGAGCAATCGGATCTAGACCGGTCCGGTACCATAACCGGCCTGGAGACGGTGCTCATCGGAACGGCACTGGCCCTCGACTCGCTGGGGGTCGGGTTGGCCGCTGCCCTGGGCCATCCGCCGCGGTGGCTGGTTCTCGCCGTCCTGGTGGGGTTGGCGAACGGGGTGGCTTTACGGGTTGGCCTCGCGCTGGCACGAGCCGCGCGCCGGCGGAGCGGCCAGCCACCACGGTCGGGAGTGGAGTCAGGAGTCACCGAAGAAGAGCCCGCGGCTTTCCGGGGACGCGCGCAGGAACTGGTGCCGGCGGCGATCCTGGTCGTTTTGGGCCTGCTCCGGCTGGTTTGAACCGGGGTTAGGACGGTATTGGCGGCGGTGCCGGGTTCCAGGTTGGGAAGCATTGACACCCTCTACCCGGTATGTTAGCATCGGAGCTTGGATCATCGTTTGGCGGGACAGCCGGACGCTTCCGCAAGCTTGAGCGGGGGCGTTTTCGTTCGTAGGTGCGGGCGAAGGAGGCCGGGGGCGTGGCAAGGGAAGCCAGGGCTATGGTGGGGCAAGCCGGTGGAGCAAGCAGGGAGGCCGGGACAGGGGCGATGCGGCGTTCGCTTTTCACCTCCGAATCGGTAACGGAGGGGCATCCCGACAAGATCTGTGACCAGATCGCCGATGCGGTGCTCGATGCCATCCTCGAAAAGGATCCTAAGGCACGGGTGGCATGCGAAGCGGCCGTCACCACCGGCCTGGTTCTGGTCATGGGTGAGATAACTACTTCGTGCTACGTCGACATCCCTCAGATTGCACGAGAGACCATTCGTCAAATCGGCTACACCCGGGCCAAATTCGGCTTTGATGCCGACACGTGTGGCGTAGTTACCTCCATCAAGGAACAATCTCCGGACATTGCCCAAGGAGTAGAGACGGCGTGGGAGATGCGCGAGGGCCTGGTCGGTCCCGAGGAGGAGCTGGAGCGGCAGGGCGCCGGTGACCAGGGGATGATGTTCGGTTATGCGACCGACGAGACCCCGGAGCTGATGCCCCTGCCGATCACCCTTGCCCACCGGCTGGCCATGCGCCTGGCGGAGGTGCGCAAGACCCAGCTACTCCCCTACTTGCGCCCGGACGGCAAAACCCAGGTCACCGTGGAGTATGAAGGCGACCGGCCGGTGCGGATCGACGCGATCGTGGTCTCTACCCAGCACCACCCGGACGTCTCCCTCAAGACCCTGGAGGAGGATGTACTGGCGCAAGTGGTCCGGCCCGTGGTGCCAGCAGCACTTCTGGATGAGCGTACCCGCTACTACATCAACCCTACCGGACGCTTCGTGATCGGTGGCCCGGCCGGGGATACCGGGCTTACCGGCCGTAAGGTGATCGTCGATACTTACGGTGGCATGGCACGGCACGGCGGGGGTTCGTTCAGCGGCAAGGATCCCAGCAAGGTCGACCGTTCGGGGGCGTACGCGGCTCGTTACGTGGCCAAGAACGTGGTCGCGTCCGGTCTGGCCCGCCGTTGCGAGGTCCAGATCGCTTATGCCATCGGCGTCGCCCGCCCGGTTTCCATACGGGTGGACACTTTCGGAACGGGGCTGGTGCCCGATGCTGAACTGGAAGCATTAATCCGCCGCCACTTCGATCTGCGTCCGGCGGCCATGATTCGCGAGTTGGACCTGGCCCGGCCCATCTACCGCCAGGTTTCGGTCTACGGGCACTTCGGCCGTCCCGAGCTGGACCTACCATGGGAACGGCTGGACAAGGCGGCGCTCCTGCGCGAGGAAGCATAGAGCCGGGGGCGCAGGCAGGTCGGATAAGCGCGAGAGGACGAAGAGCCCGAGAAGAGCCCGGGAGAATAACCAAAGGAAGTCGAGGGTGAAGTATGGGCGAAACCACAAGAGGTGGATTGCTTGGTATTTGCCGTGACCGGGGGCTGGCGGAGGAGGGACGAAGGCGAATCGAATGGGCCGAAAGCCAAATGCCGGTTCTGACCGGGATTCGCCGGGAATGGGAGCAGCAGGTTGCAAAACCTCTGGCCGGGGTTCGCATCGCGGCCTGCCTGCACGTGACCACCGAGACGGCCAATCTCATGCGCACCCTGGTGGCCGGGGGAGCGACGGTGGCCCTGGCGGCCTCGAACCCCTTGAGCACTCAGGATGATGTCGCGGCCGCCCTGTGCGAAGTCTACGGGATCCCGACCTTTGCCATCCGGGGCGAAGACCGGGATTCGTACTACCAACACATCAATCGCGTTCTTGATCTAGAACCACAGATCACGCTAGATGACGGGGCCGATCTGATAAACGTGCTCCACAGCCAGCGCCGGTCACTCCTCCCCGGGGTGATGGGGGGGGCGGAGGAGACCACCACCGGCGTCAACCGCTTGCGGGCCATGGCCGCGGCCGGTGCGCTTGCCTATCCGGTGGTGGCGGTCAACGACGCCGACACCAAACACCTTTTCGATAACCGGTACGGTACCGGGCAGTCCACCATCGACGGTATCTTGCGAGCGACGAACCTGCTCCTTGCCGGTACGACCTTCGTCGTAGCCGGTTACGGCTGGTGCGGCCGGGGGGTGGCCAGCCGGGCGCGGGGGATGGGGGCGAACGTGATCGTTACCGAGGTCAACCCCGTCCGGGCCCTGGAAGCACTGATGGACGGTTACCGGGTGATGCCGTTGGAGGAGGCGGCTCGAATAGGTGACATCTTCGTTACCGTTACCGCGAACTGGCACGTAATCGACGCGGAGCACTTCGCTGTGATGAAGGATGGCGCGATCCTGGCCAACGCCGGTCACTTTAATGTGGAGATAAACCTGGAGGCCCTGGCCGCGCTGGCGGTACGCCGGCGGGTAGTACGCGATCAGGTGGAGGAGTTCGAACTGGCCGATGGCCGGCGGATCAGGGTTCTGGCTGAGGGCAGGCTGGTCAATCTGGCCGCGGCCGAAGGCCATCCCGCCGCGGTGATGGATATGAGTTTCGCCAACCAGGCGCTGGTCAGCGCGTGGCTGGCGAGTCGCCCGGGGCTTTCACCGGGGGTCTACGCAGTACCGGAAGCCATCGACCACGAAGTGGCCCGCCGTAAGCTGCACTCGATGGGAGTCCGTATCGACACTCTTCGTCCCGAACAAGAGGAGTACTTGCGGGCTTTCCCCGCGGGGACCTAGCGAGCCAGTCCCATGCGCCCTGGAGCAGGTACTTGAAACGCTCCCCCCTTTTTTTCCCTTCGACAGCAAACGACAGACCTGTCGACCCCTTCTGGTATATGATACCAACGCACCCGAGAGCCGCCGCCCTCGTCGGGATGGGCCGAACCTGAGCACGCGCCGCAGGATGACGGCATTACTCTGCCACGCCACCGGGCGAGCTGCCCGGGTGAGAGGAAGGAGGAGCGTCATGACGGTGCAACGGCCTATGGTCCGGACGACGAGACACCGCTTCGGGACACATGTACCGCGTTTTGTTTTCCAAACTGGGAGTGCTGGTTACCTCCTGCGTGCAGGAATCTTCACGACTTTGACGATGGCGTTGGCCGCCGGCTGCATGCCCGGGACGGGAAGGCGGGCCGTGGGCAATGTCCAGGTCAAGGTGGCTGCGGTTGCTCCCATGACTACCGGCTCCAATCTGGAGGTCCAGGCCCTGCTCAGCAAGGACAATACCCGCTACTTGAAACCGCTAACGGCCGGGACCGACGGCTGGAGTACGGTTTTCTCCGGTGTCTACACCGGTCGCTGGAAGGTAGAGGTGATGGCATTCGACAAGGTACAACAACGACAGGTCCTCTACGGAGCTACTACCGTTCTGGTGGAGCCCGATCGGACGGCGGTAGCCAACGTGACCTTGGGACCTGCCCGCGGCTGGCTCGAGGTAGAGATCGATCTTGCCGGCTTCCAGGAACGCAGCCAGATCCAAATGTGTTACGTCCGTCTCTCGCCTAGTGTCCTTGAGACTAACGACGCCAAGATCTTTCCCGACGCGAACGGTGCTTGGAAGGGCAAGTGGTTCATCCCGGCGGGCACCTATGATCTGTCGATCGAGCTTTACAACGGCCTGACCATGACGAACTCGCTCAAATATGCCAGCCCCTACCAGCGGGTGGATATAGAGCCCGGGAGGTTGGCAACGGTGCGATGGTCGGTACAGACCGGCACCCTGACCGTCAACGGTACTCTTGATCCGGCTCCCGGCGCTCCCACGGGCCTGTCGGCGAGCGTTACTTCGGAAGGAATCGTCCTCGAATGGCAGCCACCGAATCCGGTTCCGGCCGATCTGCAGGGATACGTGGTATACGTCCGGCATGACCTTTTTGAAAGGTTCGAGGCGGCCGATACCGTTCCGGCCGGGACCTTGCGTTACGTATACCAGCCACGGCGAGACGAAAGAGGGCGGCGACTGGCCTTCGCCGTGAGCGCCCGGGATGGGCTTTCGGAGAGCCCGCGAAGTAGCGAAGTGGAAGTGGTCTGGGAACCGGCCTCGTGACAGGCATGTCTTGACGATTGCCTAAAAGTCTGGCAGATTGGAAACGAAGAGGGGTCCCCAGCGAAGCGCTTTCGTCCTATGTCGCGACCCTGTTGCTGCCGGCGTCGACAGGGGGGACACGAATATCGCTGACCAACCCGGTCGTCTCAAGCACGGGCGACGGCATCCAGCGGAGCGGAAGAAGCAGTTAGAGGAGTTGAGCCGGCAGATCGAGGAATTGCGGCAGCGACTCTACAAACTCGCAGATCATGGCACGCCAGATGAGCTGCGGGCGATCAACGACGAACTGGATCGGATGATCACGGACTTCATGCGCCTGGCCAAAGGGTCGTAGATACGACCTGGAAACACTGTCGTCGAAGGGACCCCTCCCTCGTTTCCAGAGCCAATGCTGCTCCCCAGCGGAAAATGCCCTTTCTGCGGTTCCGTGACCGGATCGTCGTGGGGCAGGAGGTGGCTTGATGCAGGTCAGAGGCCTGATCATTGTGGAATTTGGGCCGGGTGAGCTCGAGTCTGCCGGGGGTCCGGGGCCGCGAAAAGACCGAACAAAGAAAGGAAAAGCTCAGAGCGGCAGCCCGGAGCAAGACTGCGCTGGTGCGGAGCCCGGGAACGCCATGGACCGCCTTGATCAGCGAATCCGCGAACAGCTGGGGACCCTGGTGCCAGCCGACTTGATCCGCGCGGTATCCTATTACCTCCACGACGGTATCCTGCATGTCCTGGCCGCCCTCGAAAAAAGACAAGGCGACGGGTCACGAGTCCACCGGATCGACCGGACTTTCTCGTTGCTCCTGTGACGAAAAGACGACGGGACGGCCCCTCGAGAAGGTCTGCTCAGTGCGCCGGCTCTTAAGCCTGGGAGCGCGGTGCACTCTTTCTTTGTCCTGAACTTCTCCATTGGTGGGGCAGGAGGCCCTTGCTGCCTATCGATAATCGCTATAAAATAAACCGCCTGGTAACGGCTTCGGGAGGTTATCAGCATATGGCTGCCAATCCGCTGGTCCTCATTCCCGTCTACAACGAAGGACCCTCGGTCAGGAAGGTGCTCGAGGAACTCTTTACCCATTACCGGGGGGCAGTGCTGGCCGTGGACGACGGCTCCACCGACGAGACGGCGAGCGAACTCCAACGTTTTCCAACCGTACGGGTATTGAGACACCCCGTGAACCTTGGCTATGGGCGGGCGTTACGCGACGGGTTCGAATACGCGCGAGCGGCCGGTCACGATATCGTCGTGACCATGGACTGCGACGAACAGCACGAGCCGGCCCAGGTCTCGGAGTTCCTGGAGCGGATCGAAGCCACGGGAGTCGACATCGTTTCGGGTAGCCGGTATCTTGTTCCTCCCACGGAAGCAGAATTGCGGCAGGTCCCTCCCGAGCGGCTCCGTATAAACCGGCTGATCACGGAGGTTATCAACGGTTTGACGGGATGGTCGCTGACCGATGCTTTTTGCGGGTTCAAAGCTTATCGGGTCGATTCGCTGACCCGGCTCTCCCTCGACGAGCCAGGCTACGGCATGCCGCTACAGTTGTGGCTCCAGGCCTGGCAGGCCGGGCTGCGTATCGAGGAGATACCGGTTCCGTTAATCTACGTGCCCAACTTTGAACGCCGTTTTGGCGGATCCCTCGACGATGCGGCCACCCGACTCCGTTACTACCTTAGGGTGATCGGGGAGGAGCTCTCGAAAATCGAGGGAAGGCTGCCCTGCTCGATGGACGGATGCCGGGTCGGATAAGAAGGAGCGGATGCCCTGGTGAATGAGACCGAACCCACCAAGGATAGGGCTGAATACGCGGTTGGTGAACTCACTTCCGTGGACATCCTGGCCGTCGGCGCCCACCCCGATGACGTCGAGATCGGCATGGCCGGAACCATCCTGCAGGCGGTGGAGGAGGGGCTCTCCGTCGGCATCGTAGACCTGACCAACGGTGAACCGACTCCGTTCGGTTCGGTGGAAGAACGCCTGGCCGAGGCGGAGAAAGCCGCCCGGGCTTTAGGTGTCGTCTTTCGCCGGATCCTGCCTTTCCCCAACCGCTACCTGGTTGATTCTATCGAAGCCCGGGAGATGCTGGCCGGTATCATCCGGCTGACCCGGCCGCGGTGGCTGTTCGTTCACTACTGGGAAGACGCGCATCCCGACCATCTGGCGGCGCAGGCGATCGGAGAGGCAGCCCGCTTCTACGCTAAGTTGACCCGGACCCCGATGCCGGGCGAGCCCTGGTGGCCCGAGAGGGTTTTCCATTTCTTCAGTACCCACATCCGTGTCACCCCGCAGCCGGCGTTTATCGTGGACATCTCACCCTTTCTCGAGCGCAAGCTGGCAATCCTTAGCCTTTACGAGAGCCAGTTCATCCGCGGGCGGGGGGACCGGGCGGCACTCTTGCGGATCGAGACCGAAGCACGTGGCTACGGGGCCCGCATCGGGAGGGCCGCCGGTGAACCGTTTGTTACCAGGGAGACCGTCGGCCTCGGTTCACTGCGAGGATTGATCTGAGAAGCTGAGAAAGCGCGCAGGGGGGAATCGAGCCATGCAAGGGTTGGCCTCCGGCGATCCGGCGGGTTGCTCTTGTCTTACGCAGGCGGATACCGGCTGTGACTACGAAGTACCCTCAGCCGATGGTGAGCTGCTCGTCGCTCCTTCACCGGCTACCTGGGCGACTACCCTCCGGCAAAACCGTGACCTTCTGGCCCGATCGGCAGCTCTGCCCGGTCCCCTGGGCCAGCGGCACGAGGCTTTCCGTGTCTTGGTCCGCCGGCAACTCCTGGCTTTGGCGGGGGAGTACACCCGGCAGGTAATGGGGGACGCGGAGGTTGCGGCAAGGGTGCAGGAACGAGCCGGGAGCGGGAGGGAAGAGCCCGGCGGAGTTCCGATCATTGCCACCGGTCACCAGCCACTTTTCTACCATCCCGGCATCTGGGCCAAGAACGTGGTTCTCCAGCTCGCGGCCGACCATTTGGCAGGCGAGGCCGGTATCCCTCCCGTAACGGTCAACCTGGTGGTAGACACGGATAGTGCTGCCGATCTCCGGTTCCCGGTTCCCTTGCGAGCAAGTTCCCCCGGGGGCGGGCCGGGCCGCCCCGAATGGCGCCTGGAAATGGTCGACCCACCTTTCGTGCAGCCGCGGCCTTTCGTCTTGCAGGCGCCACCCTCCGCGACCGAGCTCGAGGGGTGGCTCGAGAAGATCGACGCCGCCATCGCTCCCGGCGATCTCGATGAGTTGCGGGAAGGTTGGCAGCAAAGCCGGCGGCTCGTCGCCACGACCGCCCGGTCGGGAGGGGGCCTTGCGAGCCTGGGTGATTGGCTGGCTTGCCTTCGCCGGCGCTGGGAGTCCCGAGCCGGCGCCGGCCGGCCACGGTACCTGGAACTCCCGGTATCCTGGCTCGCGCGCACCCCGGCGTTCATGGCTTACGTCTTCGACATCGTGGCCCGGGCCGAAGAGTTTCATTCGGTCTACAATCAAGAGCTGCGCGCCTACCGGGAGCGGCGAAAGATTCGTTCCCGGGCCAATCCGTTTCCCGACCTCGGCACCGCCGGCGGGGCGCTGGAATTGCCTTTCTGGTTGGTACTCCTCGAGAGACGGCCCTCCGGCGTCGAGCAGCGCCAGAGCCTTGCCTGTTCCCGAGGTGGACGTGGCGAACTGGTCCTTTCCTCCTTCGAAGACGGCCGGGCAGGTGAGCCCTTCTTGCGCCTACCTCCTCCGCCCGCCCCGGAGGCGCCGGCATCCAGCTGGGAGTCCTGGGGTATGATGAGCCTGGAACGGTGGCAGGCCAGCGGGGCCCGGGTGTGGCCCAAGGCGCTTACCTTGACCCTCTTTACCCGCCTCTTCTTCAGCGATCTCTTCATCCACGGGGTGGGCGGGGGCCGCTACGATCGGGTGACCGAAGCAGTGGCCCGTTCGTTTTACGGCCAGGCGCTGCCGGAAGGGGCGGTGGTCTCCTTTACCAGTTACCTCCCTTTGCCGATCCGGCTGGGAGTCTCCGGAGAGATGGGACAGATTCGGGCTTTCCGGCGTGATCTCGAACAAAACCCCCAGCGGTACCTGGAACGGCTTACCGACGAGGGAGCGCGGGCCGAGGCGACTCGCCTGGCCGCAAGGAAAGAGAAGCTCATCGCCCGGCTCGCTACGGCCTCCCGTGAGGAAAAGCGGGAGCTTGCCCGCGAGCTCGCGCAAACCACCCAGGAGCTCGCCCGCTTCTTCCGTCCCCTCCTCGCGGAACTGGATAGGAGACTTGAGGAGCTGGCAGTTCAGGCGAAAGAGGAGGAAGTTGCCCGCTTCCGGGAGTATCCCTTTCTCCTGTATGATCCGGGGTTACTTTGGGATCGGATCGCCTCTCGGTGGGGAAGCCTTCTTGGGGGCAAAACGGCGGCCACCGGTGAACGGCCGGCGGGCCACGGGCAGCCAGCGAGAGGAAACAACCAGGCCCCCAGCAGGTAAGGGCCAGGCCGCGGGAAAGGAGACGAGGAAACGTGGAGGTAGGGCAGGAGAGGGCACCGCAGGCAGAGATCGGCATTTTCGGTGGTTCCGGCTTTTATGAACTCCTGGCGAGCCCCCGGGAGATCTGGGTGGAGACGCCGTATGGAGCACCCAGCGACAAAATCGCCCTGGGCGAACTGGGGGGAAGGCGGGTGGCGTTCCTGCCGCGGCACGGCAAAGACCATCGCTTCCCGCCCCATCGCATAAATTACCGGGCCAACCTCTGGGCCATGAAGGAGCTAGGGGTCAAGCGTATCATAGGTCCCTGCGCTTCCGGGAGCCTCCAGCCCCACGTGAAGCCGGGGGATTTTGTCTTCTGCGATCAGTTCGTCAACCGCACTTGGGGGCGGGAGGATACGTTTTTCGACGGCCCCATCGTCACTCACGTAAGCGCGGCCGATCCCTACTGTGACGAGATGCGAAAGGTGGCCGCCGAAGCGGCCCGTTCGCTCGACTTTCCCTTCCATGAACGGGGAACGGTGGTGGTAGTCCAGGGACCGCGCTTTTCTACCCGCTCGGAAAGCCGGGAGTTTCGGCAGCACGGGTGGGAAGTGATCAACATGACCCAGTATCCGGAGGTGATCCTCGCCCGGGAGCTGGGGCTGTGCTACCTCAACATCTCCTTGATCACCGATTACGATGTCGGGTTGGAGGGTGAGCCCGAGGTCAAGCCTGTCTCCCACGAGGAGGTTTTGCGGGTCTTCGCCGCCAACAACGAACGGCTGAAAGATCTCCTCTTAGAAATCGTGCGCCGGCTCCCCCGTGAGCGCCATTGCTCGTGCGCGGCTCCGTCGTCACCAGCCTGAGCGGCAGCTGCAACCGCCTGCAACCGCCTGCGACCGGCTGCGACCGGCACTACGTGCGGCATACCGCCGGGTCGGGGCGCATAGGATTCGATACCCCCTACCCCGAACCCCTGGAAGAAGCGCCGGCTGCGGCCGGTGCTTCTTCATTCCCGGGGGCTCCCGGCGGGCGCGAGCAAGGCGCAAATTAGGAAGACGGGCTCACCGCAGCCATACTGCGCGGCGACACACGCTCCCAAAGCAGCGAGTACTATGTAGGGAATAAAACGACGGGATGTCCTGTTGTTCCGTAAGAGAGGACCCTGTTGGGAGGCCGGGCTATGTGGCGGGTAGGGGCGCCCCAAGCTTATTGGGCACTGCAGGCAGGAGAGGGCGGAACCTCCGGCGGCCCTGCCGGACAACCCCCGCGGCTGCCGGCCGGGAAGGCGGACGCAGCGGATCTCCTGGCCATTCTAACGCGCCGGGAACGGGAAGTGCTCTCCCTGATGGCCAAGGGGTATAACAATCGTGAGATCGCCGGTGCTCTCTTCATCAGTATGCATACGGTGAAGAACCATATAAGCAGCATCTACCGAAAGTTGGGGACCGGGGATCGAACGCGGGTGGTGCTGATGGCCGTCCGGTCGGGACTGGTGAGTCTGGAGTGAAAGGCCGGGAATGAAGAGCTGGGAAGGAAGAGCTGGGAAGGAAAGCCGCACCGTTTGCAGAAAAGAGCGACCAGCACCGGAAAGGCCGGCGGGCCGGCGGGTCGAGTGGAGGGGCGAATCCGGTGGATCGGCGAGCAGGGTGACTCCAGGGAGGGAATTGATTGGCGACGGTCCTCGAAGGGGTCGTTGAACGGGTTACCTACCACGACCCCGAGAGCCTTTTTACTGTGGTCCGCCTGCGGGCCTGCCAGGGGCCGGCGGCCACCGGGGCCAATGCGGTAGTGGTCGGCCGCTTCGTCGCGCTCAATCCGGGGGACAAGCTCAGGCTCTGGGGAGCCTGGGAATCACACCCCCAGTACGGCCGGCAGTTCCACGCGGAAGAATACCAGATCTTTGCTCCGGAGACGCTCAAGGGCATAGAGGCATACCTCGCCTCAGGCCGGCTCCCCGGGGTGGGGCCGGCCACCGCCCGGCGTCTCGTGCGCGCTTTCGGTCTGGACACTCTCCGGGTGCTGGCCGAAGAGCCCGAGCGGGTGAAAGAGGTCGAAGGCATCGGAGCGCGGCGGGCGCAGGCTATTATCCGGGCTTTTCAGGTCGAGCGAGCCCTGCAGCAGGTCATGGTCTTTCTGCAGGGGCACGGCATTTCACCGGCGTATGCATGGCGCATCTTTCGCCGCTACGGCCCCCGGGCCGTGGCCATAGTACGGGAAAATCCCTACCGGTTGGCCCGGGACGTCCCCGGGATCGGGTTTCAAATCGCCGACCGGATCGCCAGAGGTCTGGGGTTTGCCTCCCACGCCCCGGAGCGACTGGCCGCCGGCCTTTTTTATGCCCTCGAGCAGGCCTCCGAGTCCGGCCATCTCTTCCTTCCGCGCTCGCTCCTCTTGCGGCAGACGGCCCGGCTTCTGCGGCTGGAAGGAGAGGAGGGCCGGGATCCTTCGAACGGTCCGGCAGGGACGGTTGCCGGCACCGGCGACGGAGAGGGCAGGGGCGGTGGCGACGGCGAGGGTGAGGGCAACGGCGACGGGGAAGACCTCGACTTGCGCCGCCTCGCTTCCGTACTCGACCAGGTCATACGAGAGGGAGAACTTATAGCCGAGGAGTATGGCGCCGAAGTTGCGGTATATCTGCCGCGTTGGTGGCGCCGGGAGTGCGAGGCGGCGGAGCGTCTCCGTCACCTCGTCGACCGGCCCCGCACCCTTTCCCTCTTCAGCCACGCCGAGGCCGCGGCGGCCATCGCCCGGTGGGAGGCCAGGGAGGGCATATCGCTTTCTCCAGAGCAGCGAGAGGCGGTCGAAAAGGGGTTACAGGAAAGCTGTGTCGTGATCACGGGCGGCCCGGGTACGGGCAAGACCACGTTGATCCGGTGCCTGGTCTCCCTCTGGCACGAGGCCGAAGAGCGTTTCGCGCTGGCAGCTCCCACCGGCCGCGCCGCCCGGCGCCTGGCCGAAGCCACCGGCTGGCCTGCCCGTACCATTCACCGGCTCCTCGAGTTTGGCCGAATCGACACGGAGCCCGGCTTGCCGGAAGACACAGGAGCCGGAGAAGGAGAAGCCTTCGAGCCCGGAGGGGTGCGGGAACGTTTTGGCTTCCGGCGTAATGAGGACCGTCCCCTGGAAACGGATGTGGTGGTGGTCGACGAGGTCTCCATGCTCGACCTTTCGCTGGCGGTCTCCTTGCTGCGAGCTTTGCCGGAGCGCGGTCGCCTGGTCCTGGTAGGCGATGCCGATCAGCTGCCCTCCGTTGGTCCGGGCCAATTCCTCGCCGATCTGATCGCGAGCGGGCGGGTGCCGGTGGTGCGGCTCTCCCGGATCTACCGCCAGGCCGAACAGAGCGGGATCGTGACCAACGCGCACCGGATCAACCGGGGTCTGATGCCGGTGTGGGGGTTTCGCGACTTTTTCCTGGTCGAAGAGACGGATGCCGATGCCGTGGCGGAGCTGGTAGTCGACTATGCCACCCGGCGCCTTCCCGCCGCGCTGGGGTTGACGGGGGAGCAGGCGGTGGAGGCAATACAGGTACTGGCTCCCATGCGAAAAGGGAAGGTGGGGGTGGAATCCCTCAACGCCCGCCTGCAGGAGGCGCTCAACCCCGCGGCGAGCGGGAAACCTGCTCTGGTTCGGGGTGGGTACTCCTTCCGGCCGGGTGACAAGGTGATGCAGATCCGCAACGACTACCGGCAGACCTGGGTCCGACCGGAGAACGGGGCGGAGCCGGCCCCGGGGGCGCGAGAACTGTCCGAACTGCTGGCCGTGCTGAAAGCCCTGGCTCGCCAGCAAGCCGCGGAAGAAGCCCCGGACGAAGGGGATATGGAGATCGACAACGAGGTGGACGTTGGTGACGTCAAGGCAGGTCTCGACGCGGAGCACGGCAGCATCTACCCCGGGAACGTGGACTCCGGGAAGACCGGCGCCGGGGGCGGAGCTGGCAAGCGTGAGCAGGGGCACACCGCGACCAGGGTGGAGCGGGGCGAAGGTGTGTTCAACGGCGAACTCGGCCGGATCGTCGCCGTCGACCCGGCCCGCAGCGAAGTGGCCGTGCTCTTCGACGACGGCCGGCTGGCCCTCTACCGGGACGAGCAGCTGGACGAGATCGTACCCGCGTATGCGACCACAGTTCATAAAAGCCAGGGGAACGAGTTTGCTGCCGTGGTCTTCCCGGTGACCTTCATCGCCCCCTCCCTGATGAGCCGGCATCTTCTCTACACCGCCATCACCCGGGCCAAGCGTGTCTGCGTGCTCATCGGCGAAAAACGGGCCCTGGCGGTCTACGTGCGCCGAGGCGAACAGGAGCGCCGTTTCACCCTGCTCGCCCGGCGTCTGGCCGATTCGGGCCGGTAGTCGCCGGTCGTGTCTCCGGGGACTCCGGTGGATTGACCGGCGGATCTTCCGAGGCTTCAGGAAGACGGAGACGCTCCGCCGACCGCCGCTGCCGCCGGGGTCTCGTCGAAAAGCGGGGTGGATAGGTACCGTTCACCGGTGTCGGGCAGGATGACCACGATCATCTTTCCCCGGTTTTCCGGACGGCCTGCCACCTTGGTGGCCGCCATCGCCGCCGCCCCGGAGGAAATACCGACGAGCAGCCCTTCTTCCCTGGCGAGGCGCCGGGCGCCCTCGAATGCTTCCTCGTTGGTGATGGTAACCACCTCATCGATAACGTTGCGGTTGAGGACCCGGGGGACGAAGCCTGCTCCTATCCCCTGGATCCGGTGAGGGCCGGGCGGACCGCCCGAGAGGACCGGTGAGGCTGCCGGCTCCACCGCGATCACCCGGAAGGAGGGTTTGCGGGCCTTGATCACCTCGCCCACGCCCGTGATGGTTCCGCCGGTACCCACCCCGGCTACCAGGATGTCCACCTTTCCGCCGGTATCGTGCCAGATCTCCTCGGCGGTGGTGCGTCGATGGATCTCCGGGTTGGCCGGGTTTTCGAACTGCTGCGGCATGAACGCACCCGGCGTCTCCGACACGATCTCCTGGGCCTTGCGGATTGCGCCCGGCATCCCTTCCGCCCCGGGGGTCAGGACGAGCTCAGCGCCGTAGGCCTGTAAGAGCCTGCGTCGCTCGATGCTCATGGTCTCGGGCATGGTAAGGATGAGCCGGTAGCCCCGGGCGGCGCAGACGAAAGCCAGCGCGATACCGGTGTTGCCGCTGGTCGGCTCCACGATCACGCTCTTGCCCGGCTGAATGCGCCCTTCCTCTTCGGCCCGGCGGATCATGGCGAAGCCGATCCGGTCCTTCACGCTCCCGGCCGGGTTGAAATACTCCAGTTTCCCGATGACTTCTGCCCCGGTCTCTTCACTGATCCGGTTGAGGCGTAGAAGGGGCGTGCGGCCGATCAGTTCGGTTAGGTTATGGTAAATCATGGATGGGCCACTCCTATCTCCTCCTGTGAACAGAATGCTCAGGTTACGCTGAGCATACCATGGCCGGCGAGGAACTCCAAGTATCCCGATTGGATTTGCTGTGATAGAGGAAATCGGTTCCGGGACGGCTTGCTTTCCGTCGGTATCTGGAGTAAACTGGAAAAGGAAGGGGGAAGTACCGGTTTATCTCCATCCAATGCTGACCGTGGTTGAGGGGGCTGGATATGCAGGAGACGACGGGACCGTGGCAACCGGAGCGGTTTTTCGCCCCTGAGAGGCTTTTGAGGATGGGGTGCAGCCCGCTATTTGCCGGAGTGGAGTATGTGTGGGAGGCGCTGGGGCGGCTCGAGGAGTTCCTCCGGGAACGGATCGCCGAAAAGCGCGCGGCGGGGGAGCTGGTCCTGGGTCGGGTGGCGCCGGGCGCCTGGATCGGCGAGAACGTTTACGTGGCCCCGGAGGCGGTGGTCGAACCGGGAGCGTACATCATGGGCCCGGCCTGGATCGGCCGGGGGGCAGTAGTGCGGCACGCGGCCTACGTCCGGGAGAATGTATGGATCGGAGAGTACGCCGTGGTGGGGCATGCCACCGAGGTGAAGGGGTCGATCTTCCTGGATCGGGCCCAGGCGCCCCACTTCAACTACGTCGGGGACAGTATTCTCGGCTACGGGGTTAATCTGGGGGCCGGAACGCGCCTCTCCAATCTGAAAAACGACGCCAGTCCCATCACGATCAAGCTCTCCTCAGGTGAGGAGATACCGACCGGACGGCGCAAGCTGGGAGGCATTCTGGGAGATGAGGTCAAGACGGGGTGTAACACGGTGGCGAACCCCGGTACGTTGATCGGGCCCAGGACCCTGGTCTACGCAGGGGCGGTGCTGAGAGGGGTATATCCCGGGGATAGCATAATCAAAGTGCGGCAGGTGCAAGAGACCGTGGAACGGCAACCCGAGCCCTCGCCGCCGGGCGGCGTTTCGGTAGGGATGTGAGTATGGCGCGGGCCATTGAGCTCGCGGGGCTAATCGACGAGTACCTGAAGGAAGCGGGGTTATGGCTTGAAGCCATACAGCTTCTGGCCGATCGTCGCCAGGAGGCGGCGGTCATAGCCTGGATCGAGGAAGCGACCCCGTGCGTTGCCGAACGTGAGGTGATCATGCTGCTGCGGGAGCGGGACCCCTTTGCGGGCTGTTGGGTAGCTCCCGGGGGGCGGATAGAACTGGGTGAAAAGCCCCCTGCTGCTCTCATCAGGGAGATGGGGGAGGAAACCGGGCTCATCCTTCGCGACCCCGAGCTGCGCCTGATAACCTCGGAAGTCGGCCCGGACGCCAAGAGCCATGATTGGGTGAGCTTCGTCTTCCGGAGTTCGAAGTACGAAGGGGAGCTCGATACGGGTTGGGACCCCGAAGGGAAGATGGAGCGGGTGAAGCTGGCCGAGCTGGCCCGGCGCCGGCTTCCCGCCGTGGACCGCTACCTTCTTTACTACGTCTTTCCCGAGGCCGAAGCCGTATTCGACGCGACGGGCCTTTGCCCGGACGCTCGCGGCCGGGAATGGCGGAGGAAAGCGCCACCGCGCCGGGATCAAGCGTACTTCGCGCGGGTCGAGTATACGGACCGGGGAACGATCGACTGGCTCGAGGTCAGGCCGCTGGCCCGCCGGTCGAGTGCGGGGTAGCGTATGCGGGGAGAAGGGCTGGTCCGTCTCGGCCGGTATTGGGCCCGGGAGGTCTGGGAGTGCTTTCGTGACCTCCTGGCCGCCGAGCAGTTTCGCTGCCCGTTTTGCTGGTCACTTTTTCCGGATCAGCCTCAGGTAGAGCCAAGCCTTCCCCGGGAGGGCTTCTGGTTTCCCCAGGCGGGGTGCCCCGGTTGCCTTGCTCTTTTGCCCTTCGTGACGCCCCCGTTTTGCGATCGTTGCGGGAGACCGCTCCGCCAGACCGCCTCCCGGCTCTGCACCGATTGCCGGCGTTACTACCGCTTTTTTGTCGTCGCGCGAGCGGTGGGGGTGTACGACGGGGCGTTGCGCCACTGGATACAGCTCTTGAAGTATGGTGACCGGGTGGAGATTGCCGCGGGGTTGGGGGAGCTCATGGCCGAGCTGGCCGGGCGAGACCCTGCCCTGGCCGGGGTGCAGGCCGTAGTGCCCGTACCCGTGAGCCCGCAGCGGCAGCGAGAACGTGGCTACAACCAGGCCGAACTCCTCGCCCGCCCGGTGGCGTTGCGCCTCGGGCTACCGGTCATAACGGACGCTGTGTTGCGAGTTCACGGGGGAACCCCCCAGAGCCTGCTTAGCGGAGTGGCACGCCGGCGAAATGCCTTCGGTCTCTACGAGATCGGTCGCCCGGCGGGGATAGCGGGGCGAAGCGTCCTGCTGGTCGACGATATCCTGACCACGGGAGCGACTATCAACGAGGTGGCGCGTCTACTTCTCAAGGCAGGGGCGGCGGAGGTGAGGGCGCTGGTGGCGGCGGTGGGGGTTCAGCGGGCCGACTGGCAGGAAAAAGATGATCGGCAGGGTTATCTAGAGGGAATTCAAGGGATGAAGCGAAACTGTCGATAGGGTGAATGGGCCGGAGCGAATGGAGGGGATGAATGTGAGGATCTCCCGCCAGGAGATCGAGAATGTCTCCCGGGTCTACCGTATCGAGCCGCCGGCGGAAAGCCGGCGGGCCGAGAGGCTGGCCCGGGTCGACCAGCCTGCCGGCGATCAGGTAACGATCTCACGCCAGGCCAGGCTGGTTCAGGAACTGCGCCAGCGGATCGAAGCGGAACCGGACGTACGAGCGGACAAGGTGGCGGAACTGCGCGCCGCCATTCAGCAGGGTAAGTATCGGGTCGATAGCCGCGATATCGCCGACAAAATGCTAGGGCGGATCCTGGCGGATCGGTTGAAGTAACAGCTTGCCTTCGCCCGGCCCACTTCGGGACGAAGGGTTGGATGACCGTGCCCTGGGACGAGCTGGCCCAAGAAGTCAGTGCCCTGCGCAAGGCACTGGTAACGAGGGACCTTTCAGCCCTCCAAAGGCTCCTCAAGACCATACCTTCTCTCCTGGCCGAACTCGAGTCGACGATGAGAAATACCGCGCCGGCCATCCCCGGCGCGGCAGAGCCGGGGCCGGCGGTTGCCGGTGAGCACACCGCTGCCAACAGGTGGGAGGACCACCTAGAGCGAATCCGCGCCGACCTGGCCGTCTGCCGGCGGCTAGCCGAAGATGAACTGGCCATCGTCCGGGGGCAGTTACGCCTCCTTTCGCTGGCCGCCACGCCTTCTCTGGACCTTCGGGCCTGAAAGGGGCAAGTCCATGTCGCTCTTGCACACATTGGGTTTGGCGAGCCAGGCTCTCAACACCCAGAGCCGGAGCCTGGAGACCATCGCCGAAAACCTGGCTCACGCCGACGATCCCCACTACTCCCGCCGGCGAGTGGTGAGACAAAGCCTCCCGGGGGCATGGTCGGCCGGAGGCGTAGCGGCCCGGAGCGGGCCGGTGAACGGGGCCGCCCCCCGGGTGGCCGGCGTGGTCCGGGAGCGGGACCAGCTGGTGGAACGCCGGCTGCGGCAGGCCACCGCCGAACGGGACGCGGCGGAAGCCATGGAGAAAGTCTGGAGATCGCTGGAGGACCTTCTCGATGAACCGTCGGGCGCCGGAAGTATCAGCCGCCTGTGGAACGACCTGGAGCAGGCGGTGCTGGAGTGGACGGGTCGACCCGATGATAACGGTGTTCGCCGGGTGGTGGTGGAGCGAGCGAGCGATCTGGCGGCCGGGATCCGCAGGCTTGCCCAGGGTTTGAACGAGATTAAGCAGTCCGAACAGGAGGCACTCGATCGAGGCATTGAACGAGTAAAAGAACTTCTCCGCGAGCTGGCCCGGTTGAACGGCTCGATCCGCCAGGCCGAACGGGGTTTTGGAGCCTACGGAGAGACCCGGTATGCCAACGATCTGCGGGACCGCCGGGACGCCATCCTGAGGGAACTATCCGCATTTGCTCCCTTCACGGTGCGGGAGGCCGCCTCCGACACCAAGGACGAGCCGGACCTCCGGATCGAACTGAATGGTAAGATCCTCGTTCAGGGCGACACGGTTATCCCCGACCTGGACGACTACTGGCGCTCCATAGACCTGGAAAAGGAACTGGCCGGCCAAAGTGGCATGCTCGAGGCCCATCTTGACGTCCAAGGCAAGCTTGGTGGGCCTGATGAACCCGGCACTCTCCGATGGACATTGGAAGCCATGGCGAAAGCTCTCCAGGAGAAGACCCTCGAGCTGTTGGGAGTCGAACTCTTTTCTACCACGGCAGGCCCCTCGGTGGCGGAGAACCTGACGGTGCACCCCGAGTTGCT
Source organism: Bacillota bacterium (assembly GCA_012839805.1). Taxonomy (GTDB): domain Bacteria; phylum Bacillota; class Limnochordia; order Limnochordales; family DUMU01; genus DUMU01. The sequence goes on along the minus strand of DUMU01000027.1, from coordinate 9,815 downwards.
GGAGAATCCCTCCCAGCTTCAGGCGAGCGAGGACCAGATCAGGGCTTGGCTTCTGTGGTTGCAGGGCTCGCCGGGCGACGAGAGCACCGGGGCAACCGAGCCACATCCACTAGAGACTTATCGCAACGAGATCGTGGCTCGAGCGGGTGAGTGGAGCCGGGCGGCGGAGCGGGCCCGAATGGCGGCGGAAGACCGGGTGACTCACCTCCAGGCAATTCGCCAGTCGGAAGTGGGGGTCTCGCCGGACGAGGAGATGATTGCGCTCGTGGCCACGGAGAAGGCCTACGCGGCCGCGGCCCAGCTGGTGCGCGCGCTGGATCAGGCGTTAGGCACGGTGATAGAGCTTTTGGGCGGAGCGGGCCGGTAAGCGGAGGCGAAGAGAATGCGCATAACGCCCCTCATTACGAGACGGTTGGTAGAGCGAGCTCTGGCCGATCATGCGGAGCGTAACCGTGAACTCACCGCTCGGATCGCGAGCGGCCGGAACCTCTTGTATCCCCACGATTCCCCGGAACGAATGCCGGAGCTATTGCGGCTTGATCAGGTCCGGGCGGCCGTAGACGGGTACCGCACCCAGGCCGCCGCCGCCAAGGCATGGTTGGATGAGACGGACGCGGCCCTGGGCAGGGCCGGCCAACTCCTGTTGAGGGTCCGCGAGCTCGTGGTGCTGGCCGCGTCCGATACCCTGAACGAGGCGGACCGAACGGCGATAGGAACCGAGATTGACCAGATCAGGGAAGAGATGCAAGATATTGCCAACGGGCAGTACAATGGTAGTTCGCTCTTCGGCGACGTGGAAGTCCAGCGCGTCATTGCCCCCGGGGTAACAGTTGTGGTCAACGTCAAGCGGCAAGACGTGTTCGGTGGTGCCGGGGCGACCACCGGCGACCAGGTGCTGCCTGCTTTAGACGCGATCATTGCCCATCTGGATCCCGGCGACCCGGCGACCGGGGAGTGGTTGCGCACGGAAGGGCTGGCGAAAGTGGACGCCGCCATCGAGCTGGTGGCCAGGGCACGGGCGAAGGTCGGTGCTCGTTCCGCCCGGGTGGAGCGGACCGAGGAGCAGCTCCAAAATCTCAAGGTGCGACTCGAGAGCAATCTTGCGGACACCGACGGCTTCGACCTCGCCGCTGCCCTGACGGAGCTCCGGCAGCAGGAGGCTACCTATGAGGCCACGTTGATGGTTACTGCCCGGCTGGAACGTTTCTCGCTGGTTGACTGGTTGCGCTGAAGTTCACCCGGTGGCGGGTGGCGACGGGACGTCGGGATCGGGAATCGGGATAGGAGGCAAAAGACTGTGCCGACCGTGCGGAACTGGTGGGGCGAGATCTCGTACGCTACCGAAGACATCATCACCTTCCCGCGGGGTATAATAGGATTCGAAGGAGTCAAGCAGTACATACTGATCCCGTTGGGCGAGACTCCGTTTCGTATCCTGCAGGCAGTTGACGGGTCGGGGCTGGCATTCGTCGTTGTGGATCCCAATTCGTTCGTCGAAGGTTACGAGCTAGCTCTCGCGAACGATGAGGAAGGTGCGGCCATATACTGTATCGTCACCGTGCCCAACGACCCGGCCCAGATGACGGCCAACCTGCGGGCGCCTCTCGTTATCGACCTGGTCCGGCGCCAGGGCCGGCAGGAGATCCTGGAGGAGGCGTACCCGCTGCGCTTCCCCTTGCGCAAGCCGGTGACGTCGCCGGTCGAGGTGGCGGCGGGGGACGGCGGAGACCTGGAAGACAAGGAAGTCGGTGCGTCGGCCTAAGGAAGGGCGCCCGCGGCGGGTGGTCCGTGCGAAGGGCGGGGTCCAGGGAGGGACTCGCGGTGCTGGTTCTCACGCGTAAGCTCGACGAGAGCATCATGATCGGAGACGATATCAAGATCACCGTGGTGGGGGTGCGCGGCGACCAGGTCAAGCTGGGAATAGAAGCGCCTCGCCATATTCCGGTTCACCGGGAGGAGATCTACCGGGAAATCCAGGAGGAAAACCGGCGGGCCGCATTGCCGGCCGACGGGGCCAACCTGACCCAGGATGACCTTACCCGGCTGGCCACAGGTACCAAGCCGGTGAGGGAGGCAAGTGCGCCTCCGGGAGCACCCGCGCCGCCCGGATAAGACCGGCCGGGCCAGCTTCAGGTTCCTTCCCTCTCCGCCGATCCTGGTAAGGAGGGGGAGACCCGTGTGGACGAGATCCTGAGTCAAGCGGAGATCGACCGCCTGGTTTTGGCTCGTCAAAAGGGCAAAGAACCGGCGGGGCCGGAAAGCGAGCCGGGGGTAGAGAAACTGGCGAGGGAAGGAGCCCGGCGGATAGAGCGGTTCGATTTCCGTGCACCACGCCAGCTCACCCGCGATCAGATCCGCCTGTTGCGGAAAGTATACGAAGATTTCGCCCGCAAGTGGCGAAACGTGATCTCGGTTCGCCTGCGGTTTGACGTGTCCTTGAACCTCACGGGCCTGCAGTTGATCTCACAGTACGAATACATGCGTTCCCTTCCGAACCCCACGATAGTAAGTACTCTCCAGCTGAGCGCGGCCTCTTTACCCGAGAAGGTGGTGGCAACTTGCTTTTGCCAGATGAGCGTGGAGCTCGCTCTGGTTGCCTACATCCGCCTCTGCGGGGGGCGGCCTCAGGAAGGTCGGGAGGCCCGTGAACCGACCGAGCTCGAGCGCCGCGTTCTGCAACGCCAGTTCTTCACGCCGATGGTGGAGGCACTTCGGGAAGCCTGGCGGGGGATCGTACCCCTGGACGTGCGCCCGGCGGGTCTCGAGACCAATCCGTTTTTCCTGAGCACGGGCTCCGATCAGGAGCTACTGGTGGTGGCCACGTTCGAAGGGCTGTTTGGAGATTACCGCGACGGCTTCAGCCTGGCTCTACCCTACGCGGCCCTGGTCGCGCTCGCCCCCGATGCTACCCGGGAGCTCAACCGCAATCAGGGTGGGAACCCGGCGGAACGGGTGCGACTGCGGGCTCACCTCGGGCGTACACCGATCCGGGTCGAAGCTTTTCTCGGCCGCACCCATCTGACCGTGGGAGAGATGATGGCCCTCTCTCCGGGAGACCTCCTGCTTCTTCCCGTCGCGGTGGGTGACCCGGCGGAAGTGGTAGTGGGCGGGCAGCCCCTCTTCCGAGCCAAACCGGGCAGTGCCGGCGGGAAATTGGCCCTACTGATCACCGAGATAACGCGAAAAGATTGAACTTTTTCCCACAAGTCCCACTTACGCCGATCAGGGAGGATGCGGCGATGCCAGCAGACGATATCGAGATGGGTTCAACCGGGCACGAAGAGGACTTGTCCCCGCTCGAAGTGGATACCGTTCGAGAGATCGGCTCAATAATGATGGGAGCCTCGTCCACTTCTCTCTCCGTGTTGACCAATCGCCCGGCCCAGGTGACGGTCCCCACGGCCGAAATCCTGACCTGGGAAGAGCTTGCCGCCCGTTACTCGACCCCCTGTTACGTGGTGCAAATCCGCTTCGAGCAAGGAATGCGCGGCACGGGGATGCTCGTGATCGACGAGGAAGGGGGGCTCAAGCTCGCCAGGCTGATCCTGGGGGAGATGGCCGACGAGATCACCCCCGACGACGAGCTTTCGCTTAGCACTTTGGCCGAGGTCATGAACCAGATGATGGGCTCCGCAGCCACCGCGCTCGCCACTTTGCTGCAGCGCCCGGTGGTGATCAGGCCTCCCCGGGCGCGCCGGGTACGGCAAGAGGATTTGCTGGTAGAGTTGAGGGCCTCGGCCGGTGAGCCGGCGAGCTCCCGCGCCACCGTGGTCGGCTGCCTGGTCAGGATCGGGGAGGGAATCGAAATCGGGATGGCGCTCGTGCTCCAGCCCCAACTAGCACGGGGGCTGGTGCGCGAGCTCTGGCAAATCCAAGGCCTTGTGGTTGGGGAGGCCCTTCCCGAAACAGAAACCATCGCCCCAGGTACTACCTCCGCGTTGGAAGCCGGCGCGCCGACGGCTACTGCTCCCGGCGCGGGGAAAGCTGGTGAAGTGATGGCCGCCATCTCTTCCGTGGCGGAATCCGGTGAGGTGGTGGCCGCCCCCGTCTCCCCGGCGGGGGAACCCGCCGGGGAGACGGCCGGGCAAGAACGCCGAGGTAGAGGCAGTACGCGCCGGCGCGAGGAGGCCGGGGGCAAGGAAGCCCGGGCAGGCAAAAAGACCCCGCACGCACGGTCTAGGCGTGCGGCGACAGCCGGACGACCGCAGGCTCGTGACGACGATGGCCTGGGTAATCTCAGCATTGAATTGATCCGTGACGTGCCGCTAGAGGTTGCCGTCCGGTTGGGAACGACAGAGCTACCCTTCGAAATGATCTCCCGGCTCGGCCCCGGGGCCATGATCACCCTCCAGCAGAACGTGCGCCAGCCGGTCGAGGTACTGGCCAACGGGCGCCTGATCGCGTTCGGGCAGATCGTCGAGGTCGACGGAAACTACGCCGTGCGCATCACCAGCCTGGCCAGTAGTGCGGAACGGCTGGCGGCCGCCGCTCCCCGGACCTTATCGAAGCCCGGGCCGTTGCCGATACGTTGAGGGGAGAAACCGGCTTAAAGGAGGTGGTGAAACGTGCCGGGACGGATTGACCCGGTGGAGGGTGTGGAGGCGGTCCGCCGGGCGGCCTCGTCAGCCCGGGAGAGATATCCCGAACGTCCCGGGCCGGACTCTCGGGCGCGAACTGGAACTGAGCCGGCGTTGGCCGCGGTAAAGGCGGCTACGGAGAAGGGAGAACCGGTCTCTGCTCCGGGCTGGCGGACCTCCAGGCAGGCGGAGGGGCCACGAATGCGCATGCCGATTCGGCTCGTCTTCGATACCCGGCTCCGTTTCGTGATCCACGACGGAAGTGACGGTCAGGAACTCTCGATTGAGATCATCGACATAGAAAACGGCAAGATCCTGCGTCGAATCCCGCCCTACCGGATTTTGGAATGGGCTTTGCGGATTGGCTATCGGGTCGGTCTTTTCGTTGACGGATGAAAAGGAAACAAAGGAAGCCCTGGATGAGGGCCCGGCGCTGAGGAATGAGGGTCGAGCGGGCGGGAGGTGTTCGGCATGTTCCAGATCGGTGGACTGGCCTCCGGGCTAGACACCAAGACTCTCATCGAGCAATTGATGCAAATCGAATCCCGGCCCATCAGCATCTGGCGCAAGCAGCAGGACCAGCTCCGGAGCGAGGCCGGCGTGTGGAAGGACGTGGAAACACGGCTGCAGGCCCTGCGGGATAAGGCCGGAGCTCTACTGTCCGCGGACGCTTTCTCGGCCCGCCGGGTCTCGGTCAGCAATCAAGCCGTGGCCAAGGCCTCGGTTACCTCTACCGCTACCACGGGGCAATTCGAGATCGTGGTCACCAGTCTTGCCAAGGCCCATCGCATTGCCGGCATCCGGGTGGCGGACGTCAATGCCGCTCTTGGAGCCAGCGGAGCGATGCAGATAAACGGCGTGGGGCTTACCGTGGTGAGCACTGATAGCTTGGCCGTCGTCCGCGACAAGATCAATGCCCTCAATGCTGGTGTGAGGGCGAGCTTGATTGACAACACTCTTGTCCTCGAGTCGACCACTACGGGATCGGCGTCGACGATAACGGTCACGGGCGATGCCTCCGTACTGCAGAGTCTCGGACTCGATCAGCCCACCACCCTTCAATCCCCCGCCGATGCCCAGCTTACGGTGAACGGCCTGCCGATCACCAGCGCGTCGAACCGGCTGACCAACCTGAGTCCTGGTCTTACCGTAGATCTGGTGGGAACCGGTACCACCATCGTCACGGTGGAGAACGACACGCAAGCAGTGGTCGACCGGGTAAAGGCTTTCGTCGATCAGTTCAACTCAACTTACGGGTTCATTCAGGAAAAGTTGGCCAAGGAGGCCACCCTGCAAGGGGACAGTACCCTTATCCGCCTCGGGTTCGATCTGCGGACGCGGGTGACGAGCCCGGTGGCGGGCACGCCCGCCGGTGAACTGGATCAGCTGGCGCTGGTGGGAATTACGACCGACCGTTACGGGCGGCTTTCGGTGGATGAAGCCAAGTTCACGAAGCTGCTCACGGAGAAGCCGGAAGAAGTTCGCCGGCTCTTCCAGGCTACGCTGGCCACCGATGGCCGGGAGGGGGTTATCACCCGCCTGGACGGGATGCTGCGACTGGCCCTGCAGACGGGCAGCGGCGTGGTGCCGGAGACCCAGGAGGCACTAAACGACCGTATCAAGGACATCGACCGGCAGATAGAAGCCTTCGAGCGGCGGCTGGAGCTGCGACGGCAGCATCTAGTACAGCAGTTTACCGCCCTGGAGAAGGCGCTCAGCGCGATGCAGAGCCAGAGCAACTGGTTGGCCGGCCAGATCCAAAAGCTCCAGCAAAGCTGACCGTGGGAATAGCATGATCAGGGGGCAAGGAAAGTGACTCTTCCCCGCGCCTATAAGCAGTACCAGCAGCAGTACCAGCAGGTCGCCGTGGAAACGGCCAGTCCCGGCCGCCTCATCCTGCTTCTTTATGATGCGGCGATCCGCAACGCGCGCCAGGCGGCTGCGGCCTGGGAAGCCGCCAACGAGGCCGAGGCACGGGCTCGTACGTACCGGGTTCAGGATATCCTTGCCGAACTGATCGGTTCCCTCAACTTCGAGGCCGGGCAGCTGGCAGCACAGCTATTCCAGCTCTACGAGTACATGAACTACCGCCTCATCCAGAGTATGCTGCGCAAGGATGTGGAAGCCGTCCGGGAGGTCGGCCGGCTACTGGAGGAGTTGAGGAGCGCATGGGAGCAAGCCGTCAAAGAGCAGCAGACCTCGGCAGCCAAGCCGGTACAGCAACCGTAGGGACTGAACCCTTGGCCTGGGCGCAGCAAGCCTGCGGGGCAGTGCAGAACCTTCGAGCGAGGACTCTCGTTTACCGCCAGCTTTTGCAGCAGGAGGCCTGGGTGCAGCTGGCCGAAAGTGTAAACGGAGCCGAAGAAGCGGCTGCCTGGGAGGCACTGGCCTCTTTGATGAAGGGTGCTCCCGAGCTTCCCCATGAGCGCGAACAGCTGGTAGCCGAGCTGCAGCAATTACGGTCCGAGCGGGAGGAACTGCAAGCGGCGCTCCAGGCCGCTCGCGCACGCACGCTGGCTGCCATACTCGCCTTGCAGCGAAGCCGCCACTCCCTGGACCGGCACCTGCGTAGTTCGCTGGCAACCCTCGTAGACCGGATCGGGTAACGCCGGCGATCAATCGGGAGAAACCCAAACGGGCGATCGGGAAGGCCCGGCTAGGGGCGCCGGCGACGGTCCGAGCAAGTTCGACGGCGACGATCCCGGCGACGGCACCGAGGCCCCGGGATCCATTCGTTCCCACGGAATAGTCGTTTGTGCCAGGGGATCGTCCCGTTTGATCACGTGAAAAAGGGCGGGTTCGTCCTGTTTCTGCCGTTCGGATTGTTCCTGAAGGTACGCGAGAAGAGCGCTGAGTGTCTCCTCCAGCCCCTGCATTCGATCGGCCAGATCCTTTACTGCGTGTTCGATCCGCTCCAGAGCCCCGGCGGTGACCTCTCCCGCTGCGGCCGCGGCTTCGCCGGTCCGCTCGGTAGCCGTACGGGCAGCCGGGGCGGGCGTCGGCCCGGCGGTCCCTGCGTCCCCATCGGCCGGGGCTAACTCGGGCAGAGCCAATTCCGCCGAGGGGAAGAAATCCTCTACTATTGGCAGTTCACCTTTCATCCAGGAGCTCAGGGCGGCCAGCCGTTCACGAATCACCGTCTCCTCCGCACCGTTGACCTGGAGCCATTCGTCCACGCTTTTTAGCACCCGCAGGTGTCTGTCGCCGAAGAGCGGATCCCCGTTGGCCTCCCGGGGGCAGCGCAACTCGTCGCGGAACCGGGCCTCGTAGTATCGAACCCGGGCAGGAGGCCAGCCCAGAGCCAGGGCTGCGGCGCGTACCGTGTACAACCCCTGCTCCCTCATACTTCTCACCTTCGCCGCGGGCCAGGAAATCCCTGCCGTCCGGCTACTCGGGGAGCGGAACGGCATCCGCACCGGAAGGGCCGGAAACACTCTGAATGCAAGGCTCGTGCCAAGGGAATCGCCGCGGGCGCGAGCCGGGGGAATGGCGCGGGGTAATGCACGGCGAAACGGCCGGAGGCGGGTATGGCAGCTCGTTTTTGGAGATGGTTGAACCGCCGGCAGGAGGGGCGGCTGCGGGAGTTCGGTTTGACCCGGCAGGACCTGGGCTGGCTGCCCCGGGTGATCAACGTACGCGTTTTGGTGATAGGTGATTCGGCACTGATCGACACCAGGAGCCGCCGGCCGTCCCTTTTCCTGACTCCGTGGGGCGACGAGGTAGCGCTGGAGGCCGGTACGGGTAGCCCGCCACCCCCGCTGCCGGTGCCGGTCGCCAACCTGTTCCGGCTTTTCCTGCTGAGCGTGAGGGCGGTGCCCCTCGGACCGGAAGCCTGCCTGTTGCGGGAGGATCGGCCGTCTCTTTCCCTGGCTGCTCTGGGAGCGGTGGCCACCCGTACGGGTGCGCTGCTCTCCCCGACCCATCAGGGGCTGATCGTGACCGACCACCTGTTGATCGACCGTTCGGCGGAATCCGGAGCGGCCGGCGCGGGGGTGGTAAGAAGGCAGTTCAGCCTGGTACGCGGTTTGCCCGAAGCGGTGCTGGCGCACAGCCACTGGTACTGGCTGGGGGAGCGGGGAGGTGTGGCGGAGCTGGATGGCTCGTCCCGTTCCCGGCTGGCAGGCGCGGCGGCGGAAGTGATGGCCCGCGGGCATTTTCCCACCGCTCTTGGCGTTCGTCCTCAGCCCGGGATGCCGGGCCCTTTCGGAACGCCGCGGGCGGCAGCGGCAGAACGTACCCCGGGCGGCGGTTCGGTCTATCTGGGGACCCTGGCGGTGACCAATCCCGTCTTACCCGGGCTGGAGGAGGCGGTGGCACGGCTCTCCCGGGAGGGGGTGAACGTTCTCTGGGAGAGCCGGCTTCCGGTGGAACTGCAGCGTGCGATAGCTTTGGCCGTACCCGGGTTGCAGTTGATGGCGCCGACGGGGAAGGAGCCGGGGGCACGGTCCGCACTAACGGCCAGGGGATCGTGGACGGCGAAAACGCAGCCGGGGCGAGAGCTACGGAGCGGCCCGGCGGCTTTGGGCCAGGCGGAGGAGAAAGCCGGGGGCAAGGGTACGAACCGGTTGTTCTATCTTGGCCGGCAAGTTCAAGAGAGCGCGGTCGCCTGCCTCGAATGGTCCGTGGTCAGGCTCCAGGCCTTCCCGGACGGAACCGGCAGGCTCTTTCCCCTGGGGTGGCGACACGGGCAAAACGAGGTAGCCGGGGGGCTACCGCGAAGCAATGCCCTCCCGGCGGCGCTCCCACGGCCACTGCTACTCCCGGTTGGCCCCGAAGGGAATCTCCTCGGGCGCTTTCTTGAACTCTACGAGCTGGCCCGCCTTGCTATTAGCGGGGTCAGGTAATCCCGGGCTTCAAGCGTACCCGAAGGCGGCGAAGCCCGGGAGGTAGTGCGCGGTCGAAGTAGGATTTGGGTGACGGGCCGTGAAATATAAGGGCAAACAGGCAACGGGAGAGAAGGCAGGGGGGGCGAGGTGATGAAAGTCACGGTGTCGGGGCACAACCTCGAGGTGACGCCGGCGCTACGTACATACGCGGAGAAGAAAGTGGGCCGGATCGAAAAGCTCTTGGGGGTGGGTGGTTCCGAGCCGGCGGCCACGGTGAAGATGCGGACCGAGCGAGGCAGGCACATAGTGGAGATCACGGTCAGCTCCCAGGGGCTCCTGGTGCGGGGTGAGGCCCGTACCAACGATATGTACGCTTCCGTTGACGAGGCAGTCGACAACATAGAGAGGCAAG
>DUMU01000026.1 GCA_012839805.1 Bacillota bacterium | reverse complement strand
GGGATACCGCATTCCACCACGCATCGAGCCCCTGGCGAAGGACGACCGTGATGCCAAAACGGAGGCTTCGCGCGCCCAAAACGCCCTTGTATAGCCATTTCTTTGCATTACGGGTGTCAAAGTGCTGTCCGACATGTCAAATCAAACTGCCGACGTGAAGCGGAGCCGGCCTCGTCCACGCTGACTAGTATTCCTACCACACTTACCCCGCCTTTTCCCGCCATTCCAGGATCCTGTAAGCTTCCTCCTCGGTACTGCAGTACGTTGATACCAGGACTCCCTCCGGGGATATCCTCTCAAAAAGCCACGGTATTCGATTGGCCGGTATGCCTTGCAGCACAAGTAACTTCCCGGCCGCCTGAATGCGCCTGTACAGATCCAGCCAGCGTTCGGAGTCCACGTTCTCGTTCCCGGCACCTGGGACCCATTGGATACCGTTCAGTCGTTTTATGTTGAGCAGTATATCAAGATGCGGAATCTCCCCAGGGCCGTCCAGATGATATATCGAGTAATCGAGACGTTGCGTCTGATACTCCAGATAAGGCAAAACGACCTTTTCAAACGCACGCGGTGATATCATCGCAGCGAAATCACACTGGAGTGGGTACCATCGCCCGGGACACCAGAGCCCCATCCAGGTAGAAGTACCTTCTACGTACTGCGAGAGTATGTTGTATAGGACGTCGTAACAGCGGTGCCAGAACTCAACGATCATCTGATGGGCATGTATAACGTTATCGGTTTCTTCCAGCACGTCGATAAGCAATCTCTCAGTGCCACGCAGCGAAGCCAGTATGTCGGTAACTCCGCCTAAATCAGTCATTCCTACGACGTATTTGTCCTGGCAGCGCTTTGCGCTTAGTGCGGCAATTTTAAGAGTGTACTGCCACCATTTGTTGTCCTCGCTTATGTTGGATAGGAGTTTAAACACGTTATCCCATTCCTGTGCATATTCAAACCAGGCCGTGCTTGTCCTGAATTCCAGGTGTCCAGTTATATACGCCGCAAGAACTCCCGGCCCAAGGTTCAGCCACAGGTTCGGATACGCCTCGCCTAGAAACTTGTGAGCGGCTGCCCATCCTTCAAAAAGATCAACGGCCTTTTGTGGTTCATCGATGTACCGCAAGAACTCCCAGCTGTCCCACGCAGGCAGCTTACTGTAGCCTTTTTCACCTGTGGAACGAGGGCAGAGAATCTGTATAAGCGGCTTTTTCTGTTGGCCGTTCCACCACTTCGCAAATTCTTGCTTTGTGTTTCTCCAGTCTTCCTTTAACAGCACGGTAAGTATCCTCCTCAAAGCGGCTTACTGTTTCATATAGAAGCCTGATCGGCATCAAGTCGTCGGACAAAGGGGGTCTGACACCGCTGCCACGTTGCTTACCGGAAGCACGCTTCTACAGCCTCAACCAAGCTTTGGCAGGCATGGCCACATTATGGTCGGCCGGCGCCGGCTGGTCAATCCCCTTCATGTTTCCTCTCGGGCTTCCTGACCGTTCCCTTGCCGCGGCCGCCTAACCCAACAGCCCCCGCAGGGCCAAGGCAGGCCGGGTATGTTGAGGATGTCGTTGCCACCGATCGGGTGAACCCGCTGCCCGCCCCCGTCGTAGCGGAATTCCGCCAAAGTTGTGAAGGAGTTCCTCTTCGGCCGGCGAAGAATGTTAAGAGGGTCGACGCTGTCGATTTCTATTTCGCCCACTTATTACATATGGTGACAAAAGACGGGCAGTAGTGGCCGGGGTGAGGATTGGGTTTTTCCTGTTTCGACCGAACTTACATCACCGCGTGGTTGAACTCCGCTCTCTGGTGAACTACCGCCTGCGTGGGAGGGCAAGCTGGAATGCGGGCCGTCAACTTCCCGGGTATGCGCAACATCAACCGGTCGGTGGTACTGGACCTGATCCGCCGTCACGGCCCGATCTCCCGGGGTGAGATCGCCCGCCGCAGCCAGCTCGCACCGTCGGCGGTCACCAATATTGTGAACGATCTCATAACCCTTGGCCTCGTACGCGAAGGGAGCCTGGCCGAATCCAGCGGCGGTCGCCCCGCCGTTCTCCTCGAACTCGTTCCCGACGCGTTCCAGGTCGTCGGCGTGAACGTCGGCTTTACCAACATCGTCGCCGTGCTGAGCGACCTGCGCGGCCAGCCCCTGGCCCGGGCCACCGTGCCTACCTGCCCGGACCAAAGCCCGGAAGCAGTGCTGCAGCGAGTGGCCAGGGCGATCCTCCAGGCCATCGCCCAGTTCGCCCAATCTACCTCTCCGGCTACGGCCGTCTCCCAGCTCCGGGTCGCCGGCATCGGGGTCGGCATTCCCGGCCTGGTGGACACCCGCCGCGGCTACTCTGTCTTCTCCCCCAACCTGCGCTGGCACAACGTGCCCGTCCGGTCCATCCTGGAAAGTGCGCTGCAAACGGCCAAACACGCGCCGGGGCCAGAGCATGTGCCGCAGATCTACATTGACAACGACGTCCGGGCTGCCACCCTGGGCGAGAACATGTTCGGAGCAGGAGACGGATCACGTAACCTTGTGGCGCTTTTCGTCGGTTCGGCCATCGGCGCCGGTCTGATCGTGGACGGGCAACTGTACTATGGGGCCAACGAGGCCGCCGGCGAGATCGGCCACCTCCGCGTGACCGAAGACGGACCTCGCTGCAGTTGCGGCAACTACGGGTGCCTGGAGGCCGTCGCTTCCGGACGGGCCATCGCCCGCAAGGCCGCTCGCCTGCTCAAACAAGGATACCCCTTTACCCACCTCCCGCAATTGATCGCCTCTCCCGACGACGTAACTGCTGCGGACGTCGCCCGGGCGGCCGCCGCCGGGGACGCCGAGGCCCTCCGCATCATGCAAGAAGCAGCGCTCCACATCGGCGTTGCCGTCTCGTTCTTGGTCAACACGCTCAACCCCGAGCGGATCGTGATCGGCGGCGGTGTCTCCCGTGCCGGTGAGATGCTGCTCGAACCTATCCGCAAGACCGTGCTCACCCACGCCATGCCCGTCGCCCGCAACCG
>DUMU01000025.1 GCA_012839805.1 Bacillota bacterium | reverse complement strand
TTTCGTCTCCGATGCCGAGTTCATCCCAAAGCCGTTGCAGTACCACCAGGGCTCCGTACTCCTGGGTATGCTTGAGTATCAGGTCTTTTTCCAGGTCCAGCACCTGTAGCTTGTGGGTCTGGCTGGCTAGAGCGGCGACCATCTTGTCCACCCGATCCCGATCCATCTCCTCCTCTCGGCCAACCGTGCAGATGACCTTCTGCCTGACCTTGCCGTTGCGTCGCTCATTCTCCACGAGCTGCCAATAGACGTACTCTTTGCCGGACTGGCGAACGATCTTACGCCGCAGAAACACGCGGGGCGCCTCCTTCCACTACGGATTGTAGCACGTTCGCCATGCCCGAGCAACACGTTTCCTTAGTGATAATAATCACAATCTTGGCACTACACTTTCCGCCGCGCGAACCTCCCCCCCGACCAACTGAGCAGCAGTTCTTCTCCAGGCACTCCCCGAAACGGGCGTTTTCCTGTCAAACTGCAGCCGGACCGATACGTATGCCCAGCTGTCCTACAAACTAACATTCTGATGGGCGGTGCTTCGGGCAAGGGGTGGTCTGGCTTGCAGTAGCGCAACTGCTACCAGCGACACGCGGTCGCACCGGGAGGGGGCTTCCCCTCCCGTTTGGTTTCTCTGGGGGAGGGTCGCAACCGGGAGCATGTGGATGTCTGCGTGACGGCCCATCCGCGCCTCAGTCGGAGCAAGTCAACCCATATCGACCGTCAAGGCAGCGATGTCTCCTCTGCGCTCCGAGCCGCCCCGGAGGCGGTTACCGTCTTCCAACTGCTGGTCACGCACAAAAAGCGGGGGACCTGATCCAGGTCCCCCCAAGCGTTTCCTCAACGAGGAAGCCACTGCCGCCTTACAGGCTCACCTTGTAGTACAGCTTGAAGTACCGTTCGTCCCGTGCCGCCGCGTCATCACTAGACCAGCCAGTCTTCAACTCCCATCCGTTCGGAGACTTGTAGGAGGCTGTAACAACAGTCTTCCCCGCCGAGTCAGCGGCTACCTGGTGGCTTGCATCCAGTTCAATACCTTGGAAACCACCGATCGTCCACGTGCTGTCCAACGATAGGGTCGAGACAGTTGATCCTGAGCCAAATTTGACCTCATACTTAGGAACAAACTTGGTGATCACCGGCATCCCAAGTTCTAACGAACGTGAAATCGCGAAGGTTACGCTACCCGGGGATATGACATTCGACAAGTCGTACCCCGCATACCGTGTACCCAGCGACAACGTATACGATTGGTATGATTTATCACCCTTCGTGTACGTGTCATAGTTAAGCCCCACGTCCACCGGGTTAGCTGGGAACGCAGTGGTTTTGGCCGTGAAGTTCCATCCTCGCTGCCCGCGTTGAGCCTCTATCCGGTTGTAGCTACTGGATGACGGGTCGGTATCCGTGGATCTAGCCCATGGAGTAAAGCCGCTTGCGATATTGCGATACTCTAGAGCCAAACTGAGTGGCTTCGTCGCGATATCTGAGCCCAAAACGCTGAGAGATGTTTCGCCCTTGACGATTTGAAAGTCTGCTACAGACCTAGGCGTGTCCTGTCTTGGATCGACTACGATATACCTCCCGACCTGCCCGGACAGATTGACTCCTCCAACCTTGTAACTGAATTCGGTGGCTCCCACAGCTGCATGATACGGCTCCAACGCTGCATCCATGTTAACTAGCTGAACCGTCTTGGTCATATCACCTTTGTATGGCTGAAGATGCTGTTTCATCCAAGTAGCTTTGCTACCGTGTCCGGCCACTATGTACGCGTACGGTGTGACTCCCTTGCGCGGAAGGGGAGGCTTAGTCAGGTTTTCCTGTGGCCAGTAGTCGATAACATGACCGTCTGGATCTATGAATGCATAGTCCCAAAACCGACTCGCCCCGAATGCGAACGCCTCATAGGTGTAAATGTGGAGTTGCTCCGCGCCATATCCCGATGGGTTGACATGAGTGAATTCAGCTGTAGCCCCGTCCGGAGCAATTATCTGAGGTTGTACCACCATCACCTTCCCATTACGGAAGGCGGCGTATACCTTGAGGCTTAGACCATGGAAGTCGGGGATGCTGGCAGAGAAACCGTATCCGAAAGCTGTTTTGGCTTGGGCGATCGGAACCTCGGGCGCCGCCTCCCAACCCCAGTATAATGCGGACTGGGCGTTACCCGGTAACGGGATCTCCTGAAGCTGGAGACCCCGGATCTTGTTGGCCCCCCACTTGCCGGCCATGTACACCGGGCCGAGCATATTAAAGTCGCCCAGGGTGGCGCTCAACTGGGGGCCACCGGACCAGAGAGCCCCCTTTGTCCGCAAACGGACCGCCAGGTTGTCCGGAACAACGCTCCACGGGTTAGGATCAGTCCAGAAGTCTGGTAGTTGGTACCATCGGTTAATGCCGAAATTCACCTGCGCGTTGGATATCCATGCGTAGATGTCAAAACCCACGCGTCCCTGCCACTTATCTACAGGATTATACGTAATGCTGGCATCAACGTAGCCGGACGGGCTGATCTCCTCAGCTGCGCTGGCTAGCTCAGCCCAGCACACGAGTAAGGCAAAGAACCAGATGAACGCGATCCAATGGCGTTTCATCTTTCATCCTCCTTGCACAAGGCTCAGGCAGAGGGCAGGGAGGGGACATCCCCCCTGCCCTGACCCTTGAGAGCCTAGATGTTCACCTTATAGTAAAGGCTCAAGAAAGTGTCGTCCCGCTTGGACTCGTCATTCGGATCCCGCCATCCGGCCTTGAGGCTCCACCCGTTAGGTGCCGTATATGAGGCCGTTATGCTGCTGACCGCTCTTGAGACACGCTGGTTGGTTTCCGGATCGATTTCCCCGATCACCTCATAGGAGAGGTCTGCGCTGATCTTCCGGAATGGTCCAAGGTTGAACTCGGTTGCCAGGGCAAATGTGCTGGTGGTCCGCGACTCCTCTTCGAACATTACTTTCAAAGAAGGTCGGAGCTTCGTAACATCAGGGATGCCTAGCACTACGTTCCGTGCAACTCCGAGCTCTACACCACCAGTTCCTAACTTTCCCGCGAATTCATACCCGGCCAGCATAGTACCCAGCTCGATGGCGGACGACGACGCCTTCTCTTCTTGGCCCTCCTCGCCCTTGCTATAACTGTCGAAGGTGAACTTAAGATCAATAGGGTTCACCGGCAGGACGGTCGTGGATAACTGCAAGTTAATCCCACGTTGCCCGCGTTGGGCTTCGATCCGGTTAACGTTGGGATCGGTAGAACGGGCCCACGGAGTGAACCCTTCGTCGATCCTGCGATATTCGGCCGCAATCGTCAAAGGTTTCGTCGCGAATTCGGTGCCCAGAGGAATCCCGGTACTGGCGGAGACGATCCGAAAGCTCGCTTTGGTTTCGTCCCGTTGGACGGGGGTAGACGTGCCGTCGACCTTGCGGCGGTAATAACTGTCAACGGTAACCAGACGACCCAGTTGCCCTTTGACCGTGATATCCGAAACTTTGAAGGAGCCTTCCAATACTCCTACGGCTTGCGAATACGTATGGTAATCGGTCCCTGCAAGTGCGGAGCTGAACTTAACCTGGGGATCGTTGTTGTACGGCGTCTCAATATGTTCCCTCATCCACAGGTGTTTCTTGTCAGCACCGGTCCACCCCACGATCAGGTACGCATAATCGCTATTCGCTGTGGGAGGCAAAGGCCTACCACCCAGATCGCTGTAATTGTTAGATCTTCTATAGCGTACGATGCTTCCGTCCTCCCGGACGTAAGCAGCATCCGAGTACGCACTGATCGTCGTAGAACCCGCGAAATTCCGCGTGTATAACCACAATCCACCTGACGTTGTAAACGGTTCGTCGATGTGGTCGAAGGTAAACACGGTCCCGTCCGGCGCGATCCAAGCAGCATCTACCGTCAACGGCACATCCGGAATCACGGTGTACTCCCCTCGGCGAACGGCACCGTATGCGTCGAGCTTGAGGCCCTTGTAGTTGGCGATGTTAAGGCCGACCCCATAGGCAGGAGAGGTGGGACCAGCCTTAAGAGGCGCGATATCGGCACACGGCCAGCCCCAGTAACCCGAGAGCTTAGCCGCTCCCAAAGAGAAGCCCTCCACCAGCACGCCGCGAAGAGCTGCGTAGTTGGCATTGCCCGCAATCGAGACGGGGCCCAGCATAGCGAAGTCGCCAAGAGTGCCTTTCACGGTCGGGCCGTTGCTCCACAACCGTCCTTGTGCATAGAGGCTGATGCTGGAGGGGCGGAACTCCCAGGACGTGTACTTTTCCCAAAAATACCTGTCCTCGTCAAAAAAGCCCAATTTCAGGGAGTACTTATTGACTGCGCCCATTTCTGCTCCAATCTCGATACCGGTACGTCCGGTCCATTTATCCTCCGGAGTGTACTTGATCTCCGAGTCAACATAGCCGGTGAAGCTGAGGCTAGCCGCCTGGGTCGACTTGACTGCGGTCAGGACCAGGAGACCTGCTGCCAGGAGCAGGACGAATCGCCGCATGCCGAAAACCTCCTTCTTCTGTTAATACTAGGTAAGTATTCTCCATCGGCTGGAAGATTCCTTCTTAGATCCCTGTACTTCGCTGGCTGCCGGATCAATGTTGGCTCCCGGGCGTTCTTGTCTGCACCTCACAACCGCCCATGAACGTCGTATAATTCCCTTGTCTCCAACTGGCTGCCCTCGTTGTCTGGCCAGGGACCGCGCGGCCGCCGGGCCCGAGCGGGCCGTACCGCGATACCTACCGGTGAGTTAGTAGTTGGTAGCATGTTTTGTGAAGGAGCGTGTTGCCAAGGTGGCCGACCTGGATAACCTGACGACCGCGCCGCGCGAATTAGCTCAGCCTACCGCCCCCCCGTCGCCGCTGCGCAGTCGCTGGCTCCGCGAGTTTGACCACGTCCGGGCCGCGGTGGTGATGCCTCTCGACAAGGAAGAGCAAGATTGGATCGAACGCATTACTTGCGAAGTGCAGTTTACAGTTGCGTTGGCAGCAGCCGAGGTTGGTTTGGCAGAGGCCCAAGCGGGAGGACGAGGACAAGGACAATCGCTTGCGATTGCTCTCGACCAGGCCCTGGACCGGCTGCGTGACGGTCTGCTGAACCGCCGTGAGCCCTGGTCGGTGGTAGTGCCGGCGGTGGAGACCATCCTGGCCCCGGTCGTGCAGCCGGTGGCGAGGGCGCTCACCGTTCACCTGGTGGGCCACGCTCACATCGACATGAACTGGCTCTGGGACTGGCCGGACACGGTTCGCACGGCCCGGGATACCTTCCGTAGCATGCTGCAGCTCATGGACGAAGACCCGGAATTTCGCTTCTCGCAGAGCCAGGCCTCGGTCTACGTCGCCATGCAGGAGCTCTATCCTGAGATCTTCCGGGAGATCCGGCGGCGGGTTATCAGAGGTAAGGACGCGGGCGGCGCAGCAGGCGAAGGCCAGGGCCGGGCCGGCGCAGGTCACAGCTCAGGCGAGGGCGAAGGCCAGTGGGAAGTGACCGCCTCGACCTGGGTCGAGGGCGACGAGAATATGGCGAGCGGCGAGTCCCTCGTCCACCAGCTGCTCCTCACCAAGCGCTACTTCGCCCGCCACTTTGGCCTCGCGCCCTCTGACGTACCCCTCGTCTGGCAGCCCGACACCTTCGGCCATCCGTTCACCATGCCAACCATTCTGAACCGTGCCGGTATCCGCTACTACTATTACTGCCGGGGCGGCCACCTCGGCCCCACCCGCTGGCCGCTTTACTGGTGGGAAGGCCCGGACGGGAGTCGCCTCCTCGCCTTCAACGACAGCCGGCTGTGGTATCTCGGCCCGGCCCGCCCCCTCGACGCCGCGCTGGCCGCCCTCGAGCTCGCCCGCCAGACCGGTGTCACCCACTACCTTTATGTGTACGGCGTCGGCGACCACGGCGGCGGGCCCACCCGCCACGATCTCGCCGTCTGGCACCGGGCGCAAACGTGGCCGCTCTTTCCAAGGTTGCAGTTCAGCACGGTGAAGGCTTTCTTTGAACGGGTAGCCGAGCAGCTGCAGCCACCGGCGGAAGGGCGGTCGTCCGCGTCTCCCCCGCCCCCGAAGCCGTTTCTGCCCGGCTTCCCCGCTCCCTCGCTTCCCGTCTACCGGGGTGAACTGAACTCCGAGCTCTCCGGCTGCTACACCTCGCAGGCCCGCATCAAGCAGCAAAACCGGGATGGCGAGACCTATCTCACCCGCGCCGAGGTATGGAGGGCGCTTGCCAGCAGCGGCAGCGGTGATACCGACGCCCGCCTGCTCGAGGAAGCGTGGCAGAAGCACCTCTTCAACCAGTTCCACGACATCCTGCCGGGTAGCGGCGTGCCGGCCACCTACCGCTACGCGCTGGGCATCGGCCAGCAGGTGATCGCCGCGGCCGAAGCCGTAGAGGACCGGGCGGTGCAGGCAGTAGTCTGGCGAAAGCTGGCCTACTTCCCGCCGGCAGTTCAGGAAACGGTGGCAAGATTGAAGCCGGAGGCGGTTGGCCCCCCGCTCGACCTGAACTGGGTGCGTCCCGCCGCCGTCACCAACCTTCTGCCCTGGAGACGTTCGGAAACCGTTACCTTGAGCATCTGGGACCCCCCTGCCGGCGCCGAACACGCCGTCCTGATCGACCCCGAGGGCCGGCCGGTCCTGACGCAGCGCCTGCACCGGCACGAGGAGTGGCAGCGCCAGGTGCTGCGGGTTACCTTCCCCGCCCTTGACCTGCCACCGCTGGGCGCTCGGGCTTACGCCGTCCTGCTGCTCACGCCGGCGGAATGGGAGGCGCTGGTCGCCCGCCAGAACTGGGGTCGCCGCGGGGCATACCAGGATTGGGACCCCGCCATCGAAGCGAGCCCGCCACCGGGTGGGCCGGGGGTTCAGGCCTGGATTGACCACCAGGGGGTCGCCCACCTGGAAAACGAGCTGGTAGCCGTCGCTATTGAACCGGGTTCGGGCGCGTTGGTAAGCTTTGTCGACAAGCGGAGCGGCCGGGAGCTGGTAGCACCGGGAGCGCGCCTTGGCCAGCTGGAGGTGAATCTGGAAGTCCCCCACGGGATGTCGGCCTGGAAGATCGGACCGTTCCTCACCCGCCAGCCGCTCACCCACGGCGCATCGCTCCGGATCGAGCGCCGCGGCCCGGTGGAAGCCACGGTCGTGGTCAACCAGTACTACCCGGGCTCGGCCGGAAGCCCGGACGGGGGCCGGGGCTCGGGCACGGGCGCGGGCATGGGCATGGGCCACGGCGCGGGCCACGGCGGCGCCTGGGACGACGGCACACAGTTCGAAATGCGGATCACTCTCAAAGCCGCTTCCCCCCGGCTGGAGTACCACCTGTCGGTGGACTGGCTCGAACGCGGCGGCCCCGACCGTCCCTCACCGGCGCTTCAGGTCGCCTTCCCGGTCAGTTTGAGCGACGCGGCCGTCTACAGCCTCGAGGTCGCCGAGGCTGCCCGAGGCATCGAAAGCTCTGAGAGTGCCAAGCCGGCTAACCCTGCCGGCCCGGCGAATTCCGCCAACTGCCCGCTCCCCGAAGCCCTGTACGAAATCCCGTTCGGAGCCATCCGCCGCCCGGCAGACGGCATGGAAGTTCCCGGCCAGCGCTTTGCCGCCTTCGGCCCGCTGCTCTTGCTGAACCGAGGCCGTTACGGCTTCTCGGCCACCGGCAACGTGCTCCGGATGACACTGCTACGGGCCTCCTACGAGCCCGACCCGCTCCCCGATCAGGGCCGCCACGAAATCGAATGGGCCATCGAACCCCTGCCCACCGGTGAACATCTTGCTACCCCCCTCGCCGGCGCCGCCTTGGCCGCCCGCCGTGCCAGCGAGTACCAGTACCCGGCGCAGGGATTCACGCCGCACGCCTGGCAAGTGCCGGCTACCGCCCGGCAGCTGGCGACCACCGCGCCGGACCCGGCTACCGAGCTCTCGTGGCTTGAACTTTGCGAGGTCACCGACGACCCCCGGGCCAACCCGGGCCAAGCGCCGGCCAAAGCCGACTCTGCGCCCGCCCCAGCCTCCGTGGCCTGGAGCCTGCTCAAGCTGCGGGAAGGCGTCTACACTGAGCCCGGACGTGCCGCGACCGTGGCTGCCACCCCCACTGCCGCTGCCACCGCCGCTCCAGCTCACGACGCCCAACCCGGGACTGGCAGAGCACGCGGATCTGGCAGGTTTTCGCCGGGCGACTGGATCATCCGGGTATATGAAGTGGAAGGGCGGGAAGCCAGGATCAGGATCAAGTACGGGCCGGCTCTCCTCGCCGAGCGCGGCCGCCCCACCGCCGTCTGGGAGACCGATCTCCTCGAGGAGACCATCCTCGCGTCCGTGACAGATGCCCGTTCAGATGCCCATGCGGTTGGCAATACCGGTGGCCCGGAAGTGACCTGTACCGCCGACGACGGCTTCGTACTCTCGCTGCGGCCCTACGACATCAAGACCCTATGCCTGCACTGGGGGGATTGACCCCGTGTCACTCTAAAACCATGCACTTCTCAAACGATGCGTAGCCCCGTGGGGAACGGATCGCCGGCCGTGCCCAACCGAACCGCCCGTTCCCGACAACGAGCGCACTGGTGGTAGAAGACCAGGCTATCTTCGTCCCCGTCCAGCAGTCGCTCGAGCGCTATCTGCAGGCGGACCTGGTCCTCACGGGTCAGCCGGGCCTCAAACACGCTGTACTGAACCGGCGCTCCGTAATCGAGCAGCACCTTGTGCACTCGGTCCCGACGTCGATCATCGGCCACGTCGTAAACTATCACCAGGTCCTCGAGGTTGCCCGGCGGCTCGCCCGTATCGCCCGGTCCCCGCACCACGCCGCGCCCGCCCGGCCACCCCAGCCCCTTCCCCAGACCCTCCCCCCGCCCACCTGCTGCTCTACCCTTGCCACCACGCCTGCTGCTTCGCGGCGACCAAGCCCTGGTCATCGGAGCACCAGGGAGCGGTAGCGCGGCAGCTCCCCCATCAGCGCCTTAGCCAAGAACCGGGCCTGAAGCTCCAGCATCCGACGATAGCTGACTTTGTACTCAAAGAGGGGATGTGTCACCATCTCGTTCATCCGCTGCGTATAGGCCTCCAAAAATGTTCTTCGGGCATTATCCTTCAGGTAATATCCGCCTTTCTCGTCTTCGAAATCGCTTGGTCTCACCATCTTGCGGTTGACCACGGACAGCACCACCACATCAGCCACCAGCGGCCGGAATTCCTCGATCAAGTCCAGGGCCAACGCCGGTCGTCCGTATACATTCGTGTGGTACAGGCCGATGAACGGGTCGAGCCCCACCGCCTCCACCGCTGCCCGAGCATTGTTCGTCAGTAAAGTGTAGGCAAAACTCAGCATGGCGTTGACCGGGTCAGTCGGTGGTCTCCGGTGCCGTCCCGGAAAACTGAACTGCTGGTTCGTCAAGAGATCTCCAAACACCTGGAAATAGCTCCGGCTGCCGCTACCTTCGATGCCCAGCAACTCATCGCAGTCAGTAGAACGTTCAGCTGCAGCCACCATCCTCTCCAGGTGCTGAACCGCCTGCCGAATACGTTCCGCCGGCCCTGCTTCGAGTACTGCGCCTGCTTCCCCGGAATCGAGCTGGCGCAACCGGCGCATCAGAATCAGTCGCATGTTCCGCAGCTTGCCGATGACGAACTCCCGAGCGAACGTCGCCCGAACCTCCGCCGACTCCGCGGCCAGCACCTGCCGGCGTCGCAGCAACCCGTTGCTGGAAAAGGGCGCTTGCAGGAAGCCTTTCAGGCGCCCGTTCCCGCTCAACATGGCCACGGATACCCCTCGCTCCAGCAACGCCTCCATGGCCGGTTGGGTGAACTGCACTCTGCCGAAAGTAAGCACCTCGTCAACGGACAGGATCGGTACGTCCGCGACTTTCTCGTTTTCGACCGTCACCACCAGCCGCTCACCGGTGTTACGCACGTACGCACCAGGCCGGTCGATGAGCAACACCCGTCCCAGGTTAAGACCGGGGGTCGGGCGTCGCGGCCGCGGCGCGCGTGCCGGAATCAACCCGCGTTCCTTCTCGTTGGCGAAGACCGTCTCCGCCGGCAGGCAGCGCTCGTAGAGGCTACAGCCCAGGCACCGAGCGTCGTTCACCGGGGCCGGGATTTCGCGCGTGGCCAGAATCCGCCGGGCCTCGGCTACCGCCTGTTTGACTCGGGCTCGTAGCTCGGGCGTGGTCTCCACCTTCACGCGCCGCCTCGTCCCCGCGTAGTAGATGTAGCCGTAAGGCACGGGCTGGCCGAGCTGCTCCTCGAGTAGCATCGCCTGGGCACAAATCTGCACCTGATCGTTCAGCCGGGCCTCCCCGCCCGTGCCCGGTGGCGGCGCACCCTTCTTGAACTCGACGGGAATGACCAACGAAGTCGCGTTGGTAGAGCAAGGGGCGCCGGAGGTGTTCCCGCTGACCGCGTCAAGTTCGGATCCCAATTCCACGACGTCAATTACAGCACTCAAGCCCAGACTTGACGAATGAACTCGCACCGCCCGCCACTGAGTCACCCCGTCTCGGCTTAACTGGGCCCTGGCCTGGCGCTTCTCCTCCTGGTAGCGACCTATCAGCACATGTTCATTCTCTTCTGCCGCTCCCTCGACCATACGGTAATAGAAGTTCCGAGGGCAATACAGCAGTTCAGCCACGGCGGACACCGGGAGCAACTCCGTCTCCTGGTTATCTTCGGCAAAGGGGCCGTCAATGGGGCTACGCGGCTTCACGTCGGGTACGGGCTCGAACCGCGTTATCCCAGACCCGCCGGTCGCATTCGACAGTTGAACTGGTCTCGAAGCGTCAGGGCACTCCGCGCCCGACGCGTTATGGACTAGCTCCATGGCTTCCTCCGATGGCAGGGTTTGTGTTCCACTCCAAGTATCGGCAGAATCTCCACTTTAATTCATCCCGTGGAATGCAGCCGAACCCCCCGATCTCCAAGCCTGTTGAAGGCCTGTGGTCCGCGTGGCGGCCGTGCAGGGGGAATTGTTCCAAATCCCGCCCGAACTTAAGTTTTGTTGGAACGGTCAGCTGGCGAGGTGATCCGCCGGAAGAGTACGCCGACCCAATTACCATCGGGGAGTTGAATCTGATTGATCGGATTCATCCCTCAGGACATCCCGCGGGCCGCCCCAAATCGCTTCAATTCCCGCGGGGAAGTTGAGTCTCATTCGACTACGCTGGCTGGCAATGGCTGGCAGCATTTCGCGTCAAGTTTCAATTCCCATTGGGAAGTTGAGTCTCATTGGACCAAGTTTTTAAACCAAGGACTGAGAGGAGAGATTCTCGGTTTCAATTCCCATTGGGAAGCTGAGTCTCATTGGACCGTCCCTCAAGTGCGCCGATGCCCCCGCGCCATGAAACGCGTTTCAATTCCCATTTGGAAGTTGAGTCTCATTGGACGTTAGTATAGTCGCTCCACTTGACAAACTGGCTACCCGTGTTTCAATTCCCATTGGGAAGTTGAGTCTCATTGGACGAGGGTTAGTTCGCCGGTCGGGTCCGGTAGCGTGCCGTTGCGTTTCAATTCCC
Source organism: Bacillota bacterium (assembly GCA_012839805.1). Classification (GTDB taxonomy): domain Bacteria; phylum Bacillota; class Limnochordia; order Limnochordales; family DUMU01; genus DUMU01. Next base: position 1,015 of record DUMU01000025.1, on the reverse strand, counting down.
ATTGGGAAGTTGAGTCTCATTGGACGCTGGCTGCAGCTCCTGTGCCGCGAGGTGAAACCAGCAGTTTCAATTCCCATTGGGAAGTTGAGTCTCATTGGACGTGATCTCGGCGGCTAGCTCCTCTGGAGTCTTCGACAGTTTCAATTCCCATCGGGAAGTTGAGTCTCATCGGACATCGCTCGGGCTGCGAGTGCCGGAGCGCGGCCACTTCGCGTTTCAATTCCCATTGGGAAGTTGAGTCTCATTCGACATCGAAGATGCAGGGCAGGGATTCATTTATATTAAGCAGTTTCAATTCCCATTGGGAAGTTGAGTCTCATTGGACGTTTTCGTATACTCTGGTCAAAGCGACATGTCTACCCGTTTCAATTCCCATTGGGAAGTTGAGTCTCATTGGACCCGGCAGAAACGCTGTTACCTCCCTGCCAATCCACTCCGTTTCAATTCCCATTGGGAAGTTGAGTCTCATTGGACGAGATTGTCCAAGACATACCTATCCAGCTTGAGAAGTTTCAATTCCCATTGGGAAGTTGAGTCTCATTGGACGAGAAGTCTGCAAGCCCAGGACATCCCGTCAGAGATCGTGTTTCAATTCCCATTGGGAAGTTGAGTCTCATTGGACATACCGAAGGAGAACCGCTTCCCGAACCACCAAATTAGTTTCAATTCCCATTGGGAAGTTGAGTCTCATTGGACGGGCGGTACTCGGTCCACAGCTCGGGTCATATAGCAAGTTTCAATTCCCATTGGGAAGTTGAGTCTCATTGGACAACACCATGGAAGGTCGCTACCGTTGGCGCTGGGTCCGTTTCAATTCCCATTGGTGTCAACGCCGGCGTGGAATTGACCCACCACGCGCCGGTTTGGAATTGACCCACCCCCGAGAAAGCTGCCCTACACCCCTTGGTGCGTAGCACCAAGGGGCGCCGGGCACGGGTTACCGTTTCTCCGCTCTCACCCCCTCTGCGGATGGTGGCGGTATGCCGAAGATGCCGGCCCGCTTCTTTTCCCGTAG
>DUMU01000024.1 GCA_012839805.1 Bacillota bacterium | reverse complement strand
GCATGACCTCTCCCAGGACCACCACTCGTTCGGCAGGAGCAAGGTAGATCACGTCACCCGGCTTCACTTCCAGGTTCTCCGGCGATGACGGATCAGCCATCACCCGCCCGAGATCCACGGTCTTTTGCCAGGTCCCGGTTCTCCCTTGTACCTGCTGCCCCTGATCTGGTTTCCGGGGCTCCTCCTGCCGAGTAAGCGTCAGTTGAGTCAGGTTGGCCTGATCGGTCGGTCCGCCCGCCAGGGCGAGGACGTCGAGAAGTCTCATTTCCCCTTTGAGTACGTACGCTCCCGGCACGCGGACCGCACCGTGCACCACCACCCGGTTTTCTGCCTCCGGGACGTAGACCACATCGCCGCCGGAAAGGCGGAGGTTCGCTCGGTCCGCCGGATCGGCGAGCGCGGCGCGCAGGTCGACGGTTTGCGGCGGGCTTGAACTTGTCCCCGCCTCACCGGTATGGCTTACCAGGATCCGGGCGAGATCCGCCTGCTCCGTGGCCCCGCCCGCGGCCGCCAGGGCATCGAGAAGCCGTACCCCGTCGGGCAAAGCAAAGCTCCCGGGATTCCGAACCGCTCCCAGGACCACGATCTCGCTGGCTCGTGGTACATAGAGAACGTCGCCGGGCTGCAACACCAGGTTACCGCCCCAGCTGCTACCGGTACCGGCGCCACCTCCCGTTCCCGTCGCCTGCTGATCGCGCTTGGGGTCGCCGCCGGGCACCGTCAGGTCGACCGTTCGGGTTTCACTGGTCTCACCCGTGAAACGGGTCAAAGTAACCTGCTTCAGATTGGCTCGCGGCCCCGCACCACCCGCCTGGGCGACCAGGTCCACAATCCGCAGCCCATCCGTGAGCGGGAATAACCCCGGTCGTGCCACCTCTCCCAGTACGGCTACCTGACGCGTTCCCTCCGGAACGAACAGAACGTCACCCGGTTGCAGGAGCACGTTATCGGAACTCCCCGGGGACTCCTGGATCGCGCGCAGATTGATCAGACGGGTAGCCGTCTCCGGCTTACCCGGCGTCTCGTGGCCGCCGGAGACCGGTTCTGCCGCCGAGGGCTTGTCCCCGCTGCGACCGTGAAAGAGAATGGCCCGCTCGGCACCGGCTTGCCCCGCCAGCCCGCCCACCGCCGCCAAGGCGTCCAGGACACGCATCCCGCTTTGCCATGGAACGGCCCGCGGCTCTCGTACCTGGCCCAGGACCAGCACCTGCAATCTGCCCTCCGGCACGTAAAGCACGTCGTTCGCCTGTAGCAGGAACGAGCCGTCGCGAGCCACCCCGCTACCCGGAACCGGAGAGAGGTCGAGGGTGAACGTTCTCGTCCGGCCATCAGCCTCCTCCCGGGTCACGGTGACTCGATCCGCCGCGGCCTCGGGCGTCAACCCCCCGGCCCGGGCGATCACGTCCAGAATCCTGCTGGCTCCCGGTTCAAGAGCATAACGGTCCGGCCGGTTGACCGCTCCCAGTACCGTCACGCTGCGGACCGCCGGGACGAACACGATATCGCCGGACTGGATGATCGGCAATGACTCAGCTTTCGCCGGAGTCCTCACATCTACTACCTGAGTCCCCGGGGTTGCTCCCGGCCGGGTGAGTTGAACCTGGCTCAAGTCCGCGGTAACGAGAGGTCCACCGGCCAACGCCAAAAGCTCCACCACCGTGGTGCCTGGCGGCACCGTATATGCCCCCGGCACCTTGACCTCTCCCCATACGACAGCCGTGGCCGCGACCGGCACGTTGATGAGGTCACCGTCCTCCAGCGGGACGTTCAAGGAGAGCTCGCCGGTGGCAGAGAGCTTTTCGAGATCGATCCGGCTGGTCGTGCCTCGCCGGACCAGCATGACCTGGCGAATGGCGGCCTGGCGGGTCCAGCCTCCGGCCAGGCCGATCGCATCCATCAACCTGGCTCCTAGCGGAAGTTCGTACTGTCCGGGAGCCCGGACCTCTCCCAGCACTTGAACGCGCAAAGTCCGATAGCGCACTACTGCTACCGTCACCTGGGGTTCTTTCACGTAGCGTGTCAAGCCCTGGCGTATCTCACCCGCGACCTCGCTCGTGGTCTTGGAACTTACCGCCAGCTTGCCGAGGAGAGGGTAGCCGACCGTACCATCCGGACCTACCAGCAGGTCGGTGGTCAAGTCGGGCTGCCCGTATACCACAACTCTGATAACGTCACCCGGGCCGAGGCGATACTCCTCTCCGGCCATTGACAGGGGAAGCGTCGGGGGAAGCAGCGTCGCTCCCGAGTTGGACGGACCCGTGCCGTCCACCACCGCCGCCGCCGCCGGGTTCTCCCCCGGGAGCGGTAGCCCCGCACCCCCGAGCAAGAGTGAGATGAGGACCACCGTGGGGGCGAAAACCGCCCGTGCGGCCAACTTCCTCCCGCTTCGCCCCTTCACCAGGTGCGTCCCGTCCAAACCTCTCCTGCTCGCTGCCCCTGTGCCCATTTGCCGGCCACCCCTTTCGCGGCTCACGTAACTTTCTAACTTTCTTTGGGTCCCCGCCGGCCGGTCAGCCACCCGATGCCGCCGCCTGGCCCGGCGGGGCTGATGGTGCCGTGCCTCCAGGTCTCTTGATCTCACCAACACCCCGAGCGACCCGGCGAAACCGTCGTTCGGCCCGTCGCCGTTCGAGATAACGCCGATCCGCCGTTTTGACTGCATCTACTCCGAAAACGTCCTGGAGCACCCTGGTCAAAACCTCGTACAGGTTTACGAGCTGGTCGGCCGCCCGCTGCCAATCTCCCCTCTCCCCCGTCGCCACGCCCGGGCCCGGCGAAGCGGCTGCCGCCAACTCCGGATTCCCGAACCCGCCGGGGGGCACCACCCGGCTGATCTCGGCCAGCAAAGTCCGCAGCCGCTCGATCGAATCACAGAGATGTTGAACTACAGTCGTTTTCGACCCCTCGGGTGTATGAACGGGGACCGCGGCCAGCGCCCGGCTCTCTTTCTCACGTTCGGCCGCTCTTCGCCGCCGTTCCGTTTCGGCTCGCACCTTGAGGGCGGCCTCCTCCGGAGACAGTTCCCGCCTTTCTTGCAAAAGCTGCGCCACTCGACGCAATTCGGCCTTGCTCAGGTGATGGCTTTCCGCCAGTCCCAGGAGTCGCTCCGCCAGCCCGGGCCACATGAGCTTCCTCTCGACGCCCAGGGCGATCGATACATGGGAAGGCGTCAGGGCGCTCTCCCCGCGCTGGAAGTGACTGATCACTGCCCGCTGGAACGTAGGGCTCACTTCCAGCAGGTTGAGCCAATCGCTGATCGTCGTGCGCGGAATGCCCAGCGCTTCCGCCACCTGAACTTTGTTGAGCCGGTTGGCGAGCATGAAACGCCGGACGGCCAGGGCTTTGTCGACCGGGTTGAGATCCTCCCGTTGCAGGTTTTCGATGAGCTGAACGCGAGGGTCATTAGCCTCCGTCCCGGGCGGAAGCACTATCGCCTCGATCGTGTCCCATCCGAGCAAGCGGGCGGCCCGGAAGCGCCGTTCACCCGCGATGATCTGGTAACGCTCCCCCTGCCGGCGAACGATGATGGGGTGCAGGAGACCCACTTCCTTCAAGGAACGGGCCAACCCTTCGAGAGCATCGGGGTCGAACGCGCTGCGGCACTGATCGGTGTCGACATCCACAAGAGCCAGGGACACCCTGGTAGCACTACCTACACGCATTCTTTAACCTTCCCCTACTCGCTCACCGGTTCAAGGGACAGACCGGCCACTTCCGCCTCCTGGGACACCTCGATGTAAAACTCGGTGTTGGTCTCGATGACGACGTCTTTCCCCCGCACGAAGTAACCGCCGACCAGACCCACCGGGCCGAGGAGGAGGACCCCAGCTATACTCGCCCCGGTGGCGAGGGCGGTAGACGTCTGGTTCTCAGCGGTGGCCTTCTCGCCGACCTGAACCGGGACCGGCGTGCCGTCGATCGCCGACAGCTGCCCGAAATCCACGTTGATCCGCCCCGACTTGCCCATCGGTCCCGCGGCGGCTACCTCCGTCACCCGGCCGGTTCCCACCGTACCCGCCGGAATGACCACTTTGCGCCCGGCGCGCACGTCCTCTACCACCCGGTAGGTGACGGTGTCCCCTACCCGGCTCGTCGCCGAGTCAAGGCGGCCCAGCAACCGGATCTTGACCAGGGTGTGAGCAGGGATGACGACCTTTTCCACATTCAGTTTGCCGCCCGGCCAGACCATGTCGACCAGTTTACGGATGCGCGCCACCACCGGACCGCTTTGGACCTGCCCCAGCAAGCCCAGTTCGAGACTGCCCACCCGTTCGAGCAGCGGTACTTGCGCGTTGAGCTGCTGGTACATCATCCATTCCACCGCGTTGAGCTGCAAACGCAGCGGGATCCCGCTGTCGTCGCCATGAGCAAGGAAGTCGGCTACGGTGTTGATACGGGTGATCAGCGCCCCTACTTTTAATTCCCCGTAGACGTCTTTCTCTACCCGGCTCAGCCGGTCCACCAGTGAACCGTCTTGTACCCGCCCATAGAGCAACCGCTCGATCCCTTCGAGCACCGTGATGGGAGCGACGCTCTCCGCCGCCCATGCCGGGCTGGTCCCAACCAAGGCAAAGATCAGGCAAACAGCCAATAGCCAGACCATACTCTTCCGCATTGTCGCCCTCTCCTTCTGCCAGTATCTTCCCTATTGCCGTACCGCCCGGACCCACGGTAACGTGCGGCCCGGGCTAGAACCGGATGGTGAGACCCGCCTGGGCGGAGTTGTCCGGAAAGCCCGCCCAATTCCAGCTATCCTGGTCGGCACGGTACTCGGCCAACCGGTAGCCGATCCAAAAAGACGTGTCCGCACTGGGTGTGTATCCGAGACTGATGGTTGCGGCCGTGCTTCGCCCGCCCTGGTGAGTGCCGGCCAAGAAACGCGCGCTCCAGGGAAGCAAGCGGTACTCCAGCGACGCGGTAGTACTGACCTCCATCTCCCCCCCTGCCCCAGGAGTGGTACCCTTCCAGGTGACATCGGCACGGATGGTCCCCTTCCCCTGGGCACTGGTTGCCAGACCGATCCCGAACTGCATCGCCTCCTGTCGCAGTATCGTTCCGGTGGCTCCGGCGGAACCGTTGCCGGCCGGGTCTATCCACTCGTACCCGGCGCGGATGACCGCCAGATTGCTAACGTCGTAACTCAACCCCACCGCCCGGATGGTGCGCTCCTCCTGCCCCGCCGGGAGATCGTTCGAGGGCGTCTTCTCCGTACCCGCCTCCCAGAGCTTGCCAAACTGGGCACTTAAGGTAAGGTCCCGCCCTTTTACCTCCAGGTCGTACAGACGGCGCATCTCGGTTCCGGCCGCGCCCTCGGCCAACTGCCCGAACCCGGGGTCGAACCAGCGGGCCGTTGCCCCCACCTGCACCTCTCCCAGTACCACTTTGGTCCCGAGCATCGACGCGTTCTTGACGGCCTGCTCCTTGCCGCCCAGTGCCTGAGCCAGCTCGCCCCGGAGAGTGAGACCGGGTAATACTTCCATCTCGCCCCCCAGCGAGCTGATCGATCCCGGCTGTAGCACCACCTGTGAACCCGGCAGGACCAATAAAGGAGAATACCACTTCCACCTGGCCTCACCCCGGTCACCCGCCCGGTACGCTGCGTCGACCTGGATCAGTGCTGCGTTCTGATCACCTAGAACGGGAGGCATCACCAGCAGCACTTCCCCGCTGACCGCCTCGGGGGTGGCGTCGTCCTTTCCGTCAGACCCGGTAGTAACTCGCCAGACCGGGTCCGAGCCATCCAGCGAATAGCCGGCCGGCGGTGCAGGATGGCTGCCCAGCCGGTAACTCCACTCGAACCGGGACACCCCCGCTCCCAAGGGGACCACCGGTGCCGGCTCGATCTCCCCCGGCTGCCTTGCGTTCTTCGGGGAGGTGATCGTTGCCGGATCGACACCGGCGCCGGTCGAAACGGGCAAACCCGGCTCCGACCACCCGGTGACGCTGCTTGCACCCGGCTGCGCCCGGGGCAGAGTAACCCGGTACCCCAGGAGACCTAGCTCGGGGGCGAACTCTACGACCAGTCGCTCCAACACCTGCCGGGCCCGGATTCGTACCGCCGGAGCCAGGGTCGGGGATATCAAACGTTCGAGCGCCGCCGCATCGACTACTACCAGCGGTGGAAGTGCGACTCCCTGGGACGAAGGCCGGGCCAGCTGGCTCCCGCTGCCGTCGCCGTCTCCGTCGCCGCCGGTCTCCTGGGGCGGCGACCGCCTGGCTCCGTCCAGGCGCGAGAGCAGGCTCGCCAGGCTGACCGCCACTTCGTAACGGGAAGGTGGTTCTTGATCCCCCGGTGAACCACTGGAAGGCCACACTTCGAGAAGCCCAAGCTCGCGTAATTCGGCCAGATCCCGTACCGACTGCGGATCAGCCGGGGAGGACATACCGAACCCACCGCTCCCCCACGAGCTAATCAGGTCCGGGGCGGATGCGGCCCGTGCCGTCGTACCGGCCGGGAGGAGGACGACCATCAGGCCGTCCGGAAAAGCTATCCCCAGGCCGAGGCCGGCGACAGCCACCAACGCGACGAAAAGGCCGCGAGGGGTGGTCCTTCGTGGTCGCGCCCCGCTCCTCGTCCTGGCCCCCTGTCTTCCTTGCACCAAGGGCTGCCCCTCCTGACCCGCGCCGCCTTACCGGGGCTATGTAAACCCACCAAAGCCGGGAGCCCATGTGAGCTCCGAAAAGAAAGTGCACCTGAGCTCTATGTTACCATACGGGAAAAGTACCGGTAAGCCAGGATGACCGCGGCAAAATCGTCCACCGGTACGGGAGGTTGCCGCAGCCCTTCCGGAAGCAATCGTCGCCAACCCCGAGGGGGGTTCTCCTTCCAGTACAGGGCGCGAGCCGCGAGGCTCGTACCGTCTTCGTGTACGAATTGAATATGCCCCCGTATCCCGGGAGGACCATGCTCCTCGAGGAAGTCAAGCAACTCCTTGGCCCCGGTGCGGTCACCCACTACCACGGCCACCGGCGCGTACTGGTACCATGCGGTTTCCACCGCTTCCAAAAGCTCTTCGCGGGTAACGACGCGCCTGAAGAGGACTTTGCCTCCCGACGTGACGACGGCAAGCCCGGTCTTGTACCTTCCCGGGTCAATGGCCAACACACGCCGCTCCTGCTCGATGACCGGCTCACACTCCTTAGCGGGCTGGTCGCCTTTAAGTCACCTTCGAAGACGCACCAGCGGTATAAACGTTCAGAAACCAAGCCCGGCAGAGGCATAAAGTTCAGTCATCTGCCATTCCCCGGTTGCCCCCGCCTCACGGCTGAACCAGGTCTGCTTCCCTCCCAACCGCAGTACCCCTACCGTGGCAATGGGGAGTTGCCAGAGAACCCAGCCGGACCGGCCGGCCTCCCGTCCCGTCGCTCCCGTCAACCAGCCCTGCTCCCAGCCTATCTCCAGGATCGCCAAATCTCCGGTGCCGACCGACGCCTGCAGGCGGTAACCGGCCTGCAGGCCCAATTCTGCCCACCCGAGAGGTGGGAATCGCCCGTCGTCACTGGCCCAGGTCTCCAGGCCGTCACCGGCCCAGGTCTCCAGGCCGTCACCGGCCCAGATCGAGGCTGCCAGCCTAACCCCGGGGACCGCCGGCCACCTGGCCTCCGGAATCCGGAGCGCCCCTCGCCACCAGGGCTTGCCGCCCACGAACCAGGTGCCCCACTCCCCGTAAAGCTCGGGGAGTCCTGAGGATCGCAAGGTAAACGCGGCCGACCACCGTGCGGCCATCGGGACAAGCATGTTTTCTCCTTCGGGCGGCCGTTCCCCCGCCGGCAGCAGATAGACCCCCAGGGAAGTACTGCCCCCTGACCACGACCGTTCTATCGTCGCCCGCTGCCAGAGACGACTCGTAGCGGGCTCGATCACCGCCGCCATCGTACCCTTGTGCCCGGCTTGCCAGTCTTCGAAATCCAGCCGCAGCCCGTACCGGACGAAGTCACCGGCGGGAAGCCCTCGAAGGGCCGCCTCGCCGGCCGCCTCCTGGTCGCTACCGTGAACGCTTCTTGACACCCACTCCCACCGGAACTCGGGTTGTAGTAGCGGTGGACGAAGCTCCAGCTGCTCCAGGCGCTTGCGCTGTTCCGCTACTTCTCCGGACAATGCTCCGACCCGTTCTTCGACCGCGCTCACCCGCCCCGCAACGGCCGCGACCTGCTCCTCCACGGCCCCGATCTGCTCGGCAAGACGGGCGAGTTCGGGACGAAATTCACCGGCCAGCTCGGCCAAAGCCTCCTGGAGCTGGGTCGTGCGGCTCTCTACCAGTGCCTGTACTGCCGCCAGTGCCTCCTTGCGGACGGCATCCTTTTCCAGCGTGGCTACCCTTTCTCGCGCCTCATTCAGTGCGTCGGTGAACTTCTGCCGGTCCATTCCCCAGCCGGCTGCCAGTTCCGCCGCTTTTTCGTCTATGAGCAACCGGAGAGTTTCGATATCCCCCTGACCGGCGGCCACTCGCAGGTCGACCGCGGTCACCCTTTGATCGGTTCCGGCCAGGGCCGCAGCGAGGTCGTCCAGCTGGGCGCGCAAGGAGGAAAGCTGCTCGGAAAGCTGCTCCACCGTGGCATCGAGCCCGGAGAGCGCTTGTAAACGGGCTTCTAGGGCGGCCAGGGCTTGACGAGCAGCCCCTAGTTCCTCGCCCACCATCTGCAGGCGGGAGGAGAGCTCACCGGCGGTAGCCGTCGCTTGTGCCGCCTGCTCATAGGCCCGCGTCGCTTCCTCCTGCGCTCGCGCTGCCGCTTCCAGCGCCTCTTGAGCCCGCTTCACCGCCGCCTCGGCCTGCTCAAGAAGGGGCCCGGGCTTGGCCGTCTCCACTACTACCTGCCGTTCGATCACCCGTTCGCGAGGCGCCGGAGCCTGGCCCGCGGCCAGCGCCGCGGCCACTTCCCGGGCTACCTCCTCGGCGACCAGCTGGCGCAAGGCCGCCTGAGTAGCCGGCGCTAACACCAGAGAACCGTGTTCGTCGAGGGACCAACCGCCCCGTTCCTCTAACCATTGCAAGAGGCGCGCCAGCCAAAGGGCGGCCTCCCCGCGGGTAAGAGCCTCTCCTGCTCTCCTCGCGGAGCTCTCCTCCTCGGGGATGATCCCGGCCTGACTCAAGATGAGGAACGCCCGGTAGGCTTCCGAATCGGTAAAAAGGGGTTCGACACTGGTTGAGGCGCCGGCTTCCCCCGCCCTGGCAGCTGGCCCGGCCGTGACGGCGGCAAGTAATATCAATACAATCCCGAAGATCGACACGGCCACCAGCCGCCACCCGCGGCCCGCCGGCCCGGGTCGCCAGTATTCCCGTTGCACCGGTCAGTCCCTCCTTGCCGCGGCAGGCCGTTCTAACTCCATTCTCCGCCCGCCTTCTCTATTTTCGGCCCACCGTCTGTATTCTGTACTTATGCTTCGCTCGCCGCCGGGCCGGTCCTGCCTCCCACGGAATCGAAGGGAAGCGGGAGGGATATCAAAGAAGCTTCAAAACCTGAATTGCAGGGCCGCCTGGGCCTCTTGTTCCGAGCTGTTTTCCCCCGGCCGTGATGCAGATGAACTTCCTTCATCCCCCCAGCGGATCAGGCGATAGCTGGCCGAGAAGGAGGTGCCCTGCCCCAGGCTCAAGCCAAGCCCTAGCGAGGCGGAAGCGCGGATCGAAACGCCCTCCGCGTCGATGCGGTAGGCCGCGTCCAGGCGAGTACCGTTTCCCCAGTCGTATCTGAGCGCCGCCTCGACCGATCGATCCTGCTTTACGGGCACCGAAGCGGCCAGGGTAAGTCCTCCGGAATGCGCTGCCACCTCCAGCCGCAAGCCCTCCATGACCCGAAGCCCTTCCTGCTCGGCGAGGTTCCCGAAGGGCGAAAGGAGACGCGCCTCTGCTTCCCAGGAGCTGGCGAGCTGGAAACGCCCTTCGGCCGCCACCCAGCTCTGTTTCTCCCTGCCTCCGAGGACGACCCGGGTATTTCCCCAGCGCAGGACCGTATGGGGCTCGCCGGCCGCTTCGCTACCCGCCCCTCCTGCAGGACTCATATCCTTGGCCGGTTGGTAGCCGGGCGGCGCGGAGGTTTGTCCCGGGGCGTATGAACCCCAATCCGTCACCCCCCGCGGCGGGGCGAGGGAGAGTTCGGCCCCGGCCGGCGGCGGCGCAAGCTCAAGAGTCAGCCGGGCCCGGTCCGGAGCAGGAGGGGCAAGGCCGAGCACCCGGCCGAGTTCGTCCAGGTCGAGGCCCTTCCCACCGGCGCCGTTGCCGCCGGTCGCGGGCGCGCCAGGCCCCAGGCCCAGAGTCAGGTCATCGGACACGGACCCGGCCTGGAACCCGGCCTGGGGTAGGGTCAACGGCTCGGCTTGCACCGGTAGCCGGGGCACTAGGAGCAGGGCAAGCAGCGCCCGGGCGGCAAGCACAAAACAAAGCGCGAGGGGAGCAGGGCGCACCGCACCGGAAGCCGGACGGAACCGCAGTGCCACCCTGTGCCGGCGTCTCATGGCCCGGTCCCTGCCCGGGTCCCTGCCCCGGCCCCTGCCCCTGCCGGTTCAACTGCGCCGGCCGAACCGGCAGGAGTATCCGACCCCGGCGACGTTCCGGCTCCTTCGGGTTCCACCACCAGCCGGATGCGCAGCGGACCCTCCGTAGTCCACGTATCCAGGGCCGCCCGGGCTTCCACCCGCACCGGGCCCCGAGCCGCTCGGACCGCCGCCATGGCGCGGGCGAACTCCTGCCCGTCGGCCTGGCCCACCGTGCCGTTCGCGTCCGTCAGCATCCCCCGCTGCACCGCCACCCCGTTGGCCCGTTCGAGGAGCTCGAGCAAAGCCTCGTCGGGTTCCGCCTGCTCGGGATCTACCCGGGCCGAGGCGATCAGCTCGTTCTCCCGGAAGGCGAGCCGGCGGGGGATGACCTCGAGGTAGACTACCACCGGTTCACCCACCAGGCTGTTGGCCTGGGAGACCGCCCGGACCACCCACTCGCCCTCCTGGCCGGCGAGCAGGGTGACCGCATCGTCGAACACCCTTTGGGCGGGGAGTTGGAGCCCGGAGCCCGGCTTCTCCGGCAAAGCTGCCCCCCGGCTGACCGCCGCCCGGTCCGCCCGGCGCAGGAAATCATAGAGTTCCCGGCGGACTTCCTCCACCGAGCCTCCGCCCCGCATCCGCTCCGCCCAGACGATCTGGTTCGCCCGGTAGGCCACGTTGCCCTGGCGGAGCCGGGCCACGTCCACCTGTGCTTTTTGATACTCCTCGTAGAGTGCGCTCAGTCGCCGGTTGAGATCGTCCCGGGCCAGCTCCAGCCGGGCGACGTTTCGTGCAAGCTCCCGGCTGCGCTGTTCAAGAAGCCTTACCTGCTCCCGTTCCCGGGCGAGGGCTTCCTCGGTCGAGCGCAGTTCACCCCGGGTTTTTTGGTACGATGAACGGATCTGGCGGTACTCTGCCTCCACCTGCACTTTCTCACGCCTGGCCACCGCGAGCCGTTGTTCTGCTTGGTCCCGCTCCTTGACCAACGCCTGGAGCTTGGCGTCGATGTCCCGGTACTCGCTGGTCTTGGCCTGGATGAGCAAGGTCAGGTCCTGAACCTGCTTCTGCTGCTCTCGAATCCGGCTCTGGGCCGCTTGCAGCTGCTCCTGGCTCCTTGCAAGCTCTCGCTGGATTTCCCGGATGTGGAAGAGGGCGATGCGAACGTCCTGGGAGGAGGCGGCGAGCATACCCAGGGTGCTGCCGGCGATGACGAAGCCCCCGACGATCGTAATGATGATAGAAGTATGCTTCGGGCGCAGTCCCCAGAGGGTCAGCCGCTGCCGTCCGATACGCCGGCCGAGGAGGTCGCCGAGATAGGCGATGAGCCCGCCCATCAGGATGAGGACAGCGATCAACGCCACCCCGTACACCCGTCTCCCCCTCTCACTCCCGCGTCTTGGCAGCTCCCTCCTCCGTCATGGCCGGTCAGCACCGGTCGAGATGCACGTAGAGCCAGAGGCCCACCGGTCCGAGCACCAGATCGGCCAGCCAGCTACCTACTACCAGCGGCAGCTCTCCCGTTTCCGCCAGTGGCCCACCCAGGGCCGTAAGTATATAATACAGAAAAATCAGTACAATGCTCAAGCCAAAGCCGGTGGTGGCTCCCCCCCGGCGAACCGCCCCCCGGCCCCCGAGCCCCACCGCCAGGAGCGCGAACACGAGGCTCGCCAGGGCCAGCGCGTACTTCTGATGAAGCCGCACCCGCAGTTCACGGGGAATGCTGACCCCCTGGCTGCTCAAGATCCGGATGCGGGCGGCAAGCTCACTCGCGCTCATCTCCTCCGGCCGCTTCTGCTCGGCGGCGATCTCCTGGGGAGCCACCCCCAGGTCCACCAATTGCGACCCTCCCTGAAACGAGAGGGTCATCACCTGCCCCTCCGGCCCGTAACGGTAAAGCGTTCCGTCCCGGAGGAGCCATTTCGTCTCCCGCCACTCGAGTTCCCGCGCGTGAACCGTCTGCGCCGGGGAGCCGTCCTTCATGGTTACGATCGTTACGTCGGTCAGCCTTTCCGCTTGCGGGTCATAGCGGGCGGCCCAAAGGAGCCACAGGAGTCGCCCGTGCTCGTAACGGCTCAAGGTAACGTTCTCCCGCACCGGAGCGAGGGGCCGGCGGGCCACCTCCTCCTGGAAGATGCGGGCCGCCCGGAGATTGGCCGCGGGGGCGACGGTTTCGTTCACCCAGAAGGCAAGAGCCGAAGCCAGAGAACCGATGACGATGAGCGGCAGGAGCAATTGGATCTGGCTGATCCCGGCCGAACGGATGGCGACCAGTTCGAAATGGCTGGTGAGGCGGCCGACCGCGAGGAGCACGCCAAAGAGGATCCCCATCGGTAGCGTATATACCAGCGTCTGGGGCAAACGCAGGGCTGACACCTCCGCTACCGCCCGCAGGCTTGCCCCCGCTGTCACTGCCGTACGCACCAGGGTGAGTAAATCCCCGGCCACGAAGATGGTGGTGAACGCGAGCAGGCCGAAGAAGAAAGGCCCCACGAACTCTGAAAGAACGTACCGGTACAGGATCCGCATGCGCATACGAGGCCGCACCTGCATTCGCCCACCGGCCCGCGGCTGCTGGACGGCGATCATCGTGTTCATAGTGTTCATAGTGTTCATAGGCTGAAGCTCTCGCCCAGGTAGAAGCGCCGCGCCTCCGGATCGCCCACCAGCGCCTCGGGCGGCCCTTCCAGCAGGACTCTCCCGCTATGGACGATATACGCCCGATCGCAAATGGCAAGGGTTTCTCGCACGTTGTGGTCGGTGACCAGTACACCGATGCCCTCCCGGCGTACGGCCCGGATCAATTCCTGGAGCTCGGCCACCGCGATGGGATCGACCCCGGTGAAGGGCTCATCCAGCAGCAGGAAGCTCGGCCGGGTGACCAGCGCCCGGGCGATTTCGGTCCGCCGCCTTTCACCGCCCGAGAGCATGTATCCTTTCCGGCGGCGCAGGGCGGAAAGGCCGAATCCGGCCAGCAGCTCTTCGAGGCGTTGCTCCTGCTCGGCACGGCTAAGCGGCAGGACTTCGAGAACGGCCCGCAGGTTCTCCTCGACCGTTAGCTTCCTGAAGATGGAAGCCTCCTGGGGCAGGTAGCTGATCCCGAGCCGGGCCCGGCGGTGGATGGGCCAGCCGGTCACGTCCCGGCCCTTGATGAAGACCTGCCCGCGATCGGGATGCTCGAGACCGACCAGCATGTAAAAGGTGGTGGTCTTCCCGGCGCCGTTCGGTCCCAGCAGGCCGACCACCTGCCCCTGCTCCACGGTGAGGCTGATGCCGTCGACCACGTTACGGCCGCCGTATCGCTTGACCAGTCCGACCGCCCGGATCTCCGCTTTCCCAACGGGTCCGTTTTCCGCCTCTACTACCGCCACTCCCCATACCCGCCTCCTGAGGGAGGATTCCCGTTTGCCCCCCTTTCTCCCTTCCTCAACTCTCTGGAACGACCGGCACGACTTGCTCGCGGTACCAGTCGAGCGTCCGGCGCAACCCCTCGGAGAGGGGGGTACGTGGTTGCCAGCCCAGCACTTCCCTGGCCCGGCGGTTGTCAAGGGCGCTCCGTTTGATCTCGCCCGGACGGGCAGCTTGATGGATCCGTGGCAGGTCGCAACCGGCCAGGCGGGCGCAGGTAGCAGCCAGTTCACTGATGGAACACTCTTTTCCTCCCCCCACGTTGACCACCAGCTGGCCGGGGAGGTCCTCTCGAGCGGCCAGGAGATTGGCCTCGGCCACGTCTTCGACGTAGACGAAATCCCGGGTCTGCGTTCCGTCGCCGTAGATCACGAGGGGCTTACCTCGTACGGCCCGGGCGGCGAAGATCGCCACCACTCCCCCCTCACCCGAGCTGTCCTGGCGCGGTCCGTAGACGTTGGCATACCGCAACACCGCGTACTTCAGCCCGTAGAGGGAGTAATAGAGAGCGAGGTACCGCTCCACCGTCAGCTTCGAAAGACCGTAAGGGGAAAGAGGGGTAAGCGGGTGATCTTCCGGGAGGGGAAGAGTGAGCGGTTCACCATAAACGGCAGCGGAGGAGGCATAAACCACCTTACGGGTGCCGGTTGCCCGGCACGCTTCCAGAAGACGTATGGAGCCTTCTATGTTGGTGCGGGCATCGAAAGCCGGGTCGGAGAGGGAGCGGGAGACTTTCACCTGGGCCGCCTGATGGAAGACCACCTCGGGCTCGACTTCTTCGAACAGGTCGGGCAAGCCGGGATCGAGCAGGCTTTGCGGGTACAGGTGAACTCCCCGCGGCAGATTCTCCCGGCGTCCCGTAGACAGGTCGTCGAGAACGGCCACCCGGTGGCCGGCCTGCAGGAGTTTATCCACTATGTGTGAACCGATGAACCCGGCGCCTCCGGTGACGAGGACACGCATTCCTGCGTCAACTCCCCCGGTTCAGTTGTCGCCGGTAAGCCCGCCACTCCCGGCGCAGTGTCCCGAAATAGGCGTGCTGCAGCTTGACCCAGGCCAGGATCCGGAAAAGCCACCCCCGGCCCGACTTTTCCGCCCGGGCGATCCAGCGGTCCGCCCAGGGCTTCTCCGGCCAGCCGCCCGCCGCGAGGAGCCGGTCGAGAGCGAAAGCAACCCGGCTCAAAGGAATTTTGCGCCTTACCGCCAAGGTGGGGTGCTTGCGGTAGAAGACCAGCGCGCTTTTGGCGCGCGCGGCCTCCCGTTCACAAAGGCAGGGCAAGCGGTCGGCGGTGAGGGGAGGTTTGTAGTGGTATCCGGCCGCCCCGGGAGTGCGAACCACCCTGAGCCGTTCGCCCGGACCGGCCGGAAGGGCTCGCAGCCGCTCGCCTAGCTCTAAGTCCTCCCACCAGCCCCAGCGGCTGAGTTCCTCGTCGAAGAGGCCTGCCCTGAGCAGGTATTCCTTGCGGATGGAAACGTTGCCGCCCGCGAAAAAAGCCCGGCTCAGGTCCGAAAGGCGCGCCCGCTGGCGACGGGCAACTTGCACGTCGAGCGTCCGTACCTGGATCACCGGGCCGTGAACTACGGCGCGCGGGTGTTGCCGGTGGGCCGCCAGGTGCGCGGCCACCAGGCGCCGGCCGGGGATGAGGTCGCTGTCGACGAAGAGGAGAATCGGGGCCGATGCTACCATGATGCCGAGGTTTCGGGCCTTGCCCGGACCACCGTGCTCGGCCGGCAAGAGGCGGAGCGGGTAGGGGAAGCTCCCCCGGGCCGCCGTGACCGCCTCTCGAGTGTCGTCGGTCGAACCGTCATCCACCACGATCACTTCGAAGCAGGGCTCACCGCGCTCTAGGCCCGCCTCCAGCTGGTCGGCGAAACCGGCGAGGACGGAAAGGAGTACCGGCCGGCGGTTGAAGGTGGGTATGATCACGCTGATCTCCGGGCCGGCCGGCCCGGCGCCCTTTAAGGGGCTGAATCCGGTCACCGGTGGGACGCTCCTTCCGCGGTGGGAGTCGGGCCGGCGGCCGGGATCAGGCCGGCGATGGGGATCAGGTCGGCCAGGACGGCCCCGGCGATGGCCGCCACTCCACCGGGGGAGCCCATGCGCTCCCTTCCCGCGGCCGCCATCTGCCGTCGCCGCTCGGGGTCATCCAGGATGGCGAGGACATGCCCCGCCACCGCCTCGGGGTCGGGAGGGAGAAGGGCCAGGGCCGGGCCAAGCAGGCGCTTCTGGGCGCGGGCGAAGGCCGCCGTGTACTGGATCCGCCCTCCGGGGAAAGCCACCACGGGAAGGCCAAGGGCGGCCGCCTGTTCGTGAGCGGTGCCGGCCATCCCAACTACCAGGTCGGCCCGGGCGAGGAGTTCCGAAAAGGGGACGAAACTCTCACGTTCTCCCTCCGGCGGGACATCTGTGTCCCGGGCGGGCTCGGGCCGGGCGAGCGGAGCCGAGACCAGGAACCGCCATGCCACCTCGGGCCGGCGCTTTGCCAGTGCCTCTTCAACCAACCGCAACTTATCCAGGTTCTCCCTCCAATCCGCCCGGCTCCCGGGAAGGAGGCCGATGGTGATCACGGCCTGCCCGTTCTCCGCCGGCCGGCGCCGGGCGCGGGCCTCCGCCGCTTCGGCGGCGCCACCCACATCGAGCAGGGGATTCCCGAGATAGGCAGCCGGCACTCCGTGCCGCTTCAGCGCGGCCGCCGTGGCCGCGTCGCGGGGAAAGACCGACCGGGCCACCCGCTTCATCAAGGCATACTCTGCCAGGAAGTGTCCCCGCAAAAGTTCACTTTTGGCCGTGGGTACGAAATAGATGGGAAAAACCTCGCCACCCCCGCCGCCGGCGGCTCGCCGGGCTTTCCGCCGCGCCCAGGCGGCCAGGAAGAGCAGGTAAGAGTCCCCGACACAGACGAAAGCACCCGCGACCTCATGGCCGGACCGCCTGCAGGCCCGGACATCCGCGGCCAGCGTCGCGAGCCAGCCCCGGGTGCCCGGCCACCATCCGGCCTGCCAGTCCTGCCGCGCCGCCGAAAGGCGGAGCCGGCCGAAACCACCGGAAGGAAGGTTCAACCGGCTCGCGTCCAGCACCCTCACTCCCGCCCGGCTCGCCCGGTAATACGGGTCCTCGACCCCCGCCGGCGTCGCGAGGAGCGGTACGCCGGTAACGCTCACCAGGTGGCGACCCCGATCGACCAGTTCCACCGCCAGCCGGGCACCCACCATGTCCTCGGCCAAGCCGTTGCTGAGTACCCAGACGGGCAAAGGACCCGCCGGGCCGCCGCCGGGACCGGCCTTCATGGAAGGGTGACCGCCTCTCCGGTGGTTCTCGCGGCCCACGCTCCCGCCCGGGCCGGCAGGGCCGAGCCGAACTGCAACTGGTGCAACCGCCGGTAGACCGAACCCTCCCGGCGCAGGAGCTCGCCGGGCGGGCCCGACTCCACCAGCCGCCCGCGATCGAGGACCACCACCAGGTCGGCCCTTTCTATGGTGCTGAACCGGTGGGCGATGATGAAGGTGGTCCGCCCCGAAAGGAGTCTCTCCAGCGCTTCCTGCACCAGGTGCTCGGACTCGGCATCCAGCGAGGCCGTGGCTTCGTCGAGGATGAGGATCCGGGGCTGGCGCAACAAGGCCCGGGCGATGGCCAGGCGCTGCCGCTCCCCGCCCGAGAGATTGATCCCCCGCTCGCCCAGGATCGTGTCATAGCCCTGGGGCAGTCGCCGGATGAAGTCATCCGCGTTGGCCGCCCGCGCCGCGGCCACGATCTCCTCCTCGGTCGCTCCCGGCCGTCCGCAAGCGATGTTCTCGCGTACCGAGACGCCGAAGACTACGGTTTCCTGGGGTACAAAGCCGATCTGCTGGCGCAAGGAGCGCAGGGTCACCCGCCGCAGGTCGTATCCGTCCACTTCGATCGAACCCTCGTCCGGGTCATAGAAGCGTAAGAGCAGGTGAACGAGGGTACTCTTCCCGGCCCCGCTGGGGCCGACCAGGGCCACCACCTGCCCCGGCTCGACCTCAAAGCTGACGTCGTGCAGAACCGGCCGTCCCGGCTCATAGCCGAAGGTGACGTGCCGGAAACGCACCCGGCCCGACAGCGGCGGCAACGGCACGGCCTGGGGGCTGTCGGTCACCCGCACCGGGGCGGCGAAGAGCGTATCGATCCGTTCCGCCGCCGCTCGTCCCTGCTGCAGGCTGGATAATTGCTGGCTCAAGGCGGCCACCGGAGCGCTGGCCATCCCGGCGTAACTCAAGAAGGCGACCAGATCGCCGGCGGTTAGGCGACCCGCCAGCACCTCCCGGGCCCCATACCAGATCACGCCGGTCATGGCACCGACCACCAGGAGCTCAACCAGGGGGCTGATGGTCGCCTGCACCTGAACCGACCGGAGCCCCGCAAAGAAGCTGGCCCGGTTTTCCCGGGCAAAGCGCCTTTTCTCGTGTTCTTCCAGGGTAAACGCCTTTACGATCCGGATTCCCAGCAAGGTCTCCTGGATGATGGTGGTAATATCCGTCATGCGGTCCTGCATCTGCCGGGTGAACTGCCTTACCCTCTCGCCGAACCGCCCCACCATCAGGCCGATGAACGGAAAGAGCAAGACGGTGAGAAGCGCGAGCTTCCAGTGGAGGTAAAAAGTAAAGATCAGGATGCCGAGCAAAGTCACCCCATCACTGATGAGGCCCGCCAGCGTGCCGGAGATGATCCCTTGCAATATGGTTACGTCACCGGTCATCCGGACTACGCTTTCACCGGACTTTTCCCTCTCGTGATACTCGAGGGAGACTTCCTGCAGGCGGTCAAAAAGGAGGGCCCGCAGGTCCATGGCGAACCGGTGGCCCACATACCCGAGGAAGTACTGCTTCGAATAGGTGAAGATGCCCTTGGCCGCCGTGAGGAGGATTATGAGTAAGGCCAAAACATTGAGGCGGGAGAGGGAGTGCCGCGAAAGCCCCAGCAGCACCTGGTCGACCAGGCCCCGGCCGAAGATAAGGGGCAAAAGGAGATTGCCGCTGCTTACGACCAGCGCCGAAAAAACCCCGAGGAGCATCTGGGGAATGTAAGGACGAAGCAGCCGCCCGAGCCGGAGCGTCATCCCTTTGCTCACTTTACCCTCCCCCTCCTCGAATCCAGCACCTCGCGCCAACGACTGGTAAAACCCAAAGATTCGGACAGCTCGATTATAGCAGAAGGTCCCGGGCCATCGCTTCGACCAGGCGTCTGGCCGCCCCCGCCGGCCCGGCGAGGCGCTGCAGCTGCTCCCGGCAGGGGCTCACCCGGCCCTGCAGGTTATACGCGATCTCACCGGCGAGCAGGGTTGCCAGCGCGTCCGCGAGCCGCGCCGGGGTCACCTCTCCTACTACCTCAGGAACGACCGTGGAACCGGCCAGGCGGTTCGGCCAGGAGAAAAGCCGGCGCCCGGCCAGGACCCTCCGGACCGCCGCCCGTCGCACGCTCCCCCCCACCCCGGGAAGGCCGCCCAGTACCCCGGCCACCCCCGGGAGCGGCACCAGGTCCGGGCGCTGAAGGGGCAGGGCGGCCACATGCGGTAACCCCAGCGCCGCCATTTCCATGGTCACGGTCCCCGGCAGGCAGAGGGCCGCTGCGGCTTCTTCCATCAGTTGGTAACGAGCAGGCGCGGATACCCGGTAGACCGGGAGGCGTTTACCACCCGTGACGAGCATCCTGATCTCCGCATCACCCGCCGGGCCCGCCGGCCGGCCGGCCGGCGGCGGCTCGAGCCGGCCGTTCAAAGGGAAAAGGAAGCGATCCGGATGTTCGCGGCCCCCGGCGAGAGTCTCCTCCACCAGTTCCCAAGAGATGAACGGCGACAGGAGCATCACGGGTTGCGGAACGGGCAGTCCCGGGTAGCGGGAAGACCAGAAGTCGACGAGATCCAGTGCGGCCCGAACGAACAGCCCCAGCACCTGCCGGAACTCGGACGGGCGGCTTCCGGGCAAGAGGATGAACGCAGGGCGGTAATAGTAGTGGTCAAAGTGACTTCGGGCGTCGCCCCGGGCTCGCCGGAGAGCCCGATGAACGGCATCCACCATAAGGTTTCCCACCACGAGCAGCTTCTCCGGGGGCGCCCCGTAACGGTGCCGCGCCCGTTCCCATGCCCGCTCGTCGGGGAGGAAGAAGCGTTCGAAACGGCCGGACCAGCGGGCGAAGCCCTCGGTGTAGGCAAAGGCGGGTAGACCAAAACGGCGGGAAAGCAGGACGGCATGGAGCAGGTCTCCCCCGAGGAAGAGAACGGCGCCCTTTCTAGCGTTTCGGGCCTGCCGGTACCCTTCCCCCCGGTTGCTGCACCCTCCCCGTCGACGCGGCTTGCCGATGCCCTCGCCGGGCAGGCGCCCGGTCAGGGCGAAGCGCACGTATTCACCCGGACCGAACACCCGGCTGATCCCCGGCAGCGTGCTGGCGACCGCCTTTTCCGAACCGCTCGCGAAGTCGCAAGGGGGAAGGAAAACCAAAAGGCGGGCCGTGGGAAACTGTTCCACCAGCGCCTCGGCCACCGGGGTGAGCCAGCCGGCCACCTCCCCCGGGCTATTGCTGGTCAGGACGAACTCGAGCACGGCCTCACCGCCCCGGGCCGGCGTCGAGGACCGAAAGGACGGCGCGAGCGGCCCGTTCCACCGCCCCGGGCGCCCCCAATCCGGCCCTTACTGCGGCGAGCTCCGACTGCATGCGCCGGCGCCGTTCGGGATCGAGGTAAAGTTCGGTGGCGAGCCCCGCGATATTCTCGGCCGTTACCTGGTTTTGGAGCAACTCCGGTACTATCTCCCGTCCTGCGAGGAGATTCGGAAGTGCGATCAAACGCAGGTGTAACCAGCGCCGGCCGATCAGGTAGGTGGAAAAGGAGGTACGGTAAATGACAATCATGGGCGTTCCCAAACAGGCCGCTTCCAGAGTGACGGTGCCGCTGGCCGCCAGGGCCAGATCGCTCGCCCGCAGCACCGTGTATACCCATTCCTCGCCGGGAAGCACCCGAACCAATGCAGGGCTCTCCCGCCGGACGCGACCGGCAAGGTCCTCATGGTCCAGCGAGGGCGCCGCCGGAAGCAGGAAATGAGATCCCGGCAGCCGTTCCCGGATCAAAGCGGCCGCCTGCAGGAGTGGTGAAAGGAGTTCATCGATCTCCTGTCTCCGGCTGCCCGGTAATAGCGCAAAACATGGAGCATCGGGGGGGATCCCGAGCCGGGCCCGGGCCTCTTCCCGTCCCGGAGCCGACGACACATAATCGACGACCGGGTGTCCTACCGGGATTACCCTCGCGCCCGCCTGTTCATAGACGGGAACTTCGGGGGGCAGAACGGAAAGGACGGCCAGGGTGGTACGGGCCACCTGTTGGGCCCGCCCGGCGCCCCAAAGCCACGCCGTGGGGGGGAAGTAGTAGACCGCCGGCACTTGTCGCTCGTGCAACATCTCGGCCAGGCGGAGGTTAAAGCCGGGAAAGTCGACGAGGACGGCCAGGGCGGGGGGCGCCTGCTCAAGCAGGGCTCCCAAGCGCTGGAGCACTCGCCGGAGCAGTGGCGAGGCTCGCAGGGACTCGAGGAACCCCACCGTGCTGATGGGGGTCGGATCATAGATGATCTCGACGCCGGCCTTTCGCATCAACGGGCCTCCCAGGCCGGCAAAACGAAGCCCGGGCCGCAGCTTTTGGAGGGCCTGGACCAGGGCCGCGGCATGGCGGTCTCCGGAAGCCTCACCGGCACTCAACCAGATCGCCGGCACGGATGGCCTTGACGCAGTCGAAGTCAACGTGACCACCCCACCAGCTTGATGCCGGCCGCCCGCGCCTCGGCCACCGTCCTTTCCCCGTCGATTACCAGAGTATGTCCTGCCTCGACGGCGAGGAGCCGGTAACCCCCGCGCCGGAGCACCGCTACCGTCTCCGGCCCGATGGTAGGCAGGTCGAAACGGGGGTCCTGCTCTTTTCCGCAGGCTTTGACCGCGATCGCGCCGGGGCCGGCAAGACGCGCTCCCCTTCTCAGGCAGGCGTCGGTCCCCTCCGCGGCTTCCACCGCCATCACCACGCCCTCTTTGAGCACCACCGTCTGTCCGATGTCCAAGTCCGCGAGGAGCCGGGCGAGCTGGAAGCCGTGATCGATCATGCTCTCCTCGTCGGCGGTGATACCCAGTCCCGTCCATTCGCCGGGCGGGGCGAGTAACGAGGCCAGGAGTTCGTCCTGGCGGCCGATCTCGATACCCGCCCCGGCGAGGTCAGCCGCCAAGCGCGCGAATACTGCCCCGTCAGGCTTGGCCTGGAGGCCCTCCAGCAGCCGCAAGGCCCGGGCGTCCCACTGCGCCCGGCGGTTTCCCCTCATGCCACCCCTCGCCTGGCCCGTGACCCCGTCTCCGGCGCCGCCCCCGACCCTCGCCGCGGCCTTGTCCCCGTCCCCACCTCCGGCCGTGCCGCCACCGTCGTGCCGGCCGGCCGTGCCTGCCACCAGCCCCCGCTTTTCGACCTTACCCAAAAAGTAGCAACGGCGACAGCCAGCGGCCCGCAGGGTGTCTACCACTTCCTGCCAGCGGGTGACCGGAATCCGGTAATATTGCGAAGCGAGGGAAGCAAGTTCCGGTTCTACCGCTTCTACCAGGGCAATCGCCACCACCGGCTCGCTTTCGCCGGCCCGCCGGAGCGCCAAAACCCCCTCCACGGGAAGGCGCCCGCTCCCGGCCAGGACCGCCTTAGCTCCTCCGGTGCCCGCCCGCGACCTTTCCCCGTTCCTCGCCGGCATATCTTCGCCCGTCATCGGCATATCCCCCGGTCGGCATTACGCAGAAAGCGGATGAAGCGGTCGATCTCCGGTGACCCGCCCAGCTCCTGCTCCATCTGCTCGATGGCCTGGGCCACGTTGAGCCCGCTTTGGTAGAGGAGCTCGAACGCCCGGGCGATATCCTGCCGGTCCTCGGGGCTCAAGCCCGCCCGCTCCATTCCTTCCCGGTGGAGCCCGACTACGCGGGCAATGTTTCCGGCCACCACTACGTAAGGAGGCACGTCCTTATTGACCATGGCGAGGGGCATAATCCACGCCCCCTTGCCCATTTTGCTGAATTGATGAATACCGGCGTGGGCGCCTACCAGCACCTGATCCTCCAAAGTGACGTGGCCAGAAATGCCCGCCCCCCGCTCGATCCGCACGCCGTTGCCCAGCTGGCAATCGTGAGCCACATGGGCCTGAGCTTCGATGCGGCAACCGTTACCGATCCGGGTCTCACCGTGCCCGGTGACCGTACCGCGGCTGATGGTTACCAGTTCACCAATATCGTTCTCGTCGCCGATGAAAAGGTATGTTTTCTCTCCTCTGAACTTCAGGTCCTGGGGCTCGTTTCCGATGACCGCCCCCGCCCCGATCCGGTTCTTGCGCCCGATGGTGGTCCAGCCTTCTACGATGGCCCGGATCCCCACCCGCGTCTCATCGCCCAAGCTAACGTTCTCTCCGATTACTGCGTAAGCCTCAATCACCACTCCACGTCCCAGCTCCGCCCGGGGATGCACCGTCGCCGTCGGGTGGATACGGGGCGAGGCCGCAAGCCCCTCATCCCGCCACCCCTGTACTTCCTGCATTTCTTCGCTCCTCTCTGGCAAACAAGAACGTTCCTTCTACGGCCATCTCGCCCTCGACCCGGCAACGCCCCCTCACCCGAGCGGCAGAGCGTCGCACCCTTTCCACTTCCACCTCGATTTCGATCACGTCCCCGGCCCGTGCCGGCCGCCCGAAGTGCACCATCTCCATTCCGGCAAAAAGCGGGATCACCTCCGAGCTCGCATCCCGGTCTGCCGGCTCCCACCCCGGAGCAGGTTCACCGGCGACCGAGGTCGGGGAAGCCATCAAGGCCACCGCGGCCACCTGAGCAATGGCTTCGAGCATGAGCACCCGGGGGAAACAGGAGTCACTCCCGAGCGGTGCGAGGGGATCGTCACGGCTGACCATCTTGACCCCCCGGGCGGCCCTGCCCGGGGACAAGGCGACAATCCGGTCCACCCACACGAAAGGGGGCCGGTGCGGCAGGATTTGCTGGATGGCCTGGCTGTCCAACCAGTTTTGATCTCCGTTGCTCATGATCTCGCTCCCAGATGAGGCCAAAGCCGCCGGGCCAGCTCCAGGTTATGACGGTGACCGGTACGCACCGCTACGATACGCGCCCGCAACGGTCCGGCCAAAGATAGGTCTCCCAGGAGGTCGACCAGCTTGTGCCGGGCCGGCTCGTCGGGGAAACGCCACCTGTTGGCCGGGCCTTCCCGCCCGAGGAGCGCCACCTGGTCGATGGTTCCCCCGAGGCCCAAACCTTCCCGCTGGAGGCTCGCTACCTCATCTACGAAGGCAGGAGTGCGGGCAGGGGCGAGTTCAGCCACGAAATACTCGCGGCTTGCGCCCCCCTCCTGGTGAACGTACTCCGCAAGCAGGGCGGCTTCTCCGGCATAGGGCGGCACGAACACATAGGTGGCTGAGAAAACCGGGGCCGGGTAAGCAGCAATGAAGGTTCCTGGTGAACTGTCATCGGTCACGATTACATCCGCGTCGAGGAAAGCTCCCGGTAAGTCCACGCCCTCCAGCCCCGCCTGCCGGATCAACTCCACCCACCACCGGGCCGAACCGTCACCGGCCGGTAGCTCTGGCCCGTCCACCTCGAGGACCAAATCGCGGGCGGCCAGGGCAAAGGCCGCGGCCAGGAAATGTTCCACCGTTTTGACGGTGGCGCCTGAGCGGGGTTCCCTCAGGCTGGTACACCGTCGCCCTGCCACCACATGGTTGAGGTCGGCCGGGATCGCGGGGGAGCCGGGAAGGTCGGTGCGAACGAACGATATCCCGGCTCCGGGAGCATTCCGCCGTAAGCGGACCCTGACCGGAGTACCGGTATGCAAACCGATGCCAGAGCCGGTCGCCGACCCGATACCGGTTCTAGCCGCGCTTCCCTCCGCCACCCGCTGCACCCCCCGAAGCCTTCCGTTATTCGCCAGCGGCCACCGGAATCCTCTCGAGGCTTCCTCCCCGCGCCACCCGCGCCGTCTCTGCCGGCTCGGCCACCTCGGCCCGGCTACGCCAGAAAAGACACCGGTATTTCCTGCCCAGCTCGGTTCGGGGCGAATGGAAGATCTCCCCGGGCGTACCTTCTTCGATTTTGCGCCCCTCGTCCATTAAGATGACCCGGGAGGCGATCCGTACCGCCAGGTTCACGTCGTGGGTAACCACCACCATGGCGGCCCGCCCCTCCCGGGCCAGGCCGGTCAGGCAGTCGACCACCTCGCCCACCAGCAGCGGGTCGAGGCTGGCCGTCGGTTCGTCCCAGAGCATGAGAGCCGGCTCCATGGCGAGCGCCCGGGCAATGGCCACGCGCTGCCGTTCACCTCCGGAAAGCTCCCCCGGCAGGCGGCTCGCCTGGGCCAAGAGTCCCACCCGGGCCAGCGCGTTGCGGGCCCGGTCCCGCGCCAGCGCCGGCGGAAGACCACTCAGAAGAGGAGCCAGAAGACAGTTTTCCAGGACCGTCACCGACTCGAAAAGGCTGTGTTGCTGGAAGACGAAGCCCACCTGCCGTCGCCACCGCCGCAAAGCCTCCCCTTCCAGCCGGTGAACTGCCTCCCCGTTCCAGTAGATCTCCCCCCGGTCCGGCTCGATCAGTCGATCGATGGCCCGCAGGAGAGTACTCTTACCGGACCCCGAAGGCCCCATCACTACCACCGTCTCCCCGGGGAGTACGCTGAGGTCGAAATCGGTCACGGCCGGTCGCCGGGAGCCCGGGAATTGCTTGGTCAATCCCCTCACCAAGAGCCCTGCCATGCTTCTCCCCTTTCGTTGCCTTTCCTTTGGCCAGACCCCCTGCCCTGGCGGCGGTCTTGCCCGCAGGCCACCCAGTCTCCCAGGCGGCCGCCGCGGAGCCGCCGTCGCAAGCTCAGAAGGAATAGCCACAACCCGGGACGGCCGGCCGGAATCACGATCGTCTCCAGTATCTGACGATAAGACAGGCCCAAGGACTCACCGGCCATGACCTGCTCTTCGGGTATAGGGCTCAGCCGCTCCGCCGCCAGCGCCGCCACCAGTCCCAGCGCGGCCCCGATGACGGCGGGCCAAAGCCCCGGGCCCGGACCCAGACTCTGACCCGGCCCTTCGCCGAAGCTCCAGCCGAACCGCCCCGCCGTCGCCGCCCAGCTGCCACCCGCCCACAGCAGCGCTCCGGCAGCCGCCCCGTAGAGGGCCTGGGGAACCACAAGCATTGCCGGCCGGCAGCAAGCCGTGAGGAACCGGCCCGCGATACCGGGGACCCGGGCCGGCATCCCGGTACGGGCTTTGGCCCGTGTCACCGCTTTCCACATGGCGATCAGAGTAGCCTGGTCGAGCAGGAGGAAGAGCAACGTCACGAACCCGGCTACCAGCACCCCCACCAACCTCCCGGCGCTACGTATCACCGACAGGAGTTGGGTACGGGCATCGGGTTGCACGAGCCCGGCCGGTATCGCCGTAACCAGCACCCCTCGCCGGTGTAACGCTCGCTCCAGGGCGGCTTTGACCGTCGCGGGTTCGATACCGGAGGGGCCCTGCCATGTAAGCCGGGCCACGGGCGAAGCCCGCCCCGCCCAACCGAGGTAGCGGTCCAGCGCGATGGCTGCCGTCCCTATCTCCCCGTCATTGATCTCGAGGAGACTGCGGCGCACTCGCCCGAGGTCACCGAGAACCGCCGCGATCTCCGGGCCGTTCACGAAGGAAGCCTGTGCCCGGAGCCGTTCAATCCCGCGCCGCAACCGGGCGACGCTTTCCCGGTCCAGGCCGGAAACCCCAACGGTTCCCGGCTCCGGCGCGCCTCGGGGTGATGGTTCGGTCTGCACTCCCAGCTGCTGGGCGAGGACACGCAGGGCAAGGTCAAGAAGCAGCTGGTCCTTCTTAGCTCCCGATGATTGGGCAAAGAGCAGTTGCACCCGGTCCAGCAGCCCTTCGACCCCGGAGAGGGCATTATCCAGGTCATCCAGGGTACTCGTGAGGTTCTGATCCACCCCGGCCCCAGGGGAAGCGCCGTCCGTACCATTACCCCTCCAATTCGATAACACGCGCTCCACCTCACCGAGGGAACGGGCCAGGCGTAGCCGGGGCGAATCGACCCGGACCGTCCCGACTTCACCGGTGGACCGGCCGTTCTCCCAGCGAAAGGCCCGGGCCGTTTCTCCGCCGTTCCATTGACCCCTGACCACCACGGCCTCGGCGCGTGCCCCCGCCTGGTTTACGATCTGCGCCACCACCGCGGACTTGCGGCCGCCCCGGTCGGAATCGGAAGGACCGGAAAAATCGGAAGTCTCGAAAGCACCCGGAGACGACGAGGATAGGCCGGCGGGCACCGGCACGATGAGCAGCCGATCGCCGGGAGCGAGGGCCTTACCTGCTTCAGCTGCCGTCACCGGTATTTCCGCGCGAGTCACATACGTCCCTAAAAGGCGGCGGGCCGAGCGCAGAGCGGCCGTCAATTCGCCAGCCGATTCACCCGGAAGGGTCGCACCCGGCAGTCCCCCCGCCCCCGGCAGCCCGGCACCCGATCTATCGCCCGGGGCAGTTGAAGTCCCGCCCTTTCCCTCGTCTCGCAGGGGCAGGAGACCGAGCTGAGCCCCGATTTCCTTTTCCAGCTGTGCGTGCAGATCGGGAGCGACCGGGTAGGGCAATTCGGCCTGGAAGACCTGACGGGGGGCGAGGAAGCGATCCAGGGCGACTTTGACGGGCGCGGCTGCTTCCGGACGGGTAAGGAGCAGCACGAGATCGTCACCGTGCCAGAAAGCGACCCGCACCCCGGTTTGCCGGCGCACGTAGGACAATAACTCATCGCGATAGGCCGGGTGAACGCGGTTCACCGTGAGAACCGGGTGCATCAAGACCGTGTAACCCGAATAGCCGACGACGCGCGCCAAAATCGAGTCCAGCCGGGTGAGCTCCCGCTCGTTCTTGACCCGGGCGGGCAGGGCGAGGAAGTAGTTCTGCTGGCCGCCCAGCGATGGGCCGACCCGGATTTTCGTTCCCCGCAGCTCTCCCTGGAGGACTCCTTCGAGAGCCTCCCGGCCTGCCGGCGCGTCTTCCACCTGCAATTGTACGAGGAGGTCGAAGCCTTCCTCGTCCCCGAAATAACCGGTGAGCACGCGCGACAAGACGAGTTCCGTTGCCCCTCGAGCCAGGAACCCGGCCGTCGCCACCAGCAGCATGGCCACCACCGAGATGACGACCACCTGCCGGACCATCCCGTCTTCCCAAAACCGCAGCTAGACCGCCTCCTCCCATCCTCTGGCATTATAACACCCCGCCTCGGCCCGCTTCTCCGGAGATCCAGGCCAGGGATGCCAAAGTGGGGGAGGCAACCCACCAATCGCCAGCCGCCAGCTGCAGCCGCGGCCGCTCACAGGCGATCGCAGCCGGTCACAGCCGGTCGCCCCCGCTCGCAGCCGGTGGTTCACTACCGCACGGCTGCGACTATGACTCTTCTTTCACCTCCAGCGCCATGCTGGTCTGCCCGTAGATCTGAACCACGTTGGTATCCATGTTGACTTCCATCCGTTCTGCGACCACGAACATGCCGTCCCCGGTGGTCACTTGCACGTTGCCACTCAGCTCTATGAAATTGGCCTTGGCACGATAAAGGAGCTTGTCGGCCTGGCTTTTCCGGTCGCCTTCCACTACCCGTACGTTCCCTTCGGCAGTGGCATCGCCGCTTTGGGCATCGTAGATGAGCCGATCGGCGGTGACGGTGATCCGCACCCGTCCCTCCTGGCCACTCCCCTCGGCTGCCTTCTCCACCATCTGAACTTTCCCGATGAAGGTGTACTGCTCTTTACGGAAATCTACCTCCACCCGGTCGGCGGTGATCGTGCGCAGGCCTTCGATTACCTGGAGGTTCCCGCTGAGGAGAGCGGACTGCTGCTTCTGGTTGTAAACGAGACGGGTGGCCGTCACTTTGACATTGCCGTAACTGATCTCGATGCGACCCGAGCGAGTCTCGATGGTGGTAGTCCCGGCCTTCTGGTCGACGACCACGGTTTGCTCATCCGGACTGGCCTGCACACTGATGTTGATCTTTCGAGAGCTACCTGCCGCGGTACCCGTCCCCGACCCTGTCCCTGCTCCTGCCCCTGTCCCTGTCCCTGCTCCCTGTCCCTGCGGGGCTGCCGCACCCGCGGCCGCCGGTAAAGTACTTGCCAGGGCGCAGAATGCAGCCAGGAAGACTGCCACGGTCAGCGTTAACCTAGCCTTTCGGCGGGCTGATGCTGGCATGTGGCCATTACTCCTTTCTTCTCTGGTTTTTTCGTGGCTCATGTTCTCAAGGCACGTTCACTACCAGCCGGGCCGTTCCTTCGGCCCGTACTTGTCCCGAAGCGAGATCAATGGTCACCCGTTGAGCCTCCAGGCTCTGACCCGAGTCCTGGAGCCGTACGTTACCGGTGGCTACCAGGGTCTGCCGCTTCAGATCACCCTCCAGATAATCGGCCGAGAGCTCCCGGCCCTCCCAGGAAAGCTCCACCCGGCCGGGGATGATCAACTTTTCCCGGGCGCCGTCCCATCGGAGCAACTCGGTACGGAAAACCGGACGGCCTTCCAGGGTAACCTGGATTCCTCCTGAGAGTTCCAGCGATCCCGTCGCCGGGTTCCATTCCCCCTTTGCCGAAGAGAATCCCAGGTAGGGTTTGCCCTCCCGGTAGATCACACCTTCCTGGATGTCCGTCAGGCGACTGCGCTCGCTTTCGTCCACCACCTCGACGCTCCTGGCCTTGAGCGCCCACTGCTTCTGCCCGCGGAACCACCCCACCAGCTCGCTCCCGGTGAATTCGAGCGCCGGTGGAACGCCTCCTGCTCCCCCATCCTCATCCCCTACCCCGGCCGGGCTCCCCTCAAGAGCCCTCGGAGTTCCCGGAACCGCCGGGCCAGGCCGGGAGCCGTCCGACCGGGTATGGTAAACGAGCCCCGCCCCCGCCAACCCGACTACCAGCAGGGCAACCAGGAGCCCCGCCAGAAGGCGCCGGCGCTCGTTGCCCGGCCCGTTGGCCCGCCACGGCTTCACTGCGCCCCCGCTCCTCCGGTGGACCCCGGCCCGAGACTACCGGAGGCAAAGCGGGCGAGGAAGTCCCGCAGGCTTTGCACGTCCAGGAAAGTGCCTCCTGCCCCTGCCCCCACGCCTACTTGTGCCGACGGGAAAGCATTGATCTGATACTGGACCCAGGCCGCTTTCTCCACGGCGTCGTAGCGGAAGGTCACGTTCCGGCAATGGAGGTCCCGCACCAAAGCCACGCTCGCCCGGGTCAGCAACTGCTTGCTCCCGTCGTACTGCACCTCGGAACGCAGCTCCCAGGAGGGCGCGAGCGGCAGGTTGACCCGGCCCTGGAGCTTATCCCAGCTTTGGGCGGCCACGGCGTAAGCGAAACCCACCTCCACCTGCCGATCTTCGCGGGGCGTCCACCGGACGGATCCGATCACCGCCTCGAGTCCCTCCCGGTTGGGATTGAAGACGAGTCCTCCCGCCAGCTGCCAGGCCTTGCCCCCGGTCCAGGAGGCCTCCGTCACCACGGGGCGAACCTCCCGCCAGAAGAGATCGTAACCGGTGGTGAAGGTGGCAGTGAGAGCCGGGCGCCGGTAATCAAGGGTGAGGGTTACGAGTTGCCCGGGCAGATCCCGGTCGAAGTAGAAGGGGGACTGGCCGAAGACCGTTTGGTCCGTGTGCCGGAAAGTCAAAGTCAACGCTTCGGCAGGCTGCCAGATCAAGCTCGCACGGGAGGCGACACTAGCTTGCTCATCACCGGTGCCGTAAACCTTGGCCCGCGCGCTCGCCCCCACCTGCGCGGTGAGGTCAGGTCGCAGCTGCCAGGAACGGTTGAGGAGCTCGAGCCCGGCCGCCACTCTCCACGTCCGGTTCACACTGGTGGCGGTGACGGCTTCGGTCACCTGCGAGAGATCCACTTCCCAGTCGGCCCGAAAACCCCACCCCAATGAGATAGGCTGAGAACCGGCGAAGGTGACGTAAGGACTCCGCTGGAACGAAAACCAGTCCACCGTCTGGTCCTCCTGGTCCAAATTAGGGTTGAACTGGTGTTCGAGCCCGGCCTTCCAACGCAAACCCGGCAGAGTCTGGGTAAGCCCCAGCCGGTACTGGAGCCGTTCTTGCTCTTCATCCGTCTGGACCTGCCGCCACGCGGCCGACCCTTCCAGGCGGGCCTGCGCCGGCAGTTCAAGAGAACCGTCCACTCGTAGCTCACGGCTTGCCCGGCTCCCCGTCGTTCCGCCGGGCGGATTTCCTCCGGCCTCTGGCGCGGCAACCCCCTCTTGCTTCAGAGAAACCTGAAAACGTCCCCGGTCGGAACGGTAGGCCGCCTTGCCGTCCACCTTCCAGCTGGCCAGCTCCTCTCCTGATTCTTCCGTAAGCTTGTAACTCGCGGTCGAAGCCAGCTCGAAACGATCGTCCGGGCGCCAGCTCTCGTGCCAGGCTACCGTCCAGTCGTCATGACCCGTAAGCTGGTTGGGCTGGTAGTACAAAGACAGGATTCCCCGACCCTGCGGGTTGTCCCGATAGTAATGATCGACGCCAATGCCAAAGCCGCGGCGGGCGTAGTAGTCAAGATGGAAAAGACCGTGGGCGTTCCAACCCGCCGGGTAATAGCTGTAGGCCATCTTCACGAACCAGCCGTCGTAGGTGCTGTACCCAACCTGGGGAAGCTCCAGCGAGCTCTGGCGGCGTAGCGGAATGGTCAGCTGCGGCCAGTAAAAGAGGGGGAGGCCGAAATCCCAGTAAGATACGCCTTCGATGACGACCCGATCGTCCAGATACACCGTTACCTTCCGGGCATCCAGGTGGTAGTGGGGCGTAGTGAGATCACAGGTAGTAAGGGAAGCCTGCTCCACCGTATAGGTCTTACGGTCAGCTCCAATGTGGGGAGCCGACACGAAGAGGGTCCCCCGCTTCTCCGGAAGTTCCAACCGGGCCCGGGCTCCTTCGAGTGAACCCTGGTTCGCCTTGAGGTCAAAGAGCACGTAATCGGCGGTGATCTCCTGCCCCGACCGGACGTAGCGGACGTGTCCCCGCGCCTCCAGCCGGTTTTGCCGCAGGTCCAGCCGTAGCCAGTCCGCGTACAAGGTCAGGTCCTGGTACTTGGCCGTCACCTGTCCCCGGACTTCGAGAATCTCCTGCCCCATCTCCCAGCGAGCACCCTCGGCCGCGGTGATTTGAACCGCCTTCGGGCTCGTGCCCGCTTCTTGGGCATACGCCTTTGCCCCCCACGTCCGCACTGGAACTTGGCCCAGGCCCGCGACCAACCACGCCGCCAGGCCAACCACGAGGAACGCCCGGGCCACCCTCTGCCCGCGCGAGGGCCATCCCGGTCCCCGCCCGCTCGCACGCTCCTCCCGGTGTTCTCTCGCCCGCTCATCGCCGCGAAGCCTTGCCCGCTCGTCTCGTCGTCCCTCCATGACCTGCCTCATCTTCGTCGTCCCCCTCCCCGCCCCGGTTCACGGCCGTTCTGCTCGCCACAACAACCACCCGCCGAGGCCCGCGAAGAGCCCGTTGGCCAGCCAGGCCGCGAGGGTGGCCGGCAGGACCCCGTTGACCCCGAGGGAACGGCTGACGGAAGTTACCACGTAGTACCCGAGAAGAACCGCCAGGGCGGCGGCGCTCCCCGCCCGCTGCCCGGGCCGGCGCCCCAGCGCGCTGAGAGGCGCCCCGAAGATGGCCAGCACCACTCCGGCAAAGGGCAGACTCAGTTTCATCGCGTACTCGACCCGCATCTCCCGCAGGTCGATGCCGGCCTGGGAGAACAGGGCGATGGTCTCCGCCAGCTCTTGGCGGGACATCTCCTCCGGAGTTTTCTGGTTGGCCACCAGGAATCGATCGATGGACGGCAGGTGGTAGACCATCTCCGCAAAGCCGGTCTCCCGACTCACATAGCCCCGTTCGTCCAGCTCCCGGCTGACCCCGTCGAAGAGCCGCCATTCCCCTTCCCGGTATGAACCGCGGGGGGCACTTACCAGCACCGGGAACCCCTCCGCCCGGGGCTGGTAGATCAAGACGTTCCAGACCTG
Source organism: Bacillota bacterium (assembly GCA_012839805.1). Lineage (GTDB taxonomy): Bacteria > Bacillota > Limnochordia > Limnochordales > DUMU01 > DUMU01. Next base: position 67,757 of record DUMU01000024.1, on the reverse strand, counting down.
CCGGGAGGAACGGTCCACCCGCCCGACGTAGAAGTACCGGTCGTTCCCCATGCGGAAGAAAACGTTCTCATCAAGGGGGGCTGCCGGGTCGTCGAGCACTATCTGGCGTACCAGGGTCTGGTAAGCATGGTTGCTGGCGGGCACTATCTTCTCGTTGAGAAGATACGTACACCCGCTGAGAACCAGGGCCAGCACCAATAGGGGTACTACTACCCGGATGAACGACTGGCCGGCCCCGCGGATCGCCTGCAATTCGTTCTCCCGGGCGAAACGTCCGAGTGACAGCATTACCCCAAAGAGGATACCTATCGGTATGGTGAGTGCAACTACCGCCGGTAACCGGTAGGCGAGCAAAGAGCCGACGGTTACCGCGGGAACGTGTTTGACCAGCAGGAGGTCGGCCAGTTCAAACAGGACGCCCGAAGTTAGGATCAGCGTGAACGCTCCGACGGCAAACGCGAAGGGGGCGCTGAACTCCGCAAGCAGATACCGATCCAGGATGCGCAAGGGAGTCCGGCCTCCTTTTCTAGCACCGGTATCATGCTCTCATACCAGCCTCCTGCGATGGTATGAGACTCACTCATACCGGTGGTTCGTTGCGTCCGGCTTTTTCCAGTTGTTCTACCCGGCGCCGTAACTCTCGCACTTCCTCGAGGAGCGCCGGTAGCCGGCGCGTGGCCGCCATCACTCGCCGTTCTTCGGTATGATCATGGGCCGGAAACCCGGACAGGAGCCGCCCGCCTGGCGTTTCCCCCACGACCACCCCCCGGGCGGCCACCGTCGCCCCGTCCCCCAACCGGGCATGATCCACCACCCCGGTTTGTCCGGCCAGGGTCACCCCCGCCCCCAGCTGGGCACTGCCGGCAATGCCGCTCTGCCCGGCAATCAGGCTACCCGGCCCCACGGTCACATTGTGGGCGATCTGGACCAGGTTGTCGATCTTGGTGCCACGGCCGATCCGGGTAACCCCGCAGGTGGCCCGGTCGATACAGGCATTCGCGCCCACCTCGACGTCGTCCTCCAGCACTACGGTGCCGATATGCGGTAAGTGGACGATCGCCCCTTCTCCCGTCCCTCCCGGGGCGCCCGGGCCGTCCACCCTTTCGTATCCGAACCCTTCGCTTCCCACCACCGCTCCTGCCTGGAGTACCACTCGACGTCCCAGGATAACCCCGTCGTAGACCACCACATGGGGACCGAGACGGCTTCCCTGGCCGATTCGCGCCTTCGCTCCCACGTACGCCCCGGCGCCTACCACCACGCCGTCATCCAGCCAGGCTCCATCTTCTATCACGGCGTAGGGCCCGATGGAGACCGCCTCCCCCAGGTGAACTCCTTTCCCGATGACTGCGGTAGGATGCACTCCCGGGGCGGGTTCCGGTCGAGACGAGAAGAGCGAGAGGAGGCGGGCAAAGGCGAGCCGGGGCCGGTCGACCACCAGCGCCGGCTTATCGCCCACCCGGCCGGCCAGCTCTGGCCCCACCAGGACCGCGCTGGCCGGGCTCCGGGCCACCGCCTCCGCAATGCGGGAGGTCGTAGCCAGGGTGATGCTTCCCTCTCCCGCTTCCTCCCAGCTCATTACCGCCCTTACTCTCAGGTCGGCCGGACCGCGTAATCTCGCCCCCAGCTCCTTCGCGAGTTCACCCAGGGTGAAGCCGGGCATGCTTTCTGGTCGCCTCCTGACCGTCCCCGTTCGCGACGAGAAGAGCGACGGGAAGTAACTCTTTCCGCCGCCCTCTCTTCTCATCCGGTTCTGCTTCACCACTATTTGGTCGTACCGGACCTGCTGTCGCCCCCGGGAGACGAGGCGGCGGCGCCGGTGGGGGAGGTGGCCGGCGGCGAGATGCCCGCCTTCTTCATCACGTCGGCGGTGAGGTCAACCCCTCCATAGAGCACCGCGGCCCCGTCCAGCACCACCGCTACGTTTTTCTCCTTCGCCACCTGGGCGATGAAGACGTTCAGCTTGTCCACTTCTTGCTGGACCCTGGCGTTGAGCTGCGCCTGGTACCGGTTGACTATCTCCTGTTTCTTCTTTTCGTCCTTCTCGGCGGCGAGGACGCTTTCCATCTCCTTCTCCAGCCGGCTCTTCTCGCTCTGCAAGACCTTGTCTACCGGAGGACTTGCCAGGTACGCGTTGATCAGCTGGCTGCTATTCACGTATCCGATTACTCCGGGAGACGTGAGCGAGACCCCGGCCGCCTGGAGCTTCCAGACCACGCCGGCACCCAGCGCTACCAGTACCACTGCCAATACGATGACCGGGAGGAACACCTTCCGATTACGCAAGTCACGCACGAATCTCAATCTTCTTCTACCCCTCTCCCCATCCATACCCGGCCCGAGACCAGGTACGAAGACTTAGAGAACTCAGAAGCCTCAGAACGTCAGCCTCAGAACGTCTGGCCGAAGCTGAAGTAGAACTTGCCCCGGCGGTCGTCACCCATGGGGAAGCCATAGTCCAGCCGGATCGTCCCGATAGGAGTGTCGACCCGGAGCCCGGCACCAAATCCGCCCTTCAACTCGGTCAGGCGGACTACCTCATTTTCCTTCCAGGCGCGTCCCCCGTCAAGGAAGATTACGCCCTTCACCCGTTCCCCGATGGGGAAGCGATACTCGCTGTTGAGGACGAGCATGCTCACACCTTTGTCCGCCCCGAACTGGTAGCCCCGTACGGTGTCGGCTCCACCGACCACGTATCTCTCGTGGGCGGGCAGGTCCCCACCGGAAGCCCCGGCCATGAGGCGGAAGGCCAGCACTTGACCGCCCGCGCCGATCTTCCGGTAGGCGGAAAACTCGTTTTCGTACTTGCTGAAGTTGGCCGTGCCCCCGAGGAGCGGGCCGCCGGCAAACTCCAGCGACAGCGAGTTACGGTACCCCGAGGTCGGATCGTAGGGATCGTCCGTGGTGTTGGTATTGAGCCCTAGCTGGAGGCTATGGGTGACGCTTTTCGGCTCGACACCTTCGGGCAGACGACCGCCGTTGGTCACGTTCTCGATCTTGAGCCCCGCCGTGAACCCGGTATGCAGGCTGAGCGGCCGCCCCAGGGTCAGGCTACCACCCTGGCGTTGTTGGTCGTATGTATTCTCACCATCACCATTTACTAGAGTGCGCGTGTTATATGCCCTCACGTCCAACGAGGTGCGGTGCCGGTCCAGATAGGGTTCGTAGAATTCGGCGTCGTACTCCGTCTGTTTCTGTCCCGCCGAAAGGCGAAGCCTCACGGTCTCACCCCGGCCGAGGAAGTTGGTGTCGGAGACCTCCACGCCCCCCATGAACCCGCTCGCGCTGCTATACCCGGCACTGAAGGAGGCCTGGCCGGTCTTGCGCTCCTTGACTTCGATGGTCAGGTCGACCACATCAGGGTCCTCCTGCTGGTCCGGGAAAAGGGCCTGAACATCCTCGAAGTGCCCCAGCATCTTGATTCGCCACAAGCTGTCGTAGAGCTTGTTACGATCGAAGACATCTCCTGGGCCAAGTAATAGCTCTCGCCGGATCACATATTCCCTGGTCTTCTGGTTCCCGGTGATGGTCACCTTGCCAACTCGTGTCTCTTTTACCTGTACCACCAGCACGCCTGTCTCCAGGTCGAAGTTGACGTCCACCGGCCGCAGGGCGATACCCTCATGGTCGTACACCTTCTGGGCCAGCCCGTGCACGTCCTCCTGGAGCTCGCGCCGGTTGAAGACCTCGCCCGTCTTCGCCCGAAGATAAGGAAGCACCTTCGAAGGAGAAAGCGCGGTGAGCCCTTCGATCTTGATCTCCTTTATCACCGGGTACTCGGTGACGTTGAAGACTACCTTCACCCCACTCCTGTCCGCCAGCGCCTGCGGATCGGCGCTGATATCCTCCCGGAACCACCCAAGATTGTAGATGGCATAGAGGTCAGCGTACACCTTGGATTGATCCAGGGGTTCGCCTACCTTGGTCTTGGTAACCGCCGCCATGATGGTCTCAGCCGGGATGCGCTGGTTACCCGCCACCGCAATCTCCCGGACGATAGGAGCGCTATCCTCGCCAGCTGCCGATACTGTCCCCGCAAGCCCCGCGGCCAGCACCCCCACCACCAGTGCGAACGCAGCGGCGAACCCTGCGGCCCTTCGCCAGGTCGTCATTCCCCCTCGCCCTCGGCGGAGCAGGAAAGCTTCACCCATTCCCATACCCCCTCCTCGTCTCGAGGCCCGTCCTTCCCCGTAACCGACTCACCACCGAAGATTCGAGCCCGGCGGGCAAACTCCTGCCTGTACTTACCAGCAATTGCTGCCGGCAAAGTGAACCGGCGGTCATCCCGGGAAGAGTATGCCAGCACCAGTATGCGGGTTACGGGCCTGCCCATACGTGCAGACGCACCCGCGCCTCGGAGCGTTCGCCTATGAATCATGATCGGTCTCCCTTGGCTGGGAGTCGCCGGCTCCCGGCTCGGTGCTCTGGTCCGCCTGCTCCGTTGCAGCTTCAGCTTTCGCTTTGGGCTCCGCGATCTCAAGATCTACCTCGATCCAACCCTCGATGACATAAGGAGTGGGCAGGATCACCTTCACCGGCTGCGACGGGCCTACCTCTTTTTCCGCCCTCTCGACGATGGCCCGCCAAGCTTCGAGCCCCGGGTCGGCTCCGCCCTTTCCATCGCTACTTTTCTCCGAAGGAGGCGTGGAATCCGCCTCCTTCATCGCTCCGGTAGCCCCCGCCTTGGCGGATTCGGGCCAATACTCCGCCACCAGGTCGTTGTTCTTTTCCCGCTTCGTGAACTCTTCCAGCCACTCCTCGAGCGACTCCGGCGGTGTCGGTCCTTCTTCTAGTAGCGCGGAGCCATGGGGAGCCTCGCCGCCGGGCTCACCTCCCTGAGGTCCCGGCTTCGCCGGGAGGCTCTCGACAAAACCACTGCCCCCCCGTACCGTCACCGTAAGCACGCCCGGAGCCAAGTCTTCGGGAAGCTCCAGCACCAGAAGACGGGTCTCCACCTCTCCCCGGAACGGTCGCAGCCTCACGCGCAGCTCCACCCGATCTCCTGGCTTTACCGGCCGCGAGGGGGCGTACACCCGTTCAATCATCGCGACCTTCGGCTCCGGATCGACGTCGGCTTCCACCACCAACCGGGTGGGCCGCGCTGCCCGGAAGGGGTTGGCAGCGATCCGGTCGACCAGTTCCGTCGCCTCACTTACCGCGGCCGCTGCGATATCCGCCCGGCTCGCGAAGAGGTTCGTCCGGATGACGGGCAGTTGCATCCCGTCTACCCGCGCCTGGAGTTTGACCTGCGCGGTTCCCCGCCCCACCCGATCGAGAGACCGGTCGAACGCCTCGAGCAACACCGTTCCTACCAGGCCCGAGGTCAACTCCTCATCCCAAACGACATCGGCCCGGGTAGTAACCGCCTGCTTTCCCTTTTCCCGGATTTTCACCTCCACCTGCACGTATTCGGGCAGGACGCCTATTACCCCGGCCACCCCGGCCGCACGGTCCTGTACCAGCGTGCCTACGGCGGGCAAAGGGTAACCAACCTTGAAGGGCATGCTGATGGACGGCACCACTCCGACGACGTAGGCCGGGCCCAGGAACAGATGGGTTTCACCTTTGCTGAGGAAGGGATGGCCGAATCCTACGAGCCGGTCGCCCTCCACCCAGGTGACAGTGCCAAGCGCGCTGACATCCACGTCGCCCCGGACCAGTTGCACCGCCAACGCCTGTCCGGGGGCGGGAAATGGTTGGTCCTGCCCCCCCTCGCTTCCCCGGCTCTCCCCGCTCCCTATCTCCCCGGCCGCCCCGCTGGTCGCTTCCCCGTACCACCACCCAAGGTCCGGCAAGCGCTCCCACTCTTCGCCGTCCCCGGGCCGCGCTCCCCCTGCCACTGGGGACAGGAACCCCAGCCCTGAGCGAATCACCACCGGGTAGGGATCCAAGCTCTGCTGTAACCATTTCCTCGCCCGCTCTCCCAGCCCGTTTACCAGAACCGGCGTCGCCACCGGGACGAAAACGGCCACCCCCGCCCCGAACCGCTGCTGCCACGCCCGCCCCTCGGCCGGCGAAGAGGCTACCACCACGGACTCAAATCCCCCAGGACGATCGCTCCGGGCCTTCGTCTGGTTCGTCGTCTCTGAGCTTCCCGCCTTCTCCGGCTCGCCTTTGGCCCGGGCCAGGACCTTCGCCATTTCTGCCGCCGGGGTAACCAGCCCGAGGCTGGGATCGGACAACTCGAACCCGTAACCGATCGCGCCCAGTAGCTGATCGCCCACGTAGACCGGGCTCCCGCTCATGCCGGCCGCAATCCCCCCGGCCGCCCGCACCACTCCCCCCACCCGCACCAGCACCAGGTCGCTGCCGGAGGGGCCGGCCTGCTTTACCAGTCCCAGAATTTCCACCGGAAACTGCTCCACCTTGGTTCCCCGGACGACCGTGTAACCTACTCCTTCCAGGCCCGGACGTACTGCCTCTACCGGGTATATAGCCGGTGGTGAACCGGTGGCCGGCCCCTCAGCCGCCTCGCCGGAAAACCCGCTGATAATAAGCATCGTCACGAAGAGAAGAGCAAAGAGTGTGCCCGGCTGCCCGCCCCTGATCAGCCGAGCCCCCCCGGTCGTTTTTCCGCGCATCTTTCCCATGCTCCCATCCTTCCGAGGAACGGCTTCCGGGCCCGCCCCTTCGCGGCTACTCCCGTTACCCGGTTGCCCCACCTTCTTCGGCTCTGCCTCCCCGATTCCTCCCCGCCCTCCGCCGGAATAAAGCAGGCGGCACCAGCACCCGGTGCCGCCTGCCTCCTCGCCTGCTCTCCGCTTACCGCTCTCGCCATTTCCCCGGCTATCTCATTCGACGAGACCCGTCCGCTCCACGCTCTCGACGAAGAGGCGCTGGGTGAAAACATAGAGAATCAGCGGGGGTACGATTACAAGGAAGCTGGCCGCCATGATCAACGGCTCATTAAAGAACCGGCTCGCCTGCCCTCCCGTCACCTCATTGAGGGCGGTCCAGAATATTGACAACCTGAGCGGCAACGTGAAGTTCTCCTGGTTCATCAGGTAAATGGCCGGCTCGAAGTAGTCATTCCAGTGCCACACCAGCGAGAACAGGAACGAGACCACGATGGCCGGCTTGGCCAGGGGCAGCATGACCCGCCAGTACATGGTCAGCCATCCCGCGCCGTCGATGCGGGCCGCGTCCTCCAGCTCCCAGGGCAGACCCCGGAAGAACTGCCGGAAGATAAAGATGAAGATCGCTCCGCGGAGCCCGTTGGCGAAGAACGCCGGGACGATGAACGGGCGGTACGTGTCGATCCAGTGTAGCTGCTTATAGACGATGAAAAGCGGGATGATGATCGTCTGCGGAGGCACGAGGAAGGTGAACATCGCCAGGAGAAAGAGCGCTTCCCGCCCGGGGAATTTCGTCCGGGCGAACCCGTAACCCACCAGGGAACACGATATCACCTGGCCGATCGCGGCCAGCACGGCAATGATCGTGCTCCGGAAGAAAGCCGATTCGGTCTTGAGAAGCGTGTACAAAGCCACGATCCCGCCGGAAGTCCAGGCCTGCTGGATGGCGCTCCAGGTTGGGAAATACTTCAATGCTTTCCAGGACAAAGTGAAGTTGTCCAGGTTGAAGCCGGACGGCACCCAGTAGATGGTCGGGTCGAGAACGTCGGCTACCGTCTTCAAGGACGTCGTCACCATGTAGATGACGGGCGAAAGGAAGACGAAGCTGATATCAAACAAGACCAAGTAAATGAAGGCCTTCCCCACCCAGCTTTGCAGGCGCCCCTTCCAGGCTAGCTTCAAGCCCTCCCGCCGGGCTTTCACGCGCAGTTCTTCAGCGATCTGAGCCACCCTCGGTCTCCCCCTTTCCGTTTCGGACTACCGTTCACCGGCGTAGAACGTATGGCGCTGGCCTATCCAGAACACGAGTCCCATCATGAGGAAGACCACCACGAAGTAGATCCACCCCAGCGCGGCTGCATATCCCATGCGGAACTGGCCGGCGAAGGCCAGGTTCTTTATGTAGTCCAGAATGGGATTGAAGATGTCGGTGAACGAGTCAACGATGGTGTAGATCGCTACGAGCAGGATGATGGGTGAGATCATCGGCAGCGTGATCTTCCAGAACTTTTCCCATTCGCTCGCCCCGTCTACCCGCGCTGCCTCATAGAGAGTGCTCGAGATTCCCTGAAGACCGGCGAGGAAGAGGAGGATTTGCACTCCCGTTCTCCACAGCACCAGCGCCAGCCGGTTGATCAGGTCGAATACGGTGCGGGCGAACTCCGGTCCGACCAGCAAGATCACCGTGGGGACGTCTATCCCGCGCACAATGGGCGAGCCTCCCGTCTCGGCCTGGTATTGTCCGAAGAGCTCGCGGACGACGAGCCCCGAGCTGATCACCACGGGAAGGAAGAAGATGGACCGGAAGATCCCCTGCCCGGGGAGCTTTTGGTTGACCACGATCGCCGTGAAGAGGGAGAAGACGATTATCAAGGGTACGTCGATGAAAGAGTTACGCACGACCGTGTAAAGCATCGGCAGGAAACGCACGTCGATCAGGAATGCTTCGATGTAGTTAGCCAGACCTATGTATTTGATCTGGAAGTTGACCAGGTTCTCCAGGTTGTTGAAGGAGAGCCAGAAGGACTGGACCAGCGGGTAGGCGAGGAAAACCAGGAACCCCACGATCCAGGGGCTGATGAAAAGGTAGCCCATGATCGCCTGCTGCGTGTGCAGCGGGATCCGGAGCCGCCGGGGCCGGATTGGCCGAGCCTCTACTTGGCTGCTCATCGCGCTTTCCCTCCCGGAATCACCGTGTAGCCGAGGGCATCCACATGGATACCACCCTGGTCCCACGGAGTTTCGTTGTAGTTGACCACGATGCTCGTGCCATCCTCATACGTGGTCCGGAAAACCTTAGGCGCGAGCTTTTCGTGTTTGACCATGGCTTGGTTCATCAACGGGGCGAAAATCTTCGCCATCTCCGCGTACTCCTTCGCGGCCCGGTCGGCCCACAGCCGGTATTCCGAGCTGAAAAGGCGGTTGTACTCAGTGGGTTCCAACTCCACCGAGGACTTCCAGGTCAGCTCGAAGACCGGTATGGCGCCGTATTCGATCTGGCGCAGGAATTGCCGGCGCCGGTCGTAGCGCAGGTTCGCGGTCTCTCCGCTATAGGGGATCAGGCCGTGGAGCACCATCTGCATGAAGGGCACCGCCTCGTCCGCGAACACATAGCCGCTATCTCTCATGGGCAGGTCCCTGAGGGCATCGACGTGGCCGAAGAGGTACGCGTTCGCCCCGTGGGCTGCCGCTCGACCCAGGAGCTTGCGGGAGGTCTCTACGATCTGCATCCAGGTGTCGGCCGTCTCATCCCGCTCCAGCACGGTCTGCCCTTTCGGGAGACTGCGGGCATTATAGTCGGGGAACATGGTCTCGCCGAAGTATACGAACTCCTCCCCGCTCACCCCCGTCTTGGCGAGCTCTGGAATGTCACGCCGGGCATGGCGCAGAGCCACCATGGGGCTGAGCAGGAGGTGGTCGTTGTCTCTCGGGTTGTAGATGGGAAGCTTGTTGACCCCGCGCACCACGTCGACGCGAGGCGCAAAGCCGCCCGCCTCCCGGTATGCTTCGATATAGTTATCTTCCAGGTAGACCGGGACGTTCCGCCGCTTCATCTCGGTTGTTAGCGTCTTCAGGCCGCTTGCCCCGCCCAGCTGGCTCGGAATCGGGAGTCGCCGCGGCCAGTTACCGAACCAGCCGCCCCGGTTCCAGCCCACCAGCGTCAGGTCGATCCCTTTCACTCCCCGGTTGTCCATGAGATCCTGGACTATGGTATTCGCCTGCTCGAAGGTGGTCATCGCCACGAACTGCTTGAATACGAGCATCGGCTTCTGAATGCCCATGAAAAGCCGCAGGTGCAGCGGATACTCGGTAAGGGTGACGGGTTTTACTCCCGCCTCCTCAATCAGATACCGCCGGTACCGCATCGCCATTCCGGAGTAGGAAGCATTCGCCTTGTCCAGGAAGATGTAACGCACTTCCCGGTCGCCCTTGATGGGGTCTTCCGCGAACTTCTCTACCGGCGTCCAGCGCCGCAACATCGCCTGGTAGTTACGCCGGTAGACCAGTTCGGCATCGGTCCGGTAGAGCCCCACTATATGCCCGCTGGGCGAGAAATTGACCTTGGCGCTTGCTTCACCCTGAGTGATGATCCCGAGGAAGGCTGCGTCGCCCCGTACCATGCCGAAAACGGGCAACATGGCCGTCTGCGCCACTTGTGGTCTTCCCGGCCACGGGAAATCCTCCGGCCCGTAGACGAACTCCGAGTACCCCCTCGTATACTCCGGAGCATGTACAGGCTCAAACCGGGTGATCGCGCCCGACCCATCTGGATAGAAGGCATACCCCGGATCGTTATCGGTGGCGGCCCCGAGGAAGGGAAGCATCTCCAGTGATACCAGGAAATTGCTCTTCTCTTTATCTTCCTTGAAGTCCTGGTACGGTATGGAGACCACCAACTCATCTCCCACGATCCGGTAGATGATGGAGAGTTGGATGCCCTCACCGCTGCCGGTGAACTTGTAGTGTACCTTGACGCCCCCCTCCACCGGCTCGAAGGTCATCTCCGGCGCCGCCTGTTTCGTGTTACCCGTCCGCGTGCGTTCAAAATCCTGCGTCCAGGTGAAGATGAAGGGAGATTGCAGGTGATCGATCCATAGCGAAGAGATCTGCAACTGGCTGGTATCGATGTTAGGCGCGGAGCGCCACATGAAACCGTTCCGTTTGTCCTCCACCGCCAGGTTGGAAGTGGTCTCGTCGAACCAAAGCACCAGGGTATCGGTCTCCGCCTTGACCCGGTAGTGACGGGTGAGCCCCTTGTCTACCGCCTTCTGCTCCTCGGGGGTCAGGGGCGCCTCCGGCTCTGCCTGGGCCGCCTCCCCTTGCTGCTCACTCTCGGAGCCGAACAACTCTTTGAAAAGGTCTCCAAAGCCAAAGTCCTCCAGGCTGAACCCCGAGAAGAAGCCGCTATCTTCCGCCCAAACGCTGCCCACCAACACTACGAGCAGCAGGACCGCGAGCCACCCCCAGAGCCAGATCCGCTTGCCTACCGTACGCTCACGCCGCATCGCTTTCTCCCCCCCTCACCGTACGGACAACTCCACGATGACCTCGTTGACGAAGCGGACCACCTGGTCGGAAAGGGCATAGATAAGCGCGATGGTAGCCCAAACCAGCACCATGACCAGGACGGTCAACCCGATGATGGTCAGCGCCCGCCCGAAGTCGTAATTGTGGATCGTCTGCGTCATCGAGATCAGCAAGAGCGCCACCCAGCCGTAGATTATCAACTGGAGCCATCCGACCACGCCGCCCTCGGCTAGGCTGAGCACGTTAGTGAGCGCCGCGAGAGGCAGCGAAAAGACCACATAAGGGGCAAACGCCAGAAACGTCCCGACGAAAACCTGGCCGATGAAGCCTTCGCCGTCCGCGATGGTCGTTATGGCATACTGCGCCAAAACGAACGTAAGGCCCGGTAACAGAATACGCGCCAGCTCGAAGATGAGGTTGCCCTGCTCCGGGTCTACCGTCCGGAAGTGGTAGGCGGTAACGAAGATGTTGACGAACCGGATGACGACCAGGGCAAGGAGCATCCACATCCCGGCCAGGATGTGATTGTGCTGCTTCACCTCATAGAAGACGTCGCTCGGGTGGAACAAGACCGCCATCATCAAGCGAAAGGTGTTCATGTCACGCCTCCCCCACTACTTCACCGGGGTGGCGCCAGCCAGCCCGGACGTAGAGCACGATCAGCACGCCAATACCCGTTAGCACCAAGATTCCCGCTCCGATCAGGACGATGAGCAACACGAAGTTCTTTCTTGCCCATTCCTTGCGCAGTTCGGCAAAGGCCATCGAGTACCCTTTCTTGTCGTGGGCAAGCCTGTACTCCCTCATTGCCTTCGCGTACTCCTCGTCCTTGTAGAAGTTGCGGGCAATGCCCTTGTGCGCCAGCTCGTAGTTGGTGTTCATGTCCAAAACTTGCTCCCAAAGGCGTGCCGCCTCGGGGTAACGCCCCTGGTAGTAGAGCTGGCTTGCCTCGTGCACCAGGTTGGCGAACTCCGTCGGCCGGAATACCTGGATGTCGTTACGCTGGTTGTCCAGTACGTAAAGCCAGCCCCGGGAATCCACCACCAGGCTGCTCGGGTACTTGAAGACCCCCCGCTGGTCCCCCTGGCCACCGAACACCAGCAGCGTGTTACCGTCCTGATCCAGCTGATAGACCCGGCCGGACTGGGCGTTCAGCGCGCTCACGATGTCGTTCTTGTCAACCGTTACGTCAACGAACTGGGGACGAGTCAGCGTCCATCCGACGACGTCGATCTCACCGTAGAACTTGTCGGGGAACGAGTTGCCGCCCACCGAATTCAGCTTCTTGATCTGGGCTCTGGTAGCGAACGCGCTCGTAGCGTACATATAACCGCTATGATCGATGAACGCGTTGCTGGGCGGGGGCGGCAGCTGCCGCGTCAGTTGCTCCCGCTGCTGCTCGGTGGCGAAGATCCGAGTCAGCACTCGCGTCAGGCTGAAGGGCACCCGGTTGGCGCCAAACCACTGCCGGAACCGCCCCTTCGCGTCCATCTGCAAGAATCCGTGGAAATCGCCCCCGTTGACTATAAACATGGTGTCGCTTTTGTCGACCACAATCTTGGTGGGCTGGAAGTTGAAATCAGGACCCAACTTCAGCGACTTGGGAGCTTCATAGATCGTATTCACCGACAGGTCGGGGTTCAGTCGTACGATGCGCTTGTTGCCTGTGTCGGCAATGTAGACCTCGCCGTTATTCTTGACGAACACACCCTGGGGACCGTAGAGGGGCGTTCCCCCCGCCTCGGTTATGGTGAGCAGGACCTGGCCGGTCCGGGTCATCTTGATGACCCGGTTCGCGTCGGTATCCGCGATCCAGAGGTTCTCCTCCGCATCCAGGAAAAGGTCCTGCGGTGAACGCATCGGTTCGGTGAGTTGTCCGATCCCGCTCAGAACATCCTCGACCACGTATCCAAGGGGTGCGGCCACCCGGCGGTTACGCCAGTCCAGCGTGTAAGAGACAAACTCCGCCGCTCCCTCGGCCCGGCTCGCAAACCCGAGGAGCATCACGAGGAGGGCGAGCCCGGTCCCCCATCTTTTCGTCATCCCCCTGCTCATGCTCGCACAACCCCCTCTGCTCACGACTTGATGCCGGAGTACGCCATGCTCTCGACTACCCGGCTCTGCAGGAAAGTGAAGATGATGATCGGCGGAAAGATCATGAGGAAGGTTGCCGCGGCCCCGGCCCCGGCCCGGGCGATTCCCCCGCCGATCGTCTGCAACATCAGCGGTAGCGTCTTCATGACCTCGGTACGGGTGAAGATGAGGGGCGAAAAGGCGTCGTTCCAGGTGGCCACAAACGAGGTGATACCCAATGTCGCCCAGGCCGACTGGGCAAAAGGCATGATGATCTTCCAGAAAATGGTCCAGTCGGTTGCCCCGTCAATGATAGAAGCTTCGATTATCTCCCGTGGTACTTGGTCAATGAACTGCTTCATCAAGAAGACGGCGTACGTGCTCGCGAGAGGTGGAATGATGAGGGCCCAGTAGTGGTCGATCCATCCCAGCCGGTTAACGATCAGATAACGAGGTATCGACGTTACCTCGGGAGCAAACATTAGGGCGCTGACCACCAAGGTGAAGAAGAGTTCCTGGCCGGGCCAGCGATGCTTGTTCGAGAGCGCGTACGCGGCCATACTCCCTACCAGGATCGTAAGCCCCACCACGGTGACGGTGACGAAAACACTGTTGAAGACGTACCGGATGAAGGGCACCGTCAGGGCAGAGCTTGCCAGGACCAGGTCCCCGAAGTTGGCCAGGGTAGGCCTTTGCACCCAGAACCGCGGGGGGTAGAGCAGTAGCTCGTCGATGGGTTTTAGGGCGTTGACCACCACGAAAACCAGTGGCAGCAGCATGAAGGCGGCCATCCCGAGCAGGAACACCAGCAGCACCGCCTGCCCGAAGGTGAAGGCCCGGCGACGAACGGGCTTCACGCCGTAGTACAAGCCAGTATAAGTGCTCACGCCACTTCCTCCTTACCCGTCACACTCGTCTCCGTCATCAGCCCTACCTCGTCCATCAGTAGTCCCCCCGGGTCGACAGGGCACGGAAAACGATCCGGTTGAGACCGAAAGTGAACAGGAAGAGAACCACCGCGATGGCCGACGCGTACCCGAGCGAGAAGCGAATGAACGCGTAGTCGTACATGTGGGCCACTATGGTGTGGGCTGCGTACTGCCAGCTCGGGAAGCCCGCCAAGCCAACCGCCAACCAGAACACGTTAAAGGAAGACACGATAGACATGACCGCGTTGAAGAGAAGCTGCGGCTTCATCAACGGCAAGGTTATATACCACACTTCTTGCAGCTTGGACCGGATACCGTCGATCGCGGCGGCTTCGTATAGCGTTCTATCAACATTCTGCAGCCCGGCAATGTTGACCAGGAAGCCGTTGCCGAGGCTCATGTAAAGCTGTACCAGGATGACGAAGGGCATGATGAAGCGCACGTCACGCAGGAACGGCACCGGCTGGTTCAAAGCCCCGATGCTGATGAGGAAGTTGTTGAGCAGCCCGTACCGGTCCGCGGCGAGGAAATACGATGCGATCAAGCCCATGGCTATACCGCTTACCAGGGACGGCGCGTAGAAGATGAGCGCCAGGGGCTTGCGGAAGCGTTGCATGTTTATGAGCCAGGCGAACAAGAAACAAGCGGTGAAACTAAGAGGACCCGCAAGCAAAGCGAAGATGAACGTATTCTTGATGGCGATCAAGAACACACTGTCGTCCAGGAAGAGCAGTCGATAGTTGGTCAGGCCGATCCACTTCGGCGGCTGCAACATGTTGTAGTAGGTAAAACTCAGTCCAATGGCCGTTAGGACTGGTGCCACCGTGAAGACCAGGAAGGCCAGGGCAAAAGGAGCGAGGAAGAGGAGTGCCACCTTCTCCTTACGATACGCTTCGATGATCCGGGCAAAGCGCCCGGGCGCCGGGCGGGCTACCGCCCGTTCTATCACTTGACCTGCCGTCGCCACTATGGTCACTCCTCCCCCAGGTAGAGCTTTTGAGCCTTCTCCGGAGTAATACCGAACTCTTCTTGCTTGGCCCGGAGCTCTCGATCGATGTCTTTCACCGCCAGCTCCAGCGACTCTCTAGGCAACATCCCGTTGATAACCGTGCGGTTCCAGGCGTTGGATACGTGCCGCCCGGTGAAATAGCCGCCGAGTACGACCGGGACTTCTTTTAGCCAGCGCCACTGCTCCAGGATGGCGTTGAGATCCCGGCTCGGCCACGGAAGGCCCTTGATGGCGTTGACGTTGGCGCTGTTCCAGCGGGCCGCGACTCCCAGGAGCCCCTCGATTTCCTGGCCGAAGCGCATCTGCACTTCGTCACTGGTAGCCCACTTCAGGAACTCCCAGGCATGCTGCCGCTTCTTTGGATCCTTGATCTTGAATATTACGCCGACGCTCGCGCCCCCACCGGCCGTCCGGTTGATCTCGCCGTTTCGCACGTGGCCGGGAAGCGGGCTCATCCCCCACCAGCCGGCCAGCTCCGGGGCGGCCACCGACAGGGAGACGTAAAGCCCGTAGCCGGCTACGCCGATCGGCATCAGGCCTGTGCGCATCCGGTTGTAGAAATCGGCCTGGATGGGAATCTTGTAGTTGGTCCATAGCTCCGTCCACTCTTTGAAGGCCGCCTGTGCCTCCGGGGTATACAGGGCGGAGCGAAGCCCGTCCGGCGTGTAATACTCACCCCCGTACTGGTAGAGGAACGGCGTGAAGCCTCCGATGTCTCCTACCGCCGCCGGCGACGGGTAGAAGAACTCGAGCCCGTTCGCCTGAAGCTCAGGTAGCATCTCGTAAACCTCGTCCCAGGTGTTGGGGATCTTTAGCCCCAGCAAGCTCAGGATGTCCTTGCGATAGAAGAGCATCATGAAGTCCTGGCTCAGGGGCAGCGCATAGTCGTGGCCCTGGTAGTGGTATGGGATCAACGCGCCGGGACGGAAACGCTTGCGCACCTCCTGGTAGTCCGGGAACTGGTCGAGCGCCGTCATGGCATCGCGAATGGCAAACTCCACCGGTAGATCCGGCGAAGCGCCCAGCGCCACGTCGGGCGTCTTGCCGGTGACGGCGGCAAGCAAGATCACGTTGACGCTGCCCGCCCCCAATTGCCCGCCGGGGAGAATGTTGATGTTGACCGGGATGCCCGTCTTCGGCGTGAAATCATCCTCAACCATGTCCTTGATGATCTCGGCCCACTCCCGGCCCATCGCCACCCAGACGTTCAGGGCTTCCGTCCCCTCGTAGACGTCACCGATCTGGCCGTAATCCTTGCCGAACGATGCCACCAGCTCTTTCGCGGTCCGCTCGGCAAACTCCAGGTAATTCGATCCGGCCCGGGCCCATTGCTGGCCGGGCGGCGCCAGGGCGACCCAGTCTACCTCCAGCGGCTGTCCCTGGAGAGAAGTCGCCCAGGTGCTGAGGCTCGTCTGGTTGTCGCCAAAGCTCTTGATCCCACCCGGGGTGGTGATGGTTTCGGGGTACTCGGCCATGTGCCGGAGTTGGTCTGCCACCATGGCCAGGGTGTTGGCGGCGGCCGGCCGGCGCCCCACCGCGGCGGTCATTTGCTTTACCTGTTTCTCCAACATGGCCGCGGTGTCATTTAGCCTCGGCACCAGGTCGGGGATATTGTTCTCGATCCTGTACTCGAAGTTCGGGTCGGGGTCTGGCCCGGTTACCATGACCACTTCCCGGTTGAAGACCGAAAGCCGCCGGGAAACTTCCTCAATCGTGCTGACCGTCTCTGCCAAGGGCCCAACGCTCACCTCGAGACGGATCACATGCCGCCCCTTGGTCAGACCCAGAAGGAAGGGCTCGTCGCCCTCCTTGAAGGCCCCGGCACGCCAGATCTGCTGCCGGCGGTTGAACGGAATGGCGATGGCATTGGCTTCGCGGAAAGGAACCTTGCCGTCGACGTAGAGCCGCCTGTAAACGGGGAGGCCGTCGTTCCAGCCCTGCCATACTTTGGCGTCAAATTCATAAAGCCCGTCTTCGGGGACATCGAAGACCCATTCGGCCCATGCCCCTGCCAGCCGCCAGCGCCAGGCACCAAAGGCGTTGAGGATGATCTTACCCTGTGACGCGGGCTCCTCCCTTGGATCCGACGTATACTCCCGGCGCAGGGTCGGGTCCGACTTCAACGCGGCCTCTTCGCCTTGTACCTTGACCAGCGATCGAGCCGGTTTGAGCCCGGCCGCCTTCCATTCAGCCAGCTTCTCCTCATACGTTGGCAAAACCACGGGTGAATAGATCTCGATCTTTTCGATGAGCATCGGCTCACGGAGCGCACCCATGCGCAGCCGGTGGGTTCCCGCGGTGAGATAGAAGCGCAGCGGTTCGGATACCAGGCGCCGGCTGTCCTCGAGGGGGGCGGTTTGCCAGCCGAAAACCTCCATCTGACGCGGGCGAATGTGGTTACCGCGGCTGTCTTTCCGCGGGAGGCCCGCATCCTTCCACATCCGGCTGAAGGTGAGCCGCTTGGCCTCGCTATACGGGTACGTCCCGTCGATCATCAGGTCCCGTTCGGCAGCCGCATTCTTGCCGGGCGGCATGTAATAGGTCAAGGACATCTGATAATACCCGGACTCGGGAACGTTGACTTCCCATTCTACCCAGGTTTCTTCTTTCAGCCAGGCCAAAACCTTGCCTCGCTGCCCCTCAGGATCCTCGACCGCTTTCACCGCCGCCGGGTCGCTCGCCGCGACATACCGGAGGGCCGGGACGGTAATGGAGACCCCCTGGGTATCACGGGCCCCCGCCTTGTCCCACTCTGCCTTGCGCTCCGCAAAGGACGGTTCCAGCTTGAAAGAAGCAATCTCGTCCTCTGGAGCCGGTGCCGCCGGAGCCTCCTGATCGCCCTGGGCTCTCACCTGCCAGATACCGATGGCGGCCATGAGCGCCAGCGCCGCCAGCGCCGCCCAGCGCATCCGGCGGCGGCGCCCTTTCACATCGCGTTCTTCCTGCATTCCTTCTCGTCCCCCCCGACGTACCCACGCCGTTTCCCGCACTGCCGTGAACACCATCATCGTGGAAACCGCCAAACGGACAGGTAATATCTAGTTCCTCTTCGACCGGCCAATCCCCTTCTTGGATTCGCGCCGCGTTCGCTAGTACTTTCTACCTTGCTTGCTCTTTCAGATCTCGATCTCTTGCCGGGTCACCACCCGTCCGCTGGCCGCCGATCGACGCGCGGCCAAAAGAATCGCCATTACCGCCGCCGTCTCGTCCAGAGGAATCGGGGCCTCTCCCCGCGCCGCCCCTTCCAGGAACCGGCGAACCGTCTCCTTATACCCATATTCCACGTTGCCGTCACCGTTGCCCGAGAGCGCTCCGTTCAACCCCACGAGAAGCCCGCTGGGGGCGGAGGCGAGCAGAAACCCCCGGTCCCCCTGAACTCGCAACTGGTAGCCGTGCGTGCTGCTGCCGCAGACCACCTGGACGCTGGCCAGCCGGCCGTCGCGATATCGAATCAGCATGACCGCCGTGTCCTCGGACTGGCTGGTGGGGTAGATGGTGCGGGAGGCCTGGCAGAAAACGGTTGCCACGTCACCGCCCCAGGTCGCGACCAGCGGCTCAACCCCGTGGATACCCATGTTGATGATGGAGCCCCCGCCCTGTTCGATGCTGTCTTGCCAGGTCGAAGGCCCCTGCAGATAGTGCTGGATGTCGTGAGCGACCAGGGCTTCCGCCCACGCGGTCTTTCCGAGGCGACCCGCCTTCACCTGCTCCCGCAGCGCCACGTGGGCCGGGGCGTAGCGGATCGCGGACGTCGACATGAGCACCCGGCCCGGCTTTGACCCCGCCTCGAGCAGGGCCTTAACATCCTCCACCGTGGTGGCCAGCGCCTTGTCGACGAAAGTCGGAACTCCCGCCTCGAGGAAAGGCAGAGCATAGCGCGCATGATCTACGCTCCGGGTACAGACAAAGACCGCATCCACCGCTGCCTCCCCCCCGGGAAGAAGCGAGGCGATATCGTCCACGGGTAAAGCCCCTGTCTTTTCCGCGAGCTCCCGCGCCTTGCTGCGGTCCTCGTCCCAGACGGCCCGGACCTGGTGGCCCTCCTCTCGAACCAGCTCCGCGAAGATATACGGGTGAGAGAGAGCCAAACCTACTATGCCTACCTGCACTGCTCTTGCCTCCCGGCACCGGATAGGTCGGGGGGCCCCCGACCTATCCTCGGGAGTTCGAGAAAACTGCCCGTTTTCCTGCCGGGGGCGAAGGAATTCCAGGCAATCAAACAGCTCAGGCCAAACGAATCCGCAATGTCCGGATCTCCTGGGGCTTCATGGGAAACGTCACCCGGTTACCCTCCACGGTGGGAGTCTCCCGCGGGTCGACCCTCTCCGGCTCTTCCAGCAAGTTGACGGGTTCGGCTGAACGCACCGGCCGGAAGAACGCGAGCGTCACGGGCCCCCGGCGTCCAAATGCTTCGTACACCCGGATGATCCACTCACCGGCCTCGCCACCGGGTTCGTTTCCGTCCTTTCTGCCACCACCGGCTGCCTGGTGCACACGATCAGGAGCCTTCCACACCGCCAGGATCACGTTCTCCTGCTCCACTTTGACAAATGAGTGACGGGCCGGCATCCCGCTTTCTCCCACCAACCCGGCCCATACGGGAGCATTCAATTCGTAGGCCCGGGCCACCGTGCCCGCCGATCGCCAATCCCCCGGGTGAGGCAACAAAGAATAGGTAAAGTGCTGGATTCCCTCGTCCGCCCGGGGATCGGGCCACACCGGCGACTTGAGGAGGGTCAACCGGAGGGTCGAGCCGTGCACGTCGTGCCCGTACTTGGCATCGTTGAGCAGGCTCACCCCGTACCCGTCCTCCGACAGGTCCACCCACTTGTGTCCCGCCACTTCGAACCGGGCCCGTTCCCAGCTGGTGTTGGTATGGGTAGGCCGTTCGATGTATCCATACGCGATCTCGTAAGTGGCCTGCCGGCTCCTGACCGCCACCGGAAAGGCCGCTTTGAGCAGGACGTCCCGTTCGTGCCAGTCGATCTCCGTCTCAAAGTCGATGCGAGGCGAATGACGGTACAGGCGTAGCCACTGGGTGACCCGGGAGTGGTGAAAGCCCCGGGTGATCCGGAAGGTGAGACGCAACGGCCCGTTCTCTAAGAGCTCCACCCGGGGATCTTCCTGCACCGGCCATCCTTTCTTCTCATAAAAGAGGTCGATGTCCCAGGCATCCCACACATTGGGTTTGTCCTCGAAGGCCCAGATCACGTTGGCGCGTTCACCCGCCGGAAGGACCTCCCTCTGGACCCTCCGGTCAAAGAGCCGGCCGATCGCCCCGGTCCGGTCGATCGTAAGCTGGTAGAAGGGGGTTGTCACCTGCCACGACCCGTCCCGGAACAGGGTACGGAAGTGAGCGGCGGCCGCTTCCGCCTCCAGGTCCGCGCCCGCGCCCATACGGTTCGCCGCTCTGGCTGACGGATTCTTCAGCCGGTAGGTAGCCCAACCCATGGGAGGCAGTTCACGAGGCTCGAACAATATTCCGACCTTCTCTTCCGCCTCCGGGAGCTCAACCACCTGGCAGGCCAGGCTTTCACCCCCCGGTGTCTCCACGACCAGCTGCCTTCCTCCCGTCATGAGCCGTTCCACCAGGTCCCGGTCGACCACCACCTGGACGAGGTCGCCCCGCTCCCAGGCCAGGTCGTTCACCACCAGAACCCGGCCGGCCTCCCCTTCGGCCTTGGGTTCTTTCCCATCGGGCGGGAAGAGGGCCGCTATTGCTCCCTCGCTGATCGCCCGGGCGGTCTTTTGCACTTCGTCCAGTTCTCGCCAGGCATCTTCATAAATCTCATGGATTCCCGAACCGGGAAGGATGTCGTGGAATTGGTTCCGCAACAGCATCTTCCACGCTTCTTCCAGCTCCCTACCGGGATAACCGTAGTCACGCCCCCGCATGAGCGCTGCCCAGCTGGCCAGGATTTCCGCCCGGCGCAGGGCGAATTCCGCCCTCCGGTTGCCTTTCTTTACCGCCGACTGGGTAGTGAAAGTGCCCCGGTGTAATTCGAGGTAGAGCTCGTCGTTCCAGACCGGCAGCCCTTCCTTGGGCAGGTGGTCCAGAAACGCCTGTACCGGCCCGGTCTCCAGGCGTGGCGATCCGGGGGCCTCCTGGAGCCTCGAGAACATCTCCAGCATCTCCTCGGTGGGTCCGCCACCCCCGTCCCCCCAGCCGTAGCTGAAGAGCGAGATGTCGCAAAGCTCCTTTTGCTGGAAGTTGTCCCAGGTGCGCCGGAGTGCCCCGGGGCGAACGTTGCCGTTATAGCCGTTCTCGGGGTTGTGGTAAAAATGGGCGAGGACCCGGGACCCGTCGGTACCCTCCCACCAGAAGAGATCGTAGGGAAAGCGGTTGAACTGGTTCCAGCTGATTTTGGTGGTGACGAAGTAATCAACACCAGCCTTTTTGAGAATCTGCGGCAGGCTCCAGGTGAACCCGAAGGCGTCGGGAAGCCAGGCCAGTCGCGAATCGTATCCGAACTCCTCGCGGAAGAACCTCTTTCCGTAGACCACCTGCCGGACCAGGGATTCACCGCCGGTGAGGTTGCAGTCACTTTCCACCCAGAGGGCTCCGAGTGGTTCCCAGCGCCCTTCCGCCACGCGACGACGAATACCATCGTAGAGCTCCGGGTAGTCCTCCTTCAACCACACGTAAAGCTGCGGCTGGCTCTGGCCGAAGTAGTAAGCCGGGTACTTCTGCATCAGATGCAGTACCGAAGCAAAGGTGCGGGCCGCTTTACGCCGGGTTTCCCGGATCGGCCACAGCCAGGCCAGGTCGATGTGGGCATGGCCAATGAGGTGGAGCCGGCCCCGGGTCCCCCACCGGCGCCGCAGGCCGGCCATCTCGTCGTGGAGCAGGCGAAGGGCGGCCTCGACGCTTTCCCGGAACTCCTCGCTTCCTTTTCGCAAGTAATCGACCCGGTCCACGGCTCGATCGGCGGCGCGCAGCAAAGCCTCCCGCAGTGGCTCTTCCGCCGCTTGCGCCTCGGCCAGCTCCAGCACAGCCTTAAGATCCAAAAGGAAGCGGCGAACCAGCGGATCGACCAGCACCAGGGAGCTCTCCACCAGCTGATGGCGTTCATTACCCATACCGCTCCAGGCTTCCACGGCCAGCAGAGCCTCTTCACCCGGTTTGGCGATGGAGGTCAGATCGACCTCGGGGTGGTGCTCATCCAGGCCCTGCAGGGGCAGGCCGTTCCAGTAAACGAGGGCTTCCCCCCCGAGGCGCAGTCGCAAAGCTATCCGGCCGCCCTCCCAGGTCGAAGGGATGACCAGGCGCGTGCGGAGCCAAAGGGTTGCATCCCTCCCGCCCCAGCTCTCCCCCATACCCAGGCGGCGCCAGGAGCTATCATCCAGTTCCGGACGGGCGGCTTCCCGGGTCAGCCGGCCTTCCATGGCCCGCCAGGGACTAACCTCCCGTCGCTCCCGGAACTGGAAAGGTTCGAGTTCGCGCGCCCGCTTGGCAATCTTACCGGGCAACAACCGGATCTCCATCTGGTCCATCTGGTACATCTAGCGACGTCCCTCCTGTTGAATCCCTACGACCAGTCTCACCACCGCAGCCGGCCACGACTCAGGCCGGCATGCCAGACTTATTTCGTCCTTGCCTGCTCGCTTCCTCTGGCATCGGGCAAAACCCGCACCCTATAATGGACAAGAACGACCGCCAAGTGCGAAAGGATCGATTTACGGCCATGGCAGAGTGGAAGTGGCAGAGTGCTCCCGGCGTCGTCGCACGAGAGAACGATGAAACCTATCACTGCGACCTGCTGGTGGTGGGCGGCGGGATGGGGGGTGTTGCGGCCGCCCTGGCCGCCTCGACGCAAGGGGCGACCGTCATTCTGACCGAGCCCACCCTCTGGCTCGGCGGGCAGATGACCAGCCAGGGCGTTTCCGCCCTCGATGAACACCAGCACATCGAAAGCTTCGGCGGCACGCGCTCGTATTACCGCCTCCGGGAGGGAATCCGGCAGTTCTACAAGGAGAAGCACCGGCTGACCGCCCCGGCTGCGGCCAACCCGCACCTGAACCCCGGCAACGGATGGGTCAGTCGCCTTTGTTTCGAACCCCGTGCCGCCCTGGCCGTACTGGCCGAAATGCTCCGCCCCCACCTGGAGGCCGGTCGTCTCCAGGTGTTCTACGGTACTGTCCCTATTGCCGTTCACCGCCGCGGGCGCCGGGTGGAGCACGTCACCTTCCGCCAGCGCCTAACCGCGGCCCAGGCCGAAGCAGCAAAAAGCGGGCGCCTGGCCACCCCCGGCCCGGCTCAGGAAAAGGGGGTTCGAGCAGCAGATCCGAGCGTTCCCTCCTGGCTGCTTTCGGCAGAAGAAGCCGCGGCCGCCGGGTATCGCAGCGTGGAGTTCACCGTGGTCCCCAAAATGGTGATTGACGCGAGTGAACTGGGAGATCTTCTCCCGCTGGCCGGCCTCCCGTATGTAACGGGCGCCGAGTCAAAGGAAGAGACGGGTGAACCGCACGCCAAGGAGAAGGCTCATCCCGATTGGGTCCAGAGTTTTACCTACACGTTTGCCGTGGAATACCGGCCCGGGGAAGATCACCGCCTGCCCAAGCCTGAGGGTTACGAAGAGCGGCGGGACCGGCAGCCCTATACCTTCCGGCTCTGGTACGGGGAACAGGTGGGCTGGCAAACCTACCGCATGTTCGAAAAGTCTCCTTCGGGCTGGCCGCTGCCCTTCTGGACCTACCGGCGCTTGATCGACCGGGCGAATTTCGTTCCTGACCCGGAGTTCCCTAATGACATTGCGATGATCAACTGGCCGGGCAACGATTTCCGGGATGGTAACCTCATCGACCAGAGCCCTGAGCAGCAGCGCGAGGTTCACCGCCAGGCCAAGCTCCTCAGTTTGGGGTTCTTATATTGGCTTCAGACCGAAGCGCCCCGGGATGACGGGGGGCAGGGTTATCCGGAGCTTCGCCTCCGCCCTGACGTCATGGGTTCGGAGGACGGGTTGTCCCAGTTCCCGTACATACGTGAGTCGCGACGCATTCGTGCGCTCAAAACCATCGTCGAGCAGGAGATCTCCGCCGCCTTCCAGCCCGGACCGCGGGCGGCCCACTATACAGATACCGCCGGTATCGGCTTCTACCCCATCGACATCCATCCCGGCGGGGGTGAGACTGACCCGGCGACCGCTACCACCCGGCCTTTCGAGATCCCCCTGGGGGCCCTCATCCCGGAGGAGGTGGACAACTTCCTGGCCGGTGCTAAAAACATCGGGACGACCCACATCACCAACGGCGCCTACCGCCTGCATCCCGTGGAGTGGAATATAGGCGAGACGGCCGGGCTCCTTGCGGCCTACTGCCTCGAAACCGGCTACCGTCCGGCTGACATTCGCAATACTCCCGGCCTGCTGCGCCGTTTCCAGGGCCTGCTCGTAGGCGCCGGCATACCCCTTTACTGGTTCGTCGACATCCCCCCCGGGCATCCGGCCTTCGTCGCCCTTCATCGCCTGGCCGCCCTGGGCGTCATACCCGGAGATCCCGAAGTAGACATCGCCGCGCGGGAACTCGCCTTCCACCCCGATGAACCGGTGGAGCTGGCCACCTTCGACAGCTGGCTCGCCCGGGCCCGCCGGCTCTTTCCCGAACTGGGACTGGACGATCTCGCCCGGGAGGCGCTGGCTCGGGAGCTGTTCCCGCAAGGCCGGCTCTACCCCGAGCTGCTGCCGGAGGAACTGGACCGGCCCCTTACCCGGGCGGAACTGGCCGAGCGACTGTACCGGGCGCTGCTGCCAAGCCTGGAGAGCGTGGAGTTGTCCGACTCGGCCGGCTGACCGGCCCGCGGGCCGGCCGGGGCGGTCACCTGCCACGGCCGGAGGGATGGTCCGGAAACGAATCCAGGCGGGGCGTCTTCCGACACCCCGCCTGCCGCTTGCAACCTGCCTGCGGTGGACCTGCCGCACCCTTATTTCACCGTTACCGGTGCGTATTCAACGCCCGGGGTCCAGATGTGCGACCAGACGCCGCCCGGAGCGATGTGGACCAGGGAGACTGCGAAGCCGAACTCCGCTCCCGGCTTGATGCCCTCGAAGCCCGGGAACTTCGCCTTCGGGATCTTGGCTTCGATTATGTAGCCGCCCTCCACCAGCTTGGCCGCCACATCAATCAGGCCGGTATTGTACGCCGCCTTGCTGCCCGGGTAGACCCAGTAGGAAGCCTTCTCCTCCCCGGCCGTCACGGGAGTCAGGTTAATCTGGTAATCCTCGTCGGCATAATCCCCGTAGGCCGCCGGGTTGCCGGGTACCGCGGTGTCACCCAGGTTGAACCAGAGTTCCACACAGGTATTCTGCCAGATGTTGACTTCGGCCTGTTCGCCCACTATGTTGTTATCCTTTACCACGGCCAGCACGTACAAAGCCTCGTCATCATACGCCAGGTACACCTTGGCGCTGGAGTCTTCATCGGTGTTAATCGTACCGGCGTTGACCAGAGATACCGACGGGCTGACGACGATGACCGACTCGGCCGGTAACTTGTCCACCTGCCATTCCGCCGGGTCGCCATCGATCACGATCGGGCCCGGTGCGGGGCCAATTACCCAGCCAGGAGCAGCCAGTACCGCCCCTGCGAACCCCATTACCGCCGCCAACACGACCAAACCTGCGGAAAACCAGACTGCTTTGCGCATGAACCGGCCTCCTTCCCGAAAGGTCTTGCCGATACGATCCTCGTTGGCATATGACCAGCAAGGATTTGTAACGGCCTTTTCGTTTTTCGATTGATATCTGTCGTTTCCTGCTGGTCCGGCCCGGGCGGCGGGAGTAAAATTCACGCAGAGGAGCGTCCGGGAGGAGAGTCCCGACCAAAAGACTCCGCCGAGAGCCCTGGCCGGCGGGTGGCCTGGCGACGGGTCGGTGACAAGCTCGGGCCAAGAGCTCTGCCAGGAGCCAGGTCAAAAGGCCCCGGGCCGGGACCGGTCGAGCTACCGGTGAATCACGGAGGTCGCCCACAGTCGAAATGGCAAAAGAAGAACAACTGTCGCTGGCCACCGGGCGGCTGCAACTTTGGCTGGCGCTTCCCGCCGCCCGCCTTCTCGCCCTGACCCGCTTCGAAACCGCAGGGTCAGATCCCGGAGAAACGGGCCGCCGGGCCTGGAGTTGCACCGGATGGGAGTTCATGGCAAGAACCACGGCGCCGGGCAGTTCGTCCCCTCTCCCGCCTGCTGCCGGGAGAACCGGCGGCCCGCTTTGGGAGCTCCGCGTTAGACATCGCCCAGCGTCTCCGGAAAGCGGCGACCGCGAGAGCAAGAACGTGAGCGGCAACGATGAGCCCGGGAGCCTTACGATCCGCAGTGATGGCCCCGAGACGGTCGTACTGCAGGTAACACGCGCGGCCGAATCGGTGCGGGTGGTTCAAGGAATCAAACTTCCCGGTGAACCCACCCCGGCGATCGTGGTCAGCTGGAGTCTGAGCATTGCTCCCGGCCCGGGTGCGGCCGAATCCGGCCGAAACGTGGCCGGGCCGGGTAGCAAGGAAGCAGAGAGCGAGGAAGCAGAGAAAGTAGAGGAAGTACAGGCCACCATCGAAGTACGTAACGAAAGCCGGGGATTCGAGGTAACCGAGGTAGCCTTCCCTCTGCTCGCGGGAGTGCGGGCTCACCCCCTGCCGGCAGGGCCGGGATCCATCGCGCCGGGTGAACCTGCCATCAGAGAGGCGCTCGTTTACCCGTTCTTTGCCGGGCTTCGCTTCGACGACCCCGTCCATGCTCTGACCGAGCCTTTCCCCGGCCCGCCCGGCCTCGGCGTGGTCACGGCCCGGCCGGTTCCGGCCACCGAAGGGCTCTGGCGGCTGCAGCAAACCTACTGCGGCCAGCTCTCCATGGCCTGGCTGGACTACTTCGTCCAGGGGCCGCTTTCCGGGGCAACCGTGACCACCCCCGCCCTCGGGGCGGGCGGGGCAGCCACCTCCACCTTGGGCGGTAGTCTAAACGCGGCGGCCCGCGCCGCCGGCCTCTACCTTGCCTGCCATGATCCCTCCGGTGGCCTCGCCGGCTTGCGGGTGGACGTAGACCGGCGCTGGGAGCCGGCCACCCTCACCCTCGGCATCGTGCACCCGGTTCACCTCGGGCCCGGGCAATCCTGGTCGTCCCCACCGGCCGTCTTTGCTCTCCATCCCGGAGACTGGCATTGGGGCGCCCGCCGTTACCGGGCTTTTGCCCGCAAGCGCCACCGGATCCTCAGCGGGGCGGCTAACCCCCCGGCTGGCGAGGCCGGCAGTTCCCCGCTTCCCTCCCGCCGGCCCGCCTGGCTCGAGCATTCCGACAGCCTCATCGCTCACTACGACTTCAAGTGGCAGGACGGCACCTTCACCCACACCTTCGCGGACCTCTATCCCCTCTACGAACGGGCAAAGAGCGAAGGCGTCGGCCACCTTTTCATCGCGGGTTGGAGCAGCGGCGGTTTCGATCACCTCTACCCCGAGTACTACCCCGACCTATCGCTCGGGACGGTGATGGATTTCATCGACGGGGTACGCAGGATTCGCCGGTCGGGAGGCCAGGTGACGTTCTACATCAACGCCGCCCTCTTCGGCACCGATTCCCACTATCACCCGACCCTGGGGGCTGCCTGGTCGGTCCGCTCCGAAAACGGTGAGCCCGTCCGGCTTCACTTCTTTCAAAAAGACTTCACGGTCAACTGCCGCGCCGTCGACGGTTACCGGCGCCACATAGTGGATACGGTGGTCTGGCTGGCGGGCGAGGCCGGCGCGAGCGGGGTCTACCTGGACTGCTACGCGGCCATCGGCCCTTATCCCTGCTTTGCTTCCGATCATGGTCATGTTCATCCTTTCACCTGGAACGCCGATGCCCGCGCCCTGCTCGCTCGCTTGGACCGTGAACTTTCGCACCGCCGCCTCGATCCCTTCCTCATGATCGAGGGGTGCGGGGATCTCTATGCTCCCTACCTCTCCGCCGGCTTGATACACGGTTGGTATTACGCCTACTCCTATCCCGAGATGTACCGCTACACGTTCCCCGAGTTCCTCGCGGTAGATATGGTCTACCCCGCCCACGGGCAGCGATTTCGCCCGGCCGGCATCTCGACCCTTGCCTACGACCAGCTTCACCGCACCCTGCTCCTCGGCCATCTCTTCTGGCTTTACGATCAGGAGGACGCGCGCTTTTGCAACTTCCGCACCGATCCCGATATGTGGACGTACATTCGCAAGCTCCTGGCCATGCGCGCGATGGTGCGGCCCTTTTTGCAGCAAGGCGAGTTCCTCGACGATGAGGGGGTGGAGGTGGTGGCAGTTGCCCCGCCGTCGGCTCCCCCGGCGAAGCCAGCCCAGACAAAGCCTCAGCTGTGGCGTCCCTATCAGGGTCAGGAAGTAGTGGTTAAACGCTTCCGGCTCGCCCGGCCCGCCCAACCGGACCTTCCCGCCCCGCCGGGCCCCGCCGCCCGGCCGGACGAGGGTGCCGCCCCCCTTCCCGTCTGCACCGGTGAACTGCTCGCAGTCTGGCGCCGCGGCCCGGATGAGCTACCGCCACCCGGTAGCCCGGCCGAGGTGGAGCAAGCTTCGGCGGCGGCCGGCCAGTTGATGCTTCGGGTCGGCCCGCTCCCGGATCGCGATGCAGCGCGGCCAGCCGGCGGGCAACTGCGTGAGGCACACCCCCGGGAGGTACGCCCCCGGGCCTGGCTGGTGCAGCCCGGGAGCACGGAGTTCACTCCCTGGCCGGTCGAAGTCGAGGCCGAAGTCGAAATGCAAGAAGAAAGGCAGGAGAGGGGGGGCACGGGCAACCATAACTGCCCGGCCACCCTTCTCCTGCCTTTACCGGCCTGCCCGGCGGCAATGATTTTACTTTCTCTTTGATGCCGCCCGGGCGCGCCTATTCTCCAGTTCTTTCCACCCCTTCTCTAACACCTGGTTGACTTCGTCGGTGGCCGTCTTCATCGCGGCCTCCACCGACTTCAGTCCCCGTACCGCCTGGGAGATCTGCGAATCGGCCGCCGCCGTCCACACCGCCCATCCCGGCGTGAACTGCAGGTCGAACGTATTCGGCAAGGTCACCTGCAGCACTTCACCCAAACGAAGCGGCGGTTGTCCGGGCCGCAGGAAGTCCGAAGAGAGAGCTGCTGACTTGAGGGCCGGGATTCCCTGGCGCTTGCGGGCGATGATCGTCTGTGCCTCGGGACCCGCCAGGAACTTGAGGAACCGCCAGGCCGCCTCCTTTTGCTTGGACTGGGACATCATGCAAAAGCCGACGAAATTAGTCTGGGAGGCAAAGCGCTTCTGCCTCGGGGCCGGCCCGAGGTCCCAGCGGAACTTGGCCTCCCGGGCAATGATGGGGATCCCTATGGGAACCAGGGCATACATCATTGCCACTTTCTCCTGGGTGAAGCTCTCCCACACGTAATTTACGTCCGAAGGAATGCTCCGCTCTTTCTGGTAGAGGTTGGCCAGGAACTGCACGGCTTCAATGGCGGCCGGCTGGTCGAAGAGAGCCCTGCGCTTGTCGTCACTCAGGGCGCGGGTGCCGTTTTGCAGCAGGAAGTTCACCCAGGAAGTCTGACCGTTTCCCCCGATGAAGAGGTCAAGCAGCAACCCCCAGCTCTTGGTCTGATCACCTACTCGCACCGTGAGCTTGCGGGCGGCCGTAGCCAGATCGGCCCACGTCCACTGCTGGCTGGGCGGGGAGATCGCCGCTTCCTCGAACCGGTCCAGGTTGTAATAGATGCCGATGATGTCACCGAATTCAGGCAGACCGTAGATTTGCTCGTCGAAACGGAGAATGTCTCCGGTGTTGAAGTACCGGCTCATGTCCAGGTTGTCCCGTTTGATCCACTCATCCAAAGGTTCAAGGGCGCCATCGGCCGCAAAGTTCAAGAGGTAGGCCCCGCTCATGCGCACCACATCGGGCGGCCGCCCCGCCGCGATCTGCGCCTGTAGCTGGGTCCAGTAAGCGCCCCAGCTGGTGGGTTCAAACTTGACCTGGACGTCTGGATTCGCCTTCTCGAACGCGTCGATGATCTCGTCGTACTCTCCCGGCGCGGCCCAGGCCGCGAAACGGATCTGGACCTTGGCGGCGGCGGCGGCCGGCGATGCCGCTGCGGCGGCAAACGCGACCGCGACCGCGAGCATCCCGATGGTAACTGCCGCTGGACCAAGCCCCCAGCCTTTCCTAAACTCCATACGGCCTACGCTCCTTCCTTGCAGTGATCCGGATGACGACGATCAGTAACATCGTTCCCAGGAGGTATTCACTCCCCGTAGCTCCATTCCTGCGATCGTTCGTGTAAAATCGGATGGTGTATTCGGAGCCCGGCCGGGCCGGCCGACGAAGCCTCCGGAGGGGAAGTATTTGGGGACCATACTGCTTTTCGATCTCGACGGCACTTTGATCAAGAGTAACGGCGCCGGCACCCGGGCGCTCAACCGGGCGTTCGAAGTTCACTACGGCTTGACGGAGGCCATCGCCCGCGTGGACTGGCGGGGGAAACCCGACACTCGCATCATTGCCGAAACGCTGGCCGTTCACGGCCTTCCCGCGGACGACAGGGCGATCGAACGGGTTCGCACGAGCTACCTGCAGTTCCTGGAGGAAGCCGTGAAGCAGTACCCGGGGACGCTGCCTCCGGGGATTCCCTCGCTGCTCGTCGCCGCTAAGGAGCGAGGCTTCCGGCTGGGACTCGGAACCGGCAACCTGGAACGGGGAGCCCGGATCAAGCTCGCCGTTCACGACCTGAACCGCTTTTTTCCGGTGGGCGGTTTCGCCGAGGACGGTTTCGACCGCGCCGAACTCATCCGAAAGGCGGCGGAACGCACCGCGGCCTACTACTGCGATCACGAGGAGCTCGAACGGGTGATCGTGGTGGGCGACACCCCGCTCGACATCGAAGCCGCCGCTCGCAACGGTTATTACTCCCTGGCGGTTGCTACCGGTACTCATTCTTTGCGTGAACTGTCTGCCTGCCACCCCACTCTTCTCTACCCCGATCTGGGCGCCGTTCGGGAGATTCTTGATGCCATCGAGGAGCTGCCTCCCTTCTCCCTGGCCCGATCAGCAGATCCGGGGCAGCGGCGCTCCCGCCAGGAGCTCGAGCGGCCGGTGAGCCCCGAGATGCGTGCGTAACCATACTTCGCCCGGGCCCGGTACCGCCTCCCGGCCGAGGGCAACCCCGCCGCCAGGCCGGGCGCAAGCGGCTTGATCACGAGGCAGCCGGTCCGCCGGGCCGGAGACGACCCGGCCGATCTCGATCAAACTCGCGGAACGAGCCGCAGCCGCGGTGGCCTCGTCACCGGCGAGAAAGGCGACAAACCGTCCTTCGCAGCTGAGGTATAGCGGGTCGAGGCCGAACCATTCGGCGGCCGCGGCCACCGGCGGTGACACCGGGATGGCGGCCTCGTCCAGGATCACGCCCACCCCGGCGCTGGAGGCGAGTTCGTTCACGACGGTGGCAAGGCCCCCCCGGGTGGGATCACGCATGGCATGGACCGCCTCCTGACCCGCCGCCCCGTACAGCTGCTCTATCTGCGGGCCCACCCAGGCCACGTCGCTTTCCAGAGCGGCTTCGAACTCCAGGCCGGCGCGGGTGGAAAGGACGCATACGCCGTGGCGGCCGATGTCACCGGAGATAAAGACCCGGTCGCCGGGAACGATGCGGTCTGCCCCGGGGGCAGGAAGCCCTCGGAGCACGCCCACACCGGTCGTGTTCACAAAAAGGCCGTCCGCCTCTCCCCGCCCCACTACCTTGGTATCACCGGCCACCACGGGGACACCGGCCTCCCGGGCGGTGGCGGCGATGGAGGCTACCACGGCTTGCAGTTCAGTAAGGGGTAGACCTTCTTCGATCACGAAGGCGACCGTCAGGGCAAGCGGGCGAGCGCCCGAGACGGCCAGGTCGTTGAGAGTACCGCAAACGGCGAGCCGCCCGATGTCACCACCCGGGAAGCGCCGGGGCGTAACCACGAAGGTGTCGGTGGTAATCACCAGCGTGGAAGGGTCAAAACGGCTCAAGCGGCCGGATCCGGGCAGCGGCAGCACCGAGGCGTCGGCCAGGCGTTCCAGGGCGGGATTACGGAAGGCAGGAAGGAAGAGCTCTTCCTCCAGGCGACGAGTGAGCAGCCCCCCTTCGCCGTGCGCGAGCTGGATGAGGTCGCCCGGCCCGCCGGCAGCTTCGATATACCTCCGTTGTTGAGAATCGCGGTCATCCGTACCAGCGTTCCTCATTTGGTGGATTCACCTACCCGTTCCCCAATGCCCGGGTGGAGTTACCTGGCGGCTGGCGCCCGTTCGTAGCGGTAGTAAGCGGCACATGCTCCTTCCGAGGAGACCATGCAGGGCCCAACCGGCCGAGCCGGGGTGCAGGCCCGGCCAAAGAGCGGGCAGTGGGTGGGCGCAAGTTTCCCCCGCAGCACATCGCCGCAGCGACAAGCGGCTTTTTGGCGAGCGAACGATGCCTGGGCTCGCCCGCCCGCGTCCCCCGGCTCGCCCGCCCGGCGCGCCAGTTCCAGCTTGGCTCGGGCCAGTTCCTCGTCCAGGCGCCGGCGGGCGTCGAAACCGGCCCACTCCGGCCGGAGCGCAAGACCGCTCGCCGGCACTTCTCCTAGGCCTCGCCAGCGCGCGTGGACAACCGAGAAGACCTGGTGCATGAGCTGAACGGCCCGCGGATTCCCCTCCGGCCGCACCGCCCTCCTGTAAGTGTTGACGACGGTTGGCCGCTCTTTTTCGATCAGCCGCCGTACGATTTCGCGGAGTGCGGCCAGGATGTCGACGGGTTCAAAGCCGGCCACCGCGGCCGGACAATCGTATTCCTCGGCCAGGAAAGCAAAGGCCCGGTCTCCCAGGACCGTCGACACGTGGCCCGGGATCAGGAAGCCGTCGATGCGGACTTCGGGGTCGGCGAGCAGGGCGCGCATGGCCGGCGGCGTCAACTTGTGCGCCGGGTAGATGAAGAAGTTGTCGAGGCCAAGGTTTCGGGCTCTGGTAAGGGCCAGGGCCGTTGCCGGAGCGGTGGTCTCGAAGCCAACGGCGAGAAAGACCACCCTCGCCGCCTCGGGGACGCTGGCGACTTCCTTTCCACCGGCCTTTCCGCCGGCGGTCTCCCGTACGGCAGTCTCCCGTACGGCGGTCTCCCGTACTCCGGGCGCCTGCGCACCAGCCTGGTCCTCGCCAGGACCATGGGCGGGTGAGTAGGCTTGGGCGAGGGCCACGGCGTCCAGGGGCGAGCTTACTACCCGCACCTGCGCCCCCTTCGCCCGGGCCTCGGCCAGCGTGCCCCAGGTCCCCGGGACCTTCAGCAGGTCTCCGAAGGTGGCCACCGTCACTCCGGGGCAGAAGGCCAGGGCGATCATCTCGTCGATCTCGTCGTCATCCGTCACACAGACCGGGCAGCCCGGCCCGCTGATCAGCTTGAGCTCGGCGGGCAGCAGCGAGCGAATACCCCACCGGGAGACGGCCATGGTATGCGTGCCACAGATCTCCATTACCACCCGGGGCGTGCTCCAGCCCGCCTCCGCCACCAGCGCCCGGATCTCATCCAGCAGCGCCCGGGCCACCCCGGTATCCCGCCAGCCCTCCACCACGTGTTCCACTTCGAGCTTCATCGATCTTACCTCTTCAAACTTTCAAATCGCCGGTCAAACCCGTTGGGTGGCGGCGTTCTTGCGAATTGCCTTGCCACTGCCAGGGTATTCAGCAAGCCTGTCGCATCTTCCCGGGATCGACCCGGTCCACCCCGGGGATCACGGGTCTTCCAACGTCACGAGCTTGTCGAGGATGACTTTGATAGCATGATCGTTATGGCCTGAACGAAGGCCTCGAAGTCGTCGAGACCATCTGCCAAGAGAGCGAGTACCCGCCTGTCATCTACACCGAGGTATCCGTGGACGAGCCGATTCCGCAGGCCTACCATGCCATGGAGCTTGAGGGTCCTTCAGCAACATCTCGATATCCTGCTGCCCGCTCAAAAGATCACGGAGCGCGGATACCTCACCCCGGATGAAGGCAAGGCGCTCCTGGATGCGTTCGGAGTCCAGTCCTGCATCTGAGCTGCTGCGCTGCTGCTTCACGACGTGAGCACCTCGTGAAGCGCACGTCGATGGCGCGGCGCGAGGTCGGCGTATGCCCGGGCCACTCGCTCGATGAAGTCGGTAAGCTCGCGGTCGTTTCCAATGTATACCAAGCGCCCATCGTGGAGGGGCCGGAACGAGAAGAAAGGCTGGGCCGGATCGAGCACCGTGACGTGAAAAGGGTGACCCTTCCAAGAACCAAGGCGGCGCTGAATCTTCGCTTCTAGCGCCAGAACGTCTAAGAGTCGTTTCTGGAGCTCCGTCACGGCCACCACGGCGACATCGATGTCACTGCCACCGTGCATCTGCCCCAAGACGGACCCATACAAGTACGCGCCGGCCACCTCTGGAAAGGCCGTGAGCCCCCTCGCCACATGGTCCGCTACCTCGTCAATCTCGGCCGCGTCCATACCGTTACCACCCCCGCCGGCGCGCCCACCGGCCCACCGCCTCTCTTCAGCCGTCATCTCATCATAGCATCATCATAGCACGCTGCTACCTGCACGGTGCCGGTCCCGGAACGAGGGCGCTGGCCAGCGTTCGGTCGTCTTAGGGCTATCACGCGGGCAGCCGTAACAGTAGGTGAAACGCGTTTGGTTTTAACCCGGGCCCCGGTACAACGCCAGCGTCCGCCGGGCCTCCTCCTCGTCGATGACCTGAATCGCTACCCCGGCGTGGATCAACACCCAATCACCCACCCGGGCTTCCGGCGTGAAGGCGAGGCTCACCCGCCGCCGGTTGCCGGCCAGTTCCACCACGGCCTCATCGCCATTCTCACCACGGTCCGAAAGACGTTCCACCACCCGGCACGGTACTGCCAGACACACTCAGTTCCACCCCCTGCATTGACTGGTGCATCTTGCACCAACCCACGACCTCGCCGATGGTGCAAAATGCGCCATCCCGCCCCCCAAGAGACCACCCGGGAGGGGCGCGGCGACGGCCGATGGTAGTTCACACCTGAAAAAGCCCAGCTAGGGCCCAGCGCCCCCTCCAACCAGGCACCGGTCCCCGGCGGGCTCAGTGCTTCCAGGCCCCCTGGTTGGTGCATTTTGCACCATCCGAACTTGCGGTGAGTGGCGCATTTTGCACCATCCGGGCTCCGCTCCGCCGAGGCTCCGCTCCGCCAAGGCCCAGCTCGCCCGGTCTCCCCTTCGCCGAGGCTCAGGGCCCTTGGTCCGCGCTCGCCGAACCCCGGCATCCCCGGACTGCGCCCCGCCGCGCCCATGCTCTCACCGGCTCGCCCACTTCCCGCGGGCGGCCGCCAGCACCGCCTGGCCTACCGCCAACCCCCCGTCGCCGGGCGAGACCGCCCTGGCCTCGGCGACCACTAGACCCGCAGCCTCCAACCGGCGGCGCAACTCTCGGCTGAGGTAGCGGTTGTGGAAACACCCGCCCCCCAACACGACCCGCCGGAATCCGGTCTTCGCCGCCGCGCGCCCTACCGCCTGCTCCAGTAACCCTACAACCCGGTATTGGAAATGATGGGCAATCGCCGCGGCCGGTTTCTGCTGAACCATCATCTGGAGCAGTTCACGCCATAGTTCTCCCACCCGGATGACCGTTGCCTCCACCCCTTCACCGGTGCCCTCTGCCCCCCACCCGTCCCCGCTCCCCCCGCCTGCCACCTCGAGCCGCCGGTCGAAGCCTTCCGCCAGGGCCTCCAGCTGCATCGCGGCCTGGCCCTCGTAGGTGACCTCGTCCACCAGCCCGAGTAGCGCGGCCGCGGCGTCAAAGAGCCGCCCGAGGCTCGAGGTCAATATCCAGCTACCCGGTCCCGCCCCTGGCCCCGCTTGCGGTTCTGCCGCCGGTTCGGCCATCTGCCCCGCCATCCACCCCGCCTCCTGTCCGGTTGGCGGCCGCCCACCCGCCTGCGGCTCCGGACGCCGAGCTACTCGCGCCGCCAGCCGGCCGATCTCCCGGATTTCCCGACGCCGCTCCGGCTCGGGCCAGCTCTGGCTCGCCCGGCTCATCCGGCTCCCCGCGCTCGCCCGTCTCGCCCAGTTCGCCCAGTGTTCTTCGAGCCAGCCCATCATCTCGGGCGCCAGTACCGCGGTATACGCCACCGCCAGCCGGAAAGGCCGGCGGATGGCGCTCTCGCCCCCGGCGAGCGGCAAATACTCCAGGTGGGCCACCCGCCGGAACGGCCGATCCAACCGCTCCACCGCGAAAACCTCGCCGCCCCAGATCCGCCCGTCGCTCCCCCAACCCGTCCCATCCGCGGCCACCCCGAGGCAGTTGCCCTCCCAGCCTGCCTCCGCCATCACTGCCGCCACATGTGCTTCATGATGCTGAACATACTGCAGCCGCCATCCGGCTTGCGCTGCCAGCCGTTCACCCAACCTGCGGGAACGGTAAGCGGGATGGGCATCCACCACCACGGCCTGCGGGCGCAGCTGAAGCAGTTCACAAAAGGAAGCCAGCTGCCGTTCCAGATGCCTTTCCATCTCGACCGTACCCAGGTCGCCGACGTGCGGACCGGGATAGATGCGGGCGCGGGCCAGGTCCAGCAGGGCAAAGGCGTTGTTCTGCTCGCCTCCGAGACCAAGGATGACACTGGGGCAAGGTCCTCTTCCCCGATCTGCTCCCGATCCCGATGTCTGCTCCCGCCCCTGTCCCGACACCTGTCCCCCGGTCAAGAAGCCAAGCTCCAGCGGTTCAGGGATGAATCCCCGGGCTCTTCGGATGATCTGCAGCTCCGGCTTCCTCGCTACAGCCTGGCCGGCCCCGTCGCCGGTGCCCTCCTCGCCGGTCACCACGACGGCCACCGAATCATCGAGGCGGCGAACGATCCGGCGGTTATGAAAGAGGATGAGATCGGCAATCCCGGAAAGCTCCCGAAAAGCCTCGGCCGGAGTGGCCGCGAGCGGCAGCCCGCTTAGATTACCGCTGGTCATGACCAGAGCGTCGAGCCCGGCTTCCGCATCGAAAAGCAGCAGATGAAGCGGGGTGTAAGGCAGCATGACGCCGAGCCGCCCGAGACCCGGGGCAAGTAAATCGGTTTGCCTCCTCGATCGCAAGCGAAGGAGCAGGATGGGAGCGGCCGGAGAGGTCAGGGTGGCCCGTTCCGCCTCGCTCAGGTAGCAGTACCGTTCCACGGTGGCGAGATCCTGCATCATCACCGCCAGGGGTTTGTGCGGGCGGCGTTTGCGCTCTCGCAGCCTCCCCACCGCCTCCCTCTGCCGGGCATCACACGCGAGATGAAATCCCCCGAGCCCTTGCAGTGCCAGTATCTCCCCCGCCTGCAGCCGCTCCCGTACCAGGTGCCAGAAGTTTTCCCGCTCGGTGGGCGAGACGCCCCCCCGCCCCAACCTCGCCACCACCCTCGGGGCACCGTCCGTGCCCACCTCGGCCAGCACCAAAGCCGGGCCGCACGCCGGGCAGGCGATGGGCTGGGCGTGGAAACGCCGGTCGGACGGGTCTTCGTACTCCCGCCGGCAGTCCGGGCACAATTCGAAAGGACGCATGCTGGTGAACGGCCGGTCGTACGGGAGCTTCTCCATGATGGTGTAGCGAGGCCCGCAGTCCGTGCAGTTGATAAAAGGATAGAGGTAGCGGCGGTCGCCCGGATCGAAGAGCTCCCGGCGGCAGGCAGCGCAGATCGCCACGTCGGGGCTGATCCGCAGGCCCGACGTATACCCGCCGGCCGTCGTCAGGCGCCGGGAAATACTGGGCAAGATGACGAACCCGCCGCCGGGTGAGCTTCGCGACCCGTCCGGTTGCTCCGGCTCCCGCTCCCGGGCCGGCTCATCCCGCCCCAAAGTCAACTCACGGACCGCCTCGATCCGGGCAAGCGGCGGCGCCTCCGCGACCAAGCGCCGGCGGAAAGCCGCTACCGCAGCGGCTTCCCCTTCGACTTCGATCTCCACCTGGCCGCCGGCATTGCGCACCCACCCGTTCAAACCCTCTTCGTGAGCCAGGCGGTAGACGAACGGCCGGAAGCCCACGCCCTGGACTACGCCCGACACTACCAGCCGTTGCTTCATGCGTCGGCTATTGCCGGCGCCCGGCCCGGCCTCACCACCGCGCGGGCCGGTTTCCCCACCGCGTGCTTCAGCTTCAACCTTGCCGCGGTCCGGGTCGTCTGCGCCCCTTATCCGGCCGTCATGCGCGCGGCGGCCGGGCCCCCCCGCCCTTGCCACCGGCTCCGTTCTCTCTCGAGGAAGGCCAGCCATGCTTCCATCCCCTCCCCCGTGCGGGCCGAAACCGGGATGAAGGGCATTCCGGGGTGGATGCGCTCGACATCCTGCTTGAGCCGTTCAAGATCCAGTCCGGAATAAGGAAGAAGGTCCGTTTTCGTCACGACACACGCGCCGGCACGCAAAAAAGCGGGCGGGTACTTCAGCGGTTTGTCGTTTCCTTCCACCACGGAAAGCAGTACCACCGTAAGCTGTTCACCCAGATCGTACTGGGCGGGACATACAAGATTCCCAACATTCTCGATCCAGAGAATGTCCACCGCTTTCAAGTCCAATTTCTCCAGAGCAGCTGCCACCATACTGGCATCCAGATGACACCCGCCGCGTGTATTCAACTGAACTACCGGCGTCCCCGTGCGTCCGATCCGCTCTCCGTCCAAAGTAGTGAAAAGATCGCCCTCGATGACGGCGCACCGCACTCCCTGTCGCTGCAGCGAAGGTAAAGTGGCTTCAAGGAGGGTGGTCTTCCCCGCTCCTGGTGAGCTGATCAGGTTGACCGCGAACACGCCTTCCCGCTCGAGCCTTTCGCGGATCTCCCGAGCAATCCGGTCGTTGCTTTTCAGCACGGATTCGACCAGTTCGACTTCCATAGGCCCTAGCCGCCCTTCTGGACCGCAATGGTTCCGGTCTTTTCGGTTTCCTGCCCTGCGGACTCGATCACGACTTCGGCCGGACGGCCGATCAGGTGATCCAATGATGGGCGGGATGATCACCGCGCCGTGCCGGCCCCCGCCACCCCTTCGTAGCGTTCAATGATCAACTCTTGCCCGCCCACCAGCCGGAGCGGTCCGTTTCCGCAGCGCCGGCAGCGGTTCAGCTCCGGTAGCCAGAGCAGGTCGACCTCCATCCCCCTGGCTGGGCCGGCCACCACCTCCGCGAACTCCTGGTCGGCATCCGCCCCCGGTCGCCCGGCCATCCCCGGCCTGGCCGTACGCTCTGCTGCCGCCGGTCCGGCCGTTGGCTCCGCTGCCGCCGGGCCGGGGACGGGGTTCGGCATCCCCGGCGGGAACTGCTCCCACCGGTCGCCGCAGCCCGGGCAGAGCGTGACCGCGGGCGCCGTCCGGAGGACCAGCTCCGCGCCGGCAACCTCGGGCCACCCCGCGACCCGGGCCGTCGCTCCGGTCACGATGCTCCCCCACGCGAAGGCCAGGGCGTCCGACAGCACACCGCTCAGGATGCCGGCGGCCACCTGGACCCGCTCGACCCGTTCCATGCCGCGGCGGCGGGCGTCCTCGGCTACCCGCCGGGCTATGGACTTGGCCAGAGAAAGCTCATGCATCGGCTGCCCCCGCCGCCCTCTCCGCCCTCACCCATTCGGCCAGCTCTCGTTCGGCCGCCAGCACCAGTGATCGTAGCCCCCGGCCCACGGAAGGCGATAGCCGCCGGCCCCAAAGGCAGCCCGGGTCGGCCTGGATGCCCCAGACCACGAGGCGCGGCCCTCTCCCCAAGCCGGCCAGCCGGCCCAATTCCAGTACTTGCAGCAGGTCCACGCCATGCAGGGAAGCCAGCACGCCGGAGCCACCCTCCTTCTCGAGCTCTCGCAGCTCCCAGCGCACCGTCTCGCCCGGGCTCAGGCCGGCCCGCACCGCGTCCAGAACCAGACAACGTCGCACTTCCGGGGCCTGTACCGCTTCGAGCACCGCAAACGGGTCGAGAATCCCCTCGAGGAAACGAACCCTGACCCGTCCCCCCTCCACTTCCGGCCCCTCGGCCGCCCCGTCCCCGCGGCGGACGGCCCAACCGGATCGACGGGCCCAGCGCCGCGCCAGGGCTAGGCACGCATAAGCCCCGGCGCCGTCGTCCCCTCGCAAGACATTACCCAGTCCGACCACCAGCAGCGTCTTCATCTTCGTTTCGCTGGCCCGCGACCCCGGATCGCCGGGCAAACTCAGTGCCGCTCCACCTTTACGTCCAGGAAGTGGACAGAGCACGATATGCACGGGTCGTAACTCCTGACCAGCATCTCGCTCTTTAAGGCGATCTCTTCGTCCGTCAGCTCCTCATCCTTTTCTAGCAGATCGGCCACGAAGACCTCGAGATCCCGCTGAATGTTGGCCACATTGTGGGCGGTAGGAGACACGATGTCGGCCTCTTCCACCCGCCCGTCTCGCCCCAGCCGGTAGGAGTGGTAAAGCAGCCCTCGAGGTGCCTCGGTCAGTGCCGCCCCCTGCCCCGCCCGCACGTTCACCGGGCGCGGGCGCACTCGCTCCCGCATGGTGGTGACTCCCGCCGGCAGTTCACCCAAACGCTGCTGATACCAGCGCAGCAGGCGGATGCATTCCTGCCAGCAGTAGTAAATCTCGAGGGCGCGGGCACGGATACTGGCAAAGGGGTTCTCGTCCGGAAACTCCCATCCCAGCTCCTCCGCCGCCTGTCGCACCTCGGGCGTGAGGTGGGCAAAGTTGAGGTTGACCCGGGCGAGCGGCCCGACCAGGAAGGGCCCCCGCCCCCGTACCATCGAGTAGAGCGCGAACGAGTGCGGAACCTGCCGTTCTTCGATGACCGTTCGGTAAGTGGCCGCCGTGGCCGCTGCTCCCCGGGTGCTGTGCAGTTCACCTTCGTTCACCGGGTACTCCTGCGGGTGAACCAGCGCTACCTGCTCGGCATCCGCCCGCTCTACTCGTGGCAGTTGCAGGCCCGCCACCAGCCGCAGCGTCTTCCAGATATCGTCTTCTACCTGTTCGAGCCGGGCCAGGGCCTGCGCCACCTCGGCCCGTCCCGGCACCGCAGTAAACCCTCCTACCACCGCCGTTACCGGATGAACCGCCCGCCCCCCTACCAGTGCCGTCAGGTTGTTGGCGAGCTTCTTAAGGCGTAGCGCCCGTTCCACGGCCGGCCGGAGCGACTCTTCCCGGGCCATCTCCAGGACGCTGGGGAAGCCCAGGTAGTCGGGAAGCGCCAGCATGTAAACGTGCAGCACGTGGCTTTGGAAGGTCTGGGCCACGGCCAAAAGCCGCCGCAAGAGTCTCGTCTCTTCGCTGACGGCGACGCCCAACGCCGACTCTATGGCCTGCAGAGCGGTTATCTGGTGGGAGACCGGGCAGATGCCGCAGATGCGGGAGACGATCTCGTGGACCTCATTATAGCGACGGCCCACCAGGAACCCCTGGAAGAAACGGGGCGGTTCGAAGATATCGAGCACCAGGCTCTCTAGCTTCCGGCCCTGGATGGAGATGGCGAGCTTACCTTCGCCCTCGACCCGGGCGAGGTAGTCGACGGTGACCTGGCGAGCCCCCGTCCCCGCCCCGGTCTCGATCCTCACGCCGGTCTCGCTGCTCATGCCCATGCTCATGCGTGCGCCTCCTCCCAGGCCAGGGCGGTGGCCGCCACGGCCATGCTGGGTTCGGCCCCGGCGTACTTCTGGAAACGATCGATCACATCCCGCCGGGAGTAACCCTTAGCCTCCAGCAGGCGAGCAAACCCGGCGAGGTTCGCCCCTTCCGCCGGCCCGCGGCAGCCCTCGCAGGCCCGCCCGAGACCCGGGCAGAGCGCCCCGCACCCGGCGGCCGTGACCGGCCCCATGCAGCCGGTACGATCGAAGAGGCAACCGTTCTCCTGCAGCCGGCATTCCAGGCATAGACTGTGCGAGGCAAGGCGGGGCCGGATACCGATCAGCACCGCCTTGACCAGCTCGAGGAACTCAGACGTATCGATGGGGCAACCGCGCAGGATCGCGTCCACTTTCACGTACTCGCTCACCGGCCGGGCGGCTACCGAGTGGATCCAGTCCGGGCGCTGGTAGACCCGGCGCTCCACCTCGTGCTGCGGGAAGCGGTTCTTC
This sequence comes from Bacillota bacterium, assembly GCA_012839805.1. Classification (GTDB taxonomy): domain Bacteria; phylum Bacillota; class Limnochordia; order Limnochordales; family DUMU01; genus DUMU01. The sequence continues at coordinate 25,641 of DUMU01000024.1, read as the reverse complement.
ATAGAAGGAAGCCCGCCGAAGGCCGCGCACGAACCCAGGGCCACCAGCACCCGGCACTGCTGCCGGGCCGTTTTCACCTTCTCGATCTCCGCCGGTTCGGTAACCGCTCCCTCCACAAAGCCGATGTCGTACGGGCCGGGGTCCATCCGCCGGCTGGCCATGGGGAAGTACGCGATCTCGACTGCTCCCGCGATGTCAAGGAGCACGTCCTCCAGGTTGAGGATCTGGAGCTGGCAACCGGCGCAGGAGCTCAGCTTGTAGACCGCAAGATGCGGCTTGCCGTTAGTTCCCATCAGAACACCGCCTCCGGCAGGTACCGAATGTCCTTGTAACAAAAGACCGGACCGTCCTTACAGACGTAAAGCGGCCCGATCTGGCAGTGGCCGCACTGCGCCACCCCGCACTCCATGCGCCGCTCGAGGGAAACGAAGATCTGCTCCGGGCTCCAGCCTCGTTCGACCAATCCCAGTGCCACGTACTTCATCATGATCTCCGGGCCACAGGTGATCACCACCGCCCCGCGCGGCGAGGTCACCATCTGATCGAAGAGCACCGTGACCGGGCCGACCTGCCCCCCGTAGCGTTCGAGGGCCACCGTAGCCCGCTTGACCCTCTCCGCCATCACTTGCGGTCCCGCCAGCGCCGACGCCGGCCCCGCGACCCCAACCCCGGTCATGCCGTTACTCGCGCCTGCGCCCGCCGCACCCCCGCCGGCCGTGGCAGCTGCGGCAGCAGTACCATCCATCCTGTCTACCGACAGCCGGAGCCGGATTTGCGGGTGAGCGTCCCACACGTCGTATTCGTCGACGTAAAGCAGTTCCGCCGGACTCCGGGCCCCGTAGAGGATTTCGAGGCTCCCATATAGGTCGGCATGGCGTAACACGTCCTGGATGACCGGCCGCAAGGGCGCAAGCCCGATACCACCTGCAATGAGCAGAATGTTATGCCCCCGAAGCCGCTCCATCGGCCAACCTTTGCCGTACGGCCCCCGGACACCGACATGACTTCCCTCCCGAAGCCTTGCCAGCGCCCGGGTTACGTTACCAACCACCCGCACCGTGTGCTCAAACGTCTCCCGGTTATTCGGGTCGGAACTAATCGAAATCGGGGCTTCCCCCACCCCGAAAATGCTAATCTCGTTAAACTGCCCGGGCTGAAACGTATAACCCTGCTGAACTTCCGGTTCCGCAAACCTCAGGGTGTAGACCAGGGTATCCGCCGTCTCCGGCCGGATGCGCTCGATCACCGCCGGTCTCGGCGTCATGAGCTTTTCCATGCAGTCCCCTCCTTTCGTTTTTGCCCCCTCTTCCGCCTTGTCGCCCGGTCCTCCTGTCGCCCGGTCGTCCTGTCGCCTGCTCGGCCTCTCGCGCTTGCGCTCTATCGCCCGGCTATAGCCCTGCCGGTACCGGTTGCCTTCGCCCACCCGTCAGCGCAGCCGCGCCAGGATCTCCACCGGGTCGAGGTCGGCCACGCACGTCTCCACGCAGCGCCCGCAGCCCACGCAGCCAAACTCGCCGTACTGGTCGTTGAAGTAGCTGAACTTGTGGTAAAGTCGCTGTTTCACCCGGGCAACCCGGTGATGCCGGGGATTATGACCTAGCGCCACCTGGCTGAACTCCATGATCAGGCAGGAAGTCCAGTCCATCTGCCGCTCGCCCGTCTCCAGGTCGAGGTTGAGACGATCCCGCACGCTAAAGCAGTAGCAGGTCGGGCAGACCGCGGTGCACGCCCCGCAGCACAAGCACCGGTCGGCCACCTCGTCCCAGACCGGGTGGTCCACGTTCATGTTGAGCAAGCGGGTGAGCCCGTCGGTATCGATCCGCCGGGTGATCTGCTGGCGGGCGCCGGCTTCGGCGGTAACGAGTTCCGCAAGATCCGACGAACTGGCGGCGGGGAAGTCCAGCACGGCGAGGAAGGTCTGCCCCGCCGGGCTTCCGGCTTGCAGAAGGTAGCGATCGCCAAGGCGGGTGACGGCAAGGTCGAAACCATTACGGGCAAATGGACCACTATCGAACGACGTGCAAAAGCAGGAGCGGAACGGAGTAGTACAGTTGCTGACGATGATGAAGGTCTGAGCGCGTCTTGCGGAGTAACGGTCGTCTACAAAAAAACCGGTGAAAACTCGATCGAGCAGTTGGATGGCTTTCAGGTCACAGGGATGGATACCAACGAGAGCGAGGGGCTTGGCGGCAGCTTCCCGCTGTCCACTGTCCGGGGCAGCTCGGGCTTGTTTCCGTGAGAACTGGAACAACGTCTCGCGCGGGGCTCGGTACACCTTCTTGGTCGGCAGCAGAGTGGGCGGAACGTCCACCCGCAGGGCGGCCGGCTCCGTGATCTCCTTCAGGATGACCCGTTCGCCCTCCTGAACCGGCCCCCAGACCGCATGCGTCCGCTGCAGCGCCCGGATCAACCCCTCCCAGCCCGCCTGGTCCGCCACGTGAACGGCCGTCGCCACCCGGGTCGCAGAACCCACTGTCATCACCCGCCTTCATTAGTGAAATCTGCCGCGATTTTACCATGCGGAAACGGGATTGTGAACATTATCCCATGGACTCTTACCCCCATCCGGGAGGCGGGCCCGCCCGGTCTCCTCACCTGTCGCCGTCGCCACCGTTTTGGCCCTGCCTTCTGCCGCCACCGGGGGCAAGAGGAGGTAAGACCAAGGCAAGATAAAGGGGAAGCAAGAACGGGAAACAAGGTATAATCGGAGGGGTACGGAGCCCCTCCGGCGGTATGGCCGCCGTAGTCCGGGCGTCCGTACCAGATGGGGCCGTTTCCCTGGAAGCACACCGGAACCAGTAACCAGTAAGGGGGAGTGTAACGGTGGGCCTGATGTCCCGGATGACCACTATCTTCAAGTCCCGGATGAACAAGATCCTGGACCGGTTGGAAGACCCCCGGGTGACCCTCGACTACTCGTACGAGAAGCAACTGGAGCTGCTTCAGAAGGTGCGCCGGAGCCTGGCTGACGTGCTGGCGGCCAAGAAACGGCTGGAGCTCCAAAAAGCGCGAGTCGAACAGGAGATGAGCAAGCTCGAGGAACAGGCCAAGGAGGCCCTCCGGCTCAACCGGGAGGACCTGGCCCTCGCCGCCCTGGAGCGCAAGCAGAGCTATGCCGTTCAGGTGGGCGCCCTGGACAGCCAGATCCAGCAGCTCGATCAGGAATACAAGAAGCTGGAGGCAACCCAGCAGCGTCTCCAACAGAAAGTCGACGCCTTCCGCAGTCAGAAGGAGCTGATCAAGGCTCAATACAGCGCCGCCGAAGCCCAGGTCAAGATCGGAGAGGCTACCAGCGGCCTGAGCGAGGAACTGGCCGACGTCGGCCTGGCCCTGGAGCGGGCTCAAGAGAAGACCGAGAACCTGCGGGCTCGCGCGGCCGCCATCGACGAGATGATCGATGCCGGCGCTCTTCCCGACTACACCGCCGGCACCGACAAGCTCCAGCAAGAATTGACCAAAGAGAAAATGAAGTCGGCCGCCGCCCTCGATCTGGAGCGGCTGAAGAAGGAGGTCTCGGGCTGATGATCATCCGCATCGCCACCGAAGGGCAGTACGAGCTGAGCGGTGAAGCCCTGGCACGCCTTGATGAGATCGACAACGAACTGCTCGAGGCCATCGCAGCCGACGACGCCGACGCCTACCAGGCCAAGTTCGCCGCCGTCCTGGAGCTCATCCGCCGGCAGGGCCGGCCCCTTGCCCCCTCCGAACTCAAGGAATCGGACATCGTGCTGCCCGCCCCGGATACCACCCTGGCCGAGGCCAAACGGCTCTTCGCCGCCTACCCCGCCGATTTGACCTGAGAAAGCAGGGCACGGCCAACCGGAGCGAAGTACTCCGCGGCCGTGCCCGCATTCTGCTCTGCCGGAGGGATTCCCGTCATGCCCAGAGTGAGAATCGTAACCGACAGCACCGCCGACCTCAGCCCCGAGTTGATTAGAGACTACGGCCTGACCGTCGTTCCTCTCTACGTTCGCCTGGGTGACCGGTTCTACCGGGACGGTGTAGACCTTGAGCCGGCAAGGCTCTTTGAGTACGTGGCCGAAACCGGGAAGCTGCCTCAGACGTCGATGCCCACCCCGGCCGACTTCCAGGAAGTCTTCGGCAGAATAATTGCCGCGGGAGATGACGTGCTCTACGTTGCCTTGTCCTCCCGCCTGTCCGGCACCTGCCAGGCCGCCAGGGTAGCCGCCCAGGCCCTGGCTCCCGAACGGATCGCCATGGTAGACTCCCTTAATCTCTCCACCGGCATCGGGCAGATTGCTCTCTACGCGGCGGAGCTGGCCGCGGCCGGTATGCCCCTGGCCGAGCTGGTGCGGCGAGTCGAAGCGATGGTTCCCCGCGTTCGCACTTCTTTCGTCATCGACACGCTTGACTACTTGCACAAGGGCGGTCGTTGTTCGGCCATGCAGAACGTAGTGGGTAGTCTCCTGCGCATCAAACCACGCATCGAAGTGATCGACGGAAGATTGGAAGTGGCCGAGAAACTGATGGGCGCACGCTCCAAAGCCTCGAACAGCCTCCTGCGCTGGTGCCTCCAGGACCGGGAAAGGATCGACCTGCACCGGGTCTTCGTCACCCACGCTGCTTACCCCGAAGGAGCGAGCTACCTGGCGGAAGAACTGCGCCGGGCACTTCCCTTCGAAGAGATACTCATAACCGAGGCCGGGGCGGTGATCTCCAGCCACTGCGGACCCGGTACGGTGGGAATTCTCTACACCCTGGCGGCATGATCGGTGCCGGCGCCTTGCCGGCCTGCTCTGCCTCACCCGGCAGCCCGCATCCTCTCCCATAGGCGCCAGGTCTGGCCCTCGCAGGCTGCCAGCTTCGCAGCTGCCTCCGAATCCCCCGCAACATACCGGAGCATATATCTGCCTTCTTCAGCACACAACTCGTCGTGTAGAGGGAGGACCTCCCGCAAAAGAAAACGGGCGTACTTCACCAGCCGGTACGGCCCGTACACTCTGGCCTGCTGGTCGACAGGTTCATCTCCGGGCAAAGCCTCTACGGCTACACTGTACAGGTCCTTGATGCTCGCTACCAGGCTCGTCAATTCAAGATCCGGCGAGAAAACAATCGTGTAATACCAGCCGAAAAGCGAGCCGGTTTCGCATCCGTGCGCGTCGCTCACACCGACGATTGGAATTCGTTTGCCTTCCGCCCTGAGTTCATTATAGCGGGCAACTTGCAGCATATTGGACTCGACTTCGTCCAGGTGGTAACCGCTTATGAGCTCCAACGCGTCGAACGGGACATCGTGAAGTAACTTCTCGGTAAGTGCTGCATCGATGTAGTATCTATTGCTCCAAGTCCAATATGGATGGCAGAAGATACCCAGCCCGCCTGCCTGGCGGATTCTCTCGAAGCACCAAAGGCAGGAAGCGTACTGGTATCTGTCGACACCTGCCGGCAGTTCACCCAGATCCTGCATCAACCGCGCTACTTCTGAACGGTATTGGTCGGGCTCGTTACGGAAGAGTTCGTTGAGACTGAAGCTGCCACCGAAATTGATAATGTGAACCGGGTTATCCGGTGGATGAACCTCCTCGCCGGCAAAGATACGCAGGTCGTTCTTCACCCCGGCGTAAGCAGCCTGTGCCTCCAGCGAGGGGCGATACATTCCGTGATCGGTCACGGCCATGAAGTCAAGACCGATACGGCGGCAGGCTCCCGCCACGTAAGCAGGGGACTCCCTTCCGTCCGAGTAGCGGCTGTGCATGTGCAGGTCGCCTTTGAACGGCCGGCGCGCCCAGAGATCATCCTCGAGGGCATAAACAGAAAACACAAAGGTACGTTCTGAACTGGCTCCTGCCGTCGAGGAGCTTGCCGGCTCCTGCACGACCAGCGAGTACTCTCCCTCACCCGCGAAAGGAAGGCTTACCTTTATAGTGGAACGGGAGACACGGGCTCGGGCGACGTGAATGGGACCGCCCTCTACCGGTATGCACTTGATTTCGTATTCCATCCCGTCCTTGAGATCTCCGAACAGGCTTCGGATGCTGACGGTGGACTGCCGGCCGGCCCGCACGAGTTTGGGGCGCACTTCGAAATACTTTCTGCTGCTATCCAAGGTGAGCAGTCTCCTCCCTGGCCCTGGCCCTGGCCCTTCCGGTTCTGTTCGGACTTACCTACCGGTCCAGCATGAGTTGCATGATCGCCACGTCCAGCCAGCGCCCGAACTTGTATCCAACTTCTTTCATCACTCCGACCAGGTTAAAACCGAGGGCGGCGTGCAGGTGAAGGCTGACCGAATTCCCGCCTTCGATCCGGGAGATTACCGTGTGGAAGCCCAGGTCTCGCCCGGCCTGGAGGATCGCGGTCATAAGGCTCCGGCCCACCCCTCGCCCCCGGTAGGCACGATCGACGTAGACCGAAAGCTCGACGGTGCCGTCGTACGCGCACCGGTCCGACCACCGGCTGAGGGAGGCCCAGCCGACTACCCGGTCATCTACCACCGCCACCAGGATGGGGTGGCGATCGTCATGCTCTTCGAACCACCGCTCCATCTCTGCCCTGGTCTTGGCGCTGGAATCAAAGGTGGCCGTAGTATTGAGAATGGCATCGTTGTAGATCTCTCGGATCGCCTCGATATCGGCTCGTTCTGCCGGCCGGATCCGGAATTCCGCCTCCAACGCCAACCCTCCCGACGCGTCTCTTTCCCGCTCCGCGCGCTCCCCAAGCCTCCTGGGTCAAGCTATCCTACTTTTGTCACTTTAAGAAAAGCTCAATGACGGGTACAACGGCCTGCGGCTTGCGGATCGGCAGGTGCAAGATGAGCGTTGAGTTCTCGCCGCCTTGCGGCCCGGCCGGCGCTCCCGAGCCCGTGCTCATCTTGATCTCAGATGCATCGTTCAGCAGCTGGGCGTACTCCACTTTGCCGGCGAAGCCGGGAAGATGAAGCTCGCCCACCGGCCAAACGAAGACGTGCACGTATAGGCAGCGTGTCGCCGGGTTATAGGTGAGCCGGCATCCCGGCGGCGTCTGGAAGTCCTGGGGGGCGGCCGTGCAACCGTAAATGGAACGGCCATGGTGCTTCATCCACTCGCCAATGCCCGCGAGACGAGAGAGAGCTCTCTCGTCGAACTCTCCCCGACCGGTGGGCCCCACGTTCAGGAGCAAGTTACCTCCTTTGCTTACGGTGTCTATCAGCAACTGCACGAGCTGCTCGACACTCTTCCAGGTATCTTCGTCCCGGTGATACCCCCACGACCCCGAAAACGTCCAGCAGGCCTCCCATACTACCGGTTGCCCATCTACCTTTACCCACTCTTGAGGTTGGGACTGCTCCGGGGTCTTGAAATCCCAGGCCTCCGGCAGATCAAGCCGGTCGTTCAGGAGAATGTGCGGCTGCAACTCCCGGATCATGCGAACCAGCTCTTCGCTCTTCCAGTCGTCCCGGCCCTTGCCGTCCGGCCCCGGATAGCTGAAATCCAGCCAGAGAATGTCGACCCGTCCGAACTGGGTAAGGAGCTCGCGTACCTGTCCGTGCAAGTACTCCGCGTACTTGGATTGGTCCCGTTCCCGGTTCAGCCGGTCCCGGTCTGGATGATTCCAGAGGGGATGGAAGCGATCGATCTTGAAGTGCGGATGGTGCCAGTCGAGAAGCGAGTAATAGAACCCGACCCGCAGCCCGCGACGCCGGAAAGCATCGACCGCCGGTCGCAGAAGATCCCGGCCGGCCGGCGTATTGGGAGCTTTGTAGTCGGTGAGCCGGGAGTCCCAAAGACAGAACCCCTCGTGGTGTTTGGTCGTGATCACGAAGTATTTCATTCCCGCGTTGGCGGCCGCTTCGGCCCATAGCTCCGGGTCGTAGAGGTCGGGGTCGAAGTGGCGGAAATACCGTTCGTAGACCTCGTCCGGAATCCGCTCCATCTGCTTGACCCACTCATGGCGAGCGGGCAGCGCGTAAAGCCCCCAGTGGATGAACATTCCAAAACGATCATGGACAAACCAGCTCGTGTCCCCGTGCCCGAATGTTGCCGGCATTCCCGTTCTCCTCCCGGGCGCTCAGGTTGCTGCATTCCCGTCCTGCGAATGATAACGCCCCGGCGCGACCCTGGCAAGCCAGGCCGGTTCTGCGTAACGCCATTCTTCTAAACTCCATCTGAACCACGGCCCGGGTCAAAGCCACAACCTGGCCGTAAGCCCCAGCTTCGGCCTCAACCACGGCCACACCCTCAACCCAAGCCACAGGAGCACGATTCCCCCGCTGATGCCGAGAACGTTCGAGAGCAGGTCGGAGACCCGGGCGGAACGGTACGGTAACGGTATCTGCACCGCCTCTATGAAGACGCCGAAGAGCAGGGAAAAGACGACCGCGCCCGCGGCGCTATAGCGGGACCCCGGTCGAAATGACCAGCCTTTGCCGCGAAAGCTCCCTGCCCGCGTGCGGGTCGTCCACCACCAGGCGAGAACTACGTGTACGGCAAAGGCCGCCACATGATGTAGCTTGACGGTCAGTTCACCGAGCTGGACCTCCGTGCCTACCGGCCGAACCACGGCCAGTATGAGCAGCGCCGACGAATAAGGCCAGATCAGATATGGTCCAATCCCTGACCACCAGCCAGGACCTAAACGAAGACGCGGTTGGTTTGACTTCTCCAAGTCAGCCATGATGCCCCCCTAAAGACGTTTATCCCGCTAGACGGTGGCCGCCAAGATGGTTGCGCCCCGGCCGTTGATAGAGTTCGACGGCTGCCCGAATGCCAGTGGTCCCGGCACCGGCACCGGCGCCGGCGTCAGCGCCGCCGTCGTGCACCGCGTCCCGGGCCACCAGCGCGGAAATCAGTTCGGCCGACTCCTGGGGTGGGATCACCCGGTCGTCCTCGCCGTGCAGCACCAGAACGGGCACGTGTACCTGAGCGAGGACGGCAGCCGGATCGAAACGGGTGTTCTGCAAAAAGCGCGCCAGATTGAGCATTGTTTCGTGCTCTCCCACCTTCACACTGGTCGTCTTTTCCCCTCCGGCTACTTGTCGGGCGACAGCATCCATCTGGCGCCGCCACTGGTTCAGGCGAAGTTGGACCACCCGTTCTGACAGGCCGCGCCTCGCGGCCAGCTGTCGAATCTCCCGGGTGAACCGCTCTTCGGCAGTGTAGAAGGGTGTGGCCATCAACACCAGGGCGTGGACGCGGCCTGAACCTGGTCCGCCATTTGCATTATAGCCTCGAAAAGGTCCAGCGAGTCACGGTCCGGCCGGCCCGGGCCGCCGCGGGATGATCTCGAGCGTGGAGAGCCTCTGGAACTGCGGGGATCCGTCCGGGTGGGTCAGCGAAGCGACGACGTCCCACTCCGGTGTCCCCCCGCATCGGAATGATCCTCTGCTCGCCCTCGGGCGAGCGAATCATACGGTTCTTAGGGCAGTCACCACGGCACAAGCCGGGCACCGGGCGCGAGCAGCGTTTAGGATGCCCGCGGAATCCCGGTGGAAGAGGCGGCCCGGCTGTATACCCTGCCGCCCGGGTAGAAGTGGCCGGCCTGTCCCGAGGCCGGCCGGCATGTTTGCTTGGCCGCTTCCCTCCTAAGGGCTACTTTCAATACAACAGGCTGATACCGTACCACAAACTCCCATCGTATTCATCGTAGCTGTCATCACGACCGTCTGTCTCTCCAGAACTATCATCACCGCTCCATGTCTTGGAGACGATATCGTAGTAGAGCGTTAGTTCGGAGGTTTTGTCCGAGCCATCAATGTCGATCACGTCATACTTGCCGTCGTCGTCCTCATCATACGCAGCCAGGATGATCTTAACGTAGCGCTGGTTGTCCGGGACGTTAATTCTTCGCGTTTGGTTTATTGTCCACCATTCCCCGGGTTTTAACGGATAGGTCCCGAATGCCGGCAAGCGCCAGGTGGGCACGGACTTCATGTCAGAATTTGCCCAGGCTAGCAAGTAAACCTCTGCCGTGTTGTCAGGGTCCTCGCGCCAGATAGGCCACAGCACCCAGTAACCGGGCTCGGTATCGTCATGAAGCTGGAACCACTTAATCTTGAGTTCAAGAACGGCATCCTTCCGGGGAACAAGGTCGTCGAAGTCACCGAAGCCATCTCCGTCGGTATCCCAAGCCGAGGGGTTCGTTCCGCTCGAGTAAACCTCATAGCCATCCGCCAGCCAGTCGCCGTCCGTGTCCCTGTTGCGCGGATCGGTTTTCAGTTCAACTTCCTTGTTATCCGCAAGGCCGTCTGCATCGGTGTCCTGCTGCCGCGGATCAGTCCCCAGCTGCACTTCTTGCCAATCAGAAAGCGTGTCCCCGTCAGTATCAGGCAGTGAAGGATTCGTACCGCGGCCGATCTCGTCGCCATCGGTGAGACCGTCGCCGTCGGTATCGGAGCGGCGCAAATCAGTTCCCACTTCAACCTCACGCCCATCCAATACTCCGTCATCGTCAGTATCAGGGTCGAGCGGATCGCTAGCCAGGGCCACTTCCCGACCATCCGGAAGCCCATCATCATCCGTATCCGGGCGAACAGGGTCTGTTTTCACAGCCAGTTCACGGGCATCGTCGAGCCCGTCGCCGTCGGTATCCTGCTGCAACGGGTTGGTACCCAGGGCCAGCTCCTCACCGTCCGGGAGGCCATCCCCATCGGTGTCGGGACGAAGCGGATCGAGCTTGAGTTCCACCTCAACTCCGTCCATGACCCCGTCATCGTCGGTGTCCACATCGAGCGGGTCGGTGCCGAGGGCCACCTCGTCTCCGTCCGTTACCCGGTCCTCGTCGGAATCTTGATTGTTGAGCTTGGTTCGCAGATGGCGTTCGGCAGCGTCGCTCAGGCCGTCCTGGTCGGCGTCGGGAGGCAGGACGTTCACCAGGCTGGATAATACCAACTCGTGGTGGGGGTCGGCAACCCGCAGCGTGACGTCGACCTGGAGACCGACCTGGCTGAACGGCGCGGTCCACGTCACACTCTGCCCCGCCGCGGTTTCCGGTTTGCCCTGGGAGAAGGACCAGACGTATGTGAGCTCGTCACCCTCGGGGTCTTGCGCCTCCGCTCGGAAGGTAGCCGTCCTGCCTGCCAGCACCTCCTGCGGCACCTCAAAGAGGGTGACGACCGGTGAACGGTTAGCAATCGGCAGCCTCCGCCCCTGCCATACGATGGCCGCCACGTCGCCGATGGGGACACGGCCTCCATCGGGAGCGCTTAGAACACCGTTCGCCGCGTCGTAGGCCACCGGCAATCCGCCGATCAGCTCGCCCGACCGGGTGATCGTGACGCCGGCCGGGATGTTCCCGCTCAAACGGGGCGCTTCGACCGGGGTGAAAAGTGCCAGCGACTCCGTGGGGAATACTTCCAGCCCGCGGCCCGTCACCAGGTGAACTCCGGAGCTGTCGATAGAGACAAGATGGCCGGTTACCGGTTCAGTTGCGGAACGTAAATAAAGGAAGCCGCGGCCAGCCGGCACGAGGGGAGAGAGCTCAATGGTCCGCTGGAGGCGGCAGGACGAGGTTATGGCCACCACTTCCTCATGCGGTGCAAAGCCGACCAGCTCCAGCCGGAGTTTATGAAGTCCCGGCTCCAATTGAACTTCTAGCGACCCGGTACCTACCTGCTTGCCGTCAATGAGTACCGCGGTCCCGGCAGGCACGGTCACCGCGAGGACGCCGTGGGCCGGCGGGCTTTCCGTGCCGGGGGCCTGCGCTGTTTTAACCGGTGCTTCGGGCTGCTGCTGCGACTTTGCTTCCCGGTGCTCCTGCAACTCTCCTTCTTGGGCCGGCTCGTTGGCAACCTGTACGCCCGCCTGTTCGGCGGCCGGTTCGGCAGCGCGATCGGCAGCACGATCGGCAGCACGGTCGACAGACTGGGCCGCCGCCGGCACGACGGGCGCACCCTCCCAGCGCGAAACAAAGAGGTCAAAGCCGCCGGCACCGCCCGCGCGGCCCACCGCGGTTATGAAGAGCCAGCGGTCGTTGAAAGCGATTTCCCTCTCATCGCCGGGACTGTTGAACGGCTCTCCCCAGCTCACCGGGGCGCTCTTTTCGCCGGTCGCCACGAAGATGTCCATCTTACCGACCGTGCCCTCCCGGTAGCTGTCAGTGTAGATCTTGCCGTCGGGCCCGACGAAAACGCTCCACTCCGGTCCTGAGGTGTTTATGGGCGCTCCCAGGTTCACGGGGGTGCTCCACTTGCCGTTCACCTTCACGCTTTTCCATACGTCTAGGTCTCCCAAGCCTTTCCGGCCACCAAAAGAGCCTCTACTGGTAAAGTAGGCTACCGTCTCATCCTCGTTCACCCAAAGATCCCATTCCAAGTCAGTAGTACTCCAAGCTTCAACCTTCAGCGGTGTCCCCCATTCACCTTTCGCCTCATTCCACTCGCTACGATAAAAATCGTAGTTCGATAAGGGATTATTACGGGCAAAGTAAAGGACTCTTCCTCCCTTCACAACTACAGGGTTGACTTCGTTAGCCGAAGTGTTGATCGGTCCGGGGACTGGTTTGGGCTCCGACCAGGCGTCGAGCGCCTCATTATAAGTAGAGCTGTAGATGTCAAAGACACCGAAGAGCAGGTAGAGTGTGTTCCCGGAGACCCAGGGCATTCGTTCCATGCCGACCGTGCTGCGCTCCCACCGCGTGGGGACCGACCAGCCCGCTTGAGCGATGCCGGCCGCGACTTCCACCGGCACCGTTCCCGCCGTTCCGATGGTGGCCAAAGACAATAGAAGAAGCCGGAGAATCACCAGCGTTGCCCGTCGCACCCTGCTCTGCCTACTTGACCTCATGAGCAAAACCTCCCCTCTCCCTGGCGAGTCGGGCTCGCTCAAACCGGGCGAGCCCGGTAAGGCCACGTCTTGAGCATGTTGCGATGCCACTCGTGATAACTAACGCCGATGTTTCCGTCTCTCTCCTAACCGGTAGGCGGGCGACACCACACACTACGTGGACAGTTCAGCCGCTGACACTTACATAGGCTTCGCGGCGATAGATCAAAGGAATGGTGTGGCGAACCATGCGGGGTACAACTTGGTACGGATGGAATGGAAAGAGACGCCGGTGCTATCTTACCATATTACGTCCAAAGGAGGGAAGATGCGGAAGGACGGCCGCCATGAGGCCCCGGCCACGGAGAGCGTATCACCGGTAAAACATCCCGCCAGAATACACAACCCGCTCCGCCCTGCTGCCGGCGGTTGCGTGGACCGTTCAACTGAACCCGGTACAGGAAGTAGCCGGTAACCGCCGAATCCCCAACTATGCCGTCGGGTTGGCGGCCGGCTGCCCGGTTGCCGCCAGGCCCCGGCGTGGAAAGAGGTGATAGACGATGGCCCTGATCCCCGAGTTCGTGCTACGAGCCATGAGCGAACGGCCGTTCCAGCTCATCGAGTTGTGCCGCCGGCTCCCCGACGACTGGTGGACGTGGCAGCCGCATCCCCGGGTAATGAGCATCAAAACTATCCTCGTGCATATGATGAAGGCGGAAGAAATATGGGTCTCACACATCGTAAAAGGCAGGCCGCGGCCCATGCTCGATCCGGCCGCGTTCGTCACGCCTGCGGAGCTTGAAGCCGCGTGGCGGCCGGTACGGACCCGCACCGTGGAATGGCTTGCCGGCCTCGACGAATCCGCTCGATCGGAGACACGCAAGGTGCCCGGCGACCCGCCCGAAGTTACGCTAGAAGCAATTGCGTGGCACCTCGTCACCCACGACTTCCACCACAAGGGCCAGGTGTGTACCCGCCTGGCCATGCTGGGCGTCGAGGTGCCCGACCTCGACATCATCTGACATCGCAGTCCACGGTTGCCGAGGGGGTCAGGCGGTTTGCCGGCACGCTTTGGCACTCAGGGCGACGGGCCGTAGTAACAATGTCGTCCGTGCGCCATACCGTCCGTGTGCCGCTCGACCACTCGCACCTCGGGCACGTCTTCGGTGACGGACTGCTCGAGGCAGGTGCGGCCAGTGGCAACTACCCGCAGGGTGAACAATGGCTACCTGGTGCGCCTGTTGCAGGAGGAGCAGTTGACTGTGTCCCCACCGTTCGGGACTCTCGCACCGGCCTCCAGGCATGGTAAGATTCTGTTGGGTTTTATAGCCGACAATGTGGGTGTCAGCGCCCCGTCGAAGGGCTGGGTTCTCGATAGGGTTGAACATCTGTCCTGCCGGTGACGGGGCTGTAAACTGACGAACTTACAAGGTCGGAACACAGTGGTGGTATACGATGGTCAATATGAAAGACATCCAGACATTTTCCGAACGTATCATCCGAGAATTTAAGCCAGATCGAATTATTCTCTTCGGGTCCTATGCTTATGGTACACCGTCTCCCGATTCCGACGTGGATCTATTGGTAATACTGCCGTTTAAGGGAAAACCGTGGCGTATGGCATCGGAAATTCGCAGGCGTACCAAACCACCTTTTCCTGTTGATTTGTTAGTGCGGTCGCCCGAGCAGTTTCACCTACGTCTACAGGTGCAAGATGATTTCCTGCGTGAAGTAGCGCAAAGGGGGAAGGTGCTCTATGAAGCCCGAAACGAGGGAATGGGTGGAAAAGGCTGAGGGGGACTTTCGTACTGCTCGCCGCGAGCTGCTCGCTCCTGACTCGCCGAACTACGACGCTGCCTGTTTTCACGCGCAACAGTGCGCCGAGAAATACTTAAAAGCCAGACTAGTGGAGGCTGGGTATCCTTCCCAAGGATCCACGATCTGACGGCTTTGCTCCGGTTAGCGCTTCCTCTTGAACCGTCCTGGACACACTTGGAAGAGGCTACCGAGGCGCTTACTAGCCTTGGGGTAGAGGTTCGCGGCCCCGGGATGATCGCCGATGCCGAGGATGCAAACGCGGCAGTCAATTTCGCGACGGAGATCCGATCATCAGTGCGTCGGGCGCTAGGACTAGAATGATCTGATTCTGATGAGCAAAGACGCCCAAGGCCCCCACAAGAACCTCCTGCAGCAAGTTCGTCAAATGAAAGTGATTGGCATCATACAAAGCAGCCCGGCGGAGCCTAGCCGAGCGCCGCCCGGTAGGCCGCCACCGGGTCGCCCGGCATCGCCCAGCCGGCCTCTCGCAGGAGCTCGACCAGGGCGCGGACGAACCGCTCGCCCTTTTCCGGGCGGGCGTTTTCGCCCATGTGGCCGGCCCGCCACACCAAACCCGCCGTCGGACCCCAGCTCCCCGCCATCATCACCCCGTGCTGCCGCCAGAGGCGTTCGCGCAGCTCGGCTTCCCGGGGGCGGAGCACCTCCGGGACGAGCCAGGCGGTCACCGAGGGCGATGAGGCTTCTTCACGCGGGTAGAGTTCGAGGCCGGCGGCGCGGATGGCCGCGCGGACCGCTCGCGCGATCCGCTCGTGACGGCCGAAGCGCTCGGCCTCCGGCTCGGCCAGCGCGCGGCGGACCGCCTCATGCAGCGCGTAGATGTCGGAAGTCGAGGGCGTGTAGGGGAAGATCCCCTGCCCGAGCCACTCTTCATGCCAGCGCCAGAGGTTGAGGTAGACGCCCGGGACGGGGTGCCGGCGACGCCGCATCCGCTCCCAGGCGGCCGGGCTGACGCTCAGGAAGGCGAGCCCGGGCGGGGCGGAGAGCGCTTTCTGCGAGCCGCCCAGTACCACGTCCGCGCCCCAGGCGTCGGCCTCCAGCGGCACCGCCGCGATCGCCGAGACGCTGTCCACGACGGTTAGAATCCCGTGTCGCTTGAGCACGGGAAGGAGCCGGTCGACCGGGTTGAGGAGCCCGGTCGGCGTCTCGCAGTGGACCAGCGTGGCCAACCGGAAGAGCGGCGTCTCGCCGCCGCTTCCTGCCGCCTCCCGCTCCGAGAGGAAGCGTTCCAGCTCCGCAGCATCCAGCGGCTCCCGGTCGTCCGCCTCGAAGAGCGTCACCTCCGCTCCCCAGTCGCGGGCAAAGTCGGCGAAGCCCCGGCCGTAGAGGCCGTTGGCCAGGCAGAGAACGCGGTCGCCAGGTTCCACCAGCGAGGCGACGGCCGCCTCCAGGCCGAGGAGCCCCTCCCCCGCCAGGATGAGGACGTCGTTGCGCGTGTGCATCAGCTCGCCCAGCTGGCGACACGTCGCGCGGTAAAGCCGGGCAAACTCCGGGTCGAGATCCGAGTTGGCTACCGGCAGCGCCATGGCCTGGCGGACTTCCTCCGCCACCTCGGTGGGACCCGGTGTGAAGACCAGCTTCCCGCCAATACTCCTAGCAAAGTCCAGCGGATCATGTTCGACATCCCTTGCCATACACGCATTTCCTCCTTTCGCGCGGGGCGCGCCGCCGCTGCGTCGGGAACGGAATTGGGGACGGCAGCCAGGAGGCCCCCGCGCTGAACGGCATGGTCAAGCTTGCCCGTTGCCCGCCAACCTGATCCCGTCCGCCACGGAGTTTACGTCAGATGTGGTGGCGAAAATGATCCAGGACGGCCGTTCCATCGGGTAAGAAGTGGAAGAACACACGGCCGGCGTCCGAATCCGACCAGGCATAGAACTCGTGGGTGATTCCGGGAACCGGAGGTCGGCCAACCCAAGGATGCACTCGTAACGAACGAGGATTATAAGTACCGTGTTCCACCAGGTAACGGTCGAAATCATCGATCTGGAAATTGAGAAGGCGAATCCGCTCTGCTTCATTAATCCCTTCCACGTCGCGCTTGAAACGGTCCGAAAAGACGACCTGGCTCGAGGGTGGGTCGAGCAATCGTTGGGCATAAACAGAGTTCTTACTCTTGCGGTACTGTTCAAATGCGATCGAACCGAAAACTGAAAGCATGGCCATGCCATTGTCCTCAATTACCAGGCTCTCCGGGATGCCCTTGACCTGCGCTACCGGCAGTGGCCGGTGATTCCACAACTGGCGCAGAACGGGGAGGTTGGTTGTAATGCAATCGTCCAACTCCCAACGCACAGGCAGCCGGGGAATCCGGATGAGGGAGTCTGAGCCCTGGAAAATATAGACCATCTCGTCGGCGTAAACGTGCCCTAGAGTATTTAGAACCCCCTGCACGCCCTTGAATCCACCAGTTAGGTTGAATACGATGTGATAATGCTGCCGTCGGTATTCAGGGAGTGTCTCATCACACCATCTTGTCAATTCCTGTATTCCCCAGTGGAATGTCTCTATCGAGTTTGTTGCCAGATACTCAATCCGAACGATATGTGCCCGTGCGCCCTTCTGTTCGAGCCATGCTGCTACAGCTTCGGCTACTGTAGTTCCCAAGTATGTGTCCGTGTGCAGCAGGAACAGTACGTCCCGTGGATCAGGCGCTCTGCCGCCATATACTCCGAGTAATCCGTTGAGTTCGGCACTCGCCTTCCGGGCATCCTGTATGCCACCGGAAAGTAATCGTTCGCGGCGGACGCGAACGTGGGCTTCCAACAGCTTGCGATCCTCCAACGGAATCTCACGTTCCTTGCTGTTGGTGTACCGGTTTAGTAGGCGTAACATCTCGCCGCCAGTCTCGGATGTAAGGTCATTCGTCAAAAGGCTCGTCCCACATGAGGAGACTATAACTCGCATCGCCTCACACCCCTTCAGACTCATTCATGTCGAACGTACCTTGATCTCAAAACTACCGGCAGCGCCTATGAGCTAGGTTTAACTTGCTAAGCGTCAGAATGTTGCCAGCGCTCTGCGAGCCCGGCGGCGAGGCCCTCGAGCCAGAAGCGGTACTCCAGCCCCTCCAGGTACTCGGCCGGAATCGCATTGGCCCCGTTGTAGGCCCCGCTGAGGGTACAGGCCATAGCCCCGGTGGTATCGGAATCTTCGCCGAGGTTTACCGCATGCAGCAACGTTCGCCGGAAGTCATGGGGACTTTGTAGGAAGCAAAAGATCGCGAACGGGAGACTCTCGAGGACGTAGGCTGAGCTCCCGAACTCTTCCTGCACCTCGCCCGCGGTCGCCCCAGCAGCCAGGAGTTCCGGAATCCTCGTACCAACCCGCCGGCAGAGACTGTCCGGCATCCCCTGGCGATTGCGGTAGCTGCTCGCCGCCTCTCTGCCCCCGGCCTGCTCGCTCCCCGTTCGCCTGCTACCTGCCCGCCCGCTCCCCATCTCCGCCTCCCCGGTCTCCATTCCCTCGATTATACCCGCCAGATCGCGGCAGAAGGTAATCCGAGCTTCCAAGGGATCGAGTGCGGAACGGGGTTCGGCCACGAGCCGGGCCACGGCGTAGGCCACCATGATCCCGCTGGCGATGGCCATGGGGTCGTTGTGCGTAATCAGGGCCTGCAATCCGGCCGCGAGCTTCAGTGAACCGAAGTCCCGCCCGTAAAAGAGCCCCACCGGCGCCGAGCGCATCGCCACTCCGTTGCCGGCCGACCGGACCCCGCACCGGTCCCAGGGAAGACCCTGCCGGCAGTTCGCCACGAACTGGCTGGTAGCGATCCCGATCCCCCGAATCGTGGACGTGGTGAACCGCCGCACCACGTCCTCCGGGTCAAGCCCGCCCCGTTCGAGGAGAGACTCCGCCAGCCACATGGTCAGTTGCGTGTCATCGGTGATGGCGCCGGGCGGTCGGCAGAAGCCGGGGTCGTCCGGATCTTCGCCTGGCTGGTAGTGTTCAACCCACCGGGGGTGGGGATAACCGGCAAACTCCAGCGTACGGCCCAGGGCGTCCCCTACGGCACCCCCAAGCAACGCTCCCCGCACCCGGTCGAGAACAACAGCTCCATCGCCAGGCCGCGGGGGCATAACTCCCGGCCGGCCGTACCGGGCAAAATCCACACTTAGCCGGCCGGCAGCCTTGACCCGGTTGTAGAGTTCGGTCAGTTCCAGCATATGTTGCTCCCGCCCGCCTTCGTCTGGTATCCCCTTGGTTGCTCTATCCCGGCCCACCCCGGCGCCCAAACTCTCCACCATCATCACGACAGCCCCTGCCAGGTGAAAGCCGACCAGCGCTGCCACGCTGCCCGCGCTTCCGTGCCCCGACCTCGTAATGCTCAGCTCGCCGTAAGTGGGGATAGCCGCAAGCGTGGGCGCGTCGACGGGCAGAAGGGTGGCGGCGGCAGAGCCCCGAGCCTCGCCCCTGCATGGTCCGGGTACCGTTGACGCCCAACTGCAGCTCGAAGTCTACGCTCGGATTTCGCCCTCCCCCTCATCTGCCAGTGCCACGTAACGATCTTCGCACAGCCCATGCCATTCCTGGTAGGCGAAACTGGGATCAGGCACGAGGTCAAGCAAGCGCTTTCCACGCAAGACAAACAGCTCGGGGTTGTTCAAGGCATCGGACACTACGTAAACGTAAGAACCGCTTTCATGAAGTGTCTGGTATTGTTGCTTGGTGAGGCTGATCACCGGCCTGGGGTCAGAGCGGCCTTTTAGCTCAATCCGACGTCCGTTAGACTCGAAATCGTAGCCTCGCTCTTGAGAACGGGCAACACGTACGGGACGGCGACCGCTCTTTTTCTCGTAGCGGATGAGTACTTCCTCCGCGACCCGTTCGGTAAAAGACTCTCTGAGTCGTTCGGCTACCAAGCGCCGGCCCACGCCCAGCTCATCGAAGAACCTTCTCCATTCATAAGGGCTGCCGCATCTAAGTCCTAAATACTCGTCGGACAGCAACCTCATCTCTTCAGGGCCTACCTTCAGTAGCCCGCTGGCGAGCAGCACCTCCAGCCGTTCGGACGGCGCAAAAACCTGAGAGAAGAAAACTTCCCCGGGACGGTACCACTTACCGTCGTGAGCCTTAACGGTCAAGAATTCTAAGGTCCTGGTACTAAGGACACCGTTCTGCCAGGCGCGGAAGAAGTGGCCCGTCAGTTCCAAGCGCTCTTCGTCAGAAAGAGCCGACCATTTCTCCGGGTGCTGCACGAAGATCTCAAGGACTTGCGCCCTCGTTACTTCGTCTGACGTCATTACGTGACATCCGATAATCTCGAGGAATCGTATGCATTCAGGATCCGCTCCGATATCCGGGTGCACCCGCCGGCGTGCCAACGGTCCCGGTGGGCCCACCTCAGACCAGTAGGATCTGGACGCCGGGACTAACTGTCCGTCCTCCGTAAACACGATAGGGGCCGAGGACCACGGGGCACGCCGAATGGTTCCCTCCTGATAGCGGCCAAGTTCTCGATATAACGTCTTGAAAAACATCGTATCCCTTTCCTGAGCCCGATCTTCAACCAGCCTCTGCATGGCCGACGGCCACCTCACGCTATCAACGGAAGGTCCTTCCTTGATCAGCCGGGATATCTCTCCATGAGGCGCTGTATGACGGTCAAGGACCTTCCTTCCTGGAAAGAGCGCTTCCACGCCTGCTATCCCCGCCACACGAAACCATTCACTATCCCATGCTGACACTGGTAGCTGGATGGCTTCCTTCGGCGCTACGAAAGACCCGTCGGCCGCGACCAATAACCGTTCTTCCTGTACATAACGACGAAGCGGCAAGATAAGCTCCTGGTTTATTATCTCGGGCCCACCCAGACCGGGGTAGAGTACGTTAGTTATTACGTACCGCCACCGGTCATGAGCCATGAGTACAGGTACGACCGTCCTCGTGATGAACCCAAAGAGCTCCCGGGCGACCCACCGGTTCCAAAGCGCGTCTCGACGGATGGTTTCCCGACCCGGTCCCGTGAGGAAGTCCCCCTGCACCAGAAAAGAAAGTCCGCTTGGCACTTCCTTGAGGGGCAGAAAAGAGAACACTCCCATGTGGGCCGTTCCTTTGTCCTCTCGCTGGAGCTGCCCAGACCCGTCAAGCAAGAAGGCCACGGCGATTTCGCGACTTGCCACCTCGTGGCGCTCCCACTCCCGGGTGACCCAGTCCGCCCGCACCTCTTCGGGCACGGAAACCGTGGACCGGAAGACTACCCAGCGCTGCAGCCTCGCATCCCGCTGCTCTTCAGACAGCTCGTACAACTCGTAAGGGCTCGTAGCCTCGCCGGCAGAGGGCAACCGCTTCCTGCGAAGAACTCGTTCCGCGCCGTTGATCTGGTCACGGAGTACGACCTCTTCCACATGCCGCAGGAACAGCAACACGCGGGGCGAGAGGATGTCGGCCCGGATTTCTTTCTTGAGGCGCTCTATGATGCTGAGTTCGTAGCCCCGTCGGAAGGGCAGTTCAAAAAAGGTACGGTAGGAGGGAAGGCTGCTTATCCATTCCGGTGGCTCTTCAAGCCAAATTGGAGTGATTTGCCAGGGAACTGCGTCCGGGTTCGGCCAGCTATCTCGCTCGAAGCCGAACCGATAGCACCCCGACACAATACGTGGGGCGTCAGAAAACAAGAAAACCGACTTAAACCCGATCCCAAGGTATCCGATGTAGTCAGTCGGTTTCTTGGATGACCTGCCGACTCGACAGATGCTTTCGACATCTTCAGGCGAAAAAGGAGTACCGTTGTTGGCAATGCGAACGCCATTTGGTGCAATCCCAACGAACACAGCTGTAGAGGCTGCATCTTCTGCGTTTTGCAGGAACTCCATCAGGAAATGACCTGTCGCCGGGAACATCATCGTCACGCGCTGAAGTGCCCCGGCCAACGCGTCTTTGAGTTCATCGGACCCTTCCTGGCGCGAGCGGGCGATGCGTTCAACATGGCGGCGCGCCTCCTCTACCGAGCAAACGGTCATCGTGCATCCCTCCTCCGTCGTAAACGGTCTGCTCTCTTCCCATACGAATCAGCCTGCCAGGAAGTCTTGCCAGCGTCGCCACGGCTCCGGTTGCCATACACCCGGGCAGCGAGAAGGCGTTTAGCCCCCAAGCGGTTCCGAAGACCCGGTCAGAGTCCACCCCGACTGCCGGCCGGGAGCTCACTTCCTGGAGCCGGGCTCAACTCGCGATTGAGTTCATCACGATCGTCTCAATACCTTCCCACCGGCCATGGTGTTATGGTTGAGTCGAAAAACCTCAACTGGGGAGTGAGAAGCCGTGCTCGACCTGAGTAAGTTGGGACGCACCATCGCGGAGGCACGCAAAGCCCAGGGGCTCACTCAGGAGCAGTTAGGGTCTGAACTCGGGGTAAGCCCGCAGGCCGTCTCCCGATGGGAGAACGGTGAGTCAGCTCCCGACATTGCTCTCGTGCCTGACCTCTGCCGGGTACTGGGCATCTCCGCCGATACGCTGCTCGGAGTTGACGGGGCTATCGGACTGCGAGCGCTGGGGGACGAACTGGCTAAGCGACTAAGTGAACAGAACAAGACGAAACGGGACGAAGCACTCATCGATGTATTGGGGCAGGTATTCGCCGGATGGAACAATTTTGCCTTAAGGAATCCTGGCTGCAATATTGCCTTTTATCGAGGAGATAAAGCGATAGACAGAGTAGGAGTATGGCTGAAGAAAGGCCTGGCTTTCTTCGCGGTCGGCGAGATGTTGAAAGGAGAAGGCCCGCCACCCTCGACCATGGAAAAGCTACGTTCGCTTTTGGCACCCGGTCACTGGGAAGTGGCCATGGCTCTCTTGAATCATCCTGCGAAAGAAGATGAACTTCTGGATGCAGGCATAGCTAGTTCAAGAGAGGATCTTAGAACGGCCCTAGAGGAAATGATTGATGCCGGGCTGGTTTTGCGTGATCGCACTGGGTACCAGCTAGCACCGACAAATGCTCTACTCATGGCAGCAGCTCTGAAGGCACTGTGCAAGGAAGATTTCGACCGCATGGGTATTGGATTCGGCATATTTCGGCCGTAGTGTGCAGCTGCCCGCGCCACATATCGCCACGCGACAGGGGGGCGCACCACCGCTCCCCTCCGCCGGACGGTGCTATCCATTGCGGTGTTGCACGAGCACCAAGGTATTGACGATCCATCCGGCGGGCGGTATCCTGAAGACAAGCGGCTCTTATCACGAGTGGCGGAGGGACTGGCCCGATGAAGCCCGGCAACCTGCTTGCACCGTTTTTCTTAAGCAGCTGCGTCCGGTGACGGGCTGTGAAGGTGCGAGTAAGGTGCCAAGTCCTGCAGCGGAGATCACGGGGATCTTCGGCTGAGAGATAAGAGGGCAATATCGATTGTCGCGCGCCCTCTTCCTCAAAGCGAAGAGGGCTTTGTTCTTGCCCCGCTATCCGCGCAGGTATGTGGTGATTGGAGCCAAAGTAGAGCTGATGCCAGCAGATAGAGGGGGCAACGTGCAATGTATTTGAAGGAGATCAAAACCAAGTTCGTTCTAGACCGGCTCAAGGAGACATCTTGGGTGAACCGTAAGTATATTAAGGATTTGCAATTTCTCGAATATCTCATTAGCGGGGGACGAAACTGTTTTGCCGGAGCCATAGGATACAGTGCGCTCAGTTCGGAGTATCCCATCGAAAGCGAGTGCATCCGCAAGGAGATACAAGAAGGCATATACACCCCACCACCTGAATTTCGCAAGCTTGTGGACGAGCATATACGCAAGCGCCAGTTAGAAAAGCTTAGGGAAATACGTGCCCAACAAAGGAGAGAGAAAACAGAACGCAACTTGTGGCTCAAAATGGGCGGTAAGCCATGAAGGGGTGTAGAAAACATGCCCGCCGGCGTCCGGGAACCCCATAATAGCGACCCCCCACCGCGCCCGAGGCATTGTCGCCTGCGGCCGTACCTCTTTGCTGATGCTCGTAGTGCCCAACCAGAGAGGGGGAGTCCGGATCGTGGGGCTCCAGCCTGGCCCCCGGGAGTCCTGTAGCATAGCAGTACACGCACCCGTGACGACAAGTTCCGTAAACGCCGATATCCCGGCTTTCCACGCACCGGCAAGCCGGCCGCTGCCCCGTATCCTTGTGCGGCGGTACCTTGACCCCGAAAACTCGATAGATGAGTTCGTCGTCGATACACTTGCCCGGGCTTATCCCGAACGGCCGCAGATCGTAAGGGAGAGCACACGACACGATTTCCATTCCCAACGACCGGCTAAGGTCGGCCATCCTTCGCAACAGAGAGGCGAGGGCGGGGTTTTCCGGCGTGCATGGCCGTAGCCCCGCTACCCACGCCATGCGCTTTTCCACTCCCCGGTAGTGAACGAGGAAGCTGATCACTACCCGTTTCGTGTACCCCTGCAGAGCGGTAGCAATCTGCGAAAACCTGTTCACATGGTACTCTTCGTCGAACGTGGCCGACCAGATAATGGGATCATACCGCCAGATGACCCGCTCGGGAGTAACCATGCGGGAGAGCTCCTTGAACGTCGCCAGGCTCTCCGCTAACGATGGGATGCGAGGCTCTATCTCACGGGGGTAACCGTTCACCGTGAACTGGAAGTAGTAACGGTATCCACGGCCGTCCAGTTCGGGCAGATATTGCATTAGTGGCCGGGGATTCTTACTCCAAAAGACAATAACATCCACATCCTCTGGCGCCAGAGAAACTCGCACCACCCGGGCGGGGTTGAACGGATTGGGATAGGTGCAGTAACCCGCACGAATGCGGTTCATGAACCATTTTGCGTAGAATCTGGGGATGTCGGACCGCCGGCTAGCGCTTATGATCACCTTTCCCACCACCCCGGCCTGCTTCCCCGCTCCCCCGCTGGCCCGCTTGCGCTCCTCTTCTCCTACTCCGGTGTGAGCTCGAGGGTTGAGTTTGAGGCTCACCCTGCCAACCAGATCTTACCCTGCCAGCCGGATGATCTCTGCCCGTACTGCCCGTACTGCCCGGCCCACTTCGATAACCCCCACGCTGGGCCACGGGGCCCGGCGGGGGTCAGTGGCGGAACCCGGGTTGAAGAAGAGGCGGCCCTCACGCCATTCGTTCAGGGGTTGGTGGGAGTGGCCAAAGACCACGACGCCGGCGTCGGGGAAGTGGCTGGCCGCCCGCTCGGGAGTGGTCCGGCCCGCGCCGTCGTGGCCGTGGACAAGGCCTATAATGAGGGGCTTGCCGTTGGGCTGCGAACCTGTGGTGTTGACCTTTACCGACCCGTCAGCCCCGACCTCGACCCGCAGCACCGCCGGTAAACGTTCTATCACCTCGGGCCGGTCCACATTCCCGTGCACGGCCATGACCGGAGCAATGGCTGCCAGTTCATCCAGAACGTCCAGCGTGACTAGATCGCCGGCATGCAGGATCAGGTCGACCCCGGCCAAAACCTCAAAAACCGCACCGGGCAATACCCGTGCCCGAACAGGCACATGCGTGTCGCTGATGACCCCTATGCGCATCGTTAGTTCCCACCACAACGCTGGTAGTATCTGGCGTGGCACCTGGCCTGAGCTTGTACCACAAGTTGACAAGTTGCCTGGAGGCGCTCGATGCTCCCATTCTCAGCCGGGCACTGGTGCACGGATACACCAACTCCACCCAGACCCGTAACCCCGTGCCCTGGCCTTCCTTCGCCGGTCCGAGTCGAGGCCGTTCTCCCGCTCCACCGTGTCATACGCGACACGCGCCAGGGCATAAGAGCTTGGTGCCGCCAGCAGGAAATCACCTACGTAAAGCTAACTGATCGTAAAAACGGAGGAAGGCCCTTCTTTGGGACCGTGAGTCGCAACTCCCCCTGGAAAGTGCCCACCAGAACACCATCGTGATCATAGCTATCCCGGGCTCAAATGTCAAAGAGTCCCGGTCCGTTTAGGTCTGTCAAGTACCTGTGGGTGAACACCATGCGGGGAAGTTTAGGCTATAATCTCCTGCGATTTTGCTGAACGTACAAGAGTCTTGGCCGACGGAATACCAGTGAACGGAGAGGCGGGCAGAGCCGGTTGGATCTACGAAACAGGCAGCGACCTCTTTCGCGGGCAACGACTCAACCTGATCCACGTCACCACCGACCTGCGCATCCTTCATTCACCGGACTACCTGCTGCTGCGGTG